>MGKI01000001.1 GCA_001795615.1 Candidatus Yanofskybacteria bacterium RIFCSPLOWO2_01_FULL_42_49
ATAATTTCTCCTAATTTAATATGCCGACCGATATCTACATTTACCGAAGTAAGACTGTGAAAAAAGAGAGTTCCGGCTAATATAAATATCAGTACGATAACAATAGCTTTCAGAATATTACCCATATTTTTCTATTGAAGCACTGACTCTTTGGCGTATATCTCTAATATTTTAAGAATCTGGGGATGCATCGCTTCGGGTTTCTGGATTCTTAAAAGTTCTTTAAGTTGGGCTATTGCCTGCGGATGCTTGTTCTGAACGAAATACAAAACAACAAGATCTTGGTGGACCAAAACATAATCAGGACTTAGCTCAATGGTTTTCAGGAAATACTTCTCCGCTTCTTTGTAGTTGTTCTTCTGGGCATATACTCTGCCTAAGCTATGGTGAGCAATGAATTGATTTGGGTCAATTTCAATTTCTTTTTCAAGTTCTTCTTTTCCTTTATCATATTGTCCCTGGCCAAGGTAATATAGCCCTAGCGACAAGTGAACATTTTTTTCTTGAGGATTAAGCTCAAGGGTTCTCGCAAATCTTTCATTTGCTTCATCCACTCTGCCATTCGCCAAGTAAGCTGTAGCAAGGCCCTTTTGGGCTTGAGGGGACAATGGCGAGTCAATTACGGCTCTCCCCCAAAAAGTCAGTCTGTCGCTATAAAAGCCACTGTAGTTAAAGGTCAGGACAGAGAATAATATAATAACGGCGGTTATCGGCAACTTATATCGATATTTTGACATATCGATATGTCGAAATGTCGGTAGGCCGACAAAAAATATAAAAATACCAACTAACGGCAAATACAGCCGATGTTCAAAAAAGGCCATTTTCTCAGTTGGATATAGACCAACGAGAGATGGCGTTAAAAAGGCGACGAACCAGAGAAGACCCAAAGCACTTAAAGTTGAAAATTTTATCCGACTAGTAAACCAATATGCCACCAAAAAAATTAAGGCAACAAATCCATAGATAAAAGTTGAACCATTCAATGTGGGAAAAACTGACAAATTAAACGGCAAAATTGTTTTGCCAAGATAAAGAATAATCGCCGCGGAATTAGACCAAAGCATAGACAGAATTTGTAAAAAAGTGATGTCAATTATACCGGCCCCGGCTAAAACATTTTTTCTTACGAAAAACCAAAAAATAACTATAGCAGCTGAACCTATAAGCCAAAACCATATTCTCTTCCTATCGGTATCTGGTATCTGCTGGACATCACGTACCATTAATTTTGTCAATTTCTCCTTCCTGTAAATCAAGTAGTAAAACGCCAAAACAGGAAACAAAGAAATGACTACTTCTTTTGTAAAAAGAGCGGCCGTGAAAAAAATGAAAAATCCCACCACATATCGCCAATTGCCAATCCTCAAATACCTAATGAACATAATAAACGATAATGCGGTAAATATGGTAAGAATCGCCTCTATTCTGCCTGGCACCCAAGCTACCACAGGCGTCACCACAGGATGAATGGCAAATATTAGGGAGGAGACAAAAGAAATCTCTTTTTTAAAACCAAGCTCAAGAAAAAGCCAAAATATAAGATACGCCGCAATGATGTGCAGTAAAATGTTACCGAGATGGAAAACTAATGGGCTCGAACCAAACTGGCTGTTCAGTATAAAGCTCACTATAAACATAGGCCTATAATACGGAGCTATGTTACTCGGATAATTTATATCGTGCTTGAACGCTTCAAAAAAATTAGAGATATCACTCACAAAAAACCAATTATTAACCAAAATTATGCCCTCATCAAGCTGAACATAATCAAACCAAATTGTTCGGCCGAAAACGGCAAGGACGGCTAGGGACAACAAGAAAAAAACAAATAATCTGTTACCCATAATTTTATAACCAAACATTGCTGAATAATATCGAAAAAGGCAATAAAAATCAATGACTTCGCAAGTCTGTAAGACTTGCGAAGTCGCCAATTAACTCCCGAGTAACCTAAAACCGCCGAAAGGCGGTTTTAGGGTTTTTCGGTTCACCCCCACACTCATGCATGAGTGTGGGGGTTCAGTCCTTATCAAGGACAACCGAAATCGTGTCTAGTCCATTAGGGTAAGAACTGGTAACCAGACAATGGCAACATCCTGAAGAACCCATTGGCGAAACCGGTAGTTCCGTCCCAAGTGGTATCACTGTCGTCTGTGGTATTAGCTGCATTATCTACCCACGAAACCAGTGAATTAGTTCCATTGTTCTCGTCACGCAAGACCAGCTGGAAGTAATCCGACCCAACACCAGCCGTTGTATTAATCGGGGTGTTGAAGTTGGTAACAGCATCCAGATAAACCTTAATGGTCTTAGATGAACCTCCGGCAATCTCTAAATCTTTACTGGTAAAGTCGATAGTCATACTCGCAGCTGTCGCAGGAACAGTTGCGGCAGTAATCGTACCAGTATCAAGGATAGAGTTGTCGCCAGCATCTCTTACGGTGAAGGCCACATTGTTCGTTCCGACACCGGAAGCAACAACTTCGAATCTAAGTGATCCGGAGCCAGTCGCTACATTGTCGAAGAACAAATTTGAATCAGTCAAACCTTTAGCCGTAATGGTGAAGGTCAAGACCGGGTCAACGGTGGTTAGCTTGGTGGCTGTCGGAGCAACCAGAGCAAACTCTGGGAACACCCTATATGGTCTGATCTGAGTGGTCTGTTCCCTATCGGTTATGCCTGTGTCACTGCCGTTTAATATCGTACCGGAGCCCTCTCCAACCGCTCGGAAGGTATCATCTCCAGTACCTGATTGACCAACAAAGTCAATGTCAAAGAAGGAAGTGCTTTGGGAAGCAGTCGTCGCTCCTTCGGCTTTGGACTTAAAGTCAGCCAGCATCGATATATCCAAGCTTCCATCCTTCGGAATATATGGTCTGTTGTCGCCGGTGAAACCGAACGCAACTGAGGCTACGCTGTTGAATGTGCTCGATGTGGTCAAGGTAGTACCAGCCTTGTTCTTATACTGTACATAGACCGTCTTAACATTATCTGTTACCAAGGGTTGCTGAACGGCAGCGTCTTTCTCTTGGAAGTTAAGTTTCTCTATGTAGAATCCTTCGTTGGCAGCTGCAAATCTCCACATGCCAATGTTGTCCCCTGTCTGACCCCAATAGACCGCATGGTCAGACGGAGTGCCAGGAGCAACAGCCGTGGTCATTGTGCCCGCGTTGGACACTGTCGTGAATACGGTCGGACCAGTACTGCCGTTAGGATCGGCGTTGCCAGCATTAACCGTCTTTGAAGACGAGTCCAATGCTGTCACATCTCCTGTCGCGTTGATGTCAAATGAGAAGTAATCAGTATCCGCCAAAGCATTGCTACTCAAGTTAACTTTCACACCCAATGTCTTTGTCGCGCCAGCCGGAACTGTCCAGTTCAAACTGTTGAATGTAACTGTACCAGTCGTGTTGGACAATTGATTGGATGATGGGCTGGTTGATAATACTGTTCCTGATTCCACTTCATAGATGGAAACAGAGGAAACCAAACCGGAAACACATTCGGTGCTTACACAACCAAGTGTGAATGCACCAGAAGCGGCATCACGATAGTAACCGGTCAGAACTACATCAGTAACTTTCAAGGCCGAAGCATTTCCTGCTTGGAAAGCAATTCCGACTGCTGTTTTACCGGTTGTTCCTCTTACAAGCGTCTGGCTTGTTACTGAAGAACTCAAGCCCAGCGTCAAAGACGCGGCTTGGATCGTCTGAATACCTCCTCCAATATCTGCTTGAGGCACAATGTCGGCATCGGCTACCGCAGTGTTAGTACCGGAATACTTCATAACTGTCACGTCCGCAGTTGAAACACTTCCGCCGGCTGTGTAGTTATCCAAGAACACCTGAATGGCATCGGTGGCTACCAAAGCAACTCCGTTGCCGTCGGTGTTAGCCGTATTTACATCGCCTGTAACTTTAAAGTTATAGGTCTTTCCGGCCGCAAGATCAACAACATCAGTAAAGACCCTTTCGGCTCCGGTTACGCTGTCTTCACAGGTACCGGCCGCGTGAGAAACCGTAAACGCTGAACCGTCGGCAGGACCGAGAACAGTCGTACCTGAATCCTCGTCGGTAACTTTAATGTCTGTGATGTCGGACCAACCACTGTCAGTATCGGCGGCATTGGCAAACGAGCCGTTACCGTCCGTATCCTTACAAAGGACCAGTTTGGTCTTTCTTACTTCAATGTTTGTAGCCGCGGTCATTGAAAATCTCAATAAGACCGTATCGGAAGTATTGGTACCGATGTTCCCAGCTGACGGACCATTGTAGGCAATCGTCAGAACACCGCCCTGCAAGGTAACATCAAACGCCTCGGATGCCGCATCCATGGCATCAATACCTTGGTTAGCGGTACCGGATGCCGTATTCATACCGAATCCGTACTGATCGCCGAGTGCCAGTATATCGGTGGCATTCTCAAAGTAGAGGTTGATATCTTCGGCTGCTTTTCCATTCACATCAGCATACACATAGAAGATGGCCTCGCCTCCCTTGGCAATCGTGTGTCCTGAACCCATGTCAAAGACGACATAACCGGATGCATCAATTGAACCAGTCCATTCGCTTGTACCGGTTTTTATTTTCCAATTAACTGTGTCGGCTGGCTTGACCGTGCCTCCCTGAAGCATGGTGATTCTTTTCACTAAAGCCGCTTCGGTGTTGGCTGTAAGCTTGAATTCAGACACCAATGCCTGCTTTTGGCCGACATTCGGGTTTGGAATAGAACCAACCTTAGCTACATCTAATCTTCCGCTTGTAGCGCCGGAAACCGAGACATTGTTGCCCGATACCGGTAAACCGCTCACCGTTCCGGATGATAAGCTCACTGAATTTAGAGCAACATAGTTAACATTTCCAGCTGTTGCTGAAAAGTCGCCTACTAATGAGAGGTCTTTGGAACCGCTCACAGAAACATTCAAGTTAATGAATGTAACCTCGCCGGTAGCGGACGAAAATGTTTTACCAGAAGTCAATCTTCTCGCACCTTCATATACATAGACATTGTCAAAGTCGCCCACAGCACCAGCACCTTGTCTCTTAAAGACCATCTGGTTGATCGTTCCTGTGCCGGATAATCTAACTCTCAACATCTCAACCCCTTGGGCGTTGGTCGTGATAGTCGCACCTGCAGGATTACCAGGAGCTAAGCTGACTGAGACCGAACCAGCTGGTACTGGAGTCGGTGCTACTGAACCGCCTCTTGCATACGCAGGAACCTGGTTTACTGAAGTGTAATCAGATCCCATGCTGTAGAGAACCTTTTCAGCAGCATTGATGACGAAGACCTTTTTGAAGAAGTTCGCGTCATCCGCAACCGCCTGCGCGCCTGAGGTGTTAACCCAATGCAATGTGGCTACGTCTTCACCAGTTGTCTCTATTCCGTAGACCTTTTCATCTCCGTCAACTCGGAACAAGCCGGAAGTTACGAAGGCATCCCTGGTCGCAGGCGACACATTCTTAACGCTGGCAAATCCTCCGAGGTGGCCATAGAGATTGAAGATCTGAGGGCTCAAGAATAATCTCTTGTACCCGTGCTCGTTGACGATATATACATCCGGATCGTCAGAACCGGCTGCGCTGATGGTATTGCCTTCTGTAAGACCATAATCAGCTGGGGTGGCACCAAATGCTACTGGAGCAAAAGATGCTATTCCCGATAACGACAACACGGTCGTTACCGCAGTGAGTACTGAGAAGGCTTTTATCAAGCGGTCTCGAGTACCTTTTGATACAATATTCATTTTAATTTTTATATTTGCCCTGAACTTTCGACATCTCGACATTTCGACATATCGACATATCAATAAGCACAGAGTTTAATTACTATTTTACTTTTCCTCCTTTTTCTTGTTACTAAACTTTTTAAGGTTTCGTTGACCAACCGCTAATTCACTTTGATTCGACCAGTAAATTAACGACGGCTCTTTCGACTCAAAACCTTCTAAACACAAATTAATATACTTTCCTAGATTCGCTACATTGTTGTCATTCTCCTAATTTTCAATGTCCCGTCATGGGCTATCCGCTTCCAAACTCGATATATTGATATTTAGAAATTTCGATATATCGAGATCCAGAAGCGGCCAGCTCATAAACACAAAGCAGCCAAAAATGGCTATATCTTAGTCAATTTGACTATTGCGTTTATCATGATTTCTAATGTTTTACTGACTATATATGATGTTTTGACTTACCCATACTAGCAAACTAGCTGAGGAAGTCAACCCACACACTTAACAAGCATTTGCCTGTTAACGACCCGTTAAACACTGCAACAAACACCTAGGCTATTATTGCAAAATCTGCCTATAGCCAAGCACCGTTCGGCTGGGAGTTAGATGCTTGCTAAGTGTGCGGGTCAACCATCGTTATTCTTAATTATACATTCTCTGTTGAAGGCTACAAGAGTGTCAATTGTGGATAATTATTGGCCATATTTAGCCATATTTAGCACCCACTGTCCAGCCTGTTTTTGGGCTTGTCCGGACTGCTTTGACCCCCCCCCTAATTTACACCTACAACTTTGTTGCCGTAAGACCAGATTAGGCCGTGTTTGGTTAAAACCGGGGAAATGTCTGAGTTAGAGCCGAAATCAATAACCCAGCGCTGACTGCCGGTACTGTCTATGCTATATAATTTGCCGTTTTGGGTGGAGAAATAAACATTTGCGTCTTTGTCTATGGCCATTTGCTGGTTAATTTTGGAGTCAGCTGAAAATGACCAGTTTACCGTCAGATCGCTTTTTTTGATCGAAAATAATTTAGAGCCGGAAGCGGGGTTGGTTAAATTACTGAAACCGACAAATAGAGTATCCGAGGTAATGGCAACCGTCGTGGTGGCCGAATAGTCCCAAGGAGCGATATCTTTGGAATTCAAAGTTGAACCGTCGGACGAAATGCTGAATAATTTCGGGCCGGCGGCGGAATATGTTTTACCGCTTGACTGATCGTAAGATGGGTTTGTTGGAGTATTGCCGTTCGTTCCGGTGTAAAACAACTCCGCCGGCCAGAATTGGCTTCCGTCAGCCGAATAACCGTTGAAGAATTGGTTCCCGCTTACATACTTAGCTGTGATGATTGTGCCGTCGTCCAGCACAACCGGCGTGAAACCGTTTAAGCCGGAACCGGATATCGTCGTTTTGAGTGACCCGTCCGTATTTAACACAGCCAACTTGTCCGTCCCGCTTGTGAATGTAAAATGCGGCTCTCCTGCTGGTGATACAGCTATACTTTTGACCGTACTCGCATCATCGTAGTCCCATTTCTTAGAACCATCTGACTTTAAAGCCGTGAAAGCCAGCACTCCTCCCGCTCCGCTCCGGCCAAAGTACACCGTTCCGTCGGACAGAACTGCGGGTGTTCCGATACTGACGTTTGTCGGGTATTCCCATTGTTTTACGCCGTTTTTGTTGAGTTTTAAGAGTTTATAAGACAAGCCGTCTGTTGTTCCAAAATATATGTTTCCATCGGCGTCGGCAACCGGCTGACCGACGCTCCAAGTCGGGAGCGGAGTCCAGCCGTCGGCTCTTAAAACGACTTGCCTTATAGACAAGGTGGTTTCTTTGTTTTTGCACTCCTCATATGTACCGCAGGGCAAAGTTCCAACCTGCTCAAATTGCGTAAAAATCGTGTCGTTATAACTGTTGTTGAAATACCCGATCCAAGTTCCACCCCCTCCGGCGCAGGGAAAAGCGCCTACAGAGTTCTGATTGTGGTCATAAATGCGAACATTGTCTCCGCCGTTGTCGCAGGGAGCGGAGATTTGGTCAGAACGAAAAACATTATCAAATTCGCTTAAAGGATCCTCGGGATCAACTGGAAACTCACTGACGGTCGGCGACGGTCCGGCCGGTCCGGCAACATCGGCAAAAGAAGTATGATATTGGTCTTTGCCAAGCATCGCCCAAGAGTCATCATCTATGGCGGCCGGAAAACTAACTTCGCCGATATTCGAGAGTTCGGACTCACCGTCGCAACTGTCTGTTCCGCAAGACAACGGCCTGGTCTTCAAAGCAAAATAAACGGTCTGACCGTATTCATAAGAAATATCAAAGGAGGCGTTTTGAGACGCCCCCTTTGTGCCGACATTTGGTAAACTGGAACTAGCTATTACTGTGGCATCGTCCCAAATACTGTCGTCATCGGAAAAATCATCGGCGGAATACCTTAAATCGTAGCTCAAGCTGGCCGCATTGAAACTGCCCGAGTCGGGAGCCGACCAAGTTGCAGTAATGGTGGGGGAATGATGAACGGTGGCAAGATCGGTCACGGCAGACGGTTTTGATACTACATCACCAACCGTGATCAGGTCTTTTATATTTTCAAATGTAACTGGACCGATACCGCTGACATTCTGGATATCTTCTATCTGCGAGAAGGGGCCATTGGTTGTGCGATAGTCAATAATTGCTTGCGATTTTACTTCGCCAATGCCGGGAAGGGACATTAATGATGTCTTATCCGCCGTGTTGATGTTTATTTTTTCAGGTGTCGGTTCTGGTGACGGAGTTGGTGACGGTGACGGAGTTGGTGACGGTGACGGAGTTGGCGTAGGTGTCGGCGTGGGTGACGGTGATGGTGAGCTTGTCGAACCGCCACCGCCGCCCCCTCCGCCGCCGGAGCTAAATGTCACCACCGCTGTGCTGTTGGCGGTTCCAGGGGTGCCGTTTATAAAGTTACCGTTAGCGTCTTTGGCCGATGGATTGCCGGTGAAATTTTTCCAGCCGCCGTCAGGAGTTCTTTCCATGGAAACCTTCCCAACTGAGTTACCGAAAAGCCACTTCTCATCTGCCTTGCCGGCGGTATCAATCAAAGTTCCAGCTGAATTTACAAGTCGCAAAACCTCACCCTCATTTCCCAAAGCCCCGCTGTATATTTGATCGGCCGTGACAGTATTTACTGTGGAATCGTCAGTTCTTTCCAGCAAAAAGTAGCCCTGGGCTTTGATCACCGAGTTGTTGACTCCCGATGTCGTGCCACCATCGGGAGTCGTTAATCCGGAAATAATGATCTCCGGCGTCCCGTCTTCCGCCTTCAAAGTCCAACCAGCGAGGTTAATATCAAAATTTTCCGTGTTGTATAACTCAATCCACTCATCATTTGCCGAAGCCATTGTCCCTGCCCAGGCGATTTCGTTGATAACCACTCTGCCGGTTGTTTTGACATCGGATATCTTTTGGCCATCTGATGTCGTTAATTTAGGTGTTGGACTTGCTTGCGGTGAGCTTGTCGAAACCGGTGACATAAACGGTGACACCAATGGCAATGGTGACACCATTGGTAACATTGGTGACACTGTTGGTGACATCTTCCTGTCACCACGAGTGTCATCGGTGTCACCGCCCTGTGGATTACTGCCATCGAATGTCGGTCGTGTGGATAACTCCGTATCTTTAACATCGGA
Organism: Candidatus Yanofskybacteria bacterium RIFCSPLOWO2_01_FULL_42_49; assembly: GCA_001795615.1. GTDB lineage: Bacteria > Patescibacteriota > Minisyncoccia > 2-02-FULL-40-12 > GWA2-44-9 > 2-01-FULL-43-22. The sequence continues at coordinate 9,411 of MGKI01000001.1, forward strand.
TGTCCCGTCTTTGACTCCCGATGTCGTACCGACATCGGGAGTCGTTAATAAATCACTACCAAATCCAAACACCCCCAACATCTGCGCCCAGAAACTCGGCTTCTTCTGCTCCGTTTTAGCTAAATACTCCCGCCGTGCTTCTTCCGCTTCCTCCAAAAACAGTTTTAGCGCTCCAGCGCCGTTAATAACAACTTCTTTGGATAGGCGTTCCCAGTAGCCATCGAGGATGTAGGAACCGATTTGTTCGTGAGTAACTACAAATTTTGAAATTTCTAGCCCCAATGAACCGAATTTAATATCTACAAAAGCTAATGGAAATTCTTTATTAGTTCTTGAGTCAATGCCAACAATAAAATAATTTTCTCCACTGTCTATTTTTAATTTCTTAATGCTACCTATCAGAGGTTTTGAATACTTTTCATTACTAATCGTATCTTTACTGAAAAAATTATTATTAGAATAATTAGCAACCCTATCAAAATAGCTCCCCATGCTACTTAACGAAACCGGTTTTTCTCTTCTTAAAAACAATGTTCTGGCAATTTGAAAATTATCAGGATTCCATTTAGCCATTTCGTGTTCATAAGGACTGCCGAGATCCAATATCGGTGGATGCGTATCATCTCTGCTATGGTCTGGCACACCGGCGTCTTCAAGCAAATGTAATATGTGCCCAAAGGCGACAAACGCCCTCTCTCTGTTGCCTTTTGCATAATCTTCCAACGCTCTCCCATACGAGAAGTCCGCTTCCGACGAGTCGTTAAATACCGAGGTAAAACCGGCGTATTGCCTGCCCAATACATTCATCTGAAAGTTAGCCGCCAGCCCCCAATCTTTTGACGAAGCGCCGGCAACCATTGCTAAACCGCGGTTATGAACCGGATCATAAAAATGGTACAGCATCCTTACTCCGTCGTCCTCGTTGATAGAACCTTGAACTAGCCACTGTTTTTCTTGGTATGACAACTTTTGATCGGGAAAACTTAAGTTATGGAAGTCCGCTATTTCATCAGTCAAGGCCGGATGAGTATTGTTTTGGTCATAGGCAAAAACCGGGGCTGCGAGTACCAAAAAGGCGCTTAAAAGCGCCCCTCCTAAAATAAAACTTAGTACTTTAAAAAGCATAGATTTTCCAAATTCCACTTGGATATCTAAGAAATTCCGTTGTATTTGTATATTTGCCGGCAGGAAATTCTAACTTTTGACTTTCATATTCTAAGGTTGAGTCTTTCTGAAGCACTACTTCATATTCAAACATGCCTGTATTTTCGTCTACACTTTCAACTCTTTTCCATATTTCTTTGGCTTCCTCAAGTTCACTAACAAACCCGCCAAGAGAACCTACTTTTTTATATTCTGACAATGTTTTATTCCATTTTTCTTGATCTTCCACCACAAAATACTTACTCGCCAGTTCAACATCGCCCTTCTTAAGCGCGTCAATGAACATATCGTATGTTTCTTCCGGAGTTTTCCCGCCGTAGGTGTCGGCGTAGTAGGGTTCCTCAACTTTGTCGTAAGCACGTTTTAACTGCCAGCTTTTGTAGCCGGGAAGAAACCAAACAATCGCCAATACGACCAAAATTAAAACTGGCACCCCAGCCCAACCCTTAAATATATTCTTCCAATTCAGCATAATAACAAAGCAAAACCCCATCCCTGTGGATAATCGACATCGCAAGTCGATTATCCACAGGGGCTGTCACTAACAATAAACTAAAAAGGTTGGGGTTTTAAATTTTTGTAACCTGCTACGACCTAATCATATTAAAAATATAGCGGACTGCCAAATTCAGGAGGGACAGAGTTTGGCATTCCTTTTAAATCGCAGCAGATTACAAAAATTCAAAAAAAATAAAAACAGAAACTAGGGTCTGTATGTATAATTCTTTACCAAAATGAAATTTTACCGTCAACACCGTTAATTCACAACCTGTGGATAATCGACTTGCGATGTCGATAATGAGACTAGTTCAAGTCCTGTTTGACCGTTTTGTAAAATTTATAGTTACCCCCTTGCGGATCGAAAAAGTAATAAGTGGCCCAGAGTTGACCAGGAGCGTTGCGGTAATGGAGTGGGTAGTTTTCTACCGCTTCAAGACTTAGACCACCTTCCACTTCCTTAAATTCCAGAAATTCTATTTTTTTTGTCCTAAATGCCTCTTTTAATGCATCAAATTCAGAATTGTGATAGACAATCCGATATTGATTGCCTTCTTTTTTTAAAAGATAGTGGGTAAAATGCGCTAAGTACTTACCGGATATCAAAATTTCATCTCTCCCGTCTTTATCAATGTCCAAATATTTTACATATATCGGCTTTTTTCTATCCATGGCTAAAAAATTTCCGGCGCTAGAGCGTGTTATAGCTAGCGGTAAATGCTGAAACCAAACTCCATTTAAAATATGGGCTTTTGTTAAGTAATCTTCGGTTCCTTTTATATCCTCAAAGGTAACGTAGGTCTTTCCTTGTAAAACGAACAGGCTAAAAACGAGAGCGGGTAATAGAAGCAAGGGCAGCAACATGAACCACAATTTATTTCCTTGGGGATCAATCCCGTTTTTGTAAATTTTCCAAACCCTATCTCTGTAGTCCTTTGTACCCGGTCCATATCTCAAAACAACTTCTTTCCATGATACCCATTCTCTGCGCCAATTTGAACTTTCTTGAATATTGTTTTGGGCTTTATGATACAACCACCTCACACCCCACTTAATGCTTGCTTCCGGAGTACTAGCGTTTGCTTCCTGTTCAAACAGGCGTTTGAGTTTTCCGTTTACAACCTCATATTCTGTTTCTTCTTCTCCGTCGTCGAGCAGAACATGAATTGCTTTATTGCGAGGGTCGGCAACCTGCATTATGTCCGGATGACTCGGATATTCGTCTACATCATTTTCGTAGTAACCCACACGGGTCTCGACATAGATCATAGCTTTGACCAAGTTCGGATCTAAAAGCTCTGGAGGCGGGTCAGTTTGATTTAAAAATTCATTATTCCAGTCATCGACAACGGTTTCTATGGTTGTATCGTAACGGTTATAATCTTCATTCCCGTAAACTCCTCTATAAGTATATGTGATGATGTTGATAGCGCTCCCTAAATTATCGTGACTTTTTGCAAGAGTTAATTCCACTTTTTCCAGTACGGGCGTATTATCCGTCCAAAGTTCAATATAATGAAGACCTGCGGCTAAATTAAGTTTTTTATCAAATGTCTTTGATTGACCTTTAAGAACGCGCCCGCACCAATACCAATATTTGTGGGATTTGGGGATGTCATTTACTTGGCGCTGGCCATTTATTTTTAATTGCAAATCATTGTCGTCTCTGTTTTGTTTTTTGTTGGCGCTTGCTTGAATCCCCAATTTTTCCAAAGACAGGTTAACCAAAACAACAGAGAGCCATGGCCGACGATTTCCGGCTTCGATTTTGGGAAATTGGTTGAGAGTGATGATTTTTTGGTTTTGAGAATGGTAAACTATGACGGTTTCAAGCAAAGGTAATTGATCGGCAAAAAAATTTAGAGAATGTTGGCCTGTTTCCAGATTAATTAAAAACATATTGGTCTGTTGCAGTCCTGATAGTTTATTACCATTCCAAGCCGTCTCTGAATCAAACAGACCTCTTTTACCATTCAGCTTTGGGAATTCTTTGTCATCAATTTTTACCGCCAGATCGTCGTCTTTTAAAAAAGAAACAAATCTTAAAGTATTCTGCAGCCAGCTTCTAGCCCGACCAGTTATTTCAATAACATATAACCCCGTTTCTGGTATATTGAAATCATATACAAATTCGTCCTTGATATATTTATCAAGTTTTTCTTCCAGTATTGAACGCATGCGTTTTATTTTTAAATTTATTTAAATTTTACCACTTTATCGCAAAGAACATCAGACAATACCTGTGGATAATCGACTTGCGAAGTCGATTATCCACAGGTATACTGTCGGGATGGAAAATGTCTACCATGCATTAAATCGCGGAGTCGAAAAAAGAGAGATCTTTCTGGATAAGCAGGATTATCTTAGATTTGTCCATGATCTCTATGAATTAAACGACGAAGACAGGGTTGAAAATTCTACAAGAATTTTTAAAATTGATCCCGGACTAACTAGTACTACTACCAGAAAGAAAAGAAAGACTCTTGTCGATATTCTCGCTTTTTGTTTAATGCCTAATCATTATCATTTAATGCTCTCGCCGCGAGTCAAAAATGGGATCCCTAAATTTATGGCTAAGATAAACATCGGCTATGCGAAATATTTCAACCAGAAATACGAAAGAGAAGGCGCGTTATTTCAAGGAAGATACAAGAAAATACTCATTACCGACAATACCCACTTCCTCCATTTGCCGTTTTATATTCACTTCAACCCTCTTGACTTGAAATACCCGGAATGGAGAGAGAATAATATATCAAGTCCTCAAAAGACGCTTGAATTTCTAGAGTACTATAAATGGAGCAGCCATTTGGAATATCTTGGTGCGAAAAATTACGGCTCGGTTTTAAATAAAAAGATCTTAGATGAAATTTTTGACGGAAGCGCCGGTTATAAAAAACTTGTCGAAACCTACCTCAAAGATATTCAAATAGACATCAAAGTTTCCCTTGAATAACCTGTAGATAATCGACTTGCGAAGTCGATTATCTACAGGTAGAACTACCTAGGGTTATTTAAAGTTTCGGTTCTTGCGGACGAGGAGATTGGCCTGGTGAAGAGATTCGAAAGTACCGGCATCTATCCAGTACTTTTTAGCTTTAATGAAATCCATACTGCCCTCGCGAATATACCAATTGTTTACATCGGTTATTTCATACTCTCCGCGATCAGACGGTTTGAGATTATCGATAATATTAAAGACGCGGTTGTCATACAGATATAAGCCGGTCACCGCCCAGTCTGACGGCGGATTTTTGGGTTTTTCTATAACTCGTTCGACTTTTTTATTTTTGAATTTAGCCACGCCAAATCTTTGCGGATCGGGGACCCGTTTCAAAACAACAGCAGCGCCACTATTTTTTTTGTCAAAATTGGAAAAGTCTTTACTAAATTCGTCCCCAAAAATATTATCCCCAAGAATAAGAGCAACCTTTTTACCATCAGAAAACGATTTTGCTAAACCAAGACCATGAGCGATACCCTTCGGTTCTACTTGAATCGTATAGTATAAATTAACACCGAACTCTTCTCCCGAACCAAGTAATTTAACATATTGATCGGTATGTTCAGGCCCGCATACAACAAGAATGTCTTTAACCCCAGCTTTTTTGAGGGTTAAAATAGGATAATAAATTATCGGCTTATCGCCTACGGGAAGAAAATGCTTGCCTGTTACTTTTGTGACCGGCCAAAGACGAGTACCTTTACCTCCGGCCAAAACAACGCCTTTTATCATAAATTTGTTACTAAATAATACACCGCTCCGTCTTCTGACTTTTTCTTTAATAATCCTTCGTCGATAAGTTCTTTTAAGTTTCGTTTTACGGTTCTGTCGGATAAGGCGTTAAACTCGCTTATGATTTTCTTAGTTCTCACATCTGGGAACCGTTTAATAAAATTGAAAATTTTTTCTTTACTGGAGTTGGACTTTAAGGCCGACCCGGCAGCTTTATTTTTAAGAGCAGGTTTAATTTTAATTTCGGAAACAGAGGTCGGTTGGCTTTCAGTCTTCTTCTCGATTAGCTTTGTAACTTGGCTGTGTTTTAAAATGTGGAGCTTAAGCTTAAGAAGGTTTTTATGGGCTAAAAGTAGGGGAGTGATGTTGTTTTTGGTATCATGTTCTAAGTATTCCAGACAATCAAGAACACCCCTTATGGAGTTTAACAAGTTTTTATAATAATATTGTGCGACGTTAATAGGGTGTTGCGCAGCACTGTTAGATTTTGCAATACTTTCGGCCCTGCGAAGTTCTGTTTCTACGACATATTCGATAAATACCAACACCATGTCTGATATTTTCCCGTAAAGCTTCTCTGCCAAAAACCTCTCCTCTACTTTTGCGAGCAGCTTGGAAAGCAGAACAACTGAATTTATAAATTTTAGTGTGTCTTCCCTTTCCATAGAACAAACCTGTGGATAAACGACTTCGCAAGTCGTTTATCCACAGGTTTTGGATTTAGATTGATTCGAAATAACTTTTTATAAAATCGTCCACGGCTTCTGCTTTTACCAAATGAACCATCCCGTTTCGTAAATACGCCATACCAATAACGACTCCCGAGTTATCTATAACTTTAGAGCCGCTCAAGAAATACTTGGCTTCCGTGTTTAAAATTACATCTTTAGAAAGAATGTAGCTGACCATTCCTCTTTGCGCAAAGGCGTTCGAATGTAAAAGCTCAATTACCTTACCGGACACTATTATGTCTTGACCAGGTTGAAATTGATAGTTGCGATCAAAACGAGCCACATCCACATCTGCAGCACCAGATTTTATTAAAGCTAAATTTTTAAAACTGTCGAATTTTACTAATTGCCCCCGCAATATTTTGTCTTGATAAAAAACTTGTATCACATCGACCCCAAAAATAAGGTCAAAAGTTGTGACGATTAGGCCATCAGAAGAGACGATCATTCCGCTTCCTTCTTTTGTTACTTTTCCGTCTTTAAACGACTGGACAGCCACAGTGCTCAATGCATGATCTGATGTTATCTTTTCCCAAAAGTCCGGAGAAACAATCGGCGTAGGAGTCGGCGCAGGCGTACTTCCTAAAAAGCCGACTAAATCGCCCTTTATAAAATTAAAGGCGATTGAATTGCTTCCCGGAACGGATAAAATAAAAAACCAAGCGGCAACACCGCCTAGAAATCCAATAAGCATTATTTTAATATAATTCATTTATCAGGGCTTAAATAACTCCTTGGCGCGGTTCCAGTGATCCGGATATCCTTGCTGCTTCAGCCAATACCACCATTCCGCACCCCACAGATAGAAACCATTAAAACCGGTTTTAGAAGAAAAATCAATCATCTCTTCAAATTTATCCAGACCCATTCTGTCCAATTGAACTTCTTTTGATGTTTCTATAATCGGCTGAAGCAACCACGGTTCAGAAGATACTTCTATGATAAATGACGATTTGGGTCCCAAAAAAAGCCGCACAAGATTATGTTTTATCCTGAAAAATGCCGGAATAATCGGGTATCTTATCGGAAAACCAATAGATCTCGGCCAGACATATAAATACAGGCTGGTTCCAAAAACATCTGCCCTCGAATAAGCCCTAAACCAGTCGCCGAATTCACCACTATCCGTAACCACTATCTGATGATGAGGATCTAAACGGCGAACTAACTCTATCTCTTTTTCTAAAATTTCACTGACTCTTTCGTTGTGCACCCCACAATAAGCCCTGCTAAAATATACAAGAAAAGGTTCGTTTTCAACCTGCCAATAACGAAGCGAGGGGGAGTCCTTATACCGCTCAACGACTGTTTCAATATACTTTAAAAGTTCTTCCTCGTGTTGGACGTGAGTTAAGTCGTTAACCCATTTGGGTGTATGGCATTCCGGCCAGCCAGGAAGCCGATGACCAACAGCTAATATTACTGAGCCGTTTCTTTTCTCGGCTTCAGCCATCTGGAAATCAAGTTCAGAAAAATTATACTTATCTTTCTCCGGTTCAGTTAACGGCCAGTGAGCAGAAAACCTAAAATTCCTGACGCCAAGATCATCCAGTATCGCCAGATATGTTTCTTTCCAATCCAGCTTAAGTTCATCGGCGTGAAAACGGCTGAAAGAAACACCATACCTAAAATAATCACTCCCGGAGTAAAAATTAAGAGAGAGGATAAATAAAAACACAAAGATTGCCAGAAGCGCGATCAGAATTTTTTTTACCGCATGTGAAAATTTAAATTTAACCATTTTGGATAAAAAGTATCAGGAAACCGACTAAGACAGCAGAAATTCCTGAAAGTTTATGCAGAAGAGAAGCTCTGTTTGTTTTTTCCCTAATCCCAGAAATTTTACTACCCAAAAAAAGAGCTAAAACGAAAGTCAACAAAAACTGTATTCCTAAAAGCCCATTAACAAGAGAGACATTTCCCAGATCTATCGCAAAATAAAGAATTATAAACCCGACCCCGGCAAGCAGTTTATTAAAGACGAAAAGTCCCTTCGACCGTCCGGACGAGTGTTGATATGTAAAATTGACCTCTTTTCGAACATGTTGAAATATTAACGAAACAAACGCACTTCCGATGAAACCCACCCTCGTCCAAAACAGCCCATTTACAAAACCAGAGACATTAAAGGAGAGTTTTAACAGCACATAGTAAAAACCAAATGCTATTCCGGCCAAAATAGCCCAGATGAAAATATGTTTTTCTATTTTCCCTAAAAGCAAAATACCCAGAATTAAAAACAAAAAAGCAAATAGATTGGCTGTGGAAAGATTGTCTTTGAGGATAAACACCGAAAAAACATAGGTAAATATGGTGCCCATGGTCCCGACTTGTGTTGCCGCAACCGAAACATCGCTTTCCTTGATTGATTTGTAAAGAAACATCAGGCCGACGAAAAACGCCGTCCCGGATATTGTCATTAATAATAAAATATCAAAACTTGGCCAATGAACTCCAAAGGGAATTAGAAACACGGCGCCCAAACTTAAAACGGCTACGCCAAAAGCGTAGGCGTGATACTTGGGCATATTGCCGGCGAGAAGATATTTGTCAATTATAAAAACGATGGCGTTTATAAAGTAGGCGAGTAGTGCGAGATAGAGCCAGAGCAAATTCTAAATTTCTAATTTCTAAATTCTAATTTCTAAACAAATGTTTAGAGTTTAGGGTTTAGGATTTAGGATTTAACTAATCAGTTTATAACTGATTAGTTAAGCATATTTTACCATATTCATACGCAGAAGGGCGAATTTTTCTCTCCAATGTCGCATAATCAACCTCAACTAGTCCGAACCGAGGCCTAAATCCTTCGGCCCATTCAAAATTATCCAAAAGCGACCAGTACAGATATCCACGCACGTCGACGCCGTCCTGTATCGCGCGCCAAACCCAATACAAATGGTCTTTAATAAATTTCTCTCTTAACTGGTCAGACTCGTCAGCAATACCATTTTCGGTGATATAAATCGGTTTTTTGAATTTACTTAAGTCTTTTAACACATGGTACATTCCTTCCGGATAGATTTCCCAGTTCACTTCTTTCATAAATTCCTGTTTTGAAACAATTTCATTCTTTTTGCTAAAAGCCGGTTTTCTGCTCATGTGATAATAATTGAGACCGATAAAGTCATAGTAGGGAGCATTGTCTTTAAAAAAGTAAAAGTTCCTAAAATTTTTATATTTCCTTCTCGCCCATGTCGTCCAAAAAACTTTAGTGTCCGGAACATAAACATTATTCTCCGTTATCCCAATCATCACATTATGCGACATACCATTGTGCAAAGCTTGCCCCGACGGAACATTTTTATAGCTATCCTTTATCGACTGATAGGCGAGTATGTGTGCTTTAGCGATATTTTTTCTCATCTTTAAAAAATTAAAAATACCTTTCCCGCGCGATGGCCAAGTAGCATTTAACTTAGTATGTCCAGCATATACCGTAAATGCCTCATTAAAAGTTATCCACAACCCCACCTCGCTCTTTAAGTTATCCACAACATACTTTGCGTACCTTGTAAAGTATCCCGGAGCTTTTGAATTTAACCAACCGCCTTTGTCCGCAAACCACACGGGGTTCGTAAAATGCCAGAGCGTTACCATTGGCTCTATTCCCCTATCTCGCAAGGCCTTGACTAAACATTGATAATGTTTGATAGCTTCAAAATCGAATCTCCCTTCTTCCGGTTCTATGCGCGACCATTCGATTGAAAACCGATGGATGTTTTGATTTAGTTTTTTAGCAATATCAAAATCCTCTTCGTAGCGATTGTAACTGTCGCATGCTTTTCCGGAAATAAAACCAGAAGGGTCTTTCCCCTCTTTTTTCAGTTGAGCAATTCTGGCCGGCGATTTTTCCCACTCCGTCCAATCATTATGATTACCACCTTCAACCTGATGAGCCGATGTCGCACTTCCCCATTTGAAACCGTCGGGAAATCTGTAATTAGCCATTATTTACTAGTTACTGACACAAGTTCAATCTCAAAAATTAGAATCGCGTTGGGAGGAATAATCCCGCCAGCTCCTTGAGCGCCATAACCTAAACTCGGAGGAATTATCAGCTTGCGTTTCCCGCCTTCTTTCATGCCGACTAAACCAAGTTCCCATCCCTTAATAAGTTGTCCGGAACCCAATACGAATTGAATCGGCTGTCCCCTGTCATACGAATTGTCGAAAACAGTTCCGTTTTCAAGCGCACCAGCGTAGTGTGCGCTCAATGTGTCGCCATTTTGGGCTGACTTACCGTTACCGACAACTAAGTCTTGGACAACCAAACCATTGTCGTATTGAATGGGAGCATTAGCCTCCGGAGTCGGCGTTGATGTTGAAACAGCAGTAGGCGACGGATCTTCCGTTGTCTTATTTACTTCTTTGGTTTTCTGAATGACAAACCAAACCGTAATAACTACAAACACGACCAAGATTGAAAAAACAAATACTGATTTAGACATAAAAAGTTTAGAGTTTAGGGTTTAGACTTTTATTTATTGGCGGATACAACTCCGAATCAATGGTTCTGTCAAAACAGTACCTACCGGCATCATGCTGCCAAGAATCGTAAGGATAGTATCCCCCTCTTGGGGATACCGGCTTAGGCGCCGTATTTTGATATTCAACATCAGCGGAACTTGAAGTGCTAAATGTAGCGCACATCTGAAATTTAATCTCTTTTCCCTTATACACCGTATACTCGTATTTTTCTCCAGTTTCCGGATCTTGCGGCACCAAAAATCCGGAAATCGAATCTTCAAGATCACTTAAATTTTGGGGTAGCGACTCTTTCATCTGCCAATAATTTATCACTTGGCCCTGTATCATGGAGAGGTCCTGAACCCTTCTCTCGTCAAATCTTTTTTCTCTCTGCTTAAAAGGCGACCCGATAACCGCAAACCCCCATAGTACCGTTGCAACCACTATTGCCGCAACAACCCAGGAAAAGACGCCTATCCACTTGATACCCTTCTCTCTCAATTGAGCCAAATAGTAATAAAACGCCGAACCGGAAATAAAAAATATCGTCAGCGCTTTTAACACAAACCTGGCTGTTAATTCTCCCCTTAGGAAGTTGTTAACTACCGTCACAAAATCCCCTATTATTACCAGAGCCGCCGCAAAAAGAGTGAGATACAAAAGCCACTTCCTGATTTTCAGATCTTTTTTCTCCGGATGCGTCTTAAGATCTTTCCTGATAAACCGTGACACCCAGAAAAAGACCGGGAATACGACAATAAGCATCGCCATCGCCTGCCTTATCGGAGATTCATAGGAAGACACGCTCCTATAGTAATCCGTCGCCGGATCAGGAAAATAAAAATCAATGTAATTAAAAACGGCCATGCCAAAACCGACGGCCGTAACGACCAAGGTGATTATCGCCAGGAGATAAAGAAAAGTATCCCGAGGCAAATTTTTACTAATATCAGTCATATGGCTATATACTACCTTAAAATCGTTCCGGGCTCAACCCGGTAGTAGATGTCGCTGTTGCGGCTTCGCCGCCATTGTTAAATCAGCGACATTCACTACCGGGCTCAACCTCTGATTCAGGGATTACTAAAACAGGACCCATTTCATCGCTAGCCGCAAGAAGCATCCCCTGGCTTTCCAGTCCCATCAGTTTCCTCGGCTCAAGATTTGCCACCACGACAATCTGTTTCCCGATTAAAATTTCGGGCGTATAAATGCTACCGATACCGGCAATTATCTGCCTCTGTTCTTGCCCGAGGTCAACTTTCAGTTTAATCAGCTTGTCCGAACGCTCAACTCTTTCTGCTTCAAGAATTTTCGCTGTTTTTAGTTCAATTTTTTTGAAGTCGTCAATCGTAATCATATGATTAATTATTAGACCTATTGCTCAATAATTTTCGTAACGAAAGTCTCAAATTTTGAGACAGAAGTTATTGAAATTTTTGAGGAATAGTGTGGACTATTTCGAGAAAATTTCAATAATCTTATGGCCAAAATTTGAGATTTACAGTAGAAAGATTATTAAGCAACAGGTCTAAACATATTAAAATAAAAAGTCCGGCAATACAATAAACAAAAGCGGCCGATTGGCCGCCAGACTTCACTGAATATTTATCAATGGCAAGTTGTATTCAGTTGAGGGAAAAGGGTTGCGCCGTTAATAAGAATTGTTTTTATCGGCTGGAGAATTGTGGTGCCGCCGCTGAGATTCAGCATACAACTTAATCCAAGCCATCCGTCAATCGGAGCCATTTCCGGTAACCTGGAACATCTCAGCACCACAACAGGATATTCTACTCCAATACCCTTTCTGCCAATATTTTTGTAGTAAAATCCAGTTCTTTGAGTAACCCGTGTAATTTCAACAGCCGCAGCAAGAGGATTGACAAGTTTCATGTCAATGATAAGCCCGATTCCACCCGATAGCGCCGTCTTGACTCTTATTAAGTCACCAGCCCTTAAGTTGCCCAATAAAACACCGTCGTATACTGGATCTTCCGGGGTCGGCTTGTGGCCCTCAACAAAACACGGACCGTTATCAAAGCACGGTCTAAGCCGCCCGGCCGTCTTCTTTTTCTTATCCTCACAACGCGCAGTTACCACCTGGCCCCCTTTTGTCGAAGAACCAAATTCCGTTATCATAATTATACATTTAATTATAAAGTTGTCAAACGAGTTGTAATGGTTGTGCGGTTGGGATTTTTATAATAATCTTTACGAATCCTGTTTATGAGGTTCGTTAAAAATGGCCAAAGGAAGAGCCGACCCCCTGTTTGATTCGTATTACTGGAAAAAAATAGCTGTAGCGCTGTTAATAAACGCACTCACCGTTCCGACAATTATTATTCTCCTGTTTTGGTTTGGGATTATAGACAAGCCATTCTCTGATATTATTAAGAAATTCCAAAGTGGCTATCCTTTATTTTTTGTCCCGCTTAAAGACTTCTTCAGTTTTTTTCTGGAAAATACTTTTAAGGTTGCTATTTTTGAGGAGCTTTACTCCAGAGGCCCGATAAGAATTGCGACCGCCGTTCTTTTCCTATTAAACATAGATAAGAACCGAGTTTTAACTTCTGCTCTTTGGGTAGGTGGCCTTGTTCTTAATTATGGATGGGCATTAACCCACGTCACGCATGAATATGCGTGGGTCCCGGTTTTTGTAGCAGGCGCTTCGTGGCTATGGCTGACAATAGAGACAAAAAGATTATGGCCATCAATCTTTTGTCACGCTACGGCTAATTTGAGCATCTACTTCCTTATTAAAATTTATCAGCTCATATACTAAACCCCGCCCTTCTAGAAGGGCGGGGTAATTTGTTAACCACTCAAAAAGATTACAGATTGTTGAGGTCCTGATCTACTTGATCAAATTCACCATCTAAACTGCTAATGTTCAATTCTTCTAAACTCTGATTTATATCGCTAGCATCTGACGGCACCTCTCTGCTTGCTTGTCTTGTTGACCACCACCAGAATGTCAGAGCGACGGCTACAATTATTATAATAACTACATATAAAACTTTTTTGTTCATATTATTATTAAGAGTTTATAATTTATGGCGTCTGGGTTGGGCTGGCAGTCGGACTTACGGTTGGACTTACGGTTACTTCCGGAGTTATTGTCGGCCTTGGAAGTTTCGCGAGGGTGGTGGCCGCATTTCTTGCGGCATCGTGGGCCGCCTTAACCGTAGCCCGAACAGCAGCTAAGTCATTGTGAAGTGCCTGTCGCGCTCTACCGACATCAGTCTTAAGCGCCGCTTCTGTGTTGATTTGAATAGTATACACTTTGCCGGATTGAAGCTCTATGGCCGATTTGGCCGATGTAATCGCGGCATTAGCAGCATCGATTGCAGTTCTGACAGCGGAAACATCAACGCCTCTTGCTTCAGCCTTGTCTGCTCTTTCCGAAATCCTAACCAAGACATCGCTTATCTTATCTAAGACATTAATATAATGTTTAAGCATCCTGTCGTTCAATTCATCCATCTGCCTGTCTATTCTTTCCACGGCTTGTTTCTTTTTTTCGTCTTTGATTTTTTCAAGCCGCTGCTTTAGTTCTTCTCTCTTTGTTTCAACCCTTGTTTTTAACTCTTCTCTTTTTGTTTCGACTTTAGTTTTTAACTCTTCTCTTTTCTGCTTCAGTTCCTCTTTAAACGCCTGAGTTGCCTCTTTGGTCCTTGTCTTTATTTCTTCTCTTGTCTCTTTGACATTGGCTTTAACTTCCTGCCTTTTCTCTTTAACATTAGTTCTTATTTCTTGCCTTTTTTCTTTGATATTCTCTCTTGCATTTTTAATCGGAGTTCGGTTTTGAGAATTTGTTCCATTCTCTTCTGCAAGCGATAAGCCGGCAACTAAAAATAATGCGACCGACAATACTATTAAAACACGCAATTTGTTCATAAATTATTTTTATTTAAGTTAATTTATTAATACGACCTATTTACTATTATAAGGTACCTAAATCTTCGTCTATTCCGTCAAAGTTCGGCTCCTGGACATCTATGTCTTGAATGCCTCGATTTATTTCAGCCGATAATCTTGCTTCTCCATTCCTTACGGCGCTATAAAAAGAATCCTCAATAAATGTAAGATCGGCCATTGTGTTGGAGATTTCTAACATAACAAACCCGCCTACTGCAAATATGGTAACGAGGGCTATGGCAAAGTAAAAATGATGCTTATTGCTTTCCATGTTTTAATACTTTAATTATACACCACTCTAGTCAATGGGGCTGTGGATTACTAAATAAGAAGCGACAGCAACCACGGTCTCTGCTTTCATAATTAACGGCCACAAAGAAACAACTTTAAATCCAGCTTTTTTTGCCATACTTATTTCTTCGTCTGTCCAACCGCCTTCTGGCCCGATAAAAACAGAAACTGTTTTTATCTTTTTGCCAAGCTGCAAAAAATCAGTTCCGGAGGGTTCAAGAAATATAGCAGCATTGTTTTCTTTAGCTATATTTAGTGCTTCTTCAAGGACTAATATTTCGCCTAGTTCAGGAACTATTCCCCGACCGGACTGCTCTGACGCTTCTTTGATTATATTTTTCAATCTTTCCGGCTTAATGTCGGTTTTTACTGTTCTCTGGCTAATTATAGGCACCATTTTAAAAACACCGACTTCGGTCGCTTTTTGAGCGGCTGTTTCAAAATTTTCTTTTTTTAAAATTGAACAATATAGGGTAACACGCCTGACAGGCTCGTTTTCGTTCTTAACATTTTGCTGCGGTTCAAAATATATGGCCTCTTTTCTTGTTTTTACTATTTTAGCTAATATCTCCAGTCCGTCTCCCTTTCCAATAATAACCTGCTCACCGGGATGGAGTTTTAATACTCTGTTAATTTGGTGGATAACGCTCTGATCTGCTACCATGACTATGCCAGCGTTATTAGTGAAATCTGTTATAAATCTGTGAATTTTTTTAACCATAAGTTTTCTTACTTGTGTTAAGAAAGTATTAACCTTTAATAATGATTAGTAAACTACTTTACTATAAGTTATTAATCTTTTTAAACCCTTCTATCCAACCGGCTATTTGTCGGGCAAGCATCGAGCTTTGCGCTACCTTAACTCTAAGAAATCCGCTATTTTTACTTTTTTGAAAATAAATACATCGAAAACAACTCTTTGGAAATCCAGTCGCTCTGGACCAATAACTGTTAACTTTATCTACTAAATTTTTCTTATTTTTCCCCGCAAAAATATCAAACCTAATTTCATCGTCTCTAACCCCTCCAACTTCTTTAAGCCACTTCAAAAATAACCTTATCATGTCTGGGTTAGAACTGGAAAAATGAACTCCTTTTTTTAAATCGCTTTTATTGCCATTCTTCCAATAGAGAACGATGCCTGTCAGCCATAATTCTTTTTTGGAAATTTTTTTTATATCCAGCGAAGAGGTGCTCTTTATTTCCTCTATCAGCTTTGAAGTTTTGGAAGTTTTTCTCAAAGCATTCGCTTTAGCTGTTTTAACTCTCTTGTCGTTTAGTTTTTTTATCTGCTCCTGAGTTAGTTTTATTTTTTTTAACCAAAAAGAAAGAGTTGATTTCGGGACGTGAAGACGGTTTTCGATCTCTGAATAGGAAAGACCGCGCTTCCGCATTTCGATAGCAATGTTCTGTTTGTACTTTTCTACGTATTGGACCACGATGGTTATTACTACTTATACAATAACAAGGTTCAATATAATATCCAAAAAACCTTTATAAAATAAGGATTTTTAGAATTAAGCTGCCAACCAGCCGCCATCTATATAAAACGTGGCCCCGGTGATGTAACTTGCTTCTTCTGAAGCCAGAAAAACTACGAGGGAAGAAACTTCTTCAGGCTTACCTATCCTTTTTAGAGGCACTCTATGCATTAGTTCTTCTGATATCTCCCCTGATAATTGCTCTCCGGACTGATGAACCATTGGCGTATCTATCGCGCCCGGCGCAATAGCATTAACATTAATGCCCAGATCGGCCCATTCGGCGGCTAATGTTTCAGTCATGCCGATTACTCCCCCTTTGGAAGCGGCATAATGAGCCGCACCGGAAAAACCGATACCAACCCCGCCCGAAGCGATAGACGAGATGTTGATTATCCGGCCCCATTTATTTTTTGCCATTTCTTTTGCCGCTCTTTGAGCACATAGAAACTGGCCCTTGAGATTAATGTCAATCATCTTGTCCCAATCCTCCTCAGTTAATTCAAGAGCCGGTTTAGGCGAGAAAATCCCGGCATTATTTACAAGGATATCAAGCCGGCCGAACTGCTTTATTGCTTCGCTAAAAACCTGATCAACTTCAATCCTGCTTGAAACATCCATCTTAAAACAGGCGGCTTGGCCTCCTTTTTGGATGATTTCCTCAACTACCGACAAGCACTCCTTCTGGTCTATGTCGGTAACTATGATTTTTGCGCCCTGTGCTGCCAAAACAAGCGCGTGAGCCTTACCCATGCCCCTTCGTGAACCAGTTATAAGCGCTACTTTTCCATCAAGTTTAAACATGTTTTGTAATGCTATTCCGTTGTTTTACCGTCAAAATGTTCATTATCAATCATTGCATCGGCCTTTGTTAAGTGGACCACCCCATCGCGGTGATTAGGCGGAGAGTATACTGTGTAAAGTTTCATGTCTTCGCTGTCGGATGCGTTAATTATATTATGCTCCATACCGGCCGGCACAACAACCGAATAGCCATCGGCGATATCGTACTCTATGCCATTTAATACGGACTTACCTTTCCCCTTCTCAACTCTGATGAATTGATCTAATTCGTGGACCTCGGAGCCAATCTCCTCTTTTGGCTTTAAACTCATGACAACAAGCTGGCTGTTTTTGGCGGTATATAAAACTTTCCGAAAATTAATATTTTCTAAAGATTCTTTTTCGATGTTTATTACATGCCCCTTCATGATTTTATTTTAGCATATAATTTTTTATTTAATATGCCGTTGGCTGCGGGCGCTGACTGACATTAGAACTTATCTTATCAGAAATATTGGTATATAAAAACAAAGAAGCTCCGCACAAGACGAAGTTTGGAACTTCTCTGTGCGGAGCTTGGAAACTCCGGCGGTCTCGTCCTTGGTTAGGCGTTGGCATGTCGCTTGAGGCAGTCTTCGATCATTGCCTGCTCTGCCTCGAACTGACCAAGGGGGAACTTTCCTCTGACCTCGTTCATGAATGCCTTGGCCTTGTCGGCATCGGAACCATCATAGACGAAGACCTTGCGGCCGCCGTCTTCGCCGATGCTCAACGTCACCGAAAGATTCATGAAGTTGAAAGCGCCTTGCCATGCCCGAACCTGATCGTCCACCGACTGGCCCCAACCCTGAAGACCTTGTGAAAGAACTGTGCGTGCGATGTTCGTTGCCTGCATGTCTTGACCTCCTTAACGTGTACTCTAATTATACCACAAATGGTGGTATAAAGTCAATAGCTGTGTATCCTGAAAATAGTCCGAACCCATTTCGCCGCCTTTGGCGGCGGTGGCCAAAACTCTGAAAAATTGATTGAAAAATCTGAATCGCAATTCTGAATCTGACAATTTCAAGTTTTTCTTTGGCGGAATTCGGATTACTGAAATTCTAACGAATTTCAGTCGTGGTAGCAAATTTTTGTTCTTTGAATTTATGAAAATGAAAGCGAGATAAAAAAAGACCCAGTATATTTCAACTGGGTCACTTACTCACTCCTAAAGATCTCTCCTTCGTCCCTGCCGCCCGCGCCTCTTTCTGCGCGGAGCGGCCGTTGTGCCGTTCGCTTTATTGGGCTGAACGGCGTAGCCCCGACGCTCTACCGCGTTGAGATGCCGACGCCCAAAAGGTAGTCTGGCACTTCCTCGCCGCGGTCGCGTTTGTCGTTCGGATCGTAGCTGTCGCACTTGATGTACCCGTCCTTGTCCACGCTGTTGCGGACACAGGTTTCGGTCATCGGCCATGCGCGTCGCGGCTCGTCTTCGAAGACGACCCAGAAGCACAGACCTTCGGACTGCTGACTCGTGGCGCCGTACTTATGGCACACGGCGATGACAGCTTCGGGTCGTACGCGCTCGTTGCACGTGATGACGGCAACAACCGGTGTTGGAGCAGTGATGCCCCCTTCAAGCGGTGGAAAGAAATCCTTGTACATTGTCAATCTCCCTTCTTTATGGGTTGGGTAGTCAAGGTATCTGACTATCTGATGTTAATTATACACCTATCAATATGATTTGTCAAGTTCAATCAAAACCAACAAAAAAGCCCTATTTCAGGCCATTTATGAGAGTATTAAAATTTTCTTTTATGAATATGGTTCGAGCCGATATTTTTATCAGGTTCTTTGGCAGTTTTTTAATTCAGAATTGCGGTTCAGATTTTCAGACAGATTTTTCGGATTTCTGGCCACCGCCGCCAAAGGCGGCGAAATGGGTTCGGACTATTTTCAGGATACACAGCCATCGAGGATTTGTCAAAGAGTTGGAGGTCGCCTCGCTTCGCTCGGCGATTAAATCGTAAGGAGAATTGGGCTTAAAAATCAGTTGGCGATTCTGAAGTCAGAAATAAAAGAAAATTTTAATAAAATACTATGAACATAAACAAATATGTAATCTACGTTCGGAAAAGTAGTGAAGAAGATGATAGGCAGGTTTTGAGTATTGAAGCTCAACTCGTTGAGCTCAAAGAATTTGCCGCCAAAGAAAAACTTGAAATTGTCGCCTCTTTCCAAGAGGCAAAAACTGCCAAAGAACCTGGGCGAACTTCGTTCGCCGAAATGCTGTCATTTTTGGAATCGGGAAAAGCAGATGGAATACTCTCTTGGCATCCGGATAGATTGGCTCGTAATTCAATAGATGGAGGGAAGATTATCTACCTCATAGATAAAGAGATTATTAAATCATTGAAATTTCCTACTTTTTGGTTCGAGGCCACACCACAAGGAAAATTTATGCTCCAAATTGCTTTTGGTCAAAGTAAATATTATGTAGATAATCTTTCCGAGAATGTAAAAAGAGGCTTGAGACAAAAAATTCGCCGAGGAGAAATGGTTGGTGTTGCGTCAACGGGTTATCTCAATGACCTAATAACCCATAAAATGGTTTTAGATCCTGAAAGAGCGCCATTTATCAAAAAACTTTTCGAGTTATACGCAACTGGAAATTACAATCTTGTAGAAATGGGCAGGATTGCCGAGAAAATTGGTTTAAGAAGTAGGAATGGCAATCTTTTAACTCACAGTAATATCCAGTATATTCTCAAAAAACCATTTTATTATGGACTGATATATTTAAACGGCGAATTTTTTGAAGGAAGCCACGAGCCAATCATTTCAAAGAAACTTTTTGATAAGGTTCAGGAAATAATGAAAGAAAAAGGCAAACCAAGAAAGAAAACCATCAAAAATAGGTTCTTGTTTCTTGGCTTAATGAAATGTGCTTGCGGATGTTCAATAACCGCTGAAATTAAAAAGGGACATCATTATTATCGTTGCACCAAGAAAAAAGAACCTTGTCCTGAAAAATACCTACGAGAAGAAGCACTAACAGAACAAATCCAATCTTTTCTTCAAAAAGTTTCTTTGTCGAGCCAAGATATTGAAAAAGTTTTAGCAGAATTAGAAAAAGACGAAATATCGGCAAAAGAAAAGGCCAAAACCGTTGTTAAAAATCTGAAAATAGAGTTAAGTGAGGTTGAGGTAAAACTCGAGAACTTATTGGACCTTTATTTGGGCAAAGGACTTTCGCAAGATGAATATGCGCTCAAGAAACAAAAAATTCTCAACTTGAAAATCGAGCTACAAGACAAAATCAAAGATTTTGAACAAAAGGGCTTATCTTGGCTCGAACCGGCACGAGAGCTTGTTTTATCCTTGAATAAAGCCAACACTTTGCTTGGTTCGGATAATTATTCTGAAATGACTTCATTTCTTAAAAATATCGGCTCGAACCATATTCTTCAGAATCGCCAACTGATTTTTAAGCCCAATTCTCCTTATGATTTAATCGCCGAGCGAAGCGAGGCGACTTCCAACTCTTTGACAAATCCTCGATGGCTGCCGGGCTAGGGATCGAACCTAGATTCATGGATTCAGAGTCCATTTTCCTACCGATTAGAAGACCCGGCAATATTTGATAAATTTTACAATAAAAATAGCGTTTTTACAACGCCGTATTCGGAGTATTCGGATATCATTTGTAGATTTGGATTATACTCTAAGGAATCTTCTTATCGCCACTAAACTTGAGACAACACCCAAAAGGACGCCGATGAAAAATACGAGAAATAAAAACTGGAATATGTTGGATAAAAAGTATGACGTCAAGCTCACACCCGGCATAAGCAATTCTATTTTCGGAGAAATAAAGAACAGCGCCGGATAGAATATCACAGCCGTAACCGAAGCGGCAAAAGCGCCGTACAATCCTCCTTCCACAAGATACGGAGCCTTGATGTGCCAGTTGGAACCGCCGACCAGTTTCATTATCTCTATCTCCTGTCTTTGATTGTATATCGTGAGCCGAATGGTGTTAAAGGTAACCAGAACGGCTATCGCCGCAAGAATCATTGTCATCAAAAAGCCCCAGTTCTGAATGCCGCCCGATATGCTTTGGAGACGGCCTATCACTTTTTCATTTTCGTAAAAGTTTATTTTATCTATCACGCTTCTGAATTTATTGCCCTCCAGAAACTGAACCACCGATGCGAATTGCGCTGGATCATTGGCTTTGATGTTCAAAGAGGCCTGAAGAGGATTGAAATCCAACTCAGCGAGAGACTCCTGGATAGTGGCGTCGCCGGCGTGTCTTTCTTTAAACTCTTGAAGCGCTTCGGCTGCTGAAACATAGTCGACTTTTTTGACATTATCCAGCGCCTCAAGCTCCGATCTCACTCCCAATATGTCCTCCTCTGAAATATCCGGTTTGAAATAAGCGCTGATGTCGACTTTATCCTGAAGATTGGCCACCACCTGAGATGACAAAAAATTAACCGCCATAAGGCCGGCAAACAAAACGAGAACTAAAACCATAACTCCGGTCGTACCGAAACTTATGTAGCGATTACGCTTAAAATTAGTCCAACCCACCGAAAAAATCCTTTTGAACGATTTTTTCATAAATTCTAAATCCTAAAATATATCATCTAAAAATTACTTTGTAATTTTTAGATGATATATTTTCCGTTTACCACTTGATCGCGGATAATTTTCCCCTTTTCCATCGTCACCACTCTTTTCCCTATAACATTTACGACTTCCCTGTTGTGGGTAGCCAGTATCACCGTCGTTCCCAATTCGTTTATCTTCATGAGTAATTTTACCACATCGTAAGTATTCATTAAATCTAAATTGCCGGTCGGCTCATCAGCCAGAATTATCCTCGGCCGATGGATAAGCGCCCTCGCAATGGCCAGGCGCTGCTTTTCTCCGCCGGACATCTGATGAGGAAAGTTTTGGGCCTTATCCGACAAGCCGACGATATTGAGCACTTTCGGCACATCAGTATTTACTTCTTCTTCATCCACCCCGCAAACCTCAAGAGCAAAGGCAACATTTTCAAAAGCGTTCTTATTGGTAAGAAGCTTGAAATCCTGATATACGGTCCCTATTTTCCTTCTCAAAAGAGGCACTTCCCCACTTGAAAGCGTAGCCAGATTAACGCCATCCAGGATCACCTCTCCGCCACGAGGAGACAGTTCTCTGGTAAGGAGGCGGAGTAAGGTTGACTTGCCGGCGCCGGACGGCCCGACGAGAGATACAAATTCGCCATGCCCTATCTTTAAGTTCACTCCGCTCAAGGCCATGAAATCATCATCGTAAACAGTAGAAACATGCTTTAGCTCAATCATGAGTTAAGTTTATCAAGTTCATCAAGTTTATCAAGTTAAAAAATCAAACGCCCTTACAAACTTTATGAACTTTCTACTTGATGAATTTATCAAGCTCGCCGTCCAGAACTTTTTCCGGCTGGGATGACTTTGTCCCGGTTCGATGATCTTTGACCATCTGATACGGGTGCAAAACATATGAACGAATCTGGCTTCCCCATTCTATGGAAACATGGGACTTGAGTTCAGATATTTCCCGGGCTCTTTCAATTTCCATCCTTTGAACCAATTTAGAACAAAGCACTTGAATCGCCTTTTCTTTGTTTTGCGCCTGCGATCGTTCGGACTGAACAGCAACAGAAATACCAGTAGGAAGATGCGTAACGCGGACGGCGGTTTCCAGTTTATTCACATTCTGGCCTCCCGGACCGGAGGAGCGGAAAGTCTCAACCCTTAACTCAGCCGGGTTGAGTTTAACTTCTGCCCCAACCACCTCCGGTAATATCTCCACCATTGCAAACGATGTGTGGCGAAGTTTTTTTGCCGAAAAAGGTGAAATGCGGACTAGCCTATGCACCCCTGATTCGTTTTTTAAGAGTTCGTACGCATTGTCGCCTTTCATTTCTGCCGATGCGCTTTTTATCCCTTTCTGTTCACCAAGGGACTGGTGAAGCACGGTAAATTGCCAGCCCTGTTTTTGAGCATACCTTTGATACATTCTAAAAAGCATTGAAGCCCAATCTTGGGCATCAACTCCGCCAGCACCGGCATATACGGATAGTAATGCTTTATTTTTTACATATTCTGACATGTTAAAAACTATGCCAGAAAATTCTGTTCATTTCAAATTAAATCTGCCCCCATGCTCCTGTGGACTTTCTCAAATAATTGTGGCAAAATCTTGCCAAATTTGATTTTTGAAAACAAGGACACTGCAATGAAAGAAATGCATCCCTTCAAAGCAGTAGCCGTTGTACTTGGTATTTTCATTCTCGGATACATAGTATATGCCGCCGCTGTCTCAACTAATGAACATCGGGCATCGCAAGAAATCAGTTTCAGCGAATTTATGAAACAAGCGACAAATCGGCAAGTCAAGAGCGTGGTCATTACGGGAAATAAAGTATTCGGCCAAACAACTTCCGACACTCAATTCCATACCGTTGTATCGGATCAATACGAAGGCCTCGGCAACCAGTTAGTCGAAAATGGCGTGGAAATTAATGTAAAAGAAGCAACGGAAGGTTTAGGGTGGCGACTGTTTTTTGGAGTAGGCCCGATTTTGCTTCTTGTCGGATTCTGGGTATTTTTTATGAAACAAATCCGAACAGGCGGGCCGGGCATGATGACTTTCAACAAGTCAAAAGCAAAACTAGTCTCGCCGCAAAAGGACAAAAAAACTTTCGCCGATGTGGCCGGAGTAGACGAAGCCAAAGAAGAGCTTCAAGAGATAGTGGAGTTTTTAAAAAACCCTCTTAGGTTTACAAACATCGGGGCTAGAATTCCAAAAGGCGTCCTACTAGTGGGACCACCGGGAACGGGCAAGACCCTCTTGGCGCGCGCTGTCGCCGGTGAAGCGAATGTCCCCTTCTATACCATCAGCGGCTCCGATTTTGTTGAAATGTTCGTCGGCGTAGGCGCGTCGCGCGTTAGAAACTTATTTGAGCAAGGCAACAAGAATGCCCCTTGCATCATATTTATAGACGAAATCGATGCCGTTGGCCGGCATCGCGGCGCAGGCCTTGGCGGCGGCCACGACGAACGCGAACAGACGCTCAATCAGCTGCTGGTCGAAATGGACGGATTCGATTCAAACACAGGAGTAATTCTTGTCGCCGCAACAAACCGCCCCGACATTCTCGACCCGGCGTTGCTCCGGCCAGGTCGATTCGATCGCCGTGTTGTAGTTAACCGTCCGGATGTAAGAGGGCGTGAAGGAATTCTGGCGGTACACACCCGCAAAATACCGATGTCAGACGATGTTAACATCCAGACGCTAGCGCGAGGCACATCGGGATTCTCCGGTGCCGACCTGGCAAATCTAATCAACGAAGCAGCTCTTCATGCAGCGGGATACAATCAAAAAACAGTCCGGATGATGGACTTCGAATTTGCCAAAGATAAAGTCCTCATGGGCTCGGAGCGTCGCTCAATGGTAATCAGCGAAGAGGAAAAGCGCATCACGGCTGTTCATGAAGCCGGACACGCTTTGTTGGCAGTCCTTCTTCCTAACGCTGACCCGATCCATAAAGTAACGATCATCCCCCGCGGAATGGCATTGGGACTGACCCAGCAACTGCCGTTGGACGACAAGCATAATTACTCGCGCGAGTATTTGATGGACCGGGTTGCCATTCTTCTCGGCGGAAGAATCGCGGAGGAAATCACGAGAGGAATCCTCACAACCGGCGCCGGAAATGATTTAGAACGGGCAACGGAATTGTCGCGCCAAATGGTTTGCGAATGGGGAATGAGCGAAGCTATAGGCCCTCTGACATTCGGAAAGAAAGAAGAAGAAATTTTCCTTGGACGCGATATCGCCCAACACCAGAATTACAGCGAAGACACCGCTTTAAAAATTGATCAAGAAATCAAGAAAGTTGTTACCGATAACTACGAACGCGCCAGAAAACTGCTTGAAGCTAACAAATCTTCACTGATGGCTATTGCCAAAGAGTTACTATCGCACGAAGTCCTTGACGCTGACCAGATTAAACAACTCGTAAATCAGACGACAACCCAAAGTTAAGTTTAAATTTCACCCTGCCTTAAGCGGGGTTTTTGTTGTAAAAATGGGAAATTTAATGTATTTTTATGCTATATTCGCCGCCTTAGCTCAGCTAGTAGAGCAGCATTTTCGTAAAATGAAGGTCCCCAGTGCAAATCTGGGAGGCGGCTCCAAATATAGGCGGGTGTAGTACAGTGGCAGTACGATTGCTTCCCAAGCAATAGACGGGAGTTCGATCCTCCTCACCCGCTCAAAATCCCAAGAGCCAGTACCACCATTTTTTATAGTTGGGCAGATTGTCTAAAGAAAATTTTTCCGAAGAAGACGCCGTACTGGGAGTTGAGTCCCGATACACAAACACCACTTCTTCTCCCTGTCCTTTATAGTTCATTCTCGAGCGGGCTTCCCTCTCAAGAAAAGCGGGGTTGTCAAAATTGTTGACTAATTTTTCAAGAATTTGGTTATTTTTTTTGACTTCCTCTATTTTTGATTCCATGTTTTTTGCCTCTCTCTTTGCTTCGTCTTTTTCCAACTCAACCGAAACCGTTGAGAACAGCATCCACGCCAAAAATAAAGAAACAACCCCCGTAAAAAATTTCGAGTTTATCCAGCGCATTTTTAATGGACCGGCACACCGGCCCGTATCCGATTAATCGTTTCAACAACACTGGCTGGCGACGGAACCTTGTCAAAAATTACTTCGCTTCCTGACGGCGTCTTTATGACCAGCTTTCCGTAACGGCCGATTAGCGCCGGCAGGCCGATTTGCTTAAAACTGATATCGTATATATCTCTGTACAAAAGTTCCGTTACCGTCTTTGAAAACGCGCTGTGCCTGATGTCTAATATTATCCTTTGGTTCGTTATGACCAGGGCGTTTTTGCGCCAGACATAAATCTTGTATAAAATAACGAGGGTGGCAAACAGAACGACCGCCGCCGTTATTTCCCAAGAGTAGCCGAATATCACTAGATCCATTCTGTAAAAAGCGGCCGCCGCCAAACCGGCAAAAATTACAGGCCAAGCAACGGCTCCCGCTACAATGGAGCGATGCTGTCGAATCGTTTTAATAACTTCCTCGTTTTCTCTTAATTTCAGCATAATAAAGGTGCCCTTTGTTTTTAAAATTTTGTGGTATAATATTTAATTGTCGCCATGTTTGATAAAAAACTGCTTCGCATAATCACCATAATCGTCGCCGTCCTAACCGCCCTAAGCATGATCGGTTTTTTGTTCCTGCCTTTAGTATACTAAATAAACAGGTAATTTCTAATATCTAATTACTAATTTCTAATAAAAACCAGATGTCTAATTCTAAAAAATTTGACTTAGAAGAAAGAACAGCTAGGTTCGGAGAAGACGTTATTGAATTTGCCAAGAAGGTCACTAAAAATGAATTGAACTTAATATTTACGGCAATCGTGAAAAAATCTCGTTCTAACGAAAAATAGTTTTTGGAAATTTAGTAATTAAGAATTTCATTAGAAATTAGATATTAGTAATTAGAAATTCTACCTCTTAAGCATCTTAAGAAATACTTCTTGCGGTAAATTAACCCTCCCCGACTCTTTCATTTTCTTTTTCCCTTTCTTCTGTTTCTCAAGGAGTTTCATTTTTCGAGTTACATCCCCGCCGTAGAGATATCCGGTAACATCTTTGCGCCTTGCCTTAATCGATTCTCTAGCAATTATCGTACCGCCGATAGCCGCTTGAATCGCGACCTCAAACCACTGCGGGGGGACAACTTCTTTCAACTTTGCCGCCATCGCCCTGCCTTCGTAATGGACTTTTTCTTTCGGCACTATTCTTGAAAATGGTTCTACTAGCTCGCCGGCGATCAAGATATCCAGCCGGACCAAATCATTAACTGCCGTTCCTTTCAACTCGTAGCTCATGGAAGCATAACCAGATGAAACGCTTTTTAGTTTGTCGTAAAAATCCGTAATAACTTCCGACAACGGCATTTCATATTTTAAAAGAACGGTTTCTTTGCCCAGATATTCAGTGGCTTCGTACGCATTCCTAAATTGAGACACCAGCTCCATAACACTACCTAGATAGGAGTCGGGGGTTATTATTTCTATATCAACTATCGGCTCGGCAATTGATTCAATTTTCGAAGGATCCGGCAACTGGCTTGCTGACCTGATTTTTACTTTTGATTTTTGACTTTTGATTTGTACCTCATATTCCACCGAAGGCGTTGAAATTATCAAGGCCAGACCGAACTCCCGCTTTAACCTCTCCGAGATTATCTCGACATGAAGCATACCCAAGAAACCCAAACGAAATCCACGGCCCAGTCCGACTGACGACTCCGGTTCATACATTAAAGACGCATCAGTCAATTTCAACTTACCCAAAGCATCTTTTAAAATATCGTAGTCCTCTCCCTTCTCCGGGAAAAAACTGGCAAACACCATCGGTCTGGGCTCCTTGTATCCCGCCAACGGTTGAAATTGGTTATTGGTTATTGGTAATTGGTAATTGGTAATTGTATCACCAACGCGTATTAATCCCGGATCTTTCAATCCAGTCGCTATGTAACCGATATCTCCAGCCGCTAGTTCCATGCTTGGAGTAAGTTTAGGAGAGAAAAACCCCACTTCGACAACATCAGCTTTCGCCTTGGTCGCAAATGCCAAGATTTTATCGCCTCTTTTAAAACTGCCGTCAAAAACCCTTACATAAGCGATAACCCCTTTGTAGGCGTCAAAAGCAGAGTCGAAAATCAATGCTTTGAACTCTCCCTCGAGACCTGGCGGCCTTTGGCCGCCGGAGCTCGCTATGGCGAGCGAAGGCGGCGGCACTTCTTCTATCACCCGTTCTAGCAGTCTCTCAATATTAGTTCCGTTTTTCCCCGATATTTCTAGAATGGTTTCCGGTTCAACTCCGAGAAGATTGGCAAGCTCTTCTTTTACTTGAGCCGTTCTGGCGTTGGGCAGATCAATTTTATTAACCGCCGGTATTATCGTCAGCCCTTGCTCTTTAGCCAGATGAAGATTGGCCAAAGTCTGCGCTTGTATTCCCTTTGACGCATCAACCAACAAAATCGCTCCTTCCACCGCCGCTAAAGATCGCGATACTTCATATGAAAAATCAACATGCCCGGGAGTATCAATCAAATTCAGAACAAATTCTTGTTCTGAATTTGCAAACTCTAAGTCCGAAGTTCTAAGCTCTAAGCTTTCGAGTTTTTGGTTTAGAGTTTTGAAATTGTTTAGAGTTTCGAGTTTAGAATTTAGAGTTTTTGGTGGTCGATATATCATCCTCACCGGCTGCAATTTAATTGTAATTCCTCTTTCCCGCTCCAATTCCATCGTGTCCAGGTATTGCTCCTGCATTTTTCTTTTCTCCACCGTCCCAGTCAATTCTAAAAATCGATCCGCAAGGGTCGATTTTCCGTGGTCAACATGAGCTATAATACAAAAGTTTCGTATGTTATTCATTTCCTAAGTGTTGAGGGGCACCCTCCACACAAAACACAAATTAATTTGTGACATAATATTATTCCTCAAGGGGGAGAAACTGGTCTTTTTTGCCGCGACAAGTTTCACAGATTTTAAAATGTCTTTCGCCTTCGTCTTTAAATTCCTGCTCTAAATTCTCTGGATGCAAAGCCGCATTTCTCACAAACTCTTTACTTAAATGCAGCCCATCATATATTCTTGAGACATCAGCCACACCTGCTTTTTCCTTAGTACTTAATTGCATTGCACAAGAATAAATGATTAGCGGTCAATTATCAACAACCAATTTAAACTCTAGGTCTCTGTCGAATTCTCTATTATATATGTGTTTACCACTTGCGTTAAATTCAAAATTATCGACTTCCAACCCCGGCTGTTTCTGAATATAAATGCCGTACGGCTCGCCCTGCCTGTCCGCCGAAGCTTCAGCGAAGGAGGAAGCGTAATCGAAGGGGACAATGTATTCCAGTTCAACCGTCTTTTGCTTTCCCGGATCAGTGATAAGCCAAAAAGCAAAGCCTGTTTTACCTGACTCCTCATAGATCCAAGTATTATTCTCTTCGTTAAACACAAAGTCGGATTCAAGCTTAAATAAATCTTTGTCTTTTCTAAATTCATCGCCTAAGTAGCTTACCAACGGTCTAAAGTTGGGGGTAGAGTTACCGGAAACGCTGATAAGTTCCGTGCCCTTAGGAACAAGCACTCTGACGAAAGCCGGGTTCTGCTTGTTATAAAATCCGTATTTCGTATCGCCGCCATTATGTTGTCTCGTAATAGTCAGTTTATGTTTTATCGCCGGTTGTGAATTGTGAATTGTGAATTGTGAATTCAATTTTAGGGAATTATCCGTCACTCTGTCCGTCTTTGAGCCCTTTATGTTGGTAAATGTAACCATCAGATAATCTTCCTCGGTGTTTTTAACTAACCCGCCAAATTCTTTCTCGGCCACAAAGTTTTCCAAACTTAAGTCTTTGAAATACATCAATATATCCTTTTTATCCAGTCCAGCCACAAATATGTTGAAAATGTCAAGCCACTGGCCCCGATCAGCCGAACTTATTTTTTCAAGCAGTTTCGGCGCCATATCCATAACGATCTTCTTCGGCTGCTGCCTGTTGTCGCCATACTCTATTTCCTCCTGAATGGTAGACACGAAATTTTCATCATTAATAACGGAGCCGTATTCC
The DNA here is from genome assembly GCA_001795615.1 of Candidatus Yanofskybacteria bacterium RIFCSPLOWO2_01_FULL_42_49. Lineage (GTDB taxonomy): Bacteria > Patescibacteriota > Minisyncoccia > 2-02-FULL-40-12 > GWA2-44-9 > 2-01-FULL-43-22. The sequence continues at coordinate 39,186 of MGKI01000001.1, forward strand.
GGCATTTCCACCGGACCCACCACTTTCAATATTTCCGATATTATTCCGGGACCCAGCGTCAGCACACCATCTACTTCATATCCCGCCTCTTTCTTAAAGAATTCCATCACCTTCTGCGCCGATATAGAGAAATCAATAAACCAGTTAGCGTCCCTCATCCCCCATGTCGGCGTAATGTGTTGAAGTTGTTTTGGCGGAATTATATTTTCTTTCAGCTGGCCATCGAGGTTATAGACATCGTCCACTAGAATATCGAGCAACTGCCCGTCTTTGAAAGTTACAACTCCGTAAGTGCCCGGAAACCCTCCCGTCGTCCTTAACTCGCTGTCATTTTGGAATAAAACAAGATATTTCTTCGTGACATCGGATGTCCCACGGCCATCCGATGTCGTTAATCCGGTACTCAGAAATCTCTCCAAAAATGAAGCGTATTCCACCGCATCCGAGACAATCCCTTCAAGTTCGGGAAGTTTGGATTGAAATTCTAAGAATGCTCCTCTTTTTCCCTCCGGCAAAGCATCGGGACTAATGTCAGATAAAAGAGCACTGGCCTTTGATAAATTTTTGTTCGAGATCGTCAGTGACTTTTTGAGATTGCTGAAAATGTTATTGGTGATTGGTGATTGGTTATTGGTTATTTTTAAGATTGCCCCCGTCTGCGCCAGCGAGTTGACCGCTTCCGACATCGACTTGCCCGCTTCGGCAAGCAATTTACCCGCTTCGATAAGGTTTTTTGCCGACTTCAGCTTTCCTGCCCCCGGCAACCCGGCGAACAAAGAAGTAATGCTTGCTCCCACGAAATTCAAGTTCTCCCCCGCTTTAGAAAATTCTTCATATGCTCCTGCAAAGTTATTTGACGCTGATTCAAAATCAAAGACTTTCAAACTTTTTTCAGCTTGCTCCAAGCTCGCCACCGCAGAATTACTCTCTTTCACTATTTCATTTTTGATATTCACGCCATACCGGCCAAATGAGGCGAGAACTATAAAAACAAGTAAGAAAGTAAGAAAGTAAGAAAGTAGGCTCTTATTTAAAATCTTAAAACCCAGCTTGGGCAGTCTCAGTTTCGGTATTTGGAACTTGGAAATTGATTGGAAATTGTCCGCCAGCTGGCGGATTGGAAATTGGAAATTTCGCGCGCTTCGCGCGTGTCGTATCCAGCTTTCTATCTCCGGCTGTGCCCTTTCGAAGTCTTTGACGAAGGAGGGCGACACCGGGACATCGCAAGTCGTACCGACTTGCGATGTCGTTAATTCAAACGGATAAATTTCTCTCGGCTCACCAATTATTCCCTCGCTACTTGATGTTATTCTCTCGTTAATTTGCTTTAGCGCTGTTTCATATTTTTCATTGCTTTCTGAATCTTGAATTTTGAATAGTGAATTATGGTCCTGATTCGTTATTCCTAATTCATTATTCATTATTCCAAATTTTTGTCTTACAAAAATTTGGCGGTATCTCGGTTTTGCGTCAGCCCCGCCCATCTCAACCTTCGCCCCTATCGCTGTTAATTCCTTTTTAATACTTAGTTTAGAATTGAGGTATTTTTCGAGTAATCTAGAGGGGTTTTCCTTTCTTGTTGGTCTTTGATAAGATAATTTTACCGTGGGCGGTGTGTAGTGCCGGTCCTGGGTTGCCACCAAGGAACCGACGGGTGCAAATCCCGTACCGTCCACGGATCCAACAACCTCGCCAAAACGAGGTTTTTGGTTATCAACACTCTCGCTTGACTTTAACTTCGGTTGTGATAGAATACCAATCAGGTGGCAACCTGGGAATTCGGTGCTATACGCGGCTCCGACAGAGTTCATAAGTATACTGCTTGTGGCATCTGTCGGAGCCTTTTTGTTTAGATTTTTCGCGGGTTTTTGGTTTACCCTGAGTCGCATCGAAGGGTTGCCTAAATCCACCACCGGCATTACCCTCGTAATTTTCCCTACATCAACCCGCCCCGTCTTATCTACTGGTTTGATATCAAATAAAAATTTTAGAATATTCTGATTCTCTGAAAACACTGCCCTAATTATACCCTGAAAAACCTTATTTATTCCTGTTGAGAAGTGGCCGTCCCGATCCCGATATTGCCTGCGCGTTGAGCAACACTTTGTCCCAGTTCCCTTTCTCCCGCTCTCGAGGTCCGATCTCAAATCTTCTTCAAGGAGGTCGGACCTCAATTTATCTCGGTGGCTCAAACTTCTGTCACGCTTGAGACTTGCTGACAAAAATATTTAAAATAACGGATATTAAATCCCTTAATTACAACTACCGGTCTATTGTACTCTTCGCCCTTTCCATTGGCTTCAACGCCCACATTCATTCCCATTGAACACCACCAAATATCCCGCTCATTATAAAACGGCGCGTCGTATCGTTTATCAATATCTTTCTTTCTCTCATTCCACTTATCAAAATCTTATATTAAAGGATGTTTGGTTAATTTTTTCCAACAACTCAAGAGTTGCCTTCACTGAAAGATTGCCGGTATTCATAAGAACCACCCTATTGCCATATTGTTTCACTAGGGGTGTCAAAAACTCGTCCCCCCAAGAAGGTGAGAATGTAATCACGCCCTCAAAATCCAATTCCATGTCCTCCTTCTCGCCCAAAGTTGTCAGTTGAGATTGAAGGGCGGCAAAGGCCTCTCGTCCGTTCTGTCGAGATATCAATGTCGTCCCAAATTTTTTCAATTCTATTTTCATTAGAATGTTATTAATGCCGAGCACCCTCGAAAGGACTCGGTTGAAGGCCTGATATCCAGCTTACTGCTTTCTTTGGTCAATATCAATTCAGCATCTCCTGTTTGAAATACAAGTCCTATCGGATTTTCTGAAATAATTTTGCGTACAAACTTAAGGCCATTGCCCCGACTTTCCGGCGCTCTTCCCGATATCACTTCGGTAAAAGCCATTCTCAACGCTTCTTGATCTGTATTTAACTCTGGTTTAACTCTCTTTAGGGTTGCAAAGATACCCAAACCCCTATCTGCTAATACTATATTTCTCTTATGAATGTCGTAAGCAAAAAAGGTTCCCGGCACATCGGGCCAATTTCCCAAATTATGGTCAAAAGAATTATTGCCTATCTCTCCAGCAACAGCAATGATCAAAGGAAATATTGAACTCAAATCTGCCACTTTCGCCAAAGTATCTTGCATTTGAGTTAACCTCGTCTGAAATACCGCGCTATTAGAGCAATAAAAATTCGGGGGCATGTCATTGTTCTTTAAAACCCAATTTTTAGCCAAATTAAAAAGGTTGTCGAGAAAAAGCTCTATTTGCAATCGATAATACAAACGATAACCGGCTTCCGATATTTTTATCGGTTTTAATTTCCCACTTTTATCCCAACGTCTAAGTGTGTCTATGGAAACTCCCAATATCTCCGCGGCTTCACTTATTGTTATCAATTCTTCGGTCATTTATAGGAATTGTATCACAATCTCAAACCCTATGCAAGTGTTGCTCAAACCCTATGCAAAGCTATTCTTGTATAAGTTCTGGGGTTGACTCCGGTTCCTCTGCGGCTTCCTTCTCCGTCGGTTCTTCTTCCGCGTTATTCTGCGTGTCGTTTGCGCCTGCCTCGTTGGGTGACGAAGTCTCTCCTTCGGGGTCCGAGCTTTGCTCGATCTGCGCCACCTTTAACAGCCCCTTTTCAAACACGATATCCATTGCTTCGTTGAATTTCTTGACGATAGAGTTGAACGCCCCCGTGCCGATATTGCTTTCTTGTTGAAACGTTCTCTGCCCCTTTGTTTTCCTACTGTTCCGAAGAAGTAAACTTTTGCCACGCTTTTTCCAGCCGAAATATCTTACCCCTTGCGTCGGCATATCGTTTAACCAGATCATCAATTAAATCCTGATCTATTTTACTTCCGTAGATTCCCTTGATTTGTTCCAGATAAATTACCATTTTGTTGCATCCAGCCATCGCGTTTTCCAAAAGTAGGATTGCTTTTTTATGGTCGCCAAATCTTAAAGAATGCCCCTCGCCCAAATATAGGGGAACGGCCATAGAACATTGAGCCAAGTTATCGATAAAATCATATTTCAAAACCTTAAGTTTATTCTTTAGGTTTTTCATTATTATAACCGATGCCTCCATCGTCTTTTGATATACTTCCAAATCCCGGAAAGTAAATACGGGTCTTTTCGGATTATATGCGTTCCGGTGCCGAGATTGCCATTGCGTTGAGCCCTGTCCCTTATCCATATTTTTACTTTTGTCCCACATATTTTAAATTATTTTAATTTCGTTAGTTTCGGGTATCTCAACAGATGTCCCTCTGTCTTTCAAATACACCTTCCTCTTTTTCTTGCGTTCCTGCAATTTCTTGACGACATGCAAAGGGTAGAATTCAAAATAATCCTTTTCGTCAAACCACGCGCATTTGAATTCAAACAGACGCAGGCCGGTTAGGCGCGACAATGCCAATGCATACCACGTCAGCTGCTCAATCGGTTTTTCTTTGGCCGCGTTCGGTTTATAATCAAGGATATGAATTTGGCCGTTTCTGACTTGCAATAGGTCTACGTGCCCCGTCAGCAGCTTTGGAAATTTAATAGTTTTTTTGCCCTTAATCTGAATCAAGGATTCTTGGGATCTGTCCCCGCGGCTTAACGCACTGTCAATTTCGGCAGCGGGACGCTCTGTAACTTGAAATTTTAGCACATTCTCCATATGTTCCACATCCTCTTTCCTTATATACACCGGCACTTCGCTCGCAACCGAAACGGAATCATTGGCCACAAAAAACTGCTGGAGGGCTTCGTGGCGTTTCTTTCGATCTTTTACTGCCTGAAGTACAAAACCCGCCAGCCGGTTGGCGTAATTATTCTTTGCCCTGACTATCATCTGCGATTTATCAAATTTGGTTTTTATTTCTGAAATTCTCACGCCCTCTTGGAAATACTGATGTGGGGTTTCACTTGATACGCCATCAAGATAACTCTTAAGCGATTCAAAATGGCGATTTTTGAACTCCTGAAGCGTCAGTCGCATTTTAGGACGATGATACAAAAATCTGTATATCTGCCGATGAGCCATATTCATTACTTCGATGGTGTCCTGCGGTTTGCACATTTTGGTCGCGAAAGAGCGCAGGCGGTCATACCGGCATAAATCGGCATATCGTCGTGTCCAACTAGCCAATGTAGAAGCCCCAGGGTTCGTGCCAAATTTGGTTTTAATAATCCGACAAGTGTCTTCCAACCCGAAACCGAGGTTATAGTATGAAAGTCCGTCAATGATAAGATTGGTAGGATAGTGCTTCCCTTTAACAAACTGCGCCGTGAAGGTTCTATTGCACTCACGGCAAAGATACAACTGGACAAATTCAAGCCTCTTTTTTCGCTTGCCTCGTTTTACAAACTTCTTGGATTTACAGTATGGACAATGATCTTCTCCTTCCCTTAAACTCTTTTCTTCGCCAATCGCGCCCATGCTGTCATTTACTGAAACAGGGTCTTTGCGCGAAAAAAGGTCTATAATTTTATTTATCCACTTGACTTTCATAATGGGTTTGGTATACTTAAGCCACAAATGCCTTCGGGCCGGCCCCGCTTCGGCGGGGACAAAAAAGAAAAGCCGTCAAATTAAATTCTTGACGGCTTTTCTTATGTCATCAAAGATCTTCTTATCAAGAGTTCCGATAAGTTTATACAGACGCTTGGTATCTATTAAGCGAACCTGTGAAATAACTGCCGCCGCTCTTTGGCTGTCAACAACACCGACAGGAATATGGTACATATTCTTTTTCGCTGAAGTTGTAAGAGGAATCACAAGACAAACATGCCGACTAAATCCTTTTAATATTAAAACTGGGCGCGAAAAACCTTTTCCCGTACCATCCTGCTCAAATCCGACATTTGCGCCCAAACGGCACCAACGGATTTGACGTTCGTGATACAACGGCAAGTATTCATCGTTTGAGTGGATTTCTTTCTTTAGCCCATTCCACTTATCAAACTCTTTATCCATATCAAATCTTTATATCAAACCTGAATATCTTGGCAAGTGGGCGGTCGTATCACGATTCATATCACTGTTTTGTATGTATCACATATCACGAATTTTGTAAAAATCAGGCATATCACGGCTAATCGTGATATGATTTTACTCTAAAATCGATTCGGTTTCAGACGTTGTTTCAGGCGTAGATTCCGGGGTCGGTTCGGGTTCTTCTTCTGTTGTTTCTTCTATCACCGGCTCCGCTGTTGGGCTCGGTGATTCAGTTACGACTTCCTCGCTCGCCGATGCCGCCTGCCCCGTAGTGTCAGCTTCGCTGTCTACTACCGGGGCCTCCTCTATCGGCTCTTCAACTAAAGTTTCTTCCGACGGACTAGCGGTTTCAGTTAGTGTTTCGTTAGAAATAAGGCCTGCCCCGGAGCTCGCCGTCCCCGTGCCGATGTTGCTATCCTGTTGAGGCGAAGTCCCGTTAGCCCCGCACTCTCCTTTGGCAGCCAACAGCACCCCGCCCTTGATCTTGACGCAGTGAATCTCACCGGTGTCCTCGTCTTTCAACTCCACCTTGTCGAATTGCCCCTTTTGGGCGAAAATCGCCACCACCCTGATAACCCCCTTCTCAAGTATGATATCGTAGATCTCTGCCAATTTGGCCACGATGGAGTTGAACAAGATATCGATGTCGAACATCCAAGATGCGTTCTCCGCTTCATTCTGGGCCAAATTTGAAGCGTCAGGCACCCAATAGCCGAGGTTGATGAAGGCGAGGACTTTGCGTCCCGATGCCGACGTTGCCTCTCCGTTGAGACCTTCCAACGCTACGCCAATCGACATTCCCGCCTCCGTCTGCTTCATCGCGTAACCGGGCAGGGTTTTGGACGCGGTCAGGCGGTCGCCTGCGGCGACCGCTCCGTTCTCGTCGGAGACCTTCACCGGCACCCGGCCGACCAGAGCCAGAGGCGCTTTTGAACCGGGAGCGTAAGTACCCGCCACCTTGGGGCCTCCGAGGCGGGACTGGTTGCCTTCTATCAAAATGGCGGGAGCGGTGGAGATAACTCCCACCGCCCCAGTGCCGACGTTGCCGGTTGTTGAATCCGTCCCTTGCGTCTTTACAAGGGCGTAAGAACTTGAAGCCACCCCTGAAGCGGGGCCGTCAGAGACAGCGACCACGTCGCCCGCTTCAAGTTCTTCCCCGGCGACAAATGTCTCCGCTACGTCGACACAGGTAACGTCCCCGGCGCCGTCGGAAGCGCAGGCAGATGTGCGGATATCACCTATGACATGGAGAACGTCAAGGGGATCTGTCGTCCCGATGCCGACGTTGCCGGTTGTTGCCTTTATCGTCAACGCCGTTGTTCCACTTCCAGACGGATGAGCATTCCAAGTTCCACCATATTTGAAATACAAATCACCAATATCCCAAGCCATATACGCGTTGGCATCTCTCGCTAGATTAAGCGTGCCGGTTCCTGTATCAACTATAGATATAACTGGATTAGCCGACGCCTCCACTTGAAGATTCGCCCAAGGCCCCGTCGTCCCGATGCCGACGTTGCCGCCGCTTTTTACAGTTAACACGTCTGCCCCAGCACCAGCCCGCAGACGCAAATCCCCAGCATCAGATGGACCGACAAACATGTTTGTTCCATCTGTCTGCACATCAAAACGGTAATCGTTTGCATCATCTCTTACCAATCGCAATACCGGTCCCCCAGTCGATACCAAATGCAATAGCGTTCCCGGCCCCGTCGTCCCGATGCCGACGTTGCCAGCGTTTGTTATAGCCATAGTATCCTGTTCAGCTCCGGCAGTATCACGTCGTTGAAACAAGAAACCAACTCCAACATCCCTGTCTGTGTCGCCCGCTGAAATTATTGCCCACAGATTACTGGCGTCATAGCGATTGATACGAAGTTTGTTTGTGCCATCGTGAACACCTAAGATAGTTGTTCCAGCGACTTCCAACTTCGCCCCCGGCCCCGTCGTCCCGATGCCGACGTTGCCGTCGTTTTTAATCACCATCCGTGCCGTTGAGCCTGTTACATCATCAAATGTCCAAGTACCTGCAGTGCTGATATACATTCCATATGTGCGAGCCCCTGTGCCAGTGCCAGTCAATCGAAGTGCAGAACCGCCCCAATCTCCAGTTGCTCCTTCAATATCCAACTTAGCATCCGGCCCCGTCGTCCCGATGCCGACGTTGCCGCTTCCTAAGATTGTCATCCGTTCTACGAGAGCGTTCGCAATTGCACCAGGCGTTTTCGTCTGAAAATGAATATCAGCAGAATAGTTAGCATCAGTTGCCGTTATAATGGCTTGTGCCGGATTACTCCACTGTGCTGAAGTCTGGTAAGGTCTGAAAATAATTCCCGGAGTCCCACCAGTTGGCGCCGATAATGTTATTTGCGGACCCACATTCGAGGCGTTATCCAAATGTAGTTGGGTATTCGGCCCCGTCGTCCCGATGCCGACGTTGCCTGTTGAATCAATTACAAACTGACCAGCTGTTCCTACTTTCATATAGTACTGATTTGTTCCGACAGATGGGGCTGTTTCAAGATACAGAGTTGAGGCGGCAGTTAATACCGCGTCACCCGCGCCAATAGTCGGAGCTACCAGATGCATTGTGGCAAAGTTTGCATGTGTGCCAGAACTTGCTTTGTTAAGTGTTGGCACAGCGATAAAAGAAGTGGCATCACAATTAGCACAAGCAGTGACTGTCGGACGAACATCCAATCCACCGCGTGCTTCAGTTGATCCGGCAGTCGTGAAAGTGCCACCAATAAAAACCTGTGATCTTCCCCCTGCCGGAGTGGCGGCCCCGATTGCAACATTACCTCTCACATCCAAGAGAGTGCTCGGCCCGGTCGTCCCGATGCCGACGTTGCCGGTACTCGCAATCGTCACAATCGGGCTGTTGTTGTTGTTGAAGATATCGAGCCGTTCAGTCCC
>MGKI01000002.1 GCA_001795615.1 Candidatus Yanofskybacteria bacterium RIFCSPLOWO2_01_FULL_42_49
CCTTCTTTGGTTGGCCGTTCCAGGGCCATTCTGCTAATCTCCAATTTTGTAACTCTTTTGCTTTTGCAATTCCCAACTTCCAACATTAATTAGAAATTAAAAATTAGAAATTAGAAATTGCTTTAGCTTGTTCTCCCCTATTACCCCATGCACTCCACACACAAATATCGATATATCAATATCTGTGTGCGAAGCACATGGTTTAGGCTGTTCCGCTTTCGCTCGCCGCTACTTACGGAATCTCTGCGGTTTCTCTTCCTCCGGCTACTGAGATGTTTCACTTCGCCGGGTACGCCACCGCGCTTGCGCGCGGCTCGCCGTGGTTTGCACGGCGGGGTTCCCCCATTCGGTCATCTCCGGATCAAAGCCCGCTAGACGGCTCCCCGAAGCTTATCGCAGTCACGCCACGACCTTCATCGCCTCTTAGTGTCAAGGCATCCTCCATACGCCCTTATGAGTAATCTTTTTGATGATTTCGATATAAAATTAAGCTACAACCGCTTGCGCGATTGCCTAATTTTATTTAACTAATCCCGTTAGAAATAGGTCGCTATTGGCGATCGTAAGTTCTAATCGGGATGCAATTTTTTACCCGTTCAGTTGTCAAAATTCTATCCATTAGCATCCAGCGTTTATTCTTGTGCAGAACAATCGTCGAATGCCAATTTTTCCCAACATAATAGCCGCGTTCAGCGGCTTCGTCAAATACGCACAAAATAGACGTTTTCAGCCGCTTGTTGGTTCTTGTATTAGATTAATCATGTGTTAGCAAGTTTATCAGAAGAGCTTTTTACTGTCAAACCCCGTGTTTATATACTGTGGACAATAAAATAGCCCCGAAAAATCAGGGCCAAAATCAACAAATTTACTAAACCGTTAAATACTTATTCAGCTTTGTTTTTCTTAAATCTATCTAGCAACGCTGAGAGAGCAATAAGAAAAATGCCAACATAAATAAATTTAATAGACGGCCAGACTACAAGTGCCCCCACAAAAGGCAAACTTAGCAGTACAAAGACACCAAACATGAGAGAGAACAATCCTAGAGTACATATAGTGATAAGCAGCTTATCCCACCAAGTGCGCCGAATCTCTTCTGGCATTAACCTCGAGTAATTTTAATTTAGAAGGACTGATGACATGGTATATCTTTAAAAGATAGTTGGCAATCAAATCTTTTATCCCGTAATAACAAAGGGGCCTTTTTCAGTAATAGCCACTGTATGCTCAAAATGCGCGGCCATACTGCCGTCTTTGGTAACGAAGCCGAAACCGTCTTTACTATTCTTAATTTTCCAACTGCCTGTCACCACCATCGGCTCTATAGCAATAACCATCCCCGATTTCAATTCCTCTCCCTCGCCCGCTTTGCCATAATTCATCACTTGCGGCGGCTCGTGAAGCTCTCTTCCAATCCCATGCCCCACTAAATCCCTCACCACACTAAACCCGTTTCCCTCCACATACTCTTGTATTGCTGAACCGATATCGCCAAGCGTGTTTCCGACTTTTGTTTTGGAGATACCGATTCTCAATGCTTCTTTTGTAACGCTAATTAACTTCTGTGGACAAACGCCACCTGGTGGCGTTGTGTAGATAACTTTGCCGACGATAACTGTTATTGCCGAGTCGGTATGAAAACCTTCGTGCAAAACTCCCATATCTAATTTCAATAAGTCGCCGTCTTTCAGAATTCTGTCCGACGGCACGCCGTGGACTATCTCATCGTTGACTGAAGTGCATAATGCCGCCGGAAAACCATCGTAGCCTAAAAATGATGGCTTAACTCCGTAAGACAAAACAAGCTCCCTTGCGAGCTCTTCCAAATCGTTAGTGGTAATTCCCGGCCTCACTGTTTCCGATAATTTCCTCAAAATCTCCGCCAGAATTTTACCACCCTCGTACATTATCTGTATTTCTTGTGGCGTTTTAATTTTTATCATCTAATTGTTCTAAAATGTCTTTGAAAACTTTTTCTATAAATTGATCGGCATTAATTTCAATAATCCTATACCCTTTATCTTCAAAAAGGTCCAGGACCGGTTTTGTTTCTTTAAGATATACTTGGTAACGCACTTTTACTGTTTCAAGATTGTCCAACACTCTTCGGATTATCCCGCTGCCATCCTTTGGGCACTGGGTTATATTTTCGTATTCAGGGAAATTGGGAATCGGGTGCCTGTTTTTTTCACAAATTCTCCTTGAAGAGTTCCTTTTAACCGATCCGTGTTCGCCTAAATCTAAATGTATAACTTTGATATTCTCCTTGCCATATGATCTTTCGAGTTCAGAGATTTCACCTTCGGCTTCAAAAATTGTTCTTGGAGAACCGCTGAATACTATGCTTTTCCCCAACAACGCAAGTTCTTCTATTTTTTCTATTATCCACCGCCTCACCAATTTAGGAGTATTCAGTTGGCCGGACTCCCACTTTCTTTTTTCTTCTAACAAAGTCTGGTTTTCTGGATCGGCATTTTTTATTTTCTCTTCAATTACTTTTGAAGACTCCAAATGAACCAATCCGAATTTTTCGGCCAGCATCTCCGCCTGCGTTCCTTTCCCCGACCCCGGCGGCCCAATAAGAATTACTACCCATTTTTTATTTTCTTCCGACATTAAATAAACAATATCAAATTCTTAATAAAACAAAAAGCCAAGATGTCTTGGCTTTTACCACACATAGATATTTTAATACTCGTACATCGACAACTGCGCATCCACTTGCTTCATAATTTCCAGCGCAACTGAAACAACGATAAGTATGGATGTACCGCCGACAGTGAAAGCGGTGACGCCCGTAAAGCTTTGGACAACATTAGGCAATACGGCAATCACGCCCAAGAACAAGGCACCCACCAAAGTTATCCTATTCAATAAAAATAATAGAAACTGCGCCGTCATCGGTCCCGGTCTTATTCCAGGAATATATCCGCCTTGTTTTTGAATATTGTCGGATATGGATTTGGGATCAAAAGTAACCGCAGTATAGAAGTAAGTAAACAGGACGACAAGCAAAAAGTAGAAAGTTGAATACCAGGCGTTGGACTGTAAAAATCCACTGACAAAAGCTGCGGATTTGGCGATAAACGCATTGCCAGAAACCGATAAAAAATTAGCAATCATGCCCGGAAAAAGAAGAATTGACAATGCAAAAATTATAGGAATAACTCCCGCATTATTCACTCTCATCGGGAGATAAGTCGAAACGCCGCCATACACTCTCATGCCACGAATTCGTCTAGCATAATTAATGGGAATATTCCTTTGAGCTTCTGATACATAAATAACGCCTACTATAACCACAAGAGCAATGACAACAAAGCCGACATAGGTGAAAAGTTGGGTCGGATCATAAGTAAAAATTGTTTGCCTTAAGGCGCTAGGAAAGCCTGCAACTATTCCAGCCAAGATTAAAATAGAAACGCCGTTGCCAAGATTTTTTTCGGTTATCAGTTCGCCAAGCCACATCAAAAACACGCTACCGGCGATAATCACAGATATTGCACTAACCCACTCTAAGAGAGACAAACTTCCGATTACCCCCTGACGCGACAGCAAAACTAAAAAACCATATCCTTGCAAAGCGGCCAAGGGCACAGTCAATAAACGCGAATACTGGTTGAATTTCATCCTACCCGCCTCGCCTTCGTACTTATACATCTGCTCCAACGAGGGAAAAATCATTGTAAGAAGCTGCATAATAATTGATCCTGTAATATAAGGACCCAGACCAAGCATGCCGATCGATAGCGCCGCCAAGGACCCGCCCGTAAATGTACTTATAAGGCCAAAAAACTGATTCTGGGCAAAAAACTCTCTCAACTGAGAAGAATCAACGGCTGGAATTGGAATGTTAGAAATCAATCTAAAAACAACCAGAATAGCCAAAATAAATAGCACCTTATTCCTTAGGTCGGGCCGTTTGAAGATTTGTAGTAGTTTGTTCACTATTTAGGTTTTAGGTTTTAGGTTTTAGGTTTTAGGTTTTTTATTAACCTAATCCCTAATTTCCTAACACCTAATGCTCTACTTAATTGTTCCGCCGGCTTTTACTATCTTACCCCTCGCCGATTTTGACAAGCTGAATCCTTCAAATACAAGCTTCTTGCTTAACTCACCGTCTCCAAGTATTTTTACTTCTTTGTTTTGCTTACCTAAAATTCCTCTGTCAAAAAGAAGTTTCGGGTTAACCGTATCGCCGTCGTTAAATTTATTAAATTCTTCCACATTAACTGCCGCCGGCTTATCCTGCTTCAGTCTGTAAAATCTGTGTTTTGCATACACGCCGGAACCGCCCGGCTTTTTGGAAGCTCCTCTTTGTTTTGGAAACAACTGCCAGATTCGGTTATCTCCTCCTCGAAAACCCGGCCTTACGCTGGCGCCAGCTCTTGATTTTTGTCCCTTAGTGCCATGTCCGGAAAAAGTCCCGCGCTTACCGCCGCGACCAATTCGCTTACCAGATTTTCTAGGAGTTTTCGATTGTAGATTAGATAGGTTCATATTAATTTAAATTCGAAATGTTTTTAATTTTTGGATTTTGGTCATTTGAGCTTGTTTAGGATTTAGAGATTAGAATTTAGGATTTCACTCGAAGTTTTTTCAAAGCTTCGAGTGTTGCTTGGGCAATATTAATTTTGTTATTTGTTCTACTGATTAATTTTCCAGTCAAGCTGGTTATGCCAGCAAGTTTTGCCACTACTCTGACCGGGCCACCGGCTTTAACTCCGCTTTTTGAGGGCTTTAATATAACTTCCGCACTATTATATTTTGCCTCAACCTGATACGGAATAGTACCCCCAACTAACGGTATGGCTATTAAATTTTTCTTAGCTTTGTTAAAAGCTTTCTGAATAGACTGGGCCACATCTTTTCCTTTAGCCATACCAAGACCAATCCTGCCCTTTCCATCTCCTATAGCTATGGTCGTTCTGAAACTAAATCTTTTTCCGCCCTTTGTTACCCTGGTAACCCTCGCTATGTCGAGCACTTTTTGTTCATACTCTGATTTTTTATCACCGCCAAAATCACCGCCTTTTTTAAAACCGCCCCTTCTACCTCCCTGAAAGTTACTACCGCCTCTTGCCTGACCCTGGTTCGGTCCCCTAAAATTGTTATTTTGATTGTTCATAATTAAAATTTTATTCCGCCTTTTCTTAAACCGTCGGCAACGGCTTTTATGCGGCCGTGAAATTTAAACCCCCCTCGGTCAAAAACGGCTTCTTTGATCCCCGACTCTTTAGCCTTTTCAGCAAGCATTTCACCTATTTTTGTCGCCTTATCTGTTTTCGTGCCCACGGAGACCCGGCTACCTAGACCCGGCTCCGCACGGGTCCCTCTTGGCGAACGCACGGGTCCCTCTCCGCGACCAATCTTGCTTTTTTTATCTGCTACAACCTTGCTACTCAAGATAGTTTTGCCTGTTTCATCATCTATAAATTGGGTAAAAATATGCTTATTGCTTTTAAAAACCGAAATTCTAGGCCGCTCACTAGTGCCCTTAACCAAAGCTCTTACTCGAGAGTGGCGTCTTTGCCTATTTAGTTGTTTTGTTTTAAAATTCACCGAGGGTTTTGGGTTTTAGATTTTAGGTTTTAGGTTTTTATTTTCTTAAACCTAATCACCTAAATACCTAACACCTAGAAGCTATTTTATCCCGCTGCCACTGCTTTCTTACCCGCTTTTTTCTTGATAATTTCATTCTTGTATCTTATGCCGCTGCCCTTATAGGGTTCCGGGGGTCTTTTCGATCTTATTTCAGCCGCCACCTTGCCAACCAACTCTTTGTCAAGTCCTGATATTTTTATTGAATTTTTTTCTACGCTAAACATAATTCCTTCAACGGCAGAAATAGTTACGGGGTGAGAGAACCCCAAGCCAAGCTCAAGACCCCCCTCTTTTGCGTTAGCTTTGTAGCCAATGCCCTGAAACTCTAATATTTTATTAAAACCATTTGTAACCCCAATAACCATATTAGCGATAAGAGCTCTTTGCAAGCCCCATTTGGCTGAATTATCTTCTCCTTTGGGAGAAAGTCTGATTAAATTTCCTTCAATTATAACTTCCGATCCTTTTACTAAGGGCTTGGTTAATTCTCCTTTCGGGCCTTTTACAAAAATACTGTCTCCTTCTATCTTTACCGTAACACCGTTTGGAATTTCAATTGGTTTTTTGCCGATTTTGGACAAACTAGAATTTAGAATTTAGAATTTAGAATTTAGAATAAGGACTTTGATCCAGATTCTAGCTTCCAGATTCTAGATTCTGTTTTTACCACACTTCAAACAACATCTCCCCCCCCAGATTCTGTTTCCTTGCTTCTTTTGAACTCATTATTCCTTTAGGAGTTGAGACTACTGCCATTCCGTGTCCCGATCTTACCGGTTTTATTTGGCTGGCCTTAATATACATTCTCCTTGATGGGCGACTAATAATCTTGATTCCGCTTACGGCCGGACCATGTCCGTCATATTTTAATGTAATAAATATCTGTTCATGTTCAGACTTTTTTGTTTTTCTTGTTTTTCTTTCCACTCCAACTAAGTACCCCCCCGCTTTCATGATATTAGCTACATCAAATTTCATTCTTGAAAACGGTAAAACAACGGATTCTTTGTTTACCGCTTGAGCATTCATTATTTGTACTAACATATCTGATATGGGATACATAAATAATTTAATAATCAATCACCCTGCCTACCGGCAGGCAGGCAATGATCAATAACCAATAAATAATCAATTTCTAAACATTTTAAACATTTAAAGTTTTATTGGGTATTGGATGTTGGTTATTGGTCATTTCAAATATTTTACCAGCTGCTTTTTTTAACTCCTGGCAACAATCCTTGGCTCGCCAACTCTCTGAAATGAATCCTGCACAATCCAAATTTTCTCATATATCCTCCTTTTCTTCCGCACATAAAGCATCTCAACACCGTGCGCGTAGAAAATTTCGGTTTTTTGTTTGATCTTGCTATTGTAGACTTCTTAGCCATGTTTCAAATTTAAAATTTAAAAATCAAAATGAAAAATTACAGTGTAAAATTTTAAAATTTTGAATTGTCATTTTCCATTTTGATATTTGCATTTTACATTTTCTTGATGGGAAATCCCATCAAGCGCAACAATGCCATCCCTTTTTCTTTGTCCATGCTTGTCGTTACCACCGTCACTTCCAAGCTGAAAATGTCTTTCAATGTTTCATAGGTAACTTCCGGGAAAACGCTTGACTCCTTCATCCCCAAGTTTAAATTACCGTTCTTATCAAAATTTTTTGTATCTATCCCCCTGAAATCTTTGGATCTTGGCAGAGCGATGGATATTAACCTATCTATAAAATCATACATTCTTTTTCCGCGCAAAGTAACAGACAGGCCAACATTCATCCCTTCTCTTAATTTAAAACTGGATATGGACTTCTTCGCTTTTCTGAACACTGGTTTTTGGCCGGTAAGTTTGGCCAGATCGGCAACTATTTTTTCTACAGCCTTATCGTCTTTTGTAATTTTGCCTATCCCAACATTAACCACTACCTTCTCGACTTTGGGAACGGCCATTATGTTTTTAATACTAAACTCTTTCTGCAAAGCAGGAATAATTGATTTTCGATAGTTTTGAATTAATCTAGACATAAATAAGGCGGGTATTATTATACTTCATTTCTACATTTTTTACAAATTCTCACTTTGTTATTTCCTTCGAATTTATATCCAACTCTGGTTGGCTTACCACAGGATTTACAGACCAAGGCAACGCTTGATGCCGAAACAGCTCTTTCTTTGTGTATGACCTGGCCTTTCTGGCCTTGTTTTCTTGCTCGGACATGCTTTTTAATTAAATTGAGTCCTTCAACCACAACCCTGTCTTTTTGTGGCAAAATCAAAATCACCTTAGCTTTTTTGCCCCGGTCTTTGCCGCTTAACATTATTACATTGTCATTTCGTTTTATCTTCAAAACTAGTTTCTAGTTTCTAGTTTCTAGTTTACAGATTGCTGTCAACTGTAAACTGTCAACTGTAAACCGTCTTACACTACTTCCTCTGCCAACGATGCTATGGTATTAAATCCTTTCTCTTTTATTTCTCTCGGTATCGGGCCGAATATTCTCCCGCCTTTCGGTTCCATGCCATCCAATATCACAACTGCGTTGTCGTCAAATCTGATGTATGTACCGTCTTTCCTTCTGAAGGGTTTCCTTTGTCTGACAACAACCGCCCGCAATACTTCTTTTTTCTTTACCGTCTTTCTCGGTTCAGCAACTTTTACCGAAACAACAACCATATCTCCTATCTGAGCATATCGCCTTTTAGATCCTCCGAGTACCTTAAAGACGCCAACCTTTTTCGCTCCGCTGTTATCTGCTACTTCTACTATTGAACGTAATTGCAACATAATAAAATAATCTCTAAATCCTAAACACCTGCCTGCCGGCAGGCAGGAATCCAAAATTCTCAGCCTGAGGCTGATCCGCCTCTGGCGGAAAATATTTAAACTGTTTTTGATTTTGATATTTGGTCATTTGATATTGTTTAGAAATTAGATATTAGAAATTAGAAATTTAATCAACTCTGTTGATTATTGTCCATCTTTTGTCTTTCGACACCGGCTTTGTTTCTTTTATCAAAACTTTTTCGCCTATTTTATAAACGCCCTCCGCATCATGTGCCTTGAATCTTTTAGACACACTATAGTATTTTTTGTATTTTGGATGCTTTTTCATCCGCGAAACTTCAACAACTACAGTTTTCTGCATTTTATCAGACACCACAACGCCTTTTAATATTCTCTGTTTTGAATTTTGAATTTTAGTCATTGTTTAAAGTTTAAAGTTTAGGGTTTAGGGTTTGCGAATTTTGACTTTTCAATAAAGTCAAAATTCGTGCTATGTCTTTTTTTATTTTCTTAATTTGACTTGTATCCTTCAGGGCATGAGCTTCTAATTCGAAACTGATTTTGGCTAGTTTAATTTTCAGGTCGCTTAAAGACCCTTCTAACTCTTTCGATGTTTTATTTTTTAAGTCAGTTGATTTCATCTTTTAACTATCCTCACTTTAATTGGTAATTTATGCGCAGCCAGCCTTAATGCTTCTCTGGCCTGTTCTTCCGATAAACCGTCAATCTCAAATATCATTCTTCCCGCTTCTACTGGTACTACAAAATGAGAGAGGGCACCTCTGCCACCGCCCATTCCAACTTCAGAACTTTTGGATGTTCTCGGTTTGTCTGGAAAAACTCTTGTCCATATTTTACCCCCTCTTTGGATAAATCTAGCCATAACTTTGCGGGCAGACTCAAGCTGGTTCGATTTCAACCAAGACGATTCTTCGGATTTAAGGCCGAATGTACCAAAACTTAACTCAGCGCCACGAGATGTGCGATTTTTCAATTTGCCCTTGTGGACTTTAGTGTGTTTTACGCGACTAGGCTGTAACATAACTAAGTTTAAATATTTAAATATTTAAATATTGTCATATTGAAGTTTTTCATTTTTGAAAAACTTCTCCCTTATATATCCATACTTTCACTCCGATTGTTCCGTATGTTGTCATGGCAGTTGCCTTTGCAAAGTCGATGTCGGCCCTGATAGTCTGAAGGGGTAAACTGCCTTGTTCAAGATGCTCTAGTCTTGCAATCTCAGCACCGTCTAAGCGGCCGCTTATTTGCATTTTAACTCCAGCCACATCTTTGTTCGCTATTATCTTCGCTACAGTTTGCTTCATGACTCTTCTGAATGGTATCCTCTTCTCGATTTGATCGACTACGGACTCAGCCATTATGGCAGCCGAGGCTTCTGGATTTTTTACTTCTTGAATTTCTACCCTAATACCGACTTTTTTCTTAAGAAGCTGCCGGACTGCTGATTTTAACTCTTCCACTCCAGTACCGCCTCTGCCAATTATTAAACCGGGCCTTGCCGTATATATTAAAATGTTGAGCATGTCTGTCCC
Organism: Candidatus Yanofskybacteria bacterium RIFCSPLOWO2_01_FULL_42_49; assembly: GCA_001795615.1. Lineage (GTDB taxonomy): Bacteria > Patescibacteriota > Minisyncoccia > 2-02-FULL-40-12 > GWA2-44-9 > 2-01-FULL-43-22. The sequence goes on from MGKI01000002.1 coordinate 9,945, forward strand.
TCTTTCAAGTTCAATTCTGTCAACCGCAGTATTTTTTAATCGTTTGCTAAGAAAGTCCCTCACCGCAACATCATTTTTTAAATACTCCACATATTTTCTACGACCAAACCATCGGGACAACCAGTCCTTATTTATTCCTATTCGATATGATGTTGGTGATATTTTTTGTCCCAAACTGGTTAGTTTTTAGTTTCTAGTTTTTAGTTTCTAGTTTTAAAGCTAGAAACTAGTCGCTAGAAGCTAGAAACTAGTTATATGGCTTTTCTTCTGAACACTCTCTTGCCCAAACTCTTTAAAACATTTTCTTTTCGACCCAATTCTGTTTTAATTTCCGGCCTTTTTACTTCTTGTTTGTCAGATTCCGATGTTTGTCCGAATTCCTTTTCCTTGACCCTCTTTTCAATCGGCGATCTCTTTAAACCAGCTACCCTCTCCGCTAAAATTACTTCTATGTGGCTCGTTTTCTTTTCTATTGGGGAAACCCTTCCAAAACCTTTCGGCTTGAACCTCTTCAGCTTAACACCTTCGTCAACCTTTATACTTTTAACATACAGGTTATCTTTTACCATGTTGTAGGTGTTTTCTGCATTAGCTATGGCCGATTTTAATAACTTTATAACAGGCGAGCTCGGACGCTTAATCATAGCCTCAAGTTGACTAATGGCATCAAGCGCATTTTTTCCTTTTATCAGATTCGAAACAGCTCTAACCTTTCTTGGAGCCAATCGTAGGTTATTCAGTTGTGCTTTTACTTCTGCCATTTTTAGGTTTTAGATTTTAGGTTTTAGATTTTAGGTTTTTTACCTAATTACCTAACACCTATCACCTAATAAGCTATTTCTTCGGTGCTTCTCCTTCCGCTGGTGCTACTTTTGCTGCTTGCGCCGCTTCTATTTCTTTCTGCTTTTGGGCCGCTTCCAATTCTTTCTGCATTCTCCCTCCGTGTCTCACAAATTTTCTAGTCGGAGAAAATTCTCCAAGTTTATGGCCAACCAAATCCTCTGTAATAAAAACTGGAATGTGTACTCTACCATTATGAACGCCAAACGTAAAACCGATCATCTCTGGAATAATCGTACAGGCTCTTGACCATGTTTTAATTATTATTTTGTCGCCCGCCCTTAAACTGGCTATTTTTTTTAACAGCCTTTGATCGACATATGGTCCCTTTTTAAGTGATCGTGACAAATTAGTTTCTAGTTTCTAGTTTCTAGCTTACAGATTCTATCAACTGTAAACTGTAAACAGTAAACTCTATTTAGTTCTCCTTCTAACAATGAATTTATTTGATTTCTTCTTCTTGTTTCTGGTTTTTCTTCCTCCCGTAATTTTCCCTTGAGCCGTTTTCGGCCTTTTTGTCCCGCGTCCTTGCCTTCCCTCTCCTCCTCCATAAGGATGGTCTACTGGGTTCATAACAGTGCCTCTTACTTTTGGTCTTCTGCCCAGCCACCTTGTTCTTCCGGCTTTGCCTAAAACAACCGAACTATGCTCCATATTGGACAACTGTCCCAATGACGCGTAGCTTTCACCTGATATCGTTCTGGTTTCCGATGATGGCATTATTAATTGAACATGGCCACCTTCGCTGGCAAGCACTGTTGCCGCTCCGCCGGCTGATCTTATTAGCCTACCGCCTTGCCCGGGCCTGAGTTCAACATTATGAACCATAGAGCCCTGCGGAATATTTTTTAATTTCATCCTGTTGCCCGGCCGAAGCGGCGCTTTTTCAGCCGTAATCACATCATCCCCAACCTTAATATCTTGCGGAGCAAGAATGTATCTTTTGTCTCCGTCAGCGTAGTTTATTCGGGCTATTCTGGTAGTTCTATTCGGATCGTATTCTATCGAAAAAATCTTACCGGGAATATTCAACTTGTTCTGTTTAAAATCAATCTCTCTATACAGCCTCTTAGCACCGCCGCCTCTGTACTTGCTGGTGATTCTGCCCTTATTGTTTCTTCCCCATGACCTTATTAATCCTTTGGTGGCCGACCTTAACGGACCGACCTTTGATAGTCCGCTAAAATCATATCCCTTCATGTGCCTCCTTGACGGAGTTGTTGGTGAATAACTTTTCATAAACTTTAACCTTTAAAACACAAGGCACAGGAACCAAATCACAAATGTTTTGGTCTCTGTGTTTTTCTTAAGTTTATGTTTTATTTGTGTTTTGTGCATTTGTGTTTTGTGTTTTTTAATTTGGGGTTTATTTAGAAATTAGTAATTAGAAATTAGAAATTCTCGTCAGGCCTTAGCCTGATCGATGGCATATCCTTCTCTTAAAACCACCACTGCCTTTTTAATGCCTGCCTTAAATCCTGAATGTCGGCCCACACTTCTTTTTTTCTTCGGCAAATTTATCATCTTAACTCCCTTAACTTTAACACCGAAACTTTTTTCAACCTGCTTTTTGACTTCATTTTTAGTCGTATCATCAAAAACTTTAAAAACATACTGGTTTGAGGCATTAAGAACTGACGCTTTCTCGCTCACATAAAAACCCTTCAGAACCCCGTATTCCGTCGGTAATACAGCAAGCGAACCGGTCTTTTCAACTTCCTTCTCTGCGGTCGGAGACTCTTGAACGGTTATTTCGTTCCCTTGCTTTTGGCCGGTCTTTTCCTTCGTCTCTGAGTCGCGGGTGTCTCCGGTAGTTTTTTTATCTTTTTTCCAAAACATTTATTGAATCTTTAATTAAAATTAAGTTCTTGCACGAAAGCACTTCGAGGGAATTTAAATTTCTTGCCTCAACTATCCCCAATTTTTGTATATTGCCAGATGCTCGTTGAATGTCCTTATTAGTTGACGGTAAAACCATTAAAACACTACCGAGTCCGCCTAGCTTGCCAGTGAATAATTTCAAAATAGCGGCCACTTCTTTTGTTTTTGGCGCGTTCAGGACAACATTATCAACCACTACAATATTTCCGCCTCTTGCTTTTTCACTTAATGCCACAAAAAGGGCTCTGTGTGCCATCTTTTTGCCTATTTTTTTCTCAAACTTTACATCCTTGGTCGGCCCAAAAGTTACCCCTCCGCCCTTCCATATCGGAGAACGAATAGAACCGTGTCTCGCTCTGCCTGTGCCTTTCTGCCGCCAAGGTTTTTTACCGCCGCCCCTTACTTCAGACCTTGTCTTTGCGTGAGCCAAGACTTGTCTTTTGTTGGCCATTTGCGCTGAAACCACTTGGTGAAGCAGATCATTATTTGAAGGAACGGCAAAAACAGAGTCGGGCAAGTCAATTGTGCCTATTTGTTCAGCCTGCTGATTGTATAAAGGTTTTTCCATAAAAATTTCTAATACCTAATATCTAATTTCTAATAAAATTTCCAATTTCTCAATGTCTAATGTCTTAACTTTTTAGAATTTAACATTTGGCATTTCATTAGAAATTAGGAATTAGTAATTAGGAATTCACTCTTGTGATTGTATAATCACAATCGATTTCTTATTCCCCGGCACTGCTCCTTTAACTGCAATCAGATTATTTTCTACATCTATTTTAACCACCTTTAAACCTCGCGTAGTTGCTTTCACTCCACCCATTCGTCCAGCCATTCTCATACCTTTCAATGTATGCTGGGGAAATCTTTGACCGATTGAACCGGCATGCCTAAGCACATGGTGATGGCCGTGGCTGAAAGGCATTCCGGAAAAACCATGTCTTTTTACTACGCCCTGAAATCCCTTGCCCTTAGATACTCCGCTGACTTTAACAATGTCTCCTTCGGAAAAAATTGAAACGGTCAGCTTGTCCCCGACATTTTGTTGTTGATTAATTTTAGTCTCTCTTTTCTTTTTTCCTACGGACACCTGAACTGCTTCATAGCCATCTTTTTCTTTGGTTTTAACCTGGGTTACAGTATTCGGTTCAACCTCAATAACGGTAACAGGTATTACAGCGCCATCCTCGCTGAATATCTGGCTCATTCCTAATTTTCGTCCAATTATGAATTTCATGTGGCTACCGCTGAATTAACGCTGATTATTACGCTGATTTATCGCTGACCTATTTCGGCGCCATATCAGCGCTCCTATCAGCGACATATCGACGGTTATTTCCAACAAAAAACCCAGTTCTAGCTGGATCTAACCATAAACTAAAACTTTGTATTGCTAACTATGCGGTTTTATTTGGGGTTAAAACCACTTTTATTTGATTTGAGATATTAACACAACAATGTACTTTTACAAACCCGTTCTTTTAACCTTTCTTCGGGATAAGTTCTAATGTTGTATTACTACCTTATCTCTTGCCACCTTCGCCTTCGCCGGCTGGCGAATGGCAAATCTGATGACAAGGGGAAGGGAATAATTATTTATGCTGCACTTTAAGGAAATCTCACATTTTAACCTCTATATCGACCCCGGATGGTAAATTAAGATTCATCAATGCGTCGATTATTTTAGGTGTTGGCGAAGTTATATCGATTACCCTTTTGTGCGTTCTCATCTCAAATTGTTCACGGGAAGTTTTGTCTATAAAGGTAGACCTGTTAACCGTGTATTTGTGTATCTCTGTAGGCAACGGCACAGGGCCCACCGGCTTGCCGCCGTATCTTTCAATAGTATCAACAATCTGCTGAGCAGACTTGTCTATAATCTTATTATCGTAAGCCCGCAGTTTTATTCTTATTTTCTGTTGATTTTCCGTCGTTTTTTTTGCCATTTTCTTAGTAAAGAACTAGATATAACACTAACCTACAAATCCTTACGAATGCTACGAATAATTATTTGTGGTATTCGCATGTCATTCGTAGATTTGTGTTACATTGTAACCTTCGTTACCACTCCCGCTCCGACCGTTTTGCCGCCTTCTCTGATGGCAAACCTCTGCTTTTCTTCCATGGCAATAGGAGCAATAAGTTTAACTTTCAAATTAACAGTGTCACCCGGCATGACCATTTCCGCTCCTTCCGGCAACATGACCTCGCCTGTAACATCCGTAGTTCGGAAATAGAATTGCGGTTTATAGCCCTTGAAAAACGGGGTATGCCTTCCGCCCTCTTCCTTAGTCAAAACATAAATCTCCGTCTCAAATTCAGTGTGGGGAGTTATCGATCCTGGCTTGGCTAAAACTTGGCCTCGCTCTACATCTTCCTTTTTGGTACCTCTCAAAAGAACACCGGCATTATCTCCAGCTAAACCTTCGTCGAGCTGTTTGTTAAACATCTCAATTCCAGTAATAACGGTTTTTGATGTCGGTTTCAGTCCTACGATTTCAACCTCTTCGTTGACTTTTGCTTTGCCTCGTTCGATTCTACCGGTAACAACAGTTCCCCTGCCTTCAATAGAGAAAATATCTTCAATCGGCATAAGAAATGGCTTATCAGTTTCGCGAACCGGATCGGCAAAATATGTATCAAGAGCATCAAGTAATTCTTTTATCGGTTTGGCGGCGGGATCGTCTTTTGACTTCGCCTCAAGTGCTTTCAGCCCGGAACCTCTTATGATGGGGGTTTTTTCTCCGTCATATTGATACTTGCTCAAAAGCTCTCTTATTTCAGCTTCAACCAGTTCAAGCATTTCGGTATCGTCAACTTGGTCGACTTTGTTTAAAAATACGATTAAGGAGGGCAGACCAACCTGTCTTGCTAATAGAATATGCTCTCTTGTTTGAGGCATTGGACCATCGGTAGCAGCAACAACCAACACGGCACCATCCATTTGAGCTGCGCCGGTTATCATGTTTTTGATGTAATCCTGGTGGCCTGGAGCATCAACATGAGCATAATGGCGCTTAGGGGTTTCGTATTCAGAATGGTGGAGAGAAATGGTGATTCCTCTTGCTTTTTCTTCCGGAGCGTTATCAATTTGATCAACCGCCTCAACACGGGCGCTGTATCCATCATCTTTATACAAATTAGCTGTATGCAAAATCGCCGCTGTTAAAGTGGTTTTTCCGTGGTCAACGTGACCGATTGTGCCGACATTCATGTGCGGCTTTGATCTTTCAAATTTTCCTGCCATTGTTTCACAACTTACAACCTACAACTTACAATCTACAACTTTTTGTTGCTGATTGTTGATTGTGGATTGTTGGTTAAAATGTGTATTGTCGTGTAAGTCCTATTTTATACGAATAACTGCTATCCGTCAACAACTGTGGATTTCTCTTCCTTGTCTATTTCGTTCTTTAGCGCCAATATTTCTCTGTTTATTTTTTCTAAAAGCTCCGCTTCTTTCTCGCTTATGCGGTATTGGAATTTTCCAGAAACATCAACCGGGGAACTGGCCGGAAAAATGGGTTTTTGAATTCCGGGATCATCCGCCGATAAGTTTAGGGGCTGGCCGTTATTAATACTAGGAGAAACGCCGACTTGAACAGGGTGATTAATCTTTATTTCTTTCTCCTGATCTGAGATAAGATTTTTATAAGAATCATAACCAAGTACCACAAACGACGGCTCGCCGTTATCCAAAATTAAAACTGCGGTGGAACCTTTCAGTAGTTTTTTTAGTTCATCAGTATTCAAATTAACATTTGAACAACTAAACAAATTAACAAATAAACAAGGATGTAAAATCGCCGGCCTGGCTAATTGCTAAATTGTTTAATTGTTAAGTTGATCACTTCTTCCCTTCTTTAATGAGCTCCGCAATATTATTCGGTACTGGCTCATAATGGTCAAACTCCATATTAAATGTCCCTCTGCCTTCGGTCAAGGACCTCAAAGATGTCGCATATCCGAACATTTCTGACAACGGAACCCGCGAATCAACAACTTTAAGATTCAAGGGGCTCCTGTCGTTTATGCTCAAAATCTGGCCACGCCTTGAGGCCAAGTCACCCGTAACTTCTCCCATAAAATTGTCGGGCATTATAATCTCAACTTTCATTATCGGTTCCAGCAATATGGCTTTGGCTCTCCTGGCAGCTTCTCCAAGAGCGGTTGATGATGCAATTTTGAAAGCAATTTCTGACGAGTCAACATCGTGGTACGAACCGTCATACAAAGTAACCTTCATATCAACCATCGGGAAACCGGCAACGACTCCTTTGTCCAAGGCTTCTCTAACGCCTTTCTCGCAAGGGTTGATAAATTCTTCCGGTATGGCTCCCCCTCTGATAGCATTAACAAATTCAAAGCCGGAGCTTCTGTCTTTCGGCTCTACTCTTAACCATACATGGCCGTACTGGCCGCGGCCTCCCGACTGACGAATATATTTCCCTTCCGCTTCTGCGGTACCGGTAATTGTTTCTTTGTAAGCAACCTGGGGACGGCCGACGCTTACCCCCACGCCAAATTCTCTTTTCAGTCGGTCGACAATTATTTCAAGGTGCAGCTCGCCCATTCCGGAAATAATTGTTTCGGCAGTCTCCTCATCGGTTTTAATCCTAAAAGTAGGATCTTCGTCTGAAAGCTTCCTTAATGCCAGGCTCATTTTTTCCTGGTCGGCTTTTGTTTTTGGTTCAACCCTCAGAGATATGACCGGCTCAGGGACTTCTATGCCCTCCAAAACTGCCGGGTTATCAGGATCGCAAAGCGTATCTCCCGTTTTCGTGTCTTTCAAGCCAACCGTTGCGGCGATATTGCCGGCATATATTTCTTTGATCTCTTCTCTTTGGTTGGCGTGAAGCCGAACAATACGGCTTATCCTTTCCTGTTGTCCGCTTCTGGTGTTAAGAACATAGGAACCGGATGCCAGTTTTCCAGAATAAACCCTAAAAAAAGTAAGAGAACCGACAAACGGGTCAGTTGCGGTTTTAAACGCCAACGCGGTAAACGGAGCATTTTCGTCAGCTGAAACCAGTTTTGTCTGGCCAGTTTTTGAGTCCACGCTGCTGGTCGGAGGTATGTCTATCGGGGAAGGCAAGTAATAAGCAACGGCATCAAGCACAAGCTGAACACCTTTATTTTTCAAAGCAGAACCGCACAAAACAGGGAAAATTTTATTTTCTATAGTTGCTTTTCTTAATATCTCCCTCAACTTGTCCAGGCCGACTTCTTTTCCTTCAAGGTAATCAGACATTGCTTTATCATCCTGCTCAACTATTTTTTCAATGGCAACCGCTCTTTCTTTTTCAGCTTCTTGTTTTAGGTGTTCCGGTATTGCGCTTTTTACCACCTTCTCCCCTCTTTCGCCCTCAAAGGTTATGTATTCCATCGTAAGCAAATCGACAATGCCCTTGAATTGATCTTCATGTCCATCGGGTATCTGTAGTTTCACGGCAAACGGAGAAAGACGACCGAGGATTGATTGGAAAGATCGTTCGAAAGAAGCACCCAGCCGGTCAAGCTTGTTAATAAAACAAATCCTCGGCACCTGATAGTCATCGGCATACCGCCAGTTTGTTTCTGACTGGGGCTCTACTCCGGCCACACCATCAAAGACCACAACAGCCCCGTCCAAAACACGCAAAGAGCGCTTGACCTCAATCGTAAAATCAATGTGTCCGGGGGTGTCGATAATGTTGAGTTTGTACTTATTATCTGTCTGCTGATGGCTGATGACTGATGGCTGATGGCTAGTGGGGGTCCAATAAGCGGTAGTAGCTGCCGCGGTTATGGTTATCCCTCTCTCCCTTTCTTGTTCCATCCAGTCCATTATGGTATCTCCTTCATGGACCTCCCCTATCTTGTGGGAAATACCGGTATAAAAAAGAACCCTCTCTGAGGTCGTGGTCTTGCCGGCATCAATATGAGCAATGACGCCGAAGTTACGAATTTTATTTATTGGATAATCGGCCAAAACTAGGTTTTAGGTTTTAGGTTTTAGGTTTTAGGTCCTCAACTAACACCTATTACCTAAGACCTAACACCTGATTTTCTTACCACGAAAAATGAGCAAATGCCTTATTTGCCTCTGCCATTCTTTGTACATCTTGTCTCTTTTTAACCGCACCACCGGTATTATTGGAAGCATTGGCAAACTCTTCGGCTAATTTTACCGCCATTGATTTGCCTTTTTGAGATCTGGCTGAATCAACTATCCACCTAATCGCCAAAGCCGTTCTTCTTTCCGGCCTGACTTCGACTGGCACCTGATAATTGGCTCCGCCCACTCTCTTTGATCTTAGCTCAACGGACGGATAAACGTTGCCCATTGCCTTTTCAAATACTTCCATGGCTGGTTTTTTGGTCTGTTTTTCAAGAATATCTAAGGCTGAATAAACAATCCTCCTTGCAATCGGTTTTTTACCTTCCTGCATTATTTTGTTAATAAATTTGGAAATTAAAACATTAGAATACTTGGTATCCGGTTCAGTTGCCGCTCGTTTTTTTATTAGTCTACGCAATTAAGTATTGAGTATTTGGTATTAAGTATTAAGTATACTGGATACATAATACTGAATACATAATACTATTTCGGTCTCTTGGCTCCATATTTTGACCTCTGTTGCATCCTTCCTTCTACTCCTGTGCTGTCTAATACTCCCCTTACTATATGATATCTTACTCCGGGTAAATCTTTAACCCTTCCTCCTCTGATAACAACGACGGAGTGTTCCTGAAGATTGTGTCCTATGCCAGGAATATATGCGGTTACTTCCATACCGTTGGTTAATCTGACACGGGCGAATTTACGCAAAGCAGAGTTCGGCTTCTTGGGAGTCATCGTACCGACCCTTATCGCAACTCCTCTTTTAAAAGGGGCCGAATAGTGTGCCGGTTTATTCTTTAAAACATTAAATCCGCGAGCCAAAGCCGGCGACTTGGTTTTCGCTTTTGCTATTTTACGAGGTTTTTTTAATAACTGGCGAAATGTTGGCAAGCTTCACTCGCACCCACAACCTACAACTTACAACTTACAACAAAACTGTCGTTGGTCATTGGTCATTGGTTATTGGTCAATAAAATAAGACCCCCTAAGGTCTTGAGAAGTATATCAGCCCTTAAGCATTTGTGTCAATCTGGACGTTTGCTAGAATCCTATCCCTGTTAATAAGCGAAACATCCATCCTATCAATGGCATCAATAATGGAAAGACGAAGAAGAGAAAAAACAAAAGCAACAAGAATCCGTATTTGTATAAAAACACTTTTATCGCTGCGAATTTAAGCGGCAGGAATGTCAGCAAAAGCCAGTGGCCGTCTAAGGGCGGTACCGGGAAGAGGTTAAATATCGCAAGAAAAAGATTTAATGTTACTACGACGCTTAACAACTCTGGAACAAGAGATGAAGAAAAAACATCCGGCAAAAATCTCAGCGTAAGACCGAACAATACCGCCAAAGCGATGTTGGATGCCGGTCCAGCGAGAGCGACCTTGGCCGGGCCGTATTTTCTGTCACGCAAATTTTCGGGATTATACGGAACCGGTTTGGCATACCCGAATATAAAGCCCCCGAGCATAAAGGAAATGAGGGGAAGAAAAACAGAACCAAACATATCCAGATGTTTAATCGGATTCAGTGTCAATCGGCCAAGATTCTTTGCCGTAGGATCGCCCAAAGAATAGGCCACCGCTCCGTGGCTTACCTCGTGTATTACAACAGAATACAAAAGCGCTATTATCCAGAAAATGGCAGTTAATGTGGATTCCATGCTAATGCTTGAAATAATAGCAAGGATGAGATATACTAGCAAGACAAATCTGAAACAGAATAACTCAATATACAATAACCAACATCCAATCAAGTTATAAAAACTCTTACAGGTTTTCAAATAAAGGTTTCCAAATATTTAAAGAGTTGATTATTTATTGGTGATTGATTATTGGTTATTGATGATTTATTAACCCACATGACTCGTTGTTCCCAATGTGGTAAAAAACCGATAATGGCTACAACTCGCAAACTCTTGCGAGGCCATTATAATCCGACATCTAAAACCAAAAGGTATCCCAATCTCCAATGGACTAAAATAGGAGGAAAAAGAGTAAAACTCTGCACCGACTGCATTAAGACACTGCATAAAGTCAGATAGAACTTGCTAGACCTTGTACAAGGAACATCTCCCAAAACAGGAATTAAGTGCCGACAAACTCACTCCCGCTGAAGAGAAAGCTTTTGATTTGCTTATAGCCGAACGAAGCGGAACGGCAACAAATATGAGCGACTTCATTGAGGTGGAAGGTTACGGCGAAGAACGCATCCGCAGAGACAAGGAAAGGGTTGAAAGAAAAAAGAGAGAAAAAAAGAACACGGTACCGAACCGACAAGAAAAGCCCGGCTTCTGGAGATGATCCTCACCGACCAGATTGAACTAAGCAACTGGTTCGGCCAGGATACATACACGATAATACCGGCCGAATACGACGACCTGTTTCATGGTGTAGACCTTGCTTTGGAAGTAGAAGATGAGTCAGAAGTTAAACACTTGGCTCTGGGAATAGATGCCACATCTTCTACTATCAACATCAGAGAAAAATTAAAGAAGATAAAAGACCATATCGCTGACGGAACATTGACCACAATGGAGTATTTCCATTCCGACGACCACAACCCGGATTTCTACGGAACAATGAGAAACATACCGCAGGTAATCATTGGGGTTGACGGCAAGACTATTAGAGATTTAGGCGAGCTGTGGATGTCGGCATACGGTTTAGCCAGATTAAGACAGAGGTCGGGCGGACCTGAGTTGAGTCCCGAGGCCGAGGAAAGCCAGAAACAAAGAGTAAAAGAGGCAAAAGAAAAGCTCGCAAGTCATCGAGCACAATTTCTCCTGCTCGAAGAAATTAAACTGCAGTTAATAGTATTCCGAAAATTCGCCATTGAAGAGAGCCAGCGACAGGAAGCAAGGGGCAATATACGATTAGCAGAAAAAATTATTCAAGCAGCCAACAAATTAGAATCGACCCTAAACCTCATAAACTCGGTACTGCAGAAAAAAGGAATCCCCGACAGAGAAGATGTTTTCAAAAATAATGAAGATGTGGTTTTCCAGGCATTAAGTGAAGCGGTAAGCGATTTTGAAAATCTGTAAACCTCGTCTTCGCGAGCACGGGCTTTGCCCGTCGTAGCTCGCTTCGGCGAGCGAAGACGGGACGGAGTATGCCGGTAGTACGCGTCCATGGGGTGGATGTAGACCGGGTTCGATTCCCGGCGTCCCGACCAACTAAATCTAAACGGCTCACTGGGTGAGCCGTTTAGATTTAGTTGGTCGCAATTGCTAAACGAGACTTGGCAACAACACCTAAAAACACGCCAGTTGGCGTGTTTTTAGGTAAGCCCTCCTTTATCTCAAAGTCTTCAGCATTTTGCAAAGTGGGTTTCCGCAGGATAACCCCACGGGGTTATCATCATGTAAGAATCCCTAACAAAATAATTTGTCCAAGGGAGGCAGAACTCAAACTAGCATCACTTGAGCGGAGTCAATTTTGACTATATTCAAGGCGTCGAGGAGTGATTCGTACTTAATGTACGTAAGCGACGAGCAACGAAGAATATAGTCAAAATTGACCCGCCCCCAGGGGGAAGCTCAAAAATGGCTGATTTCTTTGTTGTGACTCCTTGAAGTAGTGTTAAACTACATCTTCGTCATCACACCAAACAAATCATCTCATTTTTGAGCTTCTCAAGTTGATGATAGTTTGAGTTCTGCTTCCCATGCTTGGAAAAAAAGGTGAGCTCACTCTTATTATAGCTCATCTTCGGCATAATAGAAGTGGATATCCGGGCGCGAGTAGCTGAAAATCTCGTTTTTGTTGAAGAATATCCCTATTTCCCTTTTAGCCGCCTTAAGATCTTCCGAAGAATGGATAATATTGGCTGAAGTTGACATCCCGTAGTCCCCCCTTATCGTGCCCGGTAGAGCGTTCTTGCCATCTGTCGGCCCGCACATACTTCTGACCACTCGAATAACATCTAATCCTTCGAGTATAACCAGTATCACGGGCAACAACTTCATAAACTTCTTCAGGTGCGGTAAAAAATGTTTACCCTTGTGTTGGGCATAGTGTTTATCCAAAAGCAGGTCGGACATCTTGAGCATCTTCATACCAACCGGCCTTATTCCTTTTTGCTCAAACCTGTCTAAAATTTCCCCGACTATCCCCCGATGGATAGCATCGGGTTTCATTATTATTAATGTTTTTTCTTTAGTATTCGGCATGTCTATTTTTATGATAAATCAAAATATCAATAGATTTTAGTTGGTAATTATCATCTGATAATTTTCTCCGTCGCTGACGATCTTAACACTGCCGTCAACATCGGTACGATATACCTTTATACCGAAATTTTCAAGACGGCCCAAAACTTCCTTTGTCGGATGGCCATATCTGTTCTTGGCTCCGACTTGGATTACGGCAACTTGCGGAGAAACCCCATACAAAAACTCTTCGGAGGTAGATGTTCTTGAGCCATGGTGAGCAACTTTAAGAATGTCAGCATCGAGAGCCACGCCGCTCAATATTATCTGTCTTTCTGCTCTGGCTTCAATATCTCCGGTCAGTAAAACCTCCATCTCGCCGTATTTAAGCATTAGAACAACGGATTCGTTGTTAACCTTATCCATAACCTTACCGGCCAACGATTCCGCTGGATGAATTATGGCTAGAATCACGCCGTTTCCCAAGTCAATAACTTTGTTAACCATGGGATCAATAACACTAGCCCCCTCTTTTGCAACGACTTCTTGCCAAGCGTTATACAGAGATGACTTACGAACAATATTTGAATAAACAATGTTCTCAATCTCGTATCTTTCTAGCACTCCTATCAGCCCCGTAACATGGTCAGCATCGGAGTGAGTAAGCACAACTAAATCAATGTCTTTATCATAAAACGGCATTGTTTCTCCCAATTTTTGAACGACCGCATTATCCGGCCCCCCGTCAATTAAAACCTGACTCCCGTTCGGAGCTTCGACAAATATTGCATCCCCTTGGCCGACATCGAAGAAGTGAATTTTAAGGAGGCCATCCTTGCTACTTGCAATGGAATGAGTTGAAAATGCAAAGACAGAAAGGCAGAGAAGAATGACAAGATGTATTAGAGATAGTTTCCGCATGGAGATTATTTATCATAAATTCGGACAAAAAGAAAAGCCCCTTTCAGGACTTTATGTCTATAGATAAGTCGGCCTCTTTTTGTTGCATAAATCTAGTCGATGTCAAACTTGAACGAGGAGTACCGAATATCTGAACGACGATCATGGTCAGCCTGCCCTGAAATGTGTCATAACCGGTAGCAACACCGATATCACGAAACACACTATGAAGAATATTAGCCCGATGCCCCGGACTGGCCATCCAAACTTCCACTAATTCTTTAGCATTTTTAAAATCACCGAGAGCCAGATTTTCCCCGGTCGCTGAGTACTGATAATTAAACCGCAACAACAACTCGGGAACCCCTGAAGTCTGATCCGGTCCGTAGTGGGCAAAATATTGCCGTGCAAACATGTCTCTCATTTTAAAATCAGCAGCCTGATTGAGTTTAGAATTTTCAGCGAGAGAATTTAGGCCGTTGGCCCTTCGTTGGTTATTTGTTTCAAAAATAATATCATCCGGCGATATGAACGCTCTTGGAACTGGTGGCGGCCCTTGCGCCGGAGGCCCTTGTTCGTTGCCGGAACCGGGAGAACCGCTGGGCGGAGCTGTGGGCGACTTAAAAGTTTCACATCCCCAAAATCCCAAAACAGAAAATACGACAAGAACAGCTAGCTTAAGTCTAGTGGCCACTCTTTTTTCCTTTTATCAATGAACAATGTGTATTTACCACAAATCCGTTTAAAAAACAAAACCGCCGTTAAGCGGTAAAAAATTTAGCTGTTAAAAATTCACTCAACAACATTCTTCTTATCATCTGCGCCCTTCTAAGACCGTAGGATTTCCAGACATCCTCGCACCACTTATCGGTAAAGGGGACATAAATTCTAACAGGATATCCCCTCTCCAATAACTTCTTTCTCAAAGATTTGCCGAGAGGACCGTAAAGAAACTGGAATTCAAACGGAAACCTGCCTCTCTCAGAAGCCTTTATGATTTCTTCGGCTAGTTTTCTATCCCTTACCGTTGCCACAAAAGGAACCCGTCCTGTTTTTAAGTTCTTCCTGAAAATATTTAAATAATTCTCGTTGACCTCCGAAGGATCGCTTAAGACGATCGACGGATCCTCGATGTAAACACCGGACCCCTTCACAATTCGGAGATTTTTATTCCACAACTTATATTCCCTCATAAGCCGGTTGATTTCAGAAAGATGAGCTTGGACTGCCTGGCGAACGATGTTTCTAAAAACAGGGCGAGACGCAAAACTGGAGAAAACCTCAAAAGTATCGGGAATATATTCGTAACTCTCGGCGTCAAACTCCACTTCAATGCCCCTTGAGAAAGCCTGCTCAATAACAGGAGTCATCTTTTTCAAAAACAACTCCTTGGATATCGCCAAGCCATACAGAGTTGGTTTACATGAAACATTGCCGCAGTTCCGAGGGTTCATCGTATCAATTAGCGCAAGAGTGGTATCAACTGCCGCATCAACCGTTTTTTCGTCTTTAACATGTTCTCCCAAAAGATTGTAGGTCATCTTAAACCCTTGGTCCTTTAAACATTCGCCCGTTTTCAGAACCCCACTTACGTTTTGGGCGCCTATAAATCTTTTCCCTAAAAAATGACAGCCAATAACATCAATCGGCCACCACAAATCTTTAAAGCCCATAACTGCCTCTTGTTAAAGGACATCTTGCTTTGTAATACCATAAATTTTAAAAAATAAAAGCCGGGTAGTAGATTTTTGAGATATGCCTTGGACATAAAGCCAAAAGCAACTCAAAAATTCACTACCCGGAAAAGCCCGATTGGGCCTTTCAGCGAAAAATGATTCCGTGAGCGGTAAGCCGCGACCTTAGAAGTTCAGCTAAGACCTTGTCTCCTTTGGCATAAATATCCGGAACACAAAGAATGCACACTTTTTCCTTGCCAGCACCAAACCTCTCTTGCAAAATGGAAGCGTGGCGATCGTGATCTTCGTCCATCACAAATATAATATCCGCCCAATCAACCAGCTCTTGTGTTACCACTTGTTTTCCTTGGTCATGCTTTTTTATACCGGCTGACTGAACTTCATATCTGTCAGAGCCCTTAAGTAAATCTTCAGCGGTACGGCTTCTGTTGATATTGGCAGTGCAAACAAATAAAAGCTTGAGTTTAGACACATTAAGCCCCAAGTTTTATGTACTGTTTGAATTGTGACAGATCCTTGAAAAATATCAAGCATTACAAAGTCCCGCTTTATCGGGGCCAGGCAATCCTGATTATTTTCGGATTTTCTTTCTTGCTTCTTCGAGCTGTCGGACCAAAATTTGACGATGGTCCTCCAATTCTTTTTTGGGACCCTTGCTTTCTTCTTTAATACTTTTCTCTGTTGCCCGCAACGCCTCTTCAAGCCCCGCTATTTCTTGGTTTGGATTTTTGGGTTTCACTTCAAGAAAAGGCCCTTTGTTCTTTTATCATACTAAAATTATACCACGAGTATAAGAAATTGGGACGATATCCAAGCAATTCAAAATCCGGCAAAAAATCTGATCACTCCGATTTGATAGACCGTAATAGCCCAAGCCAGCCAGCCGACTATCTGGCCGACAACCGGCAAGACCATTCCGCCCAGGCCAGCAGTAAAACCAAACAGCATTGATGCCGGCAAAAAGGGTGCGACTAAAATATTCGCCGGCAGGGAAACTAGAGAAAAATTTCTGAAATAATAAATTAGCAGCGGGGCTACGGCCGCCTGAGCGGACACTGTCATAAGAACCGTCTCCTTGACCACACCGAACTCAGGCAGTCTTTTTAATTTCAGGTTAAGGCGAGGGTATAAATACATAAGCCCAATAACTGCCGAGAATGATAATTGAAAACCTATATCAAAAACTAGCGCCAGAGGATTAACCCAAACCATTATCGCTCCGGCAAGAATAATCGAGTTTTTAGGATTATATAGACGACCATAGCCGTTGGCAAACAATAACAGAAGGCCCATAATCGAAGCCCTGACGACAGAAGCTGATGCTCCAGTTAGAACGGTAAATAAAATTATTACAACAACTGAAATCCAAAAGGCAACCCGCCTCCTGAAAAACATGATCAAGCCGGCCAAAACTGCCCATGAAATTATCATTATGTTGTATCCTGATATTGCAAGCATATGAGTTGTACCGGTCTTATTGAACGACTCTTTGAGATCGTCCGGTATGTTTTGCCTGGAGCCAAGCAGAATGCCGTTTATAAAAGCCGCGTTCGGCTCTGGCACCGACCTTGAAACCGCCGATTCAAAACTTTTTTTAATAAAGAATATTTTTTTATACAAACCGATATTTGCTTTCTCAAAAAACCCAATACTTTGATACATCAAAGAATCAAAGTGTCCATTTGAATCTAATATATCCGGATAAAACATCGTAGCCCTTATACCGTCTTTTTTGAGATAGGTGACGTAGTCGAAATCAACTCGCCCTGAGCTGGTTGAAGGGGTAAAGTTGGCTGGCTTTTCAAGAGAACCGGTTGCCGAAACGATCTCGCCATATTTAAATTTTGGGAAACTGTCGGTTGTAACTAAAACTTTATCATCGACTTCAACTATTCTGTTCCCGGCGACGACTTGTTTGGCTTTTAAGACAAACTCCTGCCTCTCGCCGCGATCTGTCGGTTCGCTATCAACATAACCGTTAACAACGACTTCAATTCCCTTTCCGCCGGCCTTTAGGCCGGTGAAAAAGTCCAGCCGATCTTGGCTAAAATTTACTGAGTTAAGTCTCACTGCCCCAAACAATAAAGCAATCCCCAAAAAACCGGCCAGCATTAATTTGCCGTTAAAACTTTTGTTATACCCAAATACGCCAACCAAACCAATAGCTGCCATGAAGCCCGCATAAATAAAAGTCTGGCTAATATTAAAAACAGAAGCGACAAAAATCCCCCCGAGAAAACTGGCTAACGACCAAAAAAATACCTGCGACTTGTGCATGTTTAAAAATCTACCAGCATTTAACAAATTAAAAAAGAGCGCTGAAAACTCTTTTTTAATTTAATTACAAACTCCTGTCGTCGCGAAGCAATTGGGGCACGAGTAGCACGACCCCGCTCTTATCATTATCGTTCCACAGCCATTGCACAACGGCGCATCGGCGTTTAAAGATTCGGCTTTCCCGTTGCCTATCGTCCCCGTACCGATGTTGCTTTCGCGTTGAGCCGAAGCAACTTGTCCCTTTTGTCCCTGCTTGTCAAAGATAAAGGCAACATCGGTAGCGGAATGGACCAGTTCTGCTAATATTTTGTCGTTTTTGGAGGTTTCGTTTTCTTGCGCGACAGGAATTGGTTCTGCGCCATGATCTTCGGCTAAGTACTGATCAACCGGACCAAAGAGTTCTTCCCGATCGTTGGGACTAAGGTATTTCATCCCAATATATCTGAAAACATAATCCATAATTGATTTTGCTGTCGGGATATTTGGATTATTTGTAAAACCTGCCGGCTCGAATCTCATATCTTTAAATTTCCTGACCAGTGTCTTAAGCGGTATGCCCGATTGGAGGCACATTGAGATCAGAGTCGCAATGGTATCAAATAACCCCGATATGGTACTCCCCTCTTTCGCAGTAGTAATGAAGGTTTCGCCCGGCTGCATCGTATCAGGATAAAATCCAACCGTAAGGTAGCTTTCAAATCCGCCGACCGAAAACTTATGAGTAATGGACGGCCTTTCGTCCGGCAGTTTAATTCTGGTATAGCCATTAACCTGCTCAACCAAGCCTTTTTCTTTTTTATTTTCTAGATCCAGAGTTTTTGAAGTATTAAGCGGTTGGATTGATTTGCACCCATCGCGATAAACGGCAAGAGCCTTGAGTCCCAACCGCCATCCCTGAAAAAACACATCCTCGATGTCTTCAATCGTTGCATCGCTGGGCAAGTTAATTGTTTTTGATATGGCTCCCGATATGAACGGCTGAGCGGCGGCCATCATTTTGATGTGACCCATGTAACTTATACTGCGAGTGCCATTCGCGGCCTTAAACGAACAGTCGAAAACTGGCGCATGCTCGTCTTTAAGATACGGAGCACCTTCTATGGTTTCTCTGTCTAAAATATAGTCCGATATTGCGTCTACTTCTTCATTTAAATAACCAAGCCGACGCAAGGCCAAAGGTATTTGGTTATTTACCAGTTTCAATGTCCCTCCCCCAACTAATTTCTTATACTTAACAAGCGCAAGCTCCGGCTCAATCCCAGTAGTATCACAATCCATTAAGAACGAAATGGTGCCGGTCGGAGCCAGTACGGTAACCTGGGAATTTTTAACTCCATATTCTTTAGCTAAGTTATTAGCTTCGTGCCAAACTGTTCGAGAGGCTGTTTCGAGATATTTATCATCCATGTTCTGCTCCTGAGAATTATTGAATAATTCCTCTGCTTTATCCAAGTGCTTGGCTGTAACTTCAAGTGTTCCCTCGCTGTCTTTATAATAACCGGCAAACGGCCCTTTGTGGCTGGAAAGAACCGCCGACATTCTATAGGCCTCCCCGCACATCAAAGAGGTTATCTGGCCGGCAAGAATCCTTCCTTTGTCAGAATCGTAAGGCAGACCCAAAACCATTAACAATGCGCCCAAATTGGCATAACCCAATCCGAGTTCTCTATATGCATGGGCATTGTTCTCTATTTTCTCAGTCGGATAAGAAGATCGATCAACCAATATGTCCTGGGCAAGGATCATGGTGTCAACCGCTTTTTTGAAAGTATCCGCATCAAACCTCCCGCCTTCCCTCAAAAATTTCATTAAATTAAGGGAAGAGAGGTTGCAGGCAGAATTATCTAGGTGCATATATTCACTGCACGGGTTAGAAGCATTAATTCTTCCTGCTTTGGGACAGGTATGCCACTCATTTATGGTTGTATCGTATTGAATTCCCGGGTCAGCCGAATGCCACGCCGCTTCAGCCATCCAGCGAAGAACATCTTTTGCCTTAACCGTCTCAACAGTTTGACCGGTCACTACCGATTTCAAATCCCAATAACCGTCAGCTTCCACCGCCCTCATAAAGGCATCTGTAACCCTTACAGAGTTATTAGCGTTCTGATAAGGGAGAAGAGTATAAGGGTCAAAAAGATCAGCCGCGATTGAGTCTTTAAAACCTGCTTGGGCTAACGCTTTAGTCATGTCTTCTATTATTTTTTTGGAATAAATAAAACTGCTAATGTCCGGATGATCGACATTGAGAACTACCATTTTAGCGGCACGGCGTGTCGTCCCGCCGGAGCGAATTGAATTAGCGACCCCGTCAGCGCCCTTCATAAAAGATACCGGACCGGAAGAGAAACCGCCTTTCGATAATGGTTCTTTAGATGATCTTAATTTAGATAAATTAATACCTGAACCGGAACCGTATTTGAATATCCAGCCCTCATCTCTAAACCAGTCCAAAATTGACTGCATATTGTCTTCAACAGAAAGTATGAAACATGCGCTGCATTGCGGACGCTCATAAACCCCGACATTAAACCACACGGGGCTGTTAAATGCTCCGTATTGATTTACCAGAATCCAGGTTAAGTCCTTGGTAAAATTATCGCAGTCGCCTATCGTATCAAAGTATCCGTCGCGCATTCCCCATTCGCCTATCGTTTTGGCAACTCTATCAACCATTTGTTTAACGCTATATTCTCTTTCCGGTGAGTCTAACTTGCCCCTGAAGTATTTAGAAGCAACTATGTCAGTAGCAGTTTGGGTCCAGAAACTTGGAACTTCAACATTGCTTTGTTCAAACACAATAGTGCCATCGCCTTTGACTATCTTGGCCACTCTCTTTTCCCACTTAATGGCATCGTAGGGATTGCCCTCGCCAAAAAGACGAGGCCATTTAATACCGATACCGGACTCAATAACCTCGCCGTTAATTCCTAAATTTGGTTGTAATCGGGGTTCGTTCATAAATGTAATGCAAATCTACAAATGGCATGCGGATACCGCAAATAGATTCGTTAGGGTCAAATTGCCGCCCTCAAGGGCGGCAATTTGACCCATAAGAGAAGTTTTAACCCGCTTGAAAGCGGGAGTTGTTCAACTAAATGACTTTATTTTCAAAATTTTAATCACTCAATTTCAAGATATAAAAAAATGCCGGACGAATCAAGGCAGTTTTTTGTTGATAACCCATTATCCAAGAACAAGGGTTCGACAAAATACTTAAAACAAGCAATATTACTTCATTTTTCGGCGGATAAACGCAGGAATATCAAACTCATCATCGTTGACGGAAGAGTCAACCAGTTCTTTTACTGTTATCGGCTGATGGGGAATACCGTTGCCGGAGAGATTCGTGTTTTTTTTTGGCATATTATCAAACAAGCTCGGACCGCCATTTACTGTCGGCTTTACGGACGAAGGATGGCCGTTGGCAAATCCTGTTGCAACCACCGTAACTTTTATTTCTCCTTTTTTAATCTTGTCGTCAAGAACTGCTCCGAATATAACTTTCGCATCTGCGTCGATATGCTCGGTAATTATCCTGGCCGCTTCATTAATCTCGGCCATCGCCATATCAATACCGCCGGAAACATTGAAAAGCACCCCCCTTGCTCCGTCTATAGACACTTCGAGGAGAGGAGAGTTGATTGCCATTTTAGCCGCTTCAATCGCTCTGTCTTCTCCGCTTGCTCTGCCAATGCCCATCAAGGCCGAACCTGAATTCGCCATCACGGCTTTCACATCAGCAAAGTCAACATTGATCACTCCGGGAATTGTAATTAAGTCGGAAATACCCTGCACGCCTTGGCGCAGAACATCGTCAACGATTGCAAACGATTCAAGCAGCGGCGTTTTTCTGTCTATGATAGAGAGCAGTCGGTCGTTAGGAATGGTAATAAGGGCATCTACCCTGTCTCTTAAATTGTGCCAGCCCTCTTCGGCTATCCTCGCTCTTTGAGCACCTTCGAAATTAAAAGGCTTGGTGACAACGGCAACAGTCAAAGCTCCCAGCTCGCGCGCAATCTCGGCAACAACCGGAGTCGCGCCGGTACCTGTACCGCCGCCTAAACCAGTCGCAAGAAAAACCATATCCGCACCCTTGAGAGCATTCTGGATTTCTTCTTTCGTATCCTCTGCCGCTTGCCTGCCCACTTCAGGATTCATTCCGGCGCCAAGTCCTCTAGTTAGACTTTTACCAATGTGAATTTTGGTCGGGGCATTGGTGGCATGAAGCGCTTGAGCATCGGTATTTATCGCAATAAACTCAACCCCGTGAATCCGGGCCTCTATCATCCTTGCCAGAGCGTTTCCTCCTGAGCCGCCGCATCCAATAACTTTGATCCTGGCAAATGTTTCAAATGGTGGTTTAATTTGAGCCACT
This sequence comes from Candidatus Yanofskybacteria bacterium RIFCSPLOWO2_01_FULL_42_49, assembly GCA_001795615.1. Classification (GTDB taxonomy): domain Bacteria; phylum Patescibacteriota; class Minisyncoccia; order 2-02-FULL-40-12; family GWA2-44-9; genus 2-01-FULL-43-22. The sequence continues at coordinate 32,176 of MGKI01000002.1, forward strand.
GACTAGTGCCTAGCGACTAGTGCCTAGCGACTAGTTTTTTACTAGTAGCTATTGGCTAGTGGCTAGTGGCTAATTACAACTGCTTATTAACACAAATAAAAAAGCCTTGCAAAGCTGTTGTGTATTACCTGTGGATAACTAGCATCCGAGTAGCGCGCTACGAATGCGCCCACACGAATATATTTGTGTGAAGCCATCCGTGGTCGGTGATTTGTAAAACTATTTGTGGCATTCGTGTATTATTCGTAGATTTGTGTTGTTTTATGGCAAAAAGTTCTTCAGCCAGTCAGTAATTTTTGAGATGGCACCGTTTGCTTCAGGCAGTAATTTCTGTTTTTGTCCGCCTAGCTCTTTGTCTATCCCCCACAAGACCAAGCCGACCGAGACAGAAAATGAAGGATCGCCGACAATATTGTTTGCGCCGTCAAAACCTAACGGCTCAGCTACTCTTACCGGCAGTCGCAGCCTATCCTTAACCAAGAAAGCAAAGCCGGGTAAATTTGAACCGCCACCTGATAAAACAACTCCTGCCGGCAATATACCGTTTTTTGAAACTTTTTTAAGTTCTGACTCTACGATGTCAAGCAATTCCCCTATTCTGGCATCGACAACTTTAACAAGCTGTTTCTTTGGCACGACAAAATTTTCTTCTCCTATTATTTGCGATAAGTCGATATTGTCCCTTTTTCTCAGATCTTCTAAGTTTGATGTGGAACAATGTTCAAGTTTAATTCTTTCTGCGATGTTAAGGGATGTTCTCAACGCAACGGCCAAGTCGTTGGTGATGTGTTTCGAACCGATTGGTATTACGGCGCTGTGAATTAGGTCGGCTTCTTCAAATACCGCCAGTGTAGAAGTGCCCCCGCCAAAATCAAGATTAATCACTCCGTGTTCTCTTTGGCTTTTATTTAGAGACGAGAGAGACGCGGCAAGCGGAGCATATACAAGTCCTGAAACTTCAATGCCGTTTTCATTGACGCACTTGGCTATATTTCTAAGATACGGGGATAAACCGTCTATAATAAGCGCATCCGCCTCAAGACGAACCCCTTTCATCCCCAAAGGATTTTTAACATATTCCGTACCGTCAACAACAAAGTTTCGGGGAATGACATGAATTATCTCTCTGTTGGCCGGCATGCTCACAACCGAAGCGGCCTGAATAACTCTATCTATATCGTTCTGGGATATTTCATTATCCGCCCTGGATACGGCAATAACGCCTCTGGAAACTTGGGTTTTAATGTGAAGACCGTTAATGCCGACATAAGTTTTCTTTATCTGCACACCCGCCATTGCTTCAGCTTTCTGAATAGCTGATTTAATGTTATCGATAGTTTCCTCCATGTCTACAACCATCCCTCTGCGCAACCCCTCCGATTCGGCACTGCCCGTACCCAATATTTCCGGCCTTAAACTGCCGCTGTTTATTCTAGCAACGACAACTTTCACTTGAGAGTTACCTATATCGATACCGGAAATTAAATATGGACGAGCCAACTAGGTGTTAGGTGTTAGGTGTTAGGTGTTAGAGATGTTTCTAAAACCTAGAAGCTAAAACCTAAAAGCTTTTATAATTTTTCCTTCCAATTTAAACATCTTCTCCGCCTCTCTCTTGGATTTTTCATGCTCATATCCTTTTAAATGCAAAAATCCGTGCACAACTAGCTGTGCCAACTTTTGTTCTATAGTTATATTCTCTCGCTTTGCCTCATTTTTGGCAATGGATAAGCAGATGAAGATGTCGCCGATATCATAGAAACTGAGAAATTGAGAAATTGAGAAATTAGATTTGTTTTGAATCGGGAAAGACAAAACATCGGTGGGTTTGTTTTTGTTACGGTATTTTTTGTTTAATTCTTGAATTCTTTTCTCCCCCACCAGATTGACGCTAACACTCAACTTGCCTTTGAGTTTTAGTTCTCGAGTAGCCATTTCCAAAATTTTTTTGAAAAAAATCCGCCTGGGAGCTTTTCTTTCTTTATAATTTTTTCCGCCAGAGGCGGATCCGCCTTCGGCGGAGAAAACAAGATCGAAATTTTTATTCATTGGCTCGATTTTACCACTAAACCTCAATATTCGCGGAAGACCAAGGGATCAAGCCTCCTTCGCCAAGGCTACGGAGGGCCAATCAAGGATCAAGGGATCCAAGCGTCCAAGTACCTTGAAACTACCGGGAGGGGCAGACACCGAGATGCGAAGTCGCATCGTCGCGGGAAGCGTGGCCGACGCGGAGACCGTCCGAGTCGAAGCGGCCAACGTTGACGAAGTAGCCGCCGGAAGACCGCACACCGGACCAGTCCCACTTATCCTCTAAGAGAGTTTCTTTGTTTTCTCCGTAGTAGAGAAATGTATCATAGACAATTTCTACAGGTGTCCTGCGTTTAACCAATGCCGGGTCAATGTTATTTTGCTTAGCCCAGTTTTTTAGCACTTCTTCTTGTTGATCCCAATTCTTGCTCAACGAGTCCGGCAAGACGGATTTCATAACAAGACCCCAGCCAAGCTTGGGAGTTCCTTCAAGAGCAAACTTTTCCTTATCAAACCATCCATCACCCTTACTTCGATAAAACATTTTCTTCTTCTTTTCCTTGGGATCACCCAAAGTATCTCCACCTGAAAACTTTTCTCGTATTTGATCAATGGTTAGGGGCTTAGCTTCCTTGCCTTCACCGATGCTTGGCACTCGAAGTACCAGCATCATTCCCAATTGTTTTGCCTGTTCCAACTCCTCTCTGGTAAATGGTATGTTTTCAATCTCTTGCAATTCATCCGGAGTAAGTTCGACACCGTAGGTTGTTTTAATTGCCTCTGGGCCAAGAAAGTCCTTACCAAATATCTCTCGAGCCTCATCAAATTCAATGTTTACTTCTTTAGCCTCAGGCACCAGACCTTCTTTCTTGGCAGTATCTAAAGCCTGCTCAACCTTTTTCTGAGTAGAGTTTTTGAACTTATCTGGCTCGTATTCTTCGTAGATTTTGTAGGCTTCAAATGGCATATTATAGGTCTTGGGTATATTTTAGAATAACTTTTTGAACTGCATGAGGCAACGCTTTAATATCTGTTATTACTTCGGCATCCGGCTTGTAGGTTTCTCTAACGGCTTGACCTGATTCAGTCATGCCCAATCCTAAACAAATAACCCCCTTATTCCTTAACTGAAGTAAAACAGTTTGGACTTTTCCTGAATCTTGGCTTTCGCCATCAGAAAGTACAACAATAACTTTTCTTCTTAATTTTTCTCTTAACTCTTTTTCTTGTTCCGGAGTTATTGAATCAAGAACTTCTTCAAGAGAAAGGTAATCTGGCGTACCGCCACCAGCTTTGTGCATTTTTTTCCAAATACCAATTCTATCTTTTTCTGACAAGTCAGGTGATAACGATTTTAGTTCTACATCGCCAAAGTCACCAAAAGCTCTAGTTTCAGTTCTGACTTGAAGTCCCAACGAAACACCACTCTCAAATTCGGCTTCTTCTATTTCTTTTTGAAAATCAGCTAGAGATTCCAGGAATAGGAGTTTGCTCTTGCGGTCCATCTCAAGCTTACCGCCTTCATTCATAGAACCAGATAAATCATTAACTAAAGACATATCAAGCATGCCATAGCCCTCCTGCTCTCGTTTATGCCTCTCAATCTCTCTAAATGCCCTTGGTTGGCCTCCGGCTCGCGATTCAATAGAAGAATCAACCAATGTGTCCTCGGCTAGTTCTTCGCCTTCTGTTTTGAGCTGAGGCGAAAATTGCCATCGTTCTTTTAATCGCCTGGCAATGATCTTCTTAAAAACTTCCCTTAGCTCGGCTACCAGGGGAGCGATCTCTTCATACTCCTTGCGATAACCAAGAACATCCTCGGCACTGACTCCATGCTCACGAGCCCATTCCTCAAGAATATTTTGTTCAAGAGTTGGTTGTCCGCCTTTTTTAGCAACTATTTCTTCCATCAACTTCTTGATTTCCTTTTCTTCGGCATGCGTTATGGGTTCTGGATGACCGTCATGGTAGGTCTTATACTCTTTCTTAAATTTCTTTTCAGCCGCTTCTCTGGCGGCACGGTCACTGGATTTCTTATCTCCACCTTTACTAGGTTGTTCTTCTTTGCCTTTTCCTTCTTGGGGTGTTTCCTTTTTTCTTTGCCACCATTTTTTCTTATCCTGGCCTGAACCTTGGCCTTGTTGAGGTTTATCAGAAACTTGAGTGTCCGTGGGTGACCCTTCACCCTGATCCTTGCTTTTACCGCTTTTCTTTTCTTCTTCTAAATCTTTTTCATAGAGTTCTCGATAGATAGGTTCGACAATTGTTCGCATTATTTGAAAACGATCTTTGGGGTCAATGGTTGGTGTAGTAACCAGATCAAGAATATCTATTTTATCTGAACCAAAGCTTCTCAATTTATCCAAAGCGGCCTGGGCTTCTGATCCAAGCTGTACCGCTTCTTCTGGCACCATCATCTGGCGAATAAAACCGTAAGTAAACTGAACATGAGAGGATTTATCGGTATAGTCAGTCGGTGGGAACATCTTTTCTCGGTAGAGTTGTTCTCGAGTTTCTTCTAGGAAAGGAAGTTCAGCAACAATACGTCTGTTACCCAAAACATCTTCAAAGATATTGTATAAAAGATGGAGATGACCTTTTGCGCTGTATCGTTTGGCTTCTTTTAAGACAAGTTCCGGATTACGCATAAGCTCGCCATAGTGAGCCATAAGTTCGTGGGTGGTGGCAAAGAGAGTTTCCTGGAGGCTATAGCCACGTTCTATGAAGAATTTTGGATCGTAAATTAACTTTCGATTTTGAAAATCAAATGCCCAACCGCCGTTACCTCGTTCAAGGGTAATATCACCCCTCAACCCGTAAGCTCCTAGTATTTCAGTTTCCTTATTTAAAAATTCCTCGACGGCTTGAGCATCAATTTCGCTTTCCTGTTTTGGAACCTCTGGTTTTGGTTCGTCTTGAGGAGTTTCTATTCGATTTATGGGAAATGATTCTGGCATTTAGATGTGTTTATATAAAATTTTTTCGAAAGCCCAAGGAGACCAATAAGAATCAAGGGGTCCGAGCGCCCAAGCACCCTACGAAACTACCGGGAGGGGCAGACACCGAGACCCGAACTCGCATGGCCGCGGGAAGCGCCGTCGACGCCGAGACCGCCCGAGCCGAAGCGGCCAACGCGGACGAAGTTGCCGTCGGAAGACTGCACCTCGGTCCAATCATATTTATCCTCCAGTAGTGATTCTTTGTTTGCTCCATAGTATATCAGGGTATCATATGCAATTTCCACGGGTGTTCTTCTCTTAACTAGGGTAGGGTCTATATTATTGTCCTTTGCCCATTTCTTTAGAACTTCTTCTTGTTGATCCCAGTTTTTGCTTAATGAATCCGGTAATACGGATTTCATGACTAGACCCCAGCCGAGCTTAGGAGTGTCCTGGGTCACAAATTTTTCATTGTCATACCAACTTTCGCCTTTTTTACCATAAAAGACTTTTTGTTTCTTTTTCTTGGGATCACCCAAGGAATCGCCCTTGGTAAATAGTTCTCTGGCAGAATCAATGGTTAGAGGCCGTTCTGTTTTGCCTTCGCCGAGTCTGGGTACTCTTAGAACCAACATCATACCAAGTTGTTTGGCTTGTTCAAGCTCCTCTCTGGTGAAAGGGATGTCTTCTACCTCCTTGAGTTCATCTGGCGTCAACTCTACACCGAAAGTAGTTTGAATTGTTTCTGGTCCTAAGAAATCTTTGCCGAATATTTCTCGAGCTTCTTCAAATTCAACATGGACCTCCTTTGCCTCAGGTACTAGCCCTTCTTTTTTAGCGGTATCTAAAGCTTGCTCAACTTTCTTTTGAGTAGTGGTTTTAAACTTATCCGGTTCGTATTCCTCGTAGATTTTGTAGGCTTCAAATGGCATGGTTCGATCAACTCACCACAAGTGGTGTAGTCGGAACTTTATTACATAAATATACAGTCAAAAATAGAATTTTACCAGCCCTTTTATAGTTGGGTATTTTATGTAATAATATTATTGAGTTTTGTTAATAGAGATTAAGCTCGGCTCAGGCTAGTTTAATCTTACGAACCTCCTCTTTTTGATATCCACCGGAGTTCTTGTGGCCTATGGCTATAAGGAGTGGCGTGGCCGGAAAGTAGTAAAAACTACGAAACTACGTGTTTTATTTCAGCGTAGATGTCCTGCGAAAATCGAAGGACTGCTACCAGGTAAAATTCAGGGGAGAATCTTTTGATAATCCCCGGTGGCTATGGAGCGCTCATGGAGGGAATAAAACATATCGGTGCAGTCTTCCGACGGCAACTTCGTCAACGTTGGCAACTTCGACTCGGACGGTCTCAACGTCAACAACGATTCCCGCGACAATGCGAATTCGAATCTCGGTGTCTGCCCCTCTCGGTAGTTTTGTCTAAGTAAGTAATAGGCCTTCTTTCGAAGGCCTATTACTTACTTACTCGCGAGTGGATCGAATCCAACCGCCAAGCATTTTGCCGATTTCTTGAATGTGGTTTTGGCAAACTATATACCTTTTGTCGCTCAATACGCCGAGGTCGCTTGCCATGCGAATAAACACTTTAAGGATATCAAGCTTGTTGCTGACCGATTCTAGAATCGGCAGCTTGTGGCTCTTGCTTGTTTGAGCTGCAAGCATAATGCCCTCAAGAATCTTTAATATGTATTCTTCGCAACGCTGTCCGAGCGTGTAGCGGTCTTTCTTGGGAAAATCAAGCTCAAAGATATAAAATTCTTTTAGAAAATCATGAGTTTTCTTAAAGATAGGAATATCCAGGCTAAATTTCCCGTCATAGTTATGAGAGTTTTCCATAATGTTTTTAATAAGATTATTAGTTTAGAGAATTTGGTAATCTCGTGGAGGGAATTTCGAATTGGCAAAAAGCATCGGAGAGATACGCTGATCTTTGAGCGTGACCTGGAAGATAATCTGTGGGGACTTCACCGAGTTCTTGTGGATAGAACATATAAGCATTCCGGATATTCCTCATTTTTCGTCCAAGACCCGAAAGTAAGACACATCCACAAAGCATTGGTTCGAGATCGTGTTTTGCATCATGCCATAGTGAAGCACCTTAATCCAATCTTTGAACCAACTTTTATTTATGACTCCTATTCCTGTCGGATCGACAAAGGAACCCACCGGGGAGTAGAAGCTTTTGCTGAACATGCTCGGCAAGTCAGCAAGAATTGGACCATTCCATGCTGGGTGCTCAAATGCGACGTCAGAAAATTCTTTGCCAGCATTGACCACAAAGTTTTGCTAGACATCGTATTCAAGCAGGTAACGGATCTGGATGCCCGATGGTTAATAAATGAAGTGATCTCAAGTTTCAAATCAGAATTTACAATTAACCCCGAGAAGCCTAAGGGATTGCCAATTGGAAATCTGACTTCGCAGCTTTTTGCCAATGTGTATCTCAATGAGCTCGACCAATTCATGAAGCATCAGTTGAAAGAAAAACATTACATTCGTTATGCAGATGATTTTGTGATACTACATCCTCAAAGAGACCATTGTTTAAATATCGTAAAGCCAATAAATGCCCTCCTTAAAGAAACTCTCAAGCTGGAACTCCATCCAAATAAAATTACGGTCAGAAAATTTAGCCAAGGAGTCGATTTCTTGGGTTATGTTTGTTTTCCACATTTTGTAATACCAAGAGTTAAAACCGAATGTAGGATTTTTAATAAAATTCATAGAAATATTTTGCTATTTAAGCATAATCAGCTCAGTCTTGAATCGCTAAACCAAAGTATCCATTCATATTTCGGTATTCTTTCGCATAGCGATTCTTTCGAACTGCAACAAGGGCTTGAAAATCAAATATTTTTCTGGCTTACACAATAAAAAATCATCAAGCCAAGAATAATATTTCTTGCAGAACGTTCTACAACTACAAAACGTGGAGCCAAACGATTGCTTGGTTCCTTAAGTGGTTTTGGTGCCATGCCAGCCATAAATCTGGTTTAGGCTAAGTTGTTGGGACTATGGTAGTAGAAATTAGTTAGATAATCTATAACTTAAAACCACCTAATTTCGGTGGTTTTAAGTATTCTTGCTAAAGCTACGAGAACAACTTAGTTACTTTAGTTGCAAGCAACCGATCTCGAGCTAGCACAAAGTGTGCACCATTACAACGCTTCTCGTTATAGCTGTAAATGGCCAGCAGGGAGTCGAACTCCGAAGACCCACTTGAGACCAGGAGGGTCTTGTCGCCAGAGCCAGAGCCAGTCCCAGGTGCCACAAGAATAGCAAAACAAAGTTTAATTTCAAAACTATTTTTCCAACTCTTCTTTCACTATCCTGCTTACCGTTTGCCCGTCGGCTTTTCCTTTTAGTTTGAGCATCAGCACACCTAATACTTTTCCCATTTCCTTTATCTCCTTAGCGCCGGTTTCCGCTATCGCCTTTTTTACTTCGGCTCTTATCTCATCCTCCGACATTTGTTCCGGCATATATTCCATCAACACAGTGAGCTCGTCTCTTTCTTTCTGGGCAAGCTCTCCCCTCCCTGCTTTTTCGTAAACTTCTATTGACTCTTTTCTTTTCTTAACTTCCGAAGTAATCACTTCCAGGACTTCTTCGTCTGAAAGTTCTTCGGCTTTGCCGGACTTTGCCCTTTTTTGCAATTCTTTATTTTTTATCGCGCTTTGAAGCAAACTTAAAACCAACCGCTTTAGAGTGTTGCCTGACTTCATCGCTTCTTTCATGTCGTTTTTAAGTTTTTCTTTTAACATAGGCTAGGTTTTAGGTTATTAGCTTCTAGGTTTTAGGTTGTCAATCAAAGAATTCAACATTTTCATAACTTCCATTAGCAGTTGATCTGCCTTATTATAGTTTAGACTTTTTGTTTTAGCCAACCTTTTAGCTATTTCTATCTGTGTTTCTAATTCTGCACCCGAACCATATGCATTTAGTAAAAAATGCCTATAGTCTTTTCTCGTGCCACGCAATCGTCCTTCTGCGATATTAGACGGTATTGAGATGGATGCTCTTCTCATCTGAGAAGTTAACCCATAATTTTCTTCTTTGGGAAAATCTTCAGTTAGAAGATAAACCTCCGTTACAAGATTCATGGCTTTTTGCCAAACTATTAAATCCTTATATCCATTTAGAACCATAATCTTTCTCTCCTAGTCCCCTCCTAAAACCTAACACCTAAAATCTAAAACCTATAACCCTAATTTTTGTTTCATTTTGCGCTTTTCCTCTTCAAATGTCTCATCGTCATACTTGCCAAGCTTGGTCAGTCGTTTCCTTAATTCGCCAAGGTGCATACCCATAATAGCGGCATTTTTTTCTTTTCTTTCGTTCATTTTTTTCTGACGATGTTGATCCTTCTTTGCTTTAAGCAAAACTCCGCTTTGCTGAACAAAACGGTTAAATCGTCTCATTAAACTCCCCACTGACTCGTTCGGTTTTCGTTTTACTTCAACCATATTTGACCTCCTTTCGCGATGATTGTCTGCAAGCGTAAGCGAGCAGATACAATCATCAGCGTCCGCCGAAGCTTTATGCGAAGGCGGACTGCTACATTATTATTTTACTCTTTAACTAATTTTGGTCCCAGTCTTTTCCCCCCTAACAAATGTATGTGAAAGTGGGGAACAAGTTTGCCTCCATGATCGCCTTCATTAATTATTAGCCTATAACCATTTTTTAAGCCCTGTTTGTGAGCAACCTTGTCAGCAACAATCAACGCTTTACCAAGCAGTTCTTCGTCTTTATGAAAATCTTCAATGTTTAAAAAGTGCCTTATGGGAACAATCAGCAAATGAACGGGCGCTTGCGGGTTAATGTCTTTGATCACCCAAAAATCATCGTCCTTATAAACAACATCGGCCTTCAGTTCGCCATTCAATATTTTACAGAAAACATCGGTAATCAAAACAGGTTTTAGGAATTAGGTTTTAAGTTTTAGGTTGAGAATTATTAGAACCTAGAACCTAAAAGCTAACTGCTTCTTAAACGCTTCTTAACTTCCTCCACTATCTTCTCTAACGGTATGGTTTCCTGAATGCCAGTTTCCATTTCTCTCAATATTATCGTACCCTCCAGCGCCTCTTTCTGCCCGAAGATAAGAGCAAATCTCACTCCAAGCCGGTTAGCTATTCTTAATTGTGATTTAATACTGTCTCTGCCGATCGACGACTTGGCGTCTATGCCCGCTTTGCGGAAACTTTCGTAAAGGTTAATGCTTTTTCTTTTTGCCGCCTCGCCAAGCTGTACCAGAAATATTTTCGGCCGAGAAACTCCATCGTGGATATTGGCATTTTTTTCTTTAAGAGCCAGAACTATTCTATCCACCCCCAGTGCCCATCCGGCAGCAGGAGTTTTAGACCCGCCCAGTATTTCTACGAGCCTATCATAACGGCCGCCTGCAATAACTGATGATTGCGCCCCCCCCTGCCCTGAGCCAGTCGAAGGGTCTTCGTCAGGCATAAATTCAAAAACAGTCCTGGTGTAATAATCCAACCCCCTTACAAGACGAGGGTTTAGAATATATGGCACCTTCACTTCATCCAAAAATTCTAAAACATGTTTAAAGTGAGCCCGGCAATCGTCATCAAGAAAATCAACAATCTGAGGAGTCTCCTTGGCCGCTTCTATACATTCAGCTTCCTTGCAATCAAGCAGACGGAGAATATTTGTCTTCAGTCTGTTCTTGCAGTTGGAACACAATTTTTTTGTCCTATTTTTATAATATTCCTTGAGAGCCTTCAGGTATGCGGGACGGCAGCTGCTGTCTCCCAAACTGTTTATGTGCACACTGTAACCATCTAGTCCCAGCATATCCAATAATTTATAGCCGAGAAATATTAACTCCGCATCAACGGCCTCAGAGCTGTCGCCTATTGTTTCTACTCCCAACTGATAGAACTGTCTGTATCGGCCATGCTGAGGTTGGTCATGCCTAAACATAGGACCCCAATAAAAAAGCTTGACGGGATGGGGCCTGACATTCATACCGTTTTCTATGTACGCCCTGACAACACCGGCTGTTCCTTCGGGACGCAAGGCTAAGACATCTCCGCCTTTTGTTTTGAGGGTATAAATTTCTTTCTCCGCTATGTCTGAGGTTTCCCCGACAGAACGCAAAAAAAGATCCATCGACTCAAGTAACGGAGTGTCGATCCTTTCAAACCCGTAATATTCTAAAAGCGACTCTCCTTTTTTGAGTATGTGCCTGAAATATCTCTGATCCTCAGGGAGAGTATCGTGCATTCCCTTGGGAGATTGGATTTGTTTTGGCTTCGCCACAATATAAGCATGTAAGCTGGTAAGTATATTAAGCTGGTAAGTATTTGAAAGATTCGTTAGCTTACTGGCTTATTAGCTTACTGGCTTATTAGCTCTTAATAAACTGCTCCTTTTATTTTATCGAACTTCGTGAACGGCCACGCTCTTAAAAACGCTTTTCCTGTTATAAGTGATTTGTTTACCGGCCCCCAGCGCCTTGAATCAGAACTTGCCAAACGATTATCTCCTAAAACAAAATATTCGCTGCCGTCCAAACGAATAAGCATATTTCCAAGAGTTTCCTGTTCCGAGCTCAGATAGTCCTCTTGAAGTTCAAGCCCACCCGAGCTTTGGCTGTTGTAAATTATCACCTTGTTATTCTTCACCTCTATTGTTTCGCCCGGCAATCCGATTATTCTTTTAACGAAAAATTGACTTTGGTCTTCGGGATACCGGAATATTACTACATCGCCCCGGGACGGTTCAGAAAAACGATATGATATTTCGTCAACCAAAAGATAATCCCCGTCTTCAAAATTTGGCTCCATGGACGCGCCTTTTACAAAAAACGGCTGAACAAGATAGTACCTTATCGGAAGTATAATGGCAAGGGAAATAACTATTACCTTTATCGTCTCCCAAACAAAGGCAAGAAGTTCGTTTCTTGATGCTTGTGGTGTATTATTTTGGATATTTTCCTCATTCATCGCCTAATTTTACACCAAATTTTGTCTCATTACAACTGGCGATTTTTATGAAAACAAATAAGGAGCGTTTGGCTCCTTTTATGATCGGGTCCTGACTTTCAAAAGCGGGCAAATGCCGCGCTTACCCGTCTTAACATACTCACGCACCAACATCACTCTCGGGTTTTCTGATTTGCCAACCTTATCTGCAACCCAAGCGGCTACCAAAAGTATAGCTATTACCAACATTGCAACAAAAGAGATTAGTGTCCAATTCCAAGTCGTCTGCGGATATGACCATAACAGCCATGCGTACAAAGCCGGAAACACTACCAGATACGGCTTGAGTTCCAATTTGCCGATTCGCGGAAATGATATCTGTTTCACCTCAACGGCAAATATATTCCCCTCTCGTTTCATAACCTCTATAGTCGGCCACGGATAATAGCCGAATAGAAACATAAAATGAGCATAAACAACCGTTTTGACAGTTTGCCACGCGCCGATAACCGTAAAAAGCAAAGGAGTCCAGAACACTCGCCAGAAATAGCCACAGAGACCTATCTGGTAGTATTCTAAATGGTTGACTTTGACGTAATCACAAGTGTGGGTCTGAAAGGTTTCGTGCATTTTCCATCCGTAACATTTCTTGCATGCCCGATAATGCAGCGAGTCAGAGTCAACAAGCAGTGACCCATCTTTGTCCTTTTCCAAACAAGCAAAAAGCAGAAATCCGACTGCGGCCAGAACGTATGCCCCGGCAAACAACCCTAGACAGTAAAGAACCGACCAACCGAAAGATGGCATTTTGCCCCCTTTCCTTAAGGCCTAAGTAATGTATCACATCCATAGTTAAAGTCAAGATTGGTTTTTTTGTGTGAGGCAGTATAATTTAATTCTATGAAAACCAAGCTCATCATCGGCATAGGCAATCCCGAGGAGCAATATCAAAACACCCGCCACAACGTCGGATTTATGTTTTTGGACTACCTTGCCCGCCATAGCTCAAAGAGCGAAGGCGGGTTGGCTAAAAAAACCAACAACGAGATTGCTTGGGAATTTGATAAAAAATCAAATTCTCTGACCTTAAAAACCAAGCTAGAAAAAACAACGGCTATATTAGCCAAGCCCCAAACTTTCGTAAACAAGTCCGGCGAAGCTGTGAAAAAACTTGCTGGAAACTGGAAACTGGAAACTGGAAACTTGATTGTTGTCCAGGATGATTTAGATATTCCATTCGGTAATACGAAAATATCTTTTGACAGAAACTCCGGCGGACACAAAGGCATTGAGTCAATAATGCGAGCTCTCAAAACCAAAAAATTCTACCGCTTGCGGATAGGTCTTGCTAAACCGGCTCTTGCAAAAGCTAGACAACAATCAGACAAAAAAAGGGACGAATTCGTCGTCAAAATGGTTCTCTCCAAATTCTCCCCTTCTGAACAAGAACAGCTTAAAAAGATTTTTAAAGAAGTGTACGAAAAGTTAATTTCTAATTTCTAATTGATCTAATCTCTAAATAACCAAAAAATCCGCCTTAAGCGGATTTTTTGGTTTGAATAACTATCCAAACATGAATATTATAACGCCGCTGGCTTGACCAAGATTGAGGCAAAAGCGAGTATTGCGACGAACCATATTGTAATATGGTGAGGAGCAAACGGAGCTTTTAACGAAAATATTGGTCAAGAGCGTACTCCGATGTTTCCGGTCGGAGAGCGGCCAGCAAGTTATAAACTAATCCTCGATTCTTCTTCGTAATTTCCCGATCATCTCGTCTGCGTGCTTAACTCCGCCGAGGCCGAAGGCAAGACCAAAGGCCAATGCGGCAGCGGCGACAAAACCGACAACAACTATTCTGATAATGTCATCGGCAACTCTCAACTGAGCCAAAGACACAAGCAGGGTAAATACAAAAACCGCCCACCTGGTTAAAGCTCCGAGGAAATTGGCGGAAACCAATCCGGCTGCTTTAACCGATGCTCTTACTAATCCCTCCAAGAATTTTGCGACTAAAATACCAATTAATAATATGATAACCGCAACCATTACATTGGGAAGATAGGATACGACGGTTCTCAAAAATTCCGTTACCTGATCAAGGCGAAGGATATTGGTAGCTGCCATTAAAAAGACAACTATGAAGAACCACTTAACCAGCTCATAAAAAAACTTAGGCGTATCCAATCTGAAACCGCCCTTTTCCCACGCTTGCCTAAAACCGACTTTGGTCAAAGCGCTGTCAACGCGAAGCATTCTTACAACATGCCACGCAACTCTGCCCAAAAGCGCGGCTATCAGCCAGCCTACTAGAAAAACAACTACCGCCGCAACCAAACGGGGTACAAACCCGGCTACGCCGGTCCAGAGAGTTAATAATGATTCTCTTACAATATCCGATGCTGCTACTACTTGAAACATACGCGCACCTCCTTCCTTCGCCCGCCGAAGCCTTGGCGAAGGCGGGGCTTAATCTCAATTATATTCACCCGTAAATTCTAACATTTTGAGCAAATTAGCCCTAGGTATAATGTGGATAACCCCTCACCTTTTGAGCAACAGTGGCAAAACCGCTTTACTGATAATTGCTCAAAAGGTGAGGGGTGGACAACAAAAACCGAAAAATTCTAGACCAAAAACCTCGCAATCAGCAAAGCCACGATATTGGCTACTTTGATCATAGGGTTAATGGCCGGGCCAGCTGTATCCTTATAAGGATCCCCTACCGTATCGCCTGTAACCGCTGCTTTGTGAGCATCGGAGCCCTTGCCGCCGTATTGGCCTTCTTCAATAAACTTTTTTGCATTATCCCAAGCCGCTCCGCCGGAGGTCATTGAAATAGCGACGAAAAGACCTGTAACTATCACGCCGACCAAAAGCCCTCCCAGTGCTTCCGGCCCAAGGATAAATCCAACCACTATCGGAAAAGCGATTGGAATTATTGCCGGCACTATCATTTCTTTCAAAGCCGCTTGGGTAACGATATCAACCGCTTTGGCGTAATCGGGTTTTTGAGTACCTTGCATAATTCCCGGCATTTCCCGAAATTGTCGGCGAACTTCATCAACTATCGCTCCCCCGGCTCTTCCTACCGCTTGCATCGCCAGCGAACCGAAAAGATAAGGCATCATGCCGCCGATAAGCAACCCCAGCAAAACTCTGACATCAGATAATTCAAATAATACGTTATACCCGAGATCGTAAAGTTCCTGGTTATAAGCGGCAAAAAGCACGAGTGCCGCAAGACCAGCCGAAGCAATAGCGTAACCCTTGGTAACAGCTTTAGTTGTATTGCCTACCGCGTCCAAGGGATCAGTGACATCTCTGACTGAATCAGGCAGTCCAGCCATTTCCGCAATACCGCCGGCGTTGTCAGTTATCGGGCCAAAGGCATCGATTGCGACAATAATCCCCGTAAGCGAGAGCATGCTCATTGTCGCAAGCGCTACGCCGTAAAGTCCGCCGAAAATATATGAAACCAGTATCCCCCCACCTATTATTAAAACCGGCCAGGCGGTTGACTGCATAGAAACGGCCAACCCGGTGATAATGTTCGTGCCGTGCCCAGTAGTTGATGCTTTGGCGATGGACTGTACAGGTTTAAATTTCTTTGAAGTGTAGTATTCGGTAACTAAAACCATAAGAGCAGTTACGACGATACCAACCACTAAAGCGCCAAATACATTCAAATTTCCTAAGTCAATAATATTTGTTCTTTTTACAACCCAGTAAAACATCCCGAGAAGCATTACAGTGGTAACAGCAAGACCCTTATACAAAGCCAGCATAATTCCACCGCCGGATAGACGAACAAATAAAGACCCGACAATAGATGCCACAACCGCAAAAGAACCCACGAGCAACGGGAACTCAACCACATTTTTCAGTCCGCCGAACATCAGGTCGCCTAAAAGCATTACAGATAAAGCTGACACAACATATGTTTCAAACAAATCGGCGGCCATGCCGGCATCATCACCGACATTGTCCCCCACATTATCAGCTATAACCGCCGGGTTTCTTGGATCATCTTCCGGAATTCCGGCCTCAACTTTCCCGACAAGATCCGCCCCCACATCAGCGCCTTTAGTAAAAATGCCCCCACCGAGACGAGCAAAAATAGATATCAAAGATGCTCCAAACCCTAAACCAATGAGAGACTTAACATCCTGGGTCCACCAATAAAACAGAGTCAGCGATAAAAGCGCCAAGCCAACCACAAAGAACCCCGTTACCGCTCCGCCCTTGAATGCCAGTCCGAAAGCACGCGCCAAACCATGTTTAGCTTCTTCGGTAACTCGGACATTGGCTCTCACGGCGACCATCATGCCGATATATCCGGCAAAGGCCGAGGCAACTGCTCCGACGACAAAACCTGCGGCAAGCGAAGTGCCCAGCCAATACCAAAGAACCAACACCGCCGCCAGCCCCACCCAAAACACAGTCTTATTCTGCCGGGCAAGATACGCAGAAGCGCCCTCTTGTATCGCTTTCTGAATCTCCCGCATTTTCTCATCGCCGGTTGGCTTTTTCAGCACCTGCCAAATTAAAAACGCCCCGTATCCGAGCGACGCAATCGACGCCAATAACGAAAATAGTAATATA
Organism: Candidatus Yanofskybacteria bacterium RIFCSPLOWO2_01_FULL_42_49; assembly: GCA_001795615.1. Taxonomy (GTDB): domain Bacteria; phylum Patescibacteriota; class Minisyncoccia; order 2-02-FULL-40-12; family GWA2-44-9; genus 2-01-FULL-43-22. The sequence continues at coordinate 48,725 of MGKI01000002.1, forward strand.
TTCATGGTAGATATGTTACAAAAAAATTACTCAAAATTCAAGATCAACTTTTTTATAATCAGTTATCAGATTATCAATTGCTGCGATATTTTAAAATTAGAATTACCAAAAATAACCAGAGGGCGGATTGGGTGGAGTAATTAATTATAAAAAGAATGTCGCCGATATTGATTGATCTGACAAGCATCAAAAGATCCCCCATAAACACAAGAAACACCATTAGAAAACTAATATCCTTGGCTGTTTTGTTTTTTAAAAGTTTTCCAATTTGCGGCACAGACGAAACAATAAAAACAAAAATTGCCACCAAAGAAAGAACATCTATAAAATTATACATATCATAATTACACTTTCGGCGCTTCTATTTCTTCCGGTTTCTCCTCTGTCTCCCCTATCTTAATCACCTTACTTACCCGTTCCGTCATTAACCCTAATCGTTTCTCCGAATCCTCATAAGCCGATGTGGCGTTGGAAAGGTGGCTGCCAAGCTTGCGGAAAGTATCCGCCAGCTTAGCGCTATCAGCAACTATTCCCTCCAACTTCTTGATTATGGATTGGGTCTTTTGGTTTATGTGGACATCGCGATACCAGTGCTGAATGGCGGAAACGGACAAGGCAAAAGTATTCGGCGAAACAAGAATTACTTTTTTCTTCCTGGCATAATCGGCGACATCTACATCTTTCATGTTGTTGATCATCTCATAATAAACCGTCTCCGCCGGCACGAACATCAGCGCAAAATCGGTTGTACCTTCTGCCGGAAGAATGTATTTAGAACTTATCTCGTCAATTTTCTTTTTTACATCAGAATAAAAAAGTTTGCGGTAGCCGTCTTTGTGGATATCGTTATCGGCATTAACCAGTTTCTGAAAATTATCCCAATTAAACTTTGAGTCAATCGGAAGCAAAATATCGTTCGGCAAACGCAAGGCCGCATCCACCGCCTCGCCGGAGCTGAAATAATGCTGAATTAAATATCTGTCTTTAGGAAAGTACTGAGCCAGAGATGCCTCAAGAGACATTTCCCCCCACTGTCCACGAAGTTTAGGGTTTCTAAATAAATCCTGAAAAGAAACGACACTCTTTACTGAATCGTGCATGCCCTTCAAGCCTTCGTGGAGTTGGGTCATTCCTTGGGTAAAATTCTGGACTTGCTGATGAACCGTGAGAGTCGCTCGTTCCGATGCTTGGCGAGATTTCTCGAGCTGGTCATTTATCGCCTGGGACAAAGAATCCATGCGCTGGTGAAGAACCATGTAATTCGCGTCCGGCCCCTCTTTTCTTCTTGACTTTATAACCAAATACAAATTAATCCCCAGCATTATAAGGATAGAGATAGAAACGGCTGCGATTAGTACGGTAATGGGACTTATCATGATTATGATTATAATATAGTTGTTAAGACGGTTTTTGGCAACCAATAAATTAAAATTTTTTTATTTGACTAAACATAAAAATATTGGTATCTTCTTGCCAATTCTTTAACAAACAAAAGGGCTCAGTGCCATACATAGAAAAAAATGACAGAGCCACACTTGATCCATACATTGACCGGCTAAGCGATGTTATTACCGAACAAGCCAACCAAGACAAGACTTTCAAGGGCCTCTTAAAATTTGCCGGCTTTTTAAACTATGTCTTCACCAGAATTACTTTAAAAGTTCTAAAATCGCTCTTTGGAAAGTTCAGCTATTGGATGTTTGCTCTGATAATCGGAGTCCTTATTACAATGGTCTTTGAAATGTATAGAAGAGTTATTGCGCCATATGAAGATAAGAAAATAAAAGAGAACGGCGATGTTGATGTTTTTGAAGAATTTTCTGGTAAGAAAGAGGGCTGGGATGCCTAAGAGCAAAGCCAAAAGTTCCCAGCTTATTATTTTTGAAGACGGCACTCTATATCACATAGACTTAAGACGGTCCGACAACATGCCTCACAATGTTCTTCTGGTCGGAGCCTCTGATAGGGTTGACTTGATATCGTCCCATTTCGATATGATCACATTTGAAAACCGAAACAAAGCACGACCCGAATTCCATACAATTGTTGGAATATACAAAGACCTGCCAGTGGCGGCAATGTCCATCGGTATCGGAATGGGCCCGATAGATATTGCAGTTAATGAACTGCATGCTTTGTTTGAATACGATCACAAAATGGATTCATGGACATTCAGAAAAAAACCCAGAATAAACATCATTAGGGTCGGCACTTGCGGCACTTCCCTGCCGGAAGTTTCTGCCGGTGCACTCGCCATTTCATCCCACGGTATCGGGCTAGACAATTTGGGCGCATATTACCCCATACCCGTCCGGGAACGAGACCCGCTGACGATAAAAATAGAACAAAATTTCTTGAGAACCAAGATAGGCACAATCAATCCTCTTGCCTATTGCTCTCCAGCCAGTCCAACAACAGTCTGGGCACTGAGAAAATCAGCTGAAGCGTTAGGAGAAGGTCACAATGTTGTTAGGGGGATAACCACTGCGTCTCCCGGATTCTTCGGTCCGGAAGGGCGCCAAATCGGTAGACTTAAGACTGCCTTTAGCTCTGGAGATTTCAGAAAAATAATTCAGTCGTTCAACGTTAATGGACTAAAAATAATAAACCATGAAATGGAAACGGGTATTCTTTTCCGCCTCGGTCATGAACATCTCAGTTATAATGTCGGCGCCATTTGTCTTGTAATAGATAATCTAGCCACCGACGAAGTTATCACCGGTGATGAGGCCAAGGAAAAAATGAATGTCTGTATTAAAGTAGCTCTTAATTCTTTAGTTGCTTTTTCAAACAAATAACCGCCTCGGAGGCGGTTATTATATTTTGGTGGACCGTAGGAGACTCGAACTCCTGACCTCCTCATTGCAAATGAGGCGCTCTACCAACTGAGCTAACGGCCCAATATTTTGAAATCTCTAATTTCAAAATATCAAAATCTTTAAAAAATTATATTTGGAATTCCTGCCTGCTGGTAGGCAGGTGTTTAGATATTAGAAATTATAAATTCCAGACAACTGGCTTGGCAGTTATCTGGTATTATGTTATATTTTACCATAAGATCTTTGTGTTTTAAAGGATGCAGACAATGAATATCACGGTTACAGATAAAGCCGCTGATAAAATAAAGAAACTGCTGGCCGAAGAAAATAAAAAGTTTTTGAGAGTCTTTGTTCAAGGCGGAGGATGTTCTGGATTTCAGTATGGACTAGCTTTAGCAGGTGACAAAAATGAAGAACATGACAAACGGAAAGACGAGGTACCGACCGAAGCAAATGGAGTTATGATACTGGTAGATCCGATCAGTTCTAGATATTTAGACGGCTCAACCATAGACTTCGTTGATAATCTGGTAGGCGGCGGATTTACAGTTAAGAATCCCAACGCCAAGTCAACCTGCGGCTGCGGACAGTCGTTTGATGCATAATAAATCCCGGATATCCGGGATTTTTAAATTTCTGGCCAATCAATAAGGCCTAAATTCTTAAACATTACGATTAAATTATTCCTCTCTCTGGCAACCGCACTCATGTTAACTCGTAAAAATTCGTCCCTAACATTATAATGATATCCTAAACCGCCCAGCTTTCTAAAAGCCTCCGCGTTGGGCAGGTGATCGTCCACTAGCAGACAATTTTCCGCTTTTAGCCCAAGAATCTCCATGGGTCGAATAAAAATTTCCGGGTCGTCGGGCTTTCTCATGTGCATTTCATAAGAAATCGCCTCAAAGTCAAATCCACACATTACTTCTGGATATCTTTGCCTCATTGTTTCCACATGAACCGGATTATTATTTGTAACCAGAACTAACTTTACGCCCTGCTCCTTCAGTTTTATTTTCAGCTCAAGTATAACCGGATCGGGAATCATTACTTCGTTACCGGTAAATACATCGATAAATTCCGCAAAAGACATGTCGAGTTCAAGGATGCGCTGCACTCTATCAAAGAATTCTCTGCTATTTATATCGCCAAGCTCAAAATCAACAAAAGCACTTCTATATTTGCCGACCAAAATTTCATGGACTGGAATTTTGCTTCTTTTTCTCTTTTCAAGATCACGGTAGAATATCGAGGTATTATAGAGCAAAAGCACATTGCCGCAATCAAAGAACACAGCTTCTACCATTTTCAACCTACAATTACAAAGAACTATGCCCAACATAGTGCCAGAACTTACGGAAATGCGCAATGCGCGCGTACGAAGAGGTTTATAACCTTAAACTACCGGCGCTCCTTCCCAAATTTTTGTTCTTTGCTCTTTTTCCTTTTTTCTAAATCTCCGTACGCTGTTTCGACGGCTTTATTGGCGCGTTTCCATTCTTCGCTGTCTTTTCCATAAACATCTTCGGCAATACTCATTGCAGAACCTTCGTTGGCGGCGCTTTGCGCCGCCAACGAAAAAGTCGGTCAATTTTCTGAAAGTCAGATTTTGGTGGGTGCGGTAGGAATCGGACCTACGACCTTCCACTTATCAGACGGATGCTCTACCAAGCCGACGTTACAGTCGGCTCCCCGACCGAAGCGTCGGGGCTGAACTACGTTATTTTGTGGGCGTGCTAGGAATCGGACCTAGGACCTCCTTTTTATCAGAAAGGCGTTCTACCACTGAACTACACGCCCACAAAATAACCTAATTATGGTTTTATTTTTATAAAACCATCTCTGACTATTTTTTCAATAAAATCTCTCCGCTTAAGTTTTTTAAGTTTTAATTCAACCTCTCTCGCTTCTTTTATGTTCATATATTCTTGAATTAAAACTGGCTCAGGATTTATCATCCTTTTAGTCGTATAAGTCCCCCCGTATTTATGGTGAGCTAACCTTCTTATTATGTTATTGGTACTGCCAATATAATACTTGTGACCATTGTCTTTCAAAAAATACACATATCCTTTCATGGTGTTATTGATGCTCTACCAAGCCGACGTTACAGTCGGCTCCCCGACCGAAGCATCGGGGCTGAACTACGTACCCGCAAATTTCCTCTTATTTTACTAAATAAAAAGGGGCCCGGCAACCCCTATAAATTAAATCTTACCACCGCTTGAATAAGCTTCTTTAAAAATTAACAACTGTTGAATTTCGTTGGTACCTTCAAAAATAAGATTAATACGAGAATCTCGCCACATTCTTGAAATTTCAGATTCATCCGAAAATCCGTCCCCTCCAAGTATCTGAAGTGCCGTATCAACATTCCACATATTCATTTCTGAACACCTAAGCTTCACGCAAGCTGCCTCAAGACGAACATCTTTGCCTTCATCAGCCGTCTTGGCCGCACTATACACCGCCTGTTCCATCATATAGATATTGGCTCTTATTCTTGCAAGATAAGATTGGATCATCTGGAAACTCAAAAGTGGACTGTCAAATTGCTGACGATCCGAGGCATGTTTGAAAGCAATTTCAAACGCTCTCTTAGACGACCCGACACAACCGGCAGCAAGACCCAGCCTTCCACCATTTAAAGTCTGCATAAACATTCTAAATGCTTTACCGACTTCTCCGAGAAGATTTTCGTCGGGAACAAAGACATCTTCAAGCGCCAATTCGACAGTACGAGATCCCTTAATTCCAAGCTTATGTTCAACTCTAGATACCTTATAGCCTTTGGTTTTTGTCTCGACAATGAATGCCGCCAGACCGTCTTTTTTGAGCATCGGATCAGTTTGGGCAATAACAATCGTAAAATCCGCATCGGCTCCGTTGGTAATGAATCTCTTGGAACCATTAAGCACCCAGCCACCATTTTTTTTGATAGCTGATGTTTTGATATTTCCGGCATCTGAGCCAGCACTTGGTTCAGTCAACGCAAATGCTCCCATCATTTTACCTTCTAAGGCCTGCGTAAGGTATTTCTTTTTTTGTGTTTCGTTGCCACCCAGATAAATGGCTCCGCAGGCAAGACCCATATGAGCACCGGCTACAACAGCCGAAGAACCGTGAACACGAGACAACTCTTCAAAAACTATGCAGTAAGCAGTTTTGCCAAGACCGGCCCCTCCATATTCCTCAGGATATGAGGCGGCAAAAAACCCCATTTCACCCATTTGATTAAATAGTTCGCGGGGCATCCCGCCAGCTTCTTCCATCTCCTTGATCCGCGGACGAATTTCCTTGTCGGCAAATTCCCGAACCATCTCACGAAACATTTTTAGATCTTCTTCGTGTTCAGATTTGTCAGTTTTAACCGATGGGGTTGCTTGTTTCTTCGGCTCAAGGTCAATTTTCAGGAACTTTGCCAATCCACGCCTGGCAGAGTCCTTTACTACCAATTCTGCAAACAATTTCTGCTCCAGTTTCAATGCATCCGCCAATGGAAGTACCATTCCATTCCTGACCGCAGAGAGAATCGCCTCTACCGCTTCGCTAGATTTTGATTGCATCAGCATTTTGAATTGATCAGATGCAATAAGCCCGTTAAACCTTTCTGGGTCGAAAGTTTGCAGTCTTTTTGACGGATAACCGCCTGCAACTAGTTGTTGAGCGAGATTTTTTGCCTCATTATCTATATCTATTTTGAAGACAACTTTATCTACAAGGCCGTATTTCATTGCATCATGCGCTGAAATAATCACGCCCGACAAGAGAAGCTTGAGGGCCATCTCAATATCCATCAGCCGAGGCAAACGCTGGGTACCACCCATGCCAGGAATAATGCCCAGACCTATTTCCGGTTGGCCAAATTTGGCCTCATCTACCGCTATGCGGACAGTGCAGGCCATTGCCAGTTCGTTTCCTCCACCCAAGCAATAACCGTTGATAAGGGCAACGGACGGTTTGCCGAGATTTTGAACCGCATCCACAACAGCATTTACCTTTTCGAGAAGCTCGAAGGCTTTCTGAAAATTACCTTCTTTGGCAATCGTCCAAATCTCTTTAACATCAGCACCAGCTGAAAAGAGTCCCTTGCCTTCAATAATAAGCGCTTTAGTCCTTTCGTCTTCCTTGACCTTTTCGAGAAGAGTAGCGAGGGACATAAGGACTTCTCCGGAAAGTTGATTCATCGGAGGATTTTGAATAGTGAGTTTGGCGATATTCGTATCCTTAATTCTTGAAAGCTTAACCTTCGGTTCTTCCTGTTTTTCAGCCACTTTCAAACTCCAAATAAGTTATCAAGAATCTGACGTTAATATAACTCCTTTTTTATAAAAAACAAGCCCCTCACCTTTTCAAAAGGTGAGGGGTTAAATACTTAAAAATTACCATTCTTCTTCAATCTTTTTAAATATCTTCTTGTCTTCCGCGACAAGATCTTCAAGCAGTTTCGCCGGCTTGAACCGCATTCCGCATTCCCGCTCAAATCGCTGAAGATCGGCAAGAAGATTTGCAAAACCATATTTTTCTTGAGCATAGTGTAGAGGCCCTTCCAACGCCATGGGAAACATTATGCCAAGAGTAGCACCGGTTTCAATGTCATCTGCCGTAGCAACTCCTTCTTCAAGACACAATAATGATTCGACGCAAAGACCGGCCGTCATACGTTTAAAACCTTCTTCAATATCATATTCTTGCCGATTTGGATATTCACGGTCAATAATCGCCTGGGTATCTTCGAAACCAGTGGCATTAGAACTAACATAGAAACCAGCCCCGACTTTGTTACCAATCCGACCAAGTTCAATCATACGATTCATAAATGGCGCCGGCTTCGCCCTTTCCCCGTATCCTTGATGTAAAATCTTTGCCACGTTAGCAGCAATATCTATGCCCACATAGTCAAGAAGGGTAAACAAGCCCATTGGCCATCCAAATTTCTCAGCTCGAGCGTCAATTTGCTTAATTGTAAGTTTTGTTTCGGTAAGAAGCCGTACCGCTTCATTTGCATATGGCATCAAAATACGATTGACCAGATATCCGGGACAACCCTTTACGGGAAGCGGGGTTTTTCCAAGAACGATTTGAACGAAACGATTTACTATTGTAAATGTTTCATCCGAAGTCTTATCGCCTTTTACCAATTCCACTAGCGGTGCTTTAACCGGCGGATTAAAAAAGTGAGTGCCGATAAATCTGTCCGGGCGATTGGTTACCGATGCTATCTCGGTAACAGAAAGCGATGAACTATTTGTCGTAAAAATAACATCATCAGACAATAACGAATTCAGTTCCCCAAAAACAGCCTTTTTTACGGCCATGTCTTCAAAGACCGCCTCAATTACAAGATCGGCATTTTTGATATCGTTGTACGAACTTGTGACTAAGAAGCGTGCCTTTGTACCTTCGGCTTCTGCTAAAGTTATTTTTCCAAGCCGAACCACTTTGTCAAGCTGGCTGAAAATTCTTTCTTTACATGCTTGAGCGCGTTCATTGTTGGCTTCTTTCACAACAATACTTACGCCCTTTTGGGCAATATGCTGTCCGATACCGCTTCCCATCGTTCCGCCGCCGATAATTCCAACTGTCCTAATAATTCTGGCCATTGTTTTCTCCAGAAAAATATTTCAAAAAACTGTCCAAAATATAGTCCCTTAAACAATTACAGTCAATAGCTTAATTTGTAAATAAAAAGGGCTCTCGCCCCATACTAACTCAAACTCTTTCTATGATCAGGCATCCGCCCTGGCCACCGCCCACGCACATAGTAATTGCGGCATAGCGTTTCTGATATTCCAATAATTCGTGCATAGCCTGAACTGTTAGCTTTGCACCAGTTGCCCCAACAGCATGGCCAAGAGCAATAGCTCCACCATGGACATTCAACTTCTCGTCAGGAATATGAAGTCCTCTCTGACAAGCAATCGCTTGAGACGCAAAGGCCTCATTGAGTTCAAATAAATCAATGTCTTCAATCTTCAGCCCGGCTTTAGCGAGTGCCTTAGGAACAGCAAAGATAGGTCCTTCGCCCATCAGTGCCGGATCGCAACCGGCATATGCATAGGACACTATATATGCCAACGGAGTAAGTCCCAATGAAACAGCTTTTTCTTCGGTCATGATCAAGAGTGCCGCCGCGCCATCATTCATTGGACAGGCATTAGTCGGAGTTACTGTACCGCCGAGATGGTACGTTTTCTCAATAACGAACGTGCCGGTTTTGTCGATATAGAAATTTACATCATTTTCAATCGGATTCATAATATTCTCATTCATGAATATGGCAGGCGCACCAGATGCGGATCCAGGACTTTTGGCTAGTTTCTCGCTTGGACTTTCGTCTTGTGAAAATACAACCTGACCTCCCGGAATAATCTTATCATCTGATTCAACACCCCCTCGGATACGCATTCTGTCTTGAATTTTTAACGGAAGGATTTGCGCATCAAATTTTTGATTCTCTCGAGCATCACACGCCTTTTGGTGAGAACGCACCGCATATTCATCCTGCTCTTCGCGGGTAATTCCCCATTTTTGGGCAACATTTTCAGCTGTCCGTCCCATCATTTGTTTAATGTTGGGATCAAAAAGTCCATCCCACAAGGCGTCTGTAAGAATATGGTTTTGCATCCTAAGTCCGAACCTCGCATCTTTCATAACATATGGCACTTGCGACATATTTTCGGTTCCACCGACAAGAAATATTTCCCCGTCCCTAGCCGCAGCGGCCTGGCACGCCGAAGTGATCGCCTCAATTCCTGACGCACAATTTCGTGCAACTGTCCGCGCCGGAACACCTTGGGGAACCTTTGCATAAAGAGCCGCAACGCGGGCAATATTGGCTTTGGGCTGGCATATATTACCAGCCACAACTTCATCAATTTGGGCCGGATCAATGCCGCTCTTTTTTACCACATGACGAAAACAATATGCCAAAAGAAACTCTGCGGGAACATTTTTCAAAGCACCGCCAAATTTGCCGATAGCAGTCCTGATTCCGCCTACAATAACCATTCTTTTTGTCGTCACTTTTCCGCCTTTGTTAAGGTGCCAATTACAGTTTAGCCATAATTAACATTTCATAAATCTCTTGTCAAAATTTATATAGTATGGTAGTATCCAGGGAAGCAGGTTGAGAATTATAATCAAGTTGAGAAACTTAAAAATGAGATGATTTGTTTGGCGCGACGACGAAGATGTAGTTTTACACTACTTCGAGAAGGAGCAACAAAGAAATCAGCCATTTTTGAGTTTCCCTTGGGGGCGGGTCAATTTTGACCATCTTCCACGTTGTTCGTCACTCGCGTACATAAAAGTACGCATCGTTCCTCAACGCCTTGAATATGTGCAAAATTGACTCCGCTCAAGTGATTATAATTCTCAACCTGCTTCCCTACTATGGCTGATGCTACAAATCTACAACATGTGCATACGGCTTTAAAGAAAAAATTCTCGAATAGAAAATTGATTTTCGGAAGGGGTTTAATTGGTTCAAAAATCGTATTCGTCAGCGATCATCCCGGGGCTGAAGGAGCAAAAGAGGGCAAACCCTTGGCCGGAAATAATCAAAAACTGCTCAACAAACTTCTCCGTTCCGCAGGCATTGATACAAATAAAATTTATATCACAAACGTCATCAAATATCATCCCGAAAACAAAAAACCGACGTCGAAAGAGATAAAATCATATGTCCCCTTTTTGAAAGAAGAGATAAAAACCGTCGGACCGAAAGTTGTAGTCACCCTTGGCGACATTGCTTTAAACGGAGTGGGGTTGAGGCAACCTCTTGATAATGTTCACGGAAGAACTTTCAATCTCGGCAGTTTTACGTTAGTTCCGACATTCCATCCGGAATCAGCCCTAAAAGATCCGGTGGTACAAACACTCCTTCAATCAGACATCTCAAAACTCAAAAAAATAATAGCAGAAGCAGAAGAAAACCAAGTCTAACTAAAAACCCCGATGCCGGGGTTTTTAGTTAGCAAGCCTCAACAGTTTATTTTTTTCTGACAATAACTTTTTTTACGGCATTTTTTATACTTTCTACATCCATACCGAAATGTTTGATCAGTTCTTCTGCAGTACCTGACTCACCAAAGCGATTTTGAACTCCGATATACTCCTGCGGAACCGGATAATTTCGCGACAAAACTTCCGCCACAGCAGAACCCAATCCCCCATTAATCTGGTGTTCCTCCACCGAAACAACAGCTCCACATTTTTGAGCCGCTTCGATGATTGTTTTTTCATCTAGAGGTTTCACTGTGTGTGAGTTTATAACCATACATTCAATCCCCTCTTTGGATAGTTCCTCCGCGGCCAGAAGCGCATTATACAAAAGCATTCCACAGCCGACGATCGCCGCGTCAGGCGATCGCCCTGAGCCTGTCGAAGGGTCTCTGTAAACCTCTGCCCTTCCAACTTCAAACGGAGTGTCTTTGGTCGTAAAGACCGGGGATTTTTCTCTTCCGACTCTTACATACGACGGCTTGCCATTGAACGCTATCGCAACAGTCGCTTTCTGCGCTTCAACCGCATCGCACGGAACGACAACCGTCATATTCGGCTGGACACGCATTAAAGCTATATCCTCAAGCGCTTGATGAGTCGCCCCATCCGGACCCACTGAAATACCGGCATGAGCCCCGATTACTTTCACGGGAACATTGTTTAACGAGATATTGGTCCTTATCTGTTCGTTATTCCTTCCCGGCGAGAAAACCGCATAAGAAGAAATGAAAGGAATCTTGCCATAATTAGCCATGCCGGAGGCCACTAAAGCAAGGTTCTGTTCGGCAACGCCTAACTCCACGAACCTTTCCGGGAATTTTTCCGCAAACCAAAGAGACCGAGTTGATTCGGTCAGGTCCGCGCAAAGAACAACGACTCTCTCGTCTTTTTCTCCGGCTTCAACGACGCCCTTACCATAGCCGTCGCGAGTCGGAAACATCTCTGGCTTTGATAAGTCCTCTATGAGATGTGCGTTTTTGTTTAACATAACTTTAGTGTAAAAGTAAAAACGAAAAATGCAAAACAACAGCCCAAAATTTAAAACTTTCTTTGGTTTTTCACTGTTGTTTTACGCTTTGCGCTTTAAGCTTATCGCTTCTTAGCGGCATCTGTCGCAGTCGCCACATTTACAATCCGGCTGGTGAGAGCATGTTTTATTTCCTTCACCAGAAACAGACATACCCTTAGCGGACATTCCGCAGCATCCGCAAGACTTCATGCCAAATGCCATTAAACTCAAAATGACTGCTGACCACGCATAAAACAACGGGTCATAGCCCCAAACCATCACACCTTTCAGCGCCGACCAGAAAAATAAAATACCGGCCAGCCACACAAGACCCGATATGACCTCAACTATCCGATGATGGGGACATTTACAATTTCTGTGATACATCATAACGACACCTCCTTTCTTTAATTAATTATTTTTCCTACTCAATATCTGAGCCAAGTACATACCCGTCTAATTCTGTCTGGTTAACCGGCGCAACCTCGTCCCACTTAAATCCGTTTCTGGTAAAAGCGTCGACAGAAACAATCCATCTTTTGATATTGCCCTCGAGTTTGTAAATTTTTGCATCTCCTGGAATGTAAATTAGGATATTGTCGGGTATGGCGTCAAGCTCAAATTGTTTGACGGTTACAATATCTTCCCACTTATTGCCGTAAGATAAAAATATTTCTGCGGTAAGCATCCAGCGCTTCATGCCCGATTCGGTGATGTAGTAAACTTTTGTATCATTGTCGGCTCTAAGCAATTTAGCGCGCATATATTGATCTGCCGTGCCGGCTGGCTTTACTTCCACTTTATTCCAATCAAGATTTAGATTTTGGAATACTTGGGGAGTGGGTATCCATTTAAGCTGACTATCGGGAGTTTGAACATAGATCTGGGGATCACCCTGGAAACGGATAATTTTAGTGACTGGGGTTGGTGTTGGGGTTGGTGTAGGTGTTGGAGCGGGAGTAGGGGTTGGAGGATTACCATTAATACTCATTAGCGTCGCCTTAAATAAGTTGTCAGGTATAAAATCGTTTAGAATTGATAACCCCGGTATAAATGTAAAATGCTGAGGAATATAGTTGTTAAGCGCTGTACCCCACCAGATTAATCCTTGAAAGTCTTGGCTCCAATTATAATTAGCCATGGCTTGCAATTCATTTGGAGTAGGAGTCCTATGGCTGGGGTTATTAGTGTAAGCATAATTATTAACAGCTTGGTGAACGAACCACCTATCCCTAATGCCCGCCAATTGAAATACGTCTTGATAATAAGATGCGTAAGTGGCGGGAACATTAATATCTGCTGGCTGGTTGTTGATTGGATAGTAATCTATGCTTACTATGTCTCCCCAATCGTATCCATTCATTTGATTTACGCTCAAACCAGGTGCCTCATTATACCATATATATTTATCGGGAAATCTAGTTTTGAACAGATTATATCCTTCTTGAAGCGAAACTTTGCTCCAAGCAACCCCGGTATTTCCTGCTTCTATGGGTGCACCCGGCTCGTCTATTGTGTGTATGCCCAAAACACGGCTGGAATTAAAGCATGAAGCGATATCGTTTAAATACTGGGATTTGTAAGCTGTGGCTAACCCCTTTTCAAAAGGCACTATAGTTGCCCAAAATATATCGGTGTTATTACTATTAGCTTCGCTTATTCTCGCATTGCAGAAAGCATTTATTCTGGCGATATTTGAAGAATAATTGCCTGATCTGAAATTATTGCTATTGAAGTAATCGTAAAACAGCCAATCGAGGTTATACATAATCATCTTAGCTCCGAAGTCTTGTCTCAATGATGGGATATCTTTTCTTTCTGCCCTTAGTGCTGATTCTGAAGTGGGGTTATACCGTGGACCCACCCAAAGGCCGGTCATCTTTGAGGGCAAGCGTTGAGTGTTTTTAACAAAAACTTTGCTCACTGTTTTCTTCGCGCCATTTTCGGCCGTCAAATTGTAAAGGGTGTCCGATTGAAAGTTTAACGAATAACTATTTCTATTGGTCACATCGACATTGCCCGGGTTGAAAATAAGTTTTGCGGCTCCGGAAACTTCCCATGCCAGAACAACCGATTGCCCCGGGCTGGCCGTTGATAAGTTTGAAGAGAAAGCTTTGATTTCCGGAGGCGATACGCCGAATTGGATGGGCCTATTGTTTAAGACCCGGCTTGTGTCAGCCGTCTCTGCAATTATCGTCTTGTCCACTCCCCAATTCCCATTTTTTTGGCTGAACACTCCGGGAGAATTATAAATTAGAGAAACCCAATTTCCGTTCTGGGAATTATAGACCAAAATATCCGAGCGACTGTTGTTGTCAAAATCACTTATATAAACCTGCCAGTTCACATCCCAAACGCCTGAATAATACGCAAAATCTGTGCCGGAACCGTTATTAATGGCCTGAACCCAAATCCCGTTGGATTTTTTGTAAAAGAAAATATCCGCCTTATCATCACCATTAAAATCAGCAACACTTAAAGAATCCCAATCTCTGTCCAAGTTTGCAGAAAAAGGATAACTAAAATCACTACCGTTATTTATGGCAACGTAACCGGTAGGAGTATTTGCCGGCCCGTATAAAAGAATGTCCGACAATCCGTCCCCATTAAAATCAGCAGGATAAATCTGCCAGTTAGGAGACCACTGGGAATTTAACGGATAAGAAAAATCTGAATTTAAATTTCCGTCATTAATTACCCTATACCATGCTCCGTTGGTCGGATTGTAAAGAAATAAGTCATCGTAAGAATCACTATTTATCCTTGTCGGGTAAACTTGCCAATTTGCAGACCAATATCGGCTTTGAGCGCAAGAAAATCCATTTCCGATAACACTATTACATTTAGCCCAGACACCATTGGAAAAATTATAGAAAAAGACATCCGAGATTCCGTCGCCATTCAAATTCATTATGTAGATATTCCAGTCCGTGCTGAAAGTTCCGGATTCACTATAAGTAAAATCATCGCTGCCATTATTTATGGCTTTGAACCACTGCCCGGTTGTTTTTTTGTATAAGAAAAAATCAGTCAAGTCGTCTCCGTTAAAATTGGCGGCTTGAACCGACCATTGAGGATCCCAAGAACCATTTTTTTCGCTGAATGTCCCGGAGCCATTATTAAATTTTATTGACCAAGAGCCAGTATTTTTGTCGTAGATAAAAATATCAGGGAAAATATCAGAAACTGCCTTGGCATTCCGGTCGAAATTACCTATTAAAAAAGTGGCGAGTGTTAAAATCACAATGAAACCAATCGTTACAAATCGCCATTGTTTATTTTTTTTATTCATGTTCTGATTCTATCTTACCTCCCAATGTTCTAAGTTCAGTTAAAAATTTCTGCGCCTCTTCTGGCTTTGGCGGAATTCCGTGCCCCCACACTTATAAACTACGCTTAAGTCGCTTTTTAAGCTGAAATAAAGCATTGGATCTTAGTTTTAAATTATGTTCTCTTGTTCTAGCGTCTTTTTCGTTATTGTAAGCTTCATAATAGATAAGTTCAAAAGGCTTTCTGTTTTTTGTGCTTACAACTTTCCCGTCATTATGCTCTGCCAATCTTCGTCTCAAGTCAGCGGTCGATCCCATGTATAATTTGGAATCTTTTGAACTTCTTAATATGTAAACATAAAACATAAGTGTGGGGGCGTGCCAATTATTGATGCTCGCTGGCAATTTTACCACCCAATGTCCGGAGTTCGTCAAGAAACTCTTTGCCCTGCTCTTTTGTTGGTGATATCCCATGCCAGCGAGCATCAAACTCCATTTCTTTTATACCCTTCCCCGGTATCGTATGTGCAATTATGACTGTCGGCTTTTCATATACTGCCTTGGCCTCTTCAACGACATCGACAAATTGCTCTATATTGTGCCCGTCAACCTCCAAAACGTTCCAGCCGAATGATTCGTATTTCGCCCTCAACGGCTCAAGAGGCATAATGTTCTCCGTCATACCGTCTATCTGTATATTATTGCGATCAATTACTGCCGTTAGATTGCTTAACTTGTTTTTCCCGGCAAACATTGCCGACTCCCAAGTCGCTCCTGACTCTTGTTCACCGTCGGACATAAAGCAATAAACTCGAAACTTTCCTCGCCCTTCCGAAGCTTTACGCGAAGGAGGGTTGCTATCCATCCTTGCCGCATAAGCATATCCTGCGGCTTGACCCAACCCCGAGCCCAGCGGTCCCGATGTTGTTTCAACTCCCGGCAGTCGTTCCCGTTCAGGATGACCTTGCAACCGTGAACCGAATTTTCTCAAAGTTTTCAATTCTTCGATCGGAAAATAGCCGGACATTGCCATCAACACATAGCGGATCGGACAAATGTGGCCATTTGACAAAATAAGTCGATCCCTTTCTTCCCACATTGGATTTTTAGGATCGTGATTGAGAACATGAAAATACATAGCCATAAAAATATCGGCCATCCCCAACGGCCCTGCCGTGTGCCCCGACCCCGCTTCCGTAAGCATCTCAATTAAAAACTGGCGGGCCTCGTTGGCCTTTAGTTCTAACTCCTTAATCTTGTTTTCATGGATATACTGCGACATTATAATACTGAATATTTCCGGGCAATTAGGTTAAAAAACGGCAAAAAATAATTTTCTAAGCCGGACAATGTGGTGCCGTATTCCTTTCCGTCCAGAACCCCGTCGCAAAAAACTTCTTTTAAACGACCAAGTTCCAACAAGCGTCCGCCCCGCCACTTTGGATCTTCAAGGGTCAGATCAAAAAGCTCCAGGGCCCTGGTTACGGCTCCATAGAATATTTTATCGTCTCTGCCCTGCCATTTTGCCGCTCGCCCGACTTCAGATCCGATATTAGCCATTTGCTCGGCTAACGGCATTTGACGCCATCTGCCTTCGGCTGCGTTTTTGTGAAGATAGTCCACTAGTCCAAAATTAATTTTCTTACAATTTTTTTAATTTTTTCCTGAATTTCTATGTTATCAACTCCTCGGGTTCGATTACCCAAAGCTGGTTTAAGATTTATAACCGAATCATACTCTATCATATCATCTCCAAACTTATCCGGATATAAGTTAATCCCCCAAACATCCTCTGACCTTGACCCGCGTTGCTCATATAAAAAATTCAATTCATCCATATGAAACTCCCCACCTAGTACCATAGTCTCCTGCTCAATATCCACTGCCCCTTTAACTAAATCGCCGAATCTCTCTTCGGCAATTTTTTTTAATTCCACTCTGGTTATAGGATTTTCGATTATATGCAGTTCGGACATATTTTTCTCAAAAACTTTGAAATTGTTTAGAAATTAGGATTTAGAAATTTACATTAGTTCAGCAACCTTTAACACATGCTGAACTAATGTATTTGTGTATCCGAATTCATTGTCATACCAGGAATAGACCGAACAAAGATCACCGTCAACAACTTTGGTGAGCAATAAATCAGCAATCGCGGCATAAGGATCGCCTATAATATCGCTTGAAACAATCTGATCATCGGTCACCCTGAAAATCCCCTGCCAACGCGGTTGGTCTGCGGCATCGCGCAGTATTTTATTAATTTCTTCAATCGTAGTTGGTTTTTCGGAAACAAATGTAATTGAAGAAAGAGACCCCGTGATAATGGGCACGCGCATTGAGGTGCCCTCGAATTTGTTTTCAACGGCCTTGACGGCCCTTCCTACCGCAACCGCTGCGCCCGTATATGAAGGGACAATATTCACTCCCCCGGCCCGGCCTCGTCTAAAATCATGGCCCCTAACCGGTCCATCGACTAAATTTTGAGTGGCAGTATAGCCATGAGTGGTATTCAAGAATGCTTTTTTAACTCCAATAGTTTCAGAAAGAATTTGCAGTATCGGGGAAGCCGAGTTAGTGGTACAAGAACCGTTTGATGAAATGGTGCAGGTTTTAAGGTCATCGTCATTCACGCCCATTAAAACTGTTTTTGTGTCGGCGGTGTCTGCGTCTTTTGCCGGCGCGGTCAGAACAACTCTTTTGGCCCCGGCCGTTTTGTGAGCCGAAATCTTGTCAAATGTTTCAAAAGCCCCGGTAGACTCCACGACTATATCAACCCCGAGTTCTTTCCAGGGAAGTTTTGCCAAGTCCTTTTCTTGAATAAACAGGTATTCATTGCTATCGACAATCAGTTTGCCGTCACGAACAGAAACCTCTTTATTAAAACGACCGTAGGCCGAGTCATACTTTAACAGGTAGGCTAAATTCTCAATATCCCCCAAATCGTTTATCGCCACAATTTCTAACTCTGGTTTACCCGCCGAAGCTTCAGCAAAGGCGGGCTTAGTTA
This sequence comes from Candidatus Yanofskybacteria bacterium RIFCSPLOWO2_01_FULL_42_49, assembly GCA_001795615.1. Lineage (GTDB taxonomy): Bacteria > Patescibacteriota > Minisyncoccia > 2-02-FULL-40-12 > GWA2-44-9 > 2-01-FULL-43-22. The sequence continues at coordinate 66,839 of MGKI01000002.1, forward strand.
AAGCCAGCTTAAAAAACGCCCTGCCGATCCGGCCGAATCCGTTTATAGCAACTCGTTTAGACATGTTTGCTTTTTGTTTGTTTAACGTCTTTTTCTAACAAAAACTCTTCGTTCAAGATTCCGAACATCAACCTCTTCCAATGCATCTACTTTCTCGTCAACAGATTCTATTTTAACAGATAATCTTCTTTCCATATCTTCTAGATCAATTTTAGTAGCAAATGCCCCCAGGTCCTCCTTGGTTGCCATTTTATCCTTAATGTCAGCAACATTTCGGGCAATTATATCCAGAGTGTTTTCTTTGGGTGTTGTTTTTCTTTTTTGTATCATACATTTTATATTAACAAATTAGTTGTAAACAAAAAAGCCCGCTAGGGCTTTGAGGTGGCCTCAATATCAGTTTACTGCTTTTGGCCCATAAATCGCCACTCTCAACAACTCTTTAAATACAGATTTATTTACATAAATTGTGACATCAAATTCCGTTAGACCAATATACCGAGAGATCCTAAAAAGAAAATATACTGGAACCAGAGCTAGAAGTAAAAATACGGACATTCTCACTAAGTGAAAAACAACCCCAAAAAGACAGACAAAACTCACAACAACCAATAAAACAAAGACTGGAATCCCAAACAAATGTTTAATTGCTTTATGTTCCATTTCTTTCCCTCTAACCCTAAGATTGAAAGTTCTAGTTATAAAATAAATGATTACTAAGAAATGTCAAGGGTACACCAACTTAAATGATCGTCTATGAATAGCACATGGTCCGAAGGCGGTAAGCCGGATTTGATGGTATTTAGTTCCATATCCCTTATGTTTTTCAAATCCATAACCGGGATATTTTTTGGCATACCGAACCATCATTTTGTCGCGGTGAACTTTAGCAATAATTGAGGCACAGGCAATGGCGAAGACCTTCCGGTCACCCTTTACTATTGGCATCTGCTCTAATTCCAACCCATTGATTTTAGTCCTGCCATCGACTAATATAATAGTTTTCAATTTCATTTGTAAGTCATTTTTTAATTTTACATCGTCATTTTTCATTTTGATATTTACATTTTGAATTTTATTGATTGCTCGTTTCATCGCCAACCTTGCCGACTGGATAGCCGGCACAACCAATCAGGTCACGGTCACCGATGATACTGATGGGACCATCACTCTCTCAACCCCCCAGAACATCCATACAGGAGCCACGCCTCAATTCTCTAAACTCGGTCTTGGAACTGTTCCAACTACCGTCCTTGAAGTCCAAGGCACGGCCTCTGCAAGCTACGGCCTCTTCGGAACTCTCCAAGTCGGGGGGTTCTCATCGACAAGCTATTCGAGATTCGGGACTTCAACCACGGGTCACGCAAACTACATAACCGGAGCCAACGATTTATTGGTTTCCGGTGATTTAGAAGTAAAGGGTTCCCTCTCGGCCAACATCGCTTCCTCTTCCCTGCTTTACACCATGAACAACACCGCCAGTGCCTCTCATTACTTCAAATCAAACGGCTCAGGCGGAACCAATCAGTCCCAATTCTCTATCGGAGTTGGCAATGGGACTGAACGGCTCGATATCTTCAACAACAACAACAGCCCGATTGTGACGATTGCGAGTACCGGCAAC
>MGKI01000003.1 GCA_001795615.1 Candidatus Yanofskybacteria bacterium RIFCSPLOWO2_01_FULL_42_49
TGGGGTAGATATTGACCATGAAAAATCTCGGTTGGTAGGGAAAGTTTTTGAACTTTACGCCACCGGACAATATCCGCTCCATTCTCTCGCAAATTGGTGTACCAAACACAATCTCAAGGGCAACAAAAACAACAAAATCTCAATCAGCAGTTTACAGAAGATTCTACAAAATATTTTCTACATAGGACTTATGAAATTTAAGGGAGAAATTTTTGAAGGAACTCATGAGCCGTTAATCTCAAAGAAACTTTTTGATAAGGTTCAGGAAGTCATGGCAAAACGCGGCAAAAAGAAGGATATTCGCAAACATCATTTCGCTTTTCTTGGCCTACTCAAATGTGGCTATTGCGGTTGCTCAATCACAGCCGAAATACAGAAAGGCCATCACTATTACCATTGCACGAAAAAGAATGGGCCGTGCCAAGAAAAGCACTTTTTGCGAGAGGAAGCACTTACCGAACAAATCAAAAGTTTTCTTCAAAAAGTTTCTTTGTCGAGCCAAGACACCGAAAGAGTTCTGGCAGAACTACTGACAGACGAGAAGCGAGCAAAAGAGGGGGCCAAAACTACTGTTCAAAATCTCAAAGTGAAATTAACCAACATTGAATCCAAGCTCGAAAAGTTGCTGGACGCTTATCTTGGCGAGGTTATTTCTGCCGAGGACTACAAGATAAGAAAAGGAAACCTTGTTACCCAAAAGGTCGAGCTTGGAGAGAAAATCAGAGATTTTGAACAAAAAGGTTTGTCTTGGCTCGAACCGGCTCGTGAGTTCGTTTTATCCTTGAATCAAGCCACGAATTTAGTTAAGAGCGAAAACAAAGAGGAAATGACAACATTTCTGAAAAACATCGGCTCGAACCATATTTTGCGAAATCGTGAATTCGTTTTTACCCCCAAAATTGAATACAAATTAGTCGCCGAGCGAAGCGAGGCGAACCAAAACTCTTTGACTTTTCCTGTCTGGTGCGCGGGAGAGGATTTGAACCTCCATGGGGTTGCCCCCGCTACCACCTCAAGGTAGTGCGTCTGCCAGTTTCGCCACCCGCGCGAGTAGTTTAAGCCGAACTAACTTCTTTGTTTTCTTGAGGGTTTTGCTGGGTTTTCATTTTTCTTCTTATCTCCCGAGCGGATTTATCCCTCAAGTAATAGAGTTTAGATTTTCTTGTGTCGGTTTTCTTGGTGACTTCAATTTTTGTGATGGTCGGCAGGTGAAGAGGGAAGGTCTTTTCAACGCCAATACCGCCGGAAACTTTTCTGACGGTTATCGTACCGCCAGGCTCATTTCTATGTTTTCTCGAAATAATGGTGCCCTCAAATACTTGAACTCTGGTTTTATCGCCCTCCTTTATTTTCTGGTAGACTTTAACATTCCAGCCGGTTTTTAGGTTGGAATAAGATGAATTTGCGTGTGCAGTTGAATTAAATAATGCCAGTTTGTCCATAAAAATAACACTAATCTACAAATCTACACGAATGCTACAAATAGTATTCGGATGAAGCCATTTGTAGTTGGCGATTTGTAGTAACTATTCTAGCATGTTTAATACGTTTTGCAACTCTTTCGGAAGGTCGCATTCTATGACCAGGTTTTTACCATCGGGTGCGACAAATTCCAGCTTGAAAGCATGAAGGAATAAGCGGTTAAGACCGGGCGGGGGAGAGGATTTTTTAAATCCATAGATTGGATCTCCCGCGACTGGGTGGCCTATGGAATTGAGGTGAACTCTTATTTGATGGGTGCGTCCGGTCTTTGGAACAATTTCCAAGAGGGTGTAAACTTGTCCTGAGCTTGTCGAAGGATAATTTTTTATGGTTTGATATTCCGTCTCGGCATCTTTTTTATCTATCAACTTATCGCCGATTATTTTTGTTGTTCTTTTAAGTCCAATGCGGCCAAGAGGCGCCGATATGATTCCCCTTGGTTCTTTAGGTCTGCCGTTTACCAGAGCAAGATAATGTTTTTTAATCTTTCTTTCTTGGAATAAGTTTTTTAAATAAAAAAAAGCCCCATCATTTTTGGTGACTATGAGTAGTCCCGACGTATCTTTGTCCAGACGATGGACGACACCGGCACGGGGGACTTCGTTCCCCGAAGCGATGAACGGTTCGCCGATATTTTTGAGTTCAGGAAATTTTTCTGTTAGCCAGCCAGTAACGCTATCCTGGGCGTCACTGATATTTTTTGGGTGAGTTATGAGGCCGGCGGGCTTGTTCAAGACCAGCAGGTTTTCATCTTCGTAGACGATTGAAATTTTCATTCTTTATGTTTTTGTTCGAGGTCATCAGTTAACTTGCGAAGTTGTTCTAAAATCTTACCCTTATCTCTTGATTTGGCAAAGACCTTTTGAACCAGGCCGGAAATTGTATCTATAAGTTCTTCCGATTCCGTGTTCGGAAAAGAAAAAGGAGTTTTTTCTTGTTTCTTCTCTCGCGCCGTGCCAATATCAACAGCATCAGCCGGTTTTTCCGGCTTGGGCCTTTCTTTTGTTGACGGTACTAATTTTATGATTTTTTCGGACATTGTGGGCGGTGAAGGGCTCGAACCCTCGACCTTCTCGGTGTAAACGAGACGCTCTAACCAACTGAGCTAACCGCCCCTTATTAAATTATTAGTGGGCGTGGGAGGGATCGAGCCTCCGACCCCGGTATTATAAGTACCGTGCTCTACCACTGAGCTACACGCCCAACATAAAATCTCACTAAATTTTATGTTTTTTACGGGTTTCAGTCAAAGTTTTAATAACCTTGAGGGTGCCAACGATCGTCTTATAATCGTTTCGGTCGGAACAGTTATAAGACAATTGTTTTTATGGCATAAGTTATTTTAAGAGACGAGGGCGTAGAATTCTTTTTGTTCGAGGGTTTCTTTAGAGATAAGTTCTCGCGCTATTTTGTGGAGAATGTCCATTTTTTGAGCCAGAACCTTTTTTGCTGTTGCAAGTCCCCCGGAGATGAATTTCTTGACCTCGCTGTCTATTTGGAAAGCGATTGTCTCAGAATAATTTTTAGTGTGTCCCATCTCTTTGCCGAGAAACACCAGCTCGTCTTTCTCGCCGTAGGTTATCGGGCCGAGTTTATCCGACATACCAAATTGGGTAACCATTTTTCGAGCTAAATCAGAAGCGACTTTGAGGTCGTTGCTTGCTCCGGTTGTCGTGTCTTTGAATATGGTTTTCTCCGCGGCATAACCGCCGAGCAGAACGGCCAGCTCTGATTCATACTCTGCCCTGGACCTAAGGTGTTTGTCTTCGGTTGGCAGTTTCAAGGTATATCCGCCTGCTCGCCCTCGGGATACGATTGAAACTTTGTGCACCGGATCGGAGTGGGGGAGTGATACGGCCACCAAAGCGTGTCCGGCCTCATGGTAGGCGGTTATCTCTGTTTCTTTTTTAGATAAAATATGGCTGCGTCTTTCCGGACCGAGAATGACTTTTTCTATTGCCTGAAATATGTCGATCTGCTTGATTTCTTTTTGGTTTTTTCTGGCGGCTAATATGGCGGCTTCGTTGGCTAAATTTGCCAAATCTGCTCCCGAAAAACCGGGCGTTCTCTCGGCCACTACTTTTAAATTCACATCTTTTGCCAGGGGTTTTTCAAGAGAATGTAATTTTAATATCTCTTCCCTGTCTTTCATTGACGGCTCATCTAACACTATCCTGCGGTCAAACCTCCCCGGTCTCAAAAGGGCGGGGTCAAGGATGTCGGGCCTGTTTGTTGCGGCCATTACTATCACCGCGTCATTTGTATCAAAACCGTCCATCTCAACCAAAATCTGGTTCAGTGTCTGTTCTCTTTCGTCGTGGCCCCCACCAAGACCGGCACCCCTGTGGCGGCCGACAGCGTCAATTTCGTCCACGAAAATTATTGACGGAGCGGTCCTCTTTGCCAGCTCAAAAGTGTCTCTAACTCTGTTTGCACCCACGCCGACGAACATCTCAACAAATTCCGAACCGGAGACGAAGTAGAAAGGAACGCTGGCTTCATTGGCAACGGCTTTGGCTAAAAGAGTTTTGCCCGTTCCCGGAGAACCGATAAGCATAATGCCTCTCGGTATTCGTGCTCCTAGTTTATGGAATTTCTGCGGATCTTTCAAAAATTCAACCACTTCCGAGATTTCTTCCTTGGCCTCAATCAGTCCGGCGACATCTTTGAACATAACTTTCTTTTTGCCGTCCAGATTTGCTAATCGCGCTTTTGATTTGCCAAAAGACAACGCCTGCATTGAGCCCTGCTGGGCTTTTGAAAACATAAACCAAAAGATTAGCAGTATAAAAAGAAAAGGAAGAACGATCGGCAATATTGATTTGAGAATTACCGCAAGTCCGCTGGCGTCTTTCACTTCAACTGCGACGGCAGAAAGTTTTTCTTTTTCGGCGCCGAGATTAGCGAGTGTTTCAAAGGCGGATATAGACAGCTCCTTTTTTGTTTTCACAAGGTCCCCGTTTGCCAGTTTTATTTCAAGAACATCTTCTTTCACGGTTATCCTCTCAACTTCTTGCGAGTTGATTTTGCTCACCAGTTCGGAAAGGGGGATGTCCGTTTTGTTAGGTGATTCAAAAAGCGACATTAAACCCGCCAGCATGACCAGCGATATAAAAACGATAAGTATGTATTTTAGGATGGTTTTCATTTAAATATGGATTTTTTATTCTAACACAATTTTTATTGAAACAAAGGGGCGTTGCATGCCCCTCATCTTTGTAAAAGGTGATGGGGCTATGCAACGCCCATGATATCGAGACCCTCTAGAATTCTCATCACATGCGAGTAATACACATATGTAGTCGGATCTAAAGGATTTTCCCGGTCTTCGTCAGGATTCAGATAGAACCGCTTATTCTCCCACATCCAGCGAAGGAGTCCGACCGGCAGAAGAGCGAATCCGCCGATCTCGCATATTTCTTCCGGATCGGTTTTTTTACCGACCTCTTCCTCGTCTACTCCGAGGCCAAGGAGTTCTTCTCGGGTAAGGGTATTTATACTTAGTCCTTGTTGAGCGATAGCTTCTTCAGTACAAACGCCTTCAGCGATGAGGTCATTCTTCAAATTGAGAAGAAATTCTTTAACCTTTGAGTTAAACCAATCAACCTCGGTAAGATAGTAGTTCATCGGATTCAGGAGTAATTTCTCCTGTGACCTCAACTCGATATGAACCTGTTGTCCGTCGGTATAGGGTACCCAACGAATCAAATCACTCGTCCTTTTGTCTAATATCAGAGCCTTGTTTTTTTCTCCTGGTATTGGAATTAAGTGAGCCCTGACGACTCTTATCCCACTCTCATTCCCGCCTTCTCTAATGGCGGTCTTTTCTGTGGTTTCAAGCCATTCCGGGTTGAGTCCACCCCCCGGCATTCCGTAGGCTGCTGGCTTGCCCTTTCTCTTGCCACCCTTTTGTTGTTGAGCATCAAATCCTAAGAGTTGGGCCAGTGGATTTTTCCTGCCCTTATCGGCGTGGTTATAAACCAGAAAAATATTAAGTTCCGGAGAAAACTCTTTGTCCCTTATTGGAAAGATACAAAACGATGTTGGAGAAGATGGCTGTCCTCTCCAATCAACTGATTCGGGTTTTCCCCATCGTCTGGCCATGATTGGCCTCCTCTCTTTACCGTATTATTGCATAAGTTAGTTTGTCCGTCAAGTGCGACGCAGACTCCTGTGGATAAACGACTTCGCAAGTCGTTTATCCACAGGTTGGGGTATTTGGGCTAATTTAAAGGCCCCGTCTTTTGGTTGGGGCCATTGTTCTGACTAACATCGAAGGACTAAAACAATATCTTTCTGCCATTCAGTCCCCAGATCAATTTTTTCGGGGGATGGGGCAGGGAACGGATTTGTTCGGCGAAGGCGTTGAACGACGCCTCGCCGGGGCAGTGATGAACAATGAGTGTCTCCGGTCTTGCGAGCCGGACCCGCTCTATCAACCCGCCCTGATAATCATGGGACGAATCGTCCAGATGCCGAACACCACATCGGACGTTCACGTATATGGGCTCGATACGGCCCTTGACCAGATTGGTCATCTTGAGAGTTCGGCCTCTCTCAATCTCCAAAATTGTCTTGGCGACCGAGTCGTCGAATACATGGCCGGTGAAGACCGTCGTGTTCTTTTCGTTGGGAAGAATCTCCGGCGCGATTGCTGAAGCAATTCCTTGGTTTAGCGTGGCTGACGAAGCGATATAGATCACGCATCCATGCTCGCCTCGAGTGTATTCCATTCGCTGACGCCACGCCTCCTCTTTCTTATTCTTGTCCTCCTCAATGAAGATGACTTTACCGTTCTTGATGAGCTCGTCAATCTCGGGCAACTCAACCCGTATGTGGTCACGAACGAGACCGTCAACGATGATGGGAAGTCCCAAGTGGAGGGATTTCAGAATTCGGTCTGATCCCTTGCTGGCGGCGTACGAAGGATTGAAAACGATGCCTCCCCGCTCGTATGTTTTTCGGACGATATCATCCCATTCACGATTGACCTCACTACGCGGCTTTGCCATTCTAAGGCCGCCATTGGTGGCCTCAGTGATCATTATTACCTTGCCGCCTGTGAAAAAGTCACCCAAGAATTCGTCGTCCGGCAGCATTACTCCCGGAACAACCGTTGGATGGCTGGCGATGTCACCGGTCAGGAAGATCCGGTTGCCGTCAGGGGCGATAATGAAGAACGAAGATGCTCCTACATCGTGACCGGCCGAATGGAGTCCGATCTCCCAGCCGGCCCATTCATCAGTACTGAATTCTTTGTTGAGATCCACCCACCATGACAGATCCACAACCCGCAAGTTGGGGTTGTTGTAAAAGAAATCCAGCTGTTCTTCCGTGAAAACCGGCTTTGGGATCGGCAGACCCATTTTTCGGGCCTTCTCCGCCTCTTTGAAAGCGATGTGGTTTGAGTCCTCAAGGGTGACTCGAGTACCCTCAAATGCTTTTGTCGACATCAGCATTAATGCTTCAGGATGATGCCACATGAGGGCGGGAAGCGACCCGCTGTGGTCAAAATGTTTATGAGTTTCAAGAATCAGGTCAATGCGCTCACCGACATAGTTGTTTCCGTCAGGCAAGTATTGAACTTTGATCTCGCCGTTGCTATCCAGGCCAATGCCTGAATCAACAGCGATACTCTTTCCACAAAGGCGGATGAAATGTCTGGTCCCGCCGATAAAGCCGGGAACCTTAATTCCGTCAATCATTCGGTACTCGCCGTCCTGGCGGTACCAATTATCATTTCTCACTGTCTTTCTCCTTTTCTCCTGATTGTTAAGTACTCACTACTAACCGCTTTAAAGTGATTATAAGCGAATACTTAAAAAACGACCCGGGAAGGGGAGGAGAGATGAACTCTCCACCCCTTCTCCGGGTTGCGATCGGGAACCTAGCCGCGATTCCCGATGTTTCTCTCGCGTGGGTCGCGGCTCTGGCGGCCGGCGGTGGCGCGGCGGTGTGGGCTGTTGAACCCGTCACCCTTGCCACCGAATCCGATTCGGTCGCGGAAGGAGCTGTTCTGCTCCTTGCGCGCGGCGAACGTGGCGGTCACGCCCTCCAGTCGCGCCTGGGCCTGGTCGAAGGCTTGGCTCGGCAGGAGATCCCGCACGGTCCGTCTGTCGGCGAGCTGTCTCGTCTTCTCCCGCGCATCGCGGAGTTTGAAGAGACAATTGCCGACGTGCCCCGGCTGGACGGCCATCGGTCTTCCGACAACGACCGCCTGTCCACGGTACACGACGTTGCCGTCGCGGTCGCAGACGAGGTCTCCGACGACGTCGCCCTCGCGCTTGACCTCGTTCTTGACCAGCGCGGTCCGAACGATCGGCTGACCGATCGTCTTCTGACAGAACCCGCAAACGACCTCATCGGTCGGCGCCGACGGATCCTCGGAGTGGAGCTCGGCGATATCCTCGACGGTCAGCGGCCGGTCGAGGAAGTTCGAGCGATCCTCCAGATCGTGCCACCCGAGGGGGCGGCTCTCACGCGGGCCGTAGAGACCTGCGGTCTGGATTCCGAGATTGTTTCCGTCCCAGAGGCGCTTTGCCTCTGGAGTCAGAACCATGCGTTTCTCGGCGTCCGGCTGGGCCGTGGCGCTGGCCGTGGCCAGGTCCTGTTGTTCCACGTCGCCGAGTGGTTCAGACGAGGGAATCTCGTCCTTGGTCATCTTCTGAATCTTCTCTCTCTTGGCCATGTGGCCTCCTTTTGCCCGTAATGGGCGTTGTGACGTAGTTGACGAACCTCTTCCTGGCTCCGCCGCTCGCGACGGAGCGGGTTGCAGAAAAGAGGGGATTATCGGCCTTAAGGCCTCAAATTTCTAATTACTAATTTCTAAAGCAATAAAGCCGTTAATCGCCTCTTTCCTGTGTTAACCGAGTTTGACTCGGCTCGCCTAGTATTAATGTTCTGTTTTCATTATACTCCTTTGGTAAAAAATGTCAAGCCCCGCAAGAATGCGGGGCTGGCGGACACAGTCCGCTTAAATATTTATGGAGTAACCAGCTGAACCTTTTTGCCGGCGAGTTTCAGATTGCTGGCTTTGTTCAGGATGGAGACCTTCGGGCCGATGCCCCGACTGACGACTTCACCTTCCGGGGTGGGCACTTGCTCTCGCCAGCCCTCGAAGACCATCACCGGCTTGCCGTCTTGTTGGATGGCCTCTTTCCGGCCGGCGCAGTTCAGCATCAGCACGCTGCCTTTGCCGGCAGTGCCGTCTTCGTTCAGGTACGGGTTGAGATATCCCTCAACCATCCAAAGATTGGACCTGGTCAAACCAACGAAGGCGTTGACCAACTGATTGAACCTCTCGACAAAATTCTCGTGAAGAGGAGTGTCGTTCAAATGCTGACGGTGGCAGAACGTGAATCGCACGTCGCTCGTCTTGACATCGACCGACTTTCCCATTTTGAACCTTGTCGTCGTTTTTTCTCCAGCGACTCTCGCGCCGACGAGAACATAGTTGCCCTTGGTGTTGAGCAGGCCTGTCCGCAGGCCGACCAACCACACATCGGGCGTAGATGGTAGAACTTTAACACCTTGAACCATCGATGTGACGCTAGAGCGGTTGATGAGCAATCGGGGGATACAGTCTGGCACCGACTCGCTCCTTATCAAGAATTTGAATACCACGAGCCGAATTTTCGGCCCGAGAGTTGCCAGGTGCCGAATGGTACCTGGGGTTGCGATGGCCCCAACGTTGACAGTCGGGGCTCCGACCGAAAGCGTCGGAGTTGTAGTTTTAGCCACGTAGTCACCTCTTGTGGTTGTGGTCCGACTCGAGTCAGACCGGGGTTAACGAACTTACAGATGGTGTAATTATACACCATTACAAAAGTTTCGTCAACTTTTGTAAAATCTCTAAATCCTAAAACATAACAATCTCTAATCTCGAATCTCTAAACCCTAAACAATGTCAAAATTCAAATCTCAAAACTCAAAATAAAGCAAACACTGTTATCGGTAGTTATATATTTTTTGAGATTTCTTCAATTTTGATATTTGAGATTATTTAGAGATTAGGATTTAGAGATTAGAGATTTTACTCTAGTGTCAATACTATTTTGTGATCCTTAACATCAATGCTGACGATGGCCATGGCGTATTCCCCGTCCGGCTGAACGACATCAGTTGTTCGGGTGGGTTTGCCGTCTTTTATTACTTCCTCCGCGGGCAGGAATCCGATTATGTTCGGTGTTAGCTCCACAAATGCGCCGCTAGGCCGCACCTTGATAACTTTGCACTTAACTTTTTGACCAACTTGGAATTTCTCTTCTACTTTTTCCCATGGATTTTCTTTGAGTGCTTTTAGCGAAAGCGAAACCCTGCCTCCGTCCAGGTTTATTATCTTGGCTTTTATTTTTTCTCCAGTATGCAAAATTTCTCTCGGGTCTTCTATGAATTTCCAGTCGATTTCGGAAGAATGTATTAAAGCGTCCAGACTGTCGTTCAGTTTTACAAAAGCGCCGAAGTCGGTTACCTCGGTTATCTCTCCCTCAATAATTTCACCGACGGTTAGTTTTTTTAGTTCTTCTTTAGCCAGGTCTTCTGATATCGCTTTTTCTGAAACAATGAGCCTGTTCTCTGATTCGGAGAAGTCTATTATCTTTACTTTAAATTCTTGGCCCTTAAATTTCTGTAGCGCCTGGACTATTTTAGTTATATCGCCACCCTCTACTTTGGGGTAATGTTCAGATGAAAGTTGCGACAACGGGAGGAATCCTTGTACGCCGCTTAGTTCAACGATAAGGCCGCCCTTGTTAATGTTCACGATGGTGGTGGTTACAACTTCATCTTTGTCCATCTTTTCTTTTATATCCTGCCAGGCGGTTGTCATTTGAGCCGCTCTAAGCGAAAGTTCTCGGTAGCCGTCTTCGTTTTCCAGTTCAATAAGCATGGTGGAAACAGTATCCCCGCGCTTTAAGGACCGCATTCTCTCAGGGTTGTCATAAAATTCCCCCGGATAAACTATTCCTATGCCGGCTGAACCGAGGTCAACTATTACACTGCTTTTTGAAATATTGATTACTTGCCCCTGAAGGATGCTTCCGGCTTTTGGCAAATAAAACTCCTCCTTTGCCAGGAGGTCCTTCATGGACTTGATACCATTCTGTACGATTTCCATAAGTAGGGAATATACACGATTATGTTCAAAAACGCAACTCTAAAATTATGGACTTAATGTCCAATAATCAATAACCAACATCCAATCAAACAATTAAAACTTTTAAATAACCAAACCCGTAACTGTTTTGAGTATTTGTATAATTGGTTATTTATTGATCATTGATTATTGAGGTTTATTTTGTTAATATTAAAATATGATTATCACCTGGTTCGGACACTCATGTTTTCGCATTGAAAGTAAAGAGATTAGTATTTTAACCGACCCGTTTTCTAAAGACATTGGGTTAAAACCTCCTCGGATAAAAGACGACATTGTTCTTGTTAGCCACAAACATTACGATCACAACAATGTGGAGGATGCCCCTCCACAAGCCATGGTGATAGATGGCCCGGGGGAATACGAAAAACGGGGAGTATACATAAGAGGCATTCTCTCGTACCACGACAAAGAACAAGGGAAGGAAAGAGGGCTCAATACCATTTATATAATAAAAGCCGAAGATATCGTTGTTTGCCACATGGGTGATTTCGGACAGGGTGCTTTTGAAAACAATCAGGTGGACGATATCGGAGATGTAGACATATTAATGCTTCCAGTAGGAGGCACATACACGATTGATTATAAAGAAGCCGTTGAAGTGGTGGGAAAGGTTGAGCCCAAAATTGTTATTCCGATGCACTACAAGATTAAGGATTTAAAGATAGACATAGACGGACCCGATAAGTTTGTTAAAGAATTAGGGCTGACACCAGAAAAAATGGATAAATACAAAATAGCAAAAAAGAACCTGCCTACGGAAGAAATGAAGTTGGTTTTATTTAACATATAACACGAATATAATGCCCTTCTTAAGTGACATAAAAAAACAACCCCAACACACGAGAGAGATAATGTTTGGTCTCTCAGTTTTTATTACCATTTTACTGATTGGCATGGTTTGGTTTCGCTCATTTCAGCAGAACCTTTATGTTTTGTTAAATCCCGAGGAAGAGGTTGATAAAATATTAGCCGTTGAAAATGCTCCAGTTCCGTCGTTGTTCGGTTTCATTTGGCAGACGGCGGGGGATGTTAAAGGACTAGTTTTCGAATTATTCAACGGCAAAGAAATGAGTGGCATAGAGCTTAAGGGTTTCCAAGATTCCGCTAGAGAAAACAAAGTTTACACACTGCCGTTGTCGGAGTACAAATAGCCGTTAGCCATTGCGGGCTGCGCGTCGGCAGGTACGGTCCCGGCTGCGCCTACGACGATCTTCGTTCTCATCAGGCAGTTTCGTAACCTTCTGCCTGAATCCTTGTTCCCTTGCGGGGCCCTTCTGGGCCCCGCCGTTTATTTTTGGAGGTTGAAATTTAATTAAAATTTTAGTATCCTATAGATACATTTTATGGCTGAAGACAACATCAAACAAAACATCAAACAACGCGAAATAGTTGAGGAGATGCAACAATCGTACTTGGAGTACGCTATGAGCGTTATCGTTTCCCGCGCTCTTCCCGATGTCAGAGATGGTTTAAAGCCGGTCCACAGAAGGATACTCTACTCTATGTACGAAATGGGTTTGAGACCGAGCGCCAAATACCAAAAGTCGGCAAAAGTGACCGGATATGCGATGGGTAATTATCATCCGCATGGCGACTCGGCAATTTACGATTCTCTTGTTCGCATGGCTCAGAACTTTTCTCTTCGCTATCCTCTAGTTGATGGTCAAGGAAATTTTGGCAGCGTTGACGACCGCGCGGCCAGCATGCGTTACACGGAGTGCCGGCTTTCTCATTTCTCTGAAGAACTGTTGGTGGATATAGAAAAAGAGACCGTTAATTTTCAGGATAATTACGATGCGTCCATTAAAGAGCCGACTGTTTTGCCAACGAGAATTCCTAATCTCCTCATCAATGGTTCTATGGGCATAGCCGTCGGTATGGCTACTAATATTCCGCCTCATAATTTAGGCGAGGTTCTTGACGCTCTTATGTTTTTGACTGACCGTCCCGATGCCGATGTTATCGAGCTTATGAACTTTGTTAAGGGTCCCGACTTTCCAACAGGGGGAGTTATCTATAACGAAAAAGACATTCACAACGCTTATGCTACCGGAAGAGGTCCTCTCATAATGCGAGGCAAGGCCGAGATAGTTGAGGGTAAAAAGGGCTTTCAAATAATAATCACCGAGATTCCATATCAGGTAAGTGTTGCCGAACTTATCAAACACATTGCTGATCTGGTCAAAGACAAAAAAATGGACGGTATCAGAGACATACGGGATGAGTCGGACAAAGACGGCTTGAGAATTGCTGTAGATCTGAAGCAAGACGCTTTTCCGAGGAAAGTCCTTAATCAGCTTTTTAAATACACCGAACTTCAGAAAGCGTTCCATTTCAACATGCTGGCTCTGGTAGACGGCATTCAGCCCCAGATACTGGGGCTAAAAGGGCTGCTTGAAAAGTTCATCGACCATCGTAAGGAAGTGGTGACAAGGCGCGCCAAATTTGATTTGAACAAAGCTAAAGACCGAGCCCATATTTTAGAAGGTCTAAAGAAGGCGCTTGATCACATAGACGAGATAATAAAAATTATCAGAGCATCCGATTCAAAAGAAGACGCTTTCAGTAATTTGGTAAAAAAATTCAAATTCTCCGACAAGCAGGCCACCGCGATATTGGAAATGAAACTTCAGGCCTTGGCCGGTCTTGAGAGAAAGAAAATAAATGACGAGCTCAAAGAAAAAAAAGAACTTATAGCGTATCTGGAGGCCTTGCTGGCCAGTCCGAAGAAAATTTTGGGCGTCGTCAAAGATGAACTCAAGGTCATAAGAGACAAGCACGCCGATGAACGAAGGACAAAGGTGGTGAAATCAGCTCTTAGAGAAATAGGGGAAGAGGAGTTGGTGCCGGAGGAGGACTCGTTGTTTATGCTCACGCGTGGCGGTTATGTAAAAAGAATAGCGCCTGACGTTTTGAAGGCGCAAAAAAGAGGTGGCAAGGGTCTGGTGGGGATAGCGACAAAAGAAGAAGATGTCGTATCGCAGTTCTTTGTTGCCAATACTCATGACAGTTTGCTGTTTTTCACGAATTCAGGGAAGGTTTTTCAGACCAAGGCTTATGAGGTGCCTGAGTCTTCTCGCCAATCTAAAGGAAAGGCGATTGTTAATTTCCTTCAGGTTTCTCCGACCGATGTTATTACTGCAGTAGTGCCGATACCTAAATCAATTGCCGGGGGACAAAAAGAGATGTTTTTATTTATGGCGACGACCGGGGGTGTCATAAAGAAAGTTGATATGGATGCTTTTGGAGCTGTAAGAAAAAGCGGAATGGTCGCCATCAAGTTGAGAGCCACTTCGGCAAACTCAGGGCAAGCGGGCGATGAGCTGGGCTGGGTTATTCCTACATCTGGTAATGATCAGGTGATGCTTGTTACTTCTGACGGAAATGCCATTAGGTTCAAAGAGAAAGATGTAAGGCCGATGGGAAGGGGCGCGGCCGGTGTTATCGGTATTCGTTTAGAAAAGGATCAAAAAGTGGTGGGCGCCGATGTTGTGCCGTCAGGGGTTGAAAAGGGCCTGCATGTATTGGCGGTGATGAAGAATGGGTATGGTAAAAGAACAGACCTCAAATCATATAAAGTTCAAAAACGAGGCGGTCACGGCGTAATGACGGCGAAGATAACTCCCAAAACAGGTGAGTTAGTTTCGGCGCATATAACTTCGGAAGAAAACAAAGAGCTCATCGCGGTATCGCGTAAGGGAGTCGTAATAAGGACCTCGATAGAAAGCATCTCGGTATTGAGCAGAGCGACTCAAGGCGTAAGAATAATGAGGGTTGAAGCGGGCGATGGTATAGCGTTGGTGGTTGTAGTTTGAGTGCCATGGTCGCGAGGTCTTACCGTCTTCTCATCACGGTTCCTCATCTCGTCATCGGATTCTGTATGACCGGTATGTGTTATCTAAAATAACAGGTGACCCTCACTTGCCTCCCAGCCCCTCTTTTCTTTAAAAAGTGGGGCTGGGCGTTCGACCTATTATTTTAGAACACATATTCGGTCAACCTCACCCTCTTCCTCGCCTCGTCAAGTGATTCGAAAACGGCAAGACCTCACTCCCAAGATGGTTTAATTTAACTGACGAAGATAGGAAAGAGTAAAAGTTTAAAACTTTGTGACACGAAGAGTCTGGCTTCATATTTAACACCAGAGCGAAACCATCCCTAAATTTAATCATTAGACGAACCGAGGGGATTTATGAAGATGACCCTGATTTTATCCGATAATCATAGGTCAAACGCCCCCGCCTTGGCGGGGGAGGCAAGTGCGGGTTACCTGTGATTATCGGCTATAAAATCAGGGCCACTCTGCAATAAATCCCTGAAGGTGAGGAAGTTGATTTAAATTTGGGGTGGTGAACGACACTTTGTTTATAACTAAATTCCTCACCGTGCTAAAATAGTTAGTATGGAACAACCGGCAAGTATGCCCATAATCAGCACCGGCAATCATCTCGGTACGGGCGGGTTTTTAAACCCCGATTTAATTATCAATGAATTTGGTTTGCGCGAGGGAATGAGCGTGGCTGATTTTGGTTCCGGAGCGGGTTATTTTACCATTCTTGTTGCAGAAAGAGTCGGCAAAGAAGGGAGAGTTTATGCTCTGGATATTATGGAGAGCGCGCTTGACAGCGTAAGAGCAAAAGCCAGAGCCGCTGGCCTTGAAAATGTTGAAATAATCAGAACCAATCTTGAAGTGGTAGGCAGTTCAGGATTGGCTGACCAGTCGCAAGATGTTGTTCTGGTGGCGAACATACTGTTTCAGTCCGAAAAGAAGTCAGAAATTATCAGAGAAGCTAGGAGGGTTTTGAAAGACAGCGGATTGCTTGTAATTATTGACTGGAAAAAAGACGCAGGGGGATTCGGACCGCCGGACAATTTAAGGACAGAAGAAGCGGCAATGCGATCTCTTGCGGTTGGGGGAGGACTTGTATTTGAAAGGAATTTTGACGCCGGGCAGTTTCATTTCGGGATGGTATTTCGCAAAACGAATATGTAATGCAAATCTACAAATGGCATGCGAACCCTGCACTATTCAATGCAGGACTAGTCAGATACCGGATGGTATCTGGTGCTGTAAATAACTTATTCGCATGTGCGCATTTGTAGTGCGCTATTCGCATACTGACTATTGATAATAAAAAATTAGTGGTGATTTTAGTGGGAGGTATTGTTCTCCTTGTGTTTGTCACGCTTATTCTGATTTTACGTAATGTCGGGGGCGGCGGCACTGGTACCGGCCAGAAGATTACTCTTGAATTCTGGGGTGTTTTTGACAACAAAACTGCTTTCGATAAAGTCATCAGAGACTTTCAAGCGCAAAATCCGGAGATCGCCGTGGTTTATAGGCAGTTTTCGTTTGAGGATTATGAGAAGGAAGTGATAAATGCCCTCGCCAGTGGTACTGGTCCCGATATTTGGATGATACACCACACTTGGTTGCCTAAGCACATAGATAAACTTGCACCGATTCCCGAAAAAATCCCTGGCATTGATCGGCCTTTGTTGACTTTCAAAGACTTTCAGAACCAATTTGTTGAAGTAGCTGTTCAGGATTTGGCGGCGGGCAGTCAGATTTATGCCTTGCCTCTATATGTTGATACTTTGGCTCTCTATTACAACAGGGATTTTTTTAACACCGCCGGTATTACTCAGCCTCCAAAGAATTGGGAAGAATTTAACAGTACAGTCGAACGGCTTACTAAACTCGACGCATTCAGTAATATCGTTCAAGCCGGAGCGGCCATAGGTACCTCGTCTAACATTAACAGGTCCACTGATATACTCATGGCCTTAATGCTTCAAAGCGGCGTGAGAATGACTGACGCCGACAATGCTAACGCCACCTTCTCAAGGTCCGTAGGCAACACTCCGGTTGGCGAAATAGCCTTAAGATATTATACCGATTTTGCCAGTCCGAATGTTAAAACATATACCTGGAACAACAGCCAGCATTACTCGATAGACGCGTTTACCGAAGGTTCTGTCGCAATGATGTTCAACTATTCTCATCAGGCCGGAATTTTAAACGAAAAAGCGTCCAGGTTGAATTATGCCATAACGCCTTTTCCGCAGATAAATGAAACAGATACCAAAAACTATGCTAACTATTGGGCGGTGGCGGTTTCAAAGAAATCTTCACTTTCAAACGAAGCTTGGCGATTCGTTGCTTATTTGGCTTCGCGTGACGGCATTTCAAGTTATCTTGCCGAGACTATGCGTCCTTCAGCGAGGCGCGACATTATTGATCTTCAAAAAAACGATTTGAGTTTAGGCGTTTTTGCCAGCCAGGCTCTATCAGCTAAGTCTTGGTACCAGATAGACAGTTCCGCGATAGAATCCATATTCGCTGAAATGATAGACAACGTTAATTTCGGCCGACTATCAATAAAAGGAGCGATACAAGGAGCAGAAGCGGAAGTCAATGTTTTGATGCAAAGATCGAGGAGAAACAGATAATAAAAGCATAAAATGCAAAGTGCAAAACGCAAAACAACAACGCAAAAGTTAAAATACTTTAAATTTTTAGTTGTTCTTTTTAGCTTTTCATTTTTAGCTTTGAACTTGGCGCCCGCTGCGCAGGCGGTCGATATTCCCGGTTGGCCTTTGGTGCCTTGCGGGCTTAATCAAGACAGAGCAGAAACTTTAGATATAGATGAATCTCAGCCTTGCGGGCGCTGTGATCTTTTCCAACTTTTGAAAAATATAATCGACTTTGTTATGGGCGGTTTAATGCCGCCTTTGGCAGTTCTTCTTTTCGTGTGGGCCGGATTTCTAATTCTGCTAAGCGGCGCCAATCCGGGGCTGTATGCTCAAGGTCAGACGATATTTAAAAATACTTTTTACGGGATCATCGTTTTACTTTCGGCGTGGATGATAACCAATACATTGATTTTGAGCGTTGGTTCTAACTACAACACCGCCGGTAACTGGTGGCAGTTCACTTGCACTGAACCGGCGCCAGTTACACCACCTCCAATTCCAACTCCAATTCCAACTCCAACTGCTTCTGTAACCCCGACACCCACAGGTTCGGTAACTCCTACTCCTTCACAAGGTCCCTTAATCATCACCACCTCTTCCTTACCAGGCGGAACAGTGAATCAAAGCTATTCACAGCAAGTTGATGCAAGCGGTGGCACAGGAACATACTCGTGGTCAGTTAGCAGTGGAACTCTGCCTGCCGGACTAAGCATTAACTTTGCAAACGGCAGAATCTCCGGCACTCCCACCACCGCTGGCACATCAACCTTCACCGTCAGAGTTACCGACAACTCCACGCCTCAGCAATCAGCCACGAAGCAGTTGAGTATTGTGGTGAGTAGCAGTACCTTGACTTGCGGTCAGCCGTGGGAGCAGAACTTATGTCAGCCAAGACAGATGACTTGCAGCGCTTCTGCTTGCAGTCAGTATACTTCCGCTATCAACCAGTATGCCGAGAGAACCGGAGTAGCCAACGGAGCTAATTTTCTTAAAGCGATAATGATAAAAGAATCGGCCTGTAATGTCGGAGCTCAAAGCGGTTCAGTCCCGCCGTCATGCGGTTTGATGCAGTTGAAAGCGTCAACGGCTAACATATACAAATCTAGATGTGGTGTTCCATCTAATGTCGATATAACCTGCGACTGGCTTAAACAGTCAGCCAATACCAACGCCAGTATTTGTATTGCTGCCGAATATATGGGAGCGCTAACCCAAACCTCTTGTGGAAGTACTCCCAGAGGAGTTTCGGCGGGATATAACGGCGGTAGCGGCGCCTGTCAGCAAAGTAGCGACTGTTCAGGCCAAACTAACTGTGCCGGTGGGCCGGTTCAAAGATGGGAATGTTTATATGACAACCCCCAGCAAAATGTTTGTAATACCGGCTACGCTGAAACGCGCGATTACGCCACAAAAGTGCTATACTGTTACAATAATCTGGGATTTTAAGTATTTGCCTGCGCGCAGTGAAACGAGCACAGTTGCAAATACTTAACCCCGCACTAATCCCGCCCCTTTCCGCCAACAGGCGGATGGCGGTCAGCGGAAAAGATTAGTGCGGGGCTACTACCGATAAAAATGCAAAATTTAAATATCAAAATGAAAAATGACAATCTAAAATTTAAAATTTTTGTAATTTTCTTGATTCTACTTTCTACTTTCTACTTTTTACTTTTTAGCTCTGTTTTAGCCGACGAACCCGGAGGCGATGACTTCGTCTATCTCTTCCATCTCTACTACGACAACGATCAGCTTTTTGCCGACCGTGACTTTGAATTTAAGTATGATGTCATACCGGAAGAGTTTAAATCCGAAATCTTGGTAACTCAATTCCCATTTAAGGGAGAAGTGATAAATTTTAAAAACGAGGTTGCGGCCAGTTTCTTGTTTGATCCCAGAAAAGGGGACCGGGGATTTTTAAAGGGGAAAGTTGCAGTTAAGGCGCCCTATATTCCCGATGCGGATAAAGTTTACTTTTATGACAATCAGGGCAACCAGCTTTTAACTTTTTTCGTGGGCGAGAGTTCTTTTTGCGACGATGACGGAATTTGTAATGTTGAAAAAGGAGAAAACGAACAGACTTGCTCAAATGATTGTAAAGCGATACCAACGACTGACGATCAACGACCAGCGACTGACGGGGAAGGGTTGTCTGGCATGGCGTGGACGCTGATTATTTTGGTGTTAGCTTCAATCGGCGCGGGCGGGTGGTATTTCTGGCGAAAGAGAAAAATGGTCGAGCATGTTCAAGAAGATCAATTTACGAATAAATTAGGGTAAATTATAATTGTTACTAACGGATGTTTAGATATAAAAAATTAGCTCCTTTGTTTTTTACTCTTGTCGTTATTGCGACCGGCCTGTTTTATGCCGATCCTGTTTTGGCCGGAAGAGCTGAGGGGGTAGAAATAAATAGATTTGATGTGCAACCCAGGACTGTCAATGTTGGTCAGAATTTAAATTTTACTCTCAATGTTACCGTATACAAAACTGAATTTGACAGGTACTGCACCGTGTTACCGGGAGGCGGCTTGGTCGGTTCCGATCTGTATTGGATGGTCGGCGAGATATTGTCGGACGGAAGGAATTTAAATTTCCATCCCGGTACAGGTAACAACAGAGTAACATACAGCCAGCTTACGCAACGATTTGACAGCAACGGCGTTGCTAGGATTGATTTTTCGTTCTCAAAAGCAGCAGTATCGCGCCAAAGCGGCAGTGCTAATACACCGAATCTTCCCAATAGAAAATTTTATGCCGAATTCAGCTGTAACAGAGCTACCGGAGCCGTCCCAATCACCCGCTCAAGTGACGAGTCGGTAACCGTTAACGCGGGTTCCGGTTGCGGAGGTCCCGGCCAGCCGGGTTGTAGCGACGGTACTTGCAACAACAATGGCATATGTGACGCTGGCGAGATTAGTGCTACTTGCGGGGATTGTCCCGTTGCACCCGGCGCAACACAGTCGTTTCTATTTTCAATACCTAACCCTCTCCAGGCCAATAATCTCGTGGAGCTTATTGATGTCCTAGCCACATGGCTTTTTAATATCGCCATTCCCATTACCGTCGCGATGATTGTTTACGCCGGAATCATATTCTTAATTTCTAAAGGCGAACCGGCGAAGATAACCCAAGCCAAAAATATACTATTGTACGCCGTAGTCGGATTCGCTATCATATTGATAGGCAAAGGATTTATTACGCTGATAGAAAGCGTTCTCAATTTAGGAGCTGGCTCCTAAATTGAGAATTTCTAATTTCTAATATCTAATGAAATTCAAAATTCAAAATTCAAAATTCCAAATTTCGGTTCTACTTTCTACTTTCTACTTTCTACTTTCTAAGTCGGCGCTTGCCAGCAGTCATTTGACCGATCAGCCGGGAATTAATCTGACCATTCAGGATGTTTTGGGAATTATTACCGGTCTTGCTTGTTGGATTTCCAGAGTGGCTCTTGTTTTTATCGTGATAGCGATAGTCTATTACGGCGTTAAATTTATGACGGCCCAAGGCGATCCGGCGAAACTCACAAAGGCCAAAGAATCGTTCATCTGGGGGCTGGTGGGCGTGTTGGTTATTCTCGGAACTTATACTATAATTGCTACGGTGGCCAATTCATTAGGAGCAGATTACACACTATTTATACCGTTGCAGTGTTCATAAATTAACAGCCGACAACTTATAATCTTTAATGAAAAATAAAATTACCAAATTACCAAGTTACTTAATTGTGGCGGCAATTTTGCTTCCCAAAACCGTTTTGGCGATTATTCCTCCTGGCGGGGGAAGCGGTGGCAGCTCTTTGCCCTCCGGTACTCCTATTACTCTTGATGTTTTAGAGTATGTTATTTTGAGGATAAGCACTTTTCTTATAACCGTTAGCGCGGTGCTAGCTCTGATATTTATTGTGTGGAGCGGAGTAACCTATATGTACGCCGGAGAAGACACAGCCAAAGTAACTAGCGCTCAGAACCGACTAAAGAGCGGCATAATCGGGGCGGCGATTGTTTTTGGCGTGGGTGTGATTATCCAGACGATTGTATCAGTCGTAACGCTTGATTTTTTCTGCACAGTAAGGATTCCGATTATCGGCACATGTCTTTATTAATATTTGAGAGTAGGATATAATTTTAAAATAAACGACCCTCCTTCGCGTAAAGCTTCGGAGGGCGAGGGAAGGAGGTGGAGGAATGAGTAAAATTATCAGGACAACTTTAATAGCGGTGACGGTAATGGCTGTGTTGATGCCAGTTTTAGTGTTGGCGACATTATCGACCCCAACGCCTCCAACCACCGGTCAAGCGGTTACACTGAATGAAATAGAAGACTTAATAACAAGAATTGCGCAGTTTTTGATAGTTGTTTCCATAATTATTGCGGTTATATTCATTATTTGGGGAGGTATTATGTATATGGCAGCTAGGGGAGACGAAGATAGAGTAAGCAAGGCGAAAGCAACTATTTTCAACGGCATAATCGGAGCAGCAGTAGTATTGGGTGTAGGCGTTATATTGCAGACATTGGCAGGACTTATCACCCGATCTTTCTTCGCTTAGTCAGAACTTGCTGGTCGCTCTCGCCTCATTTTTGGCGAGTACGCTCTTGACCAATTTCTTCGTTAAAATCTCCGCTTCTCCTTCGCTATACTACAAGTATGGCTCAGTCGAATGCTCGATTTTGCCTCGAACTTAGTCAAGCCAGCAGTGTTCTGGTAACCACATCTTTAGAAATACCCAAAACAAAAATAACTCAATTGATTGAGTTATTTTTGTTTTGGGTATTTCTGGTGTAATATACTTGGGTAATGCTGGGGTGATGGAATTGGCAGACATTACGGCCTTAGAAGCCGTTGCTCGCAAGAGCGTGGGAGTTCAAATCTCCCCCCCAGCACTAAAGATTTTTCACTATAAACACTCAGAGCAAGCAATACCTAATCGTATTTTATCACTTGACGAGTCATTACACACATCAACCTAAAGTAAAGCGAAACTCCTACTTCTTTTTCTCACTATGACGGGTAGTTAGCAGTTGCAGATGAGCGACGCTATTTTTCTGGGAAACCGAGTCGGGGATGTCAGGTTCGGTCGGGATTTTGGCCGATCCGCCTTCGGCGGAACGAAGTCGAGCCTACGGCGAGATGAAGTCCGCATGGCCTGACAGGGGTGACCCCGAGCGGTCAGGAAAATTAGGAGCGAGTTGCAACTGCTCTATGAGGAATCCGTGAGAAAAAGAAGTGGGGGTTTTGCTTTATAACTACTCCAACGGATTTCTCTCAAGCGGAGCCGGTGCGCCGTAGTTTGAATCAAATCTTTCTTCTTTCACCAACGAGTCGCCTTGATAGATTTTTCTGACGAAGTACGCTTTCATGGAGCCGTTCGTTTTTTGGTCGTACTGAAAAGGCCCTTCAAGGACAATCTTTCTTCCGTCGTCCGGCCCGTAAATGTCAAATATTAATTTTGTACCCTCAATCCTTGATTGTATAAGGATGTAATTTGTCGTATCATTTTTGAACTTTAGGTCGACTGACCCTGGGTATATTGTGGCGTCAAAACCCTGCGGGTCGTAGTATCTAACCGGGAAAGAATGCGGTCTTCTTTCTAGTATCGGCAATCCAGCCATTATTGCTGACCTGAATAATGTTGTTGATACCTGACATAATCCACCGCCTAATTCTCTTATTAATTTGCCGCCCTTAATAACTAATTCGGACTCAAATCCATTTTGCTCATTCACTTCGCCCAGTATTGAGTTGAACGAGAATTCTTCCCCGGGTTTTAATATTGTGCCATTGTGTTTTACAGATCCGATTTTAATATTGTGAATTCTCGCCTGACTTGAACCTTTAAAATTAGACTCGCCTCGGCCAATTAGGGTAGTGATACCCAGCTCGTTGATTCTTTCTAGGGTTATGGCTGGTTCAATTAGTTCGACCGGCAAGTTTACCTCGGTCTGGTTGTTGATCACGGCGTTTATTATGAGTCCTCTTGATTTGTCTATATCCAAACTATGACCATACGAAGACGGTAAAAATTCTTGGGCTCTACCGTCTACAAGGATAAATTTTGCATTTACTGGCTGTGTATTAATAGACGGTGCAATGGAGATAAGATAGTCCGTTACTTTTTCAGACAATACCCTTACATCTTTTTTGCCGGAATAGTTTCGTTCATACGGTTCAAACCAACTTTGTATTATTTCCCCGGGGACGATTTTTGTATAATTTTGTATCCGTATTTCTAGGTTATTGTTAAAATCTGCTCCCATCTGGTCGGCAAAATTTTTTACCTCAATTCTGGTGGTGATTTTGGCTATGCTTGATAGGTAGAAAGCAGATCCAAAATGAAAACCGCCCAAAACAATAATGCCGGCTATAAATAACCGGCTCGAAAGAGTAAGGAATCTTTTTGAAAAACTGCTCATTATTCAGATATTTTAATTTTCTTTGTTCGCGATTTTGAAAGTTTAGGCAGCGAGATGGTTAAAAGGCCATTTTTCATAGATGCTTTGGCGTTATCTGAATCAATGTCTTCCGGGAGTATAATTGATCTTGAGAATGGTCCCCAAAATAGTTCTTGATAATAGTAATCCGAGGGTCTTACTTTTTCGGGAGAGGGCCTCCTTCCTTTTATGGTAACCATATCATTGGTTACCGAGATGTCTATATTGCTCTGATCGACACCGGCTATGGTTGATTGGATGACTATGTCATTATCGGTTTGATACACATCAACCGTAAGCTGACCGTCATAATCGTTCTTATCCTGTTTTTTGGATGTTGCCAGTGCGGGAGTTAATTCTTTGTTGTCGTCTGAAAAAAAATCCATGATTGTAATATAATACGAATGTTACTAATAATATGCGAATACTACGAATAAATTATTTGTGGTATTCGTGTAAAATTCGTGGAATTCGTATTATGTTACGGCGTGAATGCCACGCTCTTTAATCTTATCAAATAATATCGAAACAAGGAAAGCCAGAATTATTAACAGAAAGGTGGTATAGACAAGACCGATGGTTGGGTTGTTTGATTCCTGGGCGAAAGCGATAAGCATATTAAATACTGCGTGAAAAAATGTTGCCATGATAAGTCCAAATACAATAAGTTTCTTCTTGTGTTCTTGGAAGAACCAAGACATGGCTAGGAAATAGCCGATAAGTCCGGAAGATAATGCGTGGAGAAGCGTTGCCCCTACAAACCTAAGAGCCAATGTGCTTAGGGCTGTTCCGGCGCCATCAGGCATGAGGGTAAACATTACCAGCATGTTTTCTATGGCCGCAAATCCGAGTGCAGCGCTTATCATATAGATCATTCCGTCCATGGGTTCGTCAAATTCCGGATTTCTCATCACTACCAAAAAAACAGCAAAGAATTTTAGAAACTCTTCCACCAAAGACGACCACAGAAAAAAAGACGGTGAACCTTGATTGAAAATTGTATAGTCAAAAACATTCTTAAGTTCCGAAAAACCCAGTTGGAGAAGGATCGCAAGAGGGGAGACGATGATTCCCATCAAGAAAGCCTTCGTCAGCAAATACTTAGGCTCTGGATGGCAGTCTCTCCGTAAATAAAAAGAAAGCCAAACCAAACTAGGCGCAAGACCAAGGGCCACAAGGAAGGCGGAATTAAAAACTGCTAGCATATATCTTAAGTATACCCTATGGCCAGTTCTCAATCATCAACAGGGTCTTTTGAGGCAATGGTAATTTTGAATATATCTCCTCTGTTATAAACGGCATGAAAGGATGGAGAAGTTTTAGGCAGGTCAGAAGAATGTTGCCAAGAAGCTGTTGCGATGCCGTATTATCTTTGTCGGCCGGGTTTTTCACGGAATTTTTTTGATCTTCGATTATTTTGTCTGCAAAAGTGTGCCAGAAATAGTGATAAATTTTTTCTGATGCTATATAAAATCTAAAATTATCCATATCATCAGTAATTTCTTTGGCAATTTCCGCTAGTTCATTGAGGTATTCTTTTTGTTTTTCGTTGTAAGAGTTAAACTCCGGATCGATATTTGTGTTGATGTTCATCAAAACAAATCTGGCGACATTCCAGATTTTATTTGCGAAATGCATATATCCTTTTATTCTGTTTTCTGCGAGAGCCAGCGAAGTGCCAGGTGTGTTGCCTATCACAAGACCCATTCGAAAAGCGTCCGTGCCGTATTTGTCCGTAAAATCTAAGGGGTTGATTACATTTCCTCGGGACTTGCTCATTTTTTGGCCTTTTGCGTCAAGAACTAATCCGTGAAGATAAACTGTTTTGAAAGGCACTTTACCGGTGATATAAAGACTGAACATGATCATGCGCGCAACCCAGAAAAAAATAATCTCTCCTGCAGTTTCCATGACATCAGTTGGGAAAAATGTCTTATAATCTTTTGAATCAGGGTAGCCTAAACTCGCGAATGGCCATTGGCCGGAAGAAAACCAGGTGTCAAAGGTATCTGTTTCCGGTCTTATGTCGCCGCCGCATTTTGGGCAGGCGGTAATTTTATCCCTCGTGTCTACTATGCCCTCGTCGCACTGGACGCAGATTTTAGCGGGAATTGGTATGCCCCATGCAATTTGCCTGGAAATATTCCAGTCCAGAATATTCTTTAGCCAGTGGAGGGATATTTTTTTATAGTGTTCGGGGATGAAGACGATATCTCCGTTTTCGATTGCTTTGATGGCTGGCTCTGCCAGAGTTTTCATTTTTAAAAACCACTGGTCTTTTATTTGCGGTTCGATAACGGATTCGCACTTGTAGCATTTTTTGACCGCGTGCTTATAGTCTTCGTCTATTTTAACCAAGAGGCCTTTGGATTTTAATTTTTCAACAATAAGCGGCCGTGCTTTAGAAACTGACATACCGGCGAATTCTCCAGCTATCGGAAGCAGTTTGCCGTGGAAATCTATAATCTGTTCTTTCTCCAGACCGTGTCGTTCCGCAATTTCAAAGTCAATTGAATCGTGCCAAGGAGTTATCGTCATTACCCCGGTTCCAAAGGCCATGTCTATTGCTTTATCTTTAATGATGGTTGCGGTAATGGGGCCGTTTATCCATTCCAGGTCTATTTTTCGGCCATCTTTATAGCTCTTGTACCGTTCATCGTCCGGGTGCATTACGACATATTTGTCGCCGAACTTTGTTTCGGGCCGAGCCGTGGCGATGACGAACGGTCCGTATTGGAGGTAGTAGAAATTATCTTTTTGTTCAATGTCGTTTGTTTCAAGATCAGACAGAGAAGTTTGATGTTTAGAGCACCAGTTGATGATTTTTTTTCCTCGGTAAACGAGATTGTCATTGGTCATTTTTTCAAATGTTTCATAGACGGTCTCAACGATATCTTTGTCCAAGGTGAATTTCTCTCTTAACCAATCGCAGGATGCCCCCATTTTTCTGGTTTGGTCCTCGATGTTCTTTTTGTTGTTCAGTGTAAATTCCAATATCTCGTCGTATAGCTGCTGTCTGTCCATTTGGAAACGGGAACGGCCTTCCTTCTCGAGTTTTTTTTCATAAACAACTTGTGTTTCAAAGCCGGCATGGTCCAACCCCGGAAGCCAGAGGGTTTTATATCCGCGCATCCTTTTGTAGCGAGTCATTATGTCTTCTATGGTTAAGACTAGTCCGTGTCCGGCGTGGAGTGAACCGTTGGCATTGGTTGGGGGCATAATGATAGTGAAAGATTCTGGTTCTGAAATCTTACCCTTCTTTGCTAAAGCTACAGAGGGCAGTCCTTCTGGACTGAAAAAACCGCTCTCTTCCCAGAGTTTGTAAATCTTATCTTCGGTTTCTTTCGGGCTGTATGTTTTTGGAAGTTCGGTTGACATTTACTTATCTTTTTATAGTATTATCATACAGCTTTTTAATAATATAAGGAATAAATTACGTGGAAAACTTCGATTTTTCATTTAAGAGTGACCTTGTAGTATCTCTTGCTAGAACAGTTTCGTGGTTTCAAAAAATGAGAGCCATATTTTATCCTGTTAAATTAGGAATATTTCAACCAGTTGAACTTGTTGCACCGGACACATTTTACTTATTCAAGTGTGATAATTGCCACAGGTTGTCTGTTGACCACTTCCACGGCTTCGACACAATGGATAGTTGCCAAAGATTAGAATGTCATCTTTGCAACTAAAATCCTAGATTAGCGTCCATTTTTACGGACTTCCACGAGAAGTCTTTTCTTGCCCCGCCTTTCTTTGAAAGTGCGGGGTTATTTTCTTTTGTTTGGTAATTTGCAAAACCCGCTATTGCTATCATTGCGGCATTATCGCCGGTGTATTCCATTTCAGGCTGTGAGTATTTTATTTTTATTTTCTTTGCTTCGGTTTCCAGTCTTTTTCTCAACTCTTTGTTTGCCGATACGCCCCCGGAGAGGAAAATTGATTTAATCCCGACGCTTCGGTCGGGACCCCGATTCTTTGACGTCGGGGCTTTGTATTCTTGGACGGCTTTTATGGTTTTGTAAATCAGCACATCAAGCGCCGCATTTTGAAATTCGTAGCATATTTCGTTTACAATATCGTCTGTAATTTTTACTCCAGCCGTTTTCAAATCTCTGACTT
>MGKI01000004.1 GCA_001795615.1 Candidatus Yanofskybacteria bacterium RIFCSPLOWO2_01_FULL_42_49
TGATGGCTAAGCTGCCGGAGAATGAAGATGATCCCGTTCCCGAGAAAGTATTAGCGCCGTATGTGAAGAAGTTCCCAGAGACAGAAGCTACTCCTCGATAACGCAAAGATGGCGGTCTTAAGGAGATTGTCTCTCTTCGATAAATGTTCCTCAGTAAGAGGCAAAGAACTAGACAAAGAACTATTTGTATTTGGGCCCGAAGCACTCAACTCGTTGAGTACTCTGGTTTTCAAACCGCCAGCCGCCTTGTTTCTCTGCGATAGATTACGGTGTTCGATAACAGAGTCACGGTTTACATACCATCTTTTTCCGTTCCAAATCGCGTCGACTCTTTTCTGTCTGGCAAGAAGAGAAACATGACTTAGGGCATAATTGAATTCTTTAGCGACCATTCCGGCCGGAACGTACGGCTTACCGTCGCAAAAAATTGTTTTGCCCGAACTTAAAACCTGCGGTTGTTTTGCCACAGTGATCCCCGTTTTCGAATTGTTATCCGCTAACTGGCGAATCTCTTCAAAATTCAAATTCGTAACGAGGAACACTTATCTTGAGAGCCAATCAAGAAATTAAATATTGAATATTCAATATTAGATATTCAATATATTCAATGTTTTAAAGGATGTATTTAGTATAACAAAACCCCCTAACAGGGGCAAATGAGATATCAACAGAGGCCGAAAGCACAAATACCTTAAATTGGTCTAATCGCTCTAATTCATCTAATTACCAAGTAAACGACTATTATTCAATATCCAACATCCCCAATAAAACTCTAAGAAATGTTTAAAACGTTTGAAAACTGGTTAGTTATTGGTTATTGGTCGTTACCTGCTTATCGATGGGCAAGATGATTAGGTTATTAGGCTGTTGAGGTTGATTAGACTAGTTAGAAACTGTAATAATCTTTATGTATCTTTTATATACTAATTTTGAATAAATTTATAATGTTTTGTGTAGTTTTTGTAATAACCTCGTCAACTGATAAGTTCTTGAGTTCAGCGACCTTTTTGGCCACTTCCTTTACATATAGGGGCTCGTTTCTTTTTCCTCGATAGGGTTCGGGGGTCAAAAACGGCGCATCAGTCTCAAGAAGAATCCTTTCCAATGGCGTCTCACGAACAATATCATCGTACTGTCGAACAAAAGTAATTATTCCATTAAATCCCAAATAAAAACCTAAATCCAAAAATTGTTTTGCCTCATTTAGAGAGCCCGTAAAAGAATGCACGACACCACCATTGTCTGTATATCCTTTTTTTAAAATTTCAATCATGTCAGGATAAGTGCGTCCGACACTTCCTGATTTTCCATCCCGACAGTGAAGAATTAAAGGCACCTTCATTTCTTTAGCTAGTTCCAGTTGTTGTATAAACCTTTCTTTCTGAAACTTTTGGTCTTTCGGTTTTTCAGTACGATAATAGTCTAAACCAATTTCCCCAAACGCAACTACTTTTTTCTTTTGCAACAATTCTCTATATTTTTCAGCCTCAAATTTTTCATTTAAATTATCATTGGGATGTAACCCGACAGAAGCCCACATTCCGTCATGTTTTTTGGCAAGCTCAATCCCCTGTTTCGATGTTTCTAAATCCGTCCCGACGCAAATCATAAAAACCCCCCCGTCGAGGGCGCGTTGTATCATTTCCTCACGATCTTTTTCGTATTGAGGAAACTGGGGATGGCAATGGGAATCAACGATTGTATTCTTCATGTTATTTGACACATTGGCGTCGTGTGTGGTAACCTGCAAATGCGCTCAAGAGAGCGCAGCTCTCTGACAAAAAGGAGGAGACCTAAATGGACACAATAAGTCAGTGGTCTACCAACATTCTGGATCGAAGTTTTGATCTACTGAATTCTACTGTAAATTATATCCTCGTTTTCTTGATGCCTCCAAGTCCATATTTTTGGCTTGGACTGGCCAGTTTTGCTCTTATCCTACTCTTACAGTTCAAATTTTGGAAAGAGCGAGAAAGCGAACTTCGGAATAACGGCAGTAACGAATTTACAGTATTTATTTCGTTTGTTAATTATGCAATCGTCAGCGTTTTATATGCTGTCATTTTCCCTCTGGGTTTATTCTATTTATTTGCACGGACTAAGACCAAACCTTCGCCTTCTCCTGATACAGCCGACTAAATAAGGCTTAATATCGCCCCGAGGTCGTAGTTAATTACTTTTTGGATAAATCTTAACTTAATCAGTTTTTGAAAAACTGAAAGTAGGATCACTCCTAATTGTAGTTCGACTACGAACTCGGGGCACTTTTGTTTTTAATCACAATTCAGCTAAACTTGGGAAACAAGGCTTTTCCTTTTTTTACATGAAAACTGTGTCCTTCTGGTATCGTCTCTGATTGCGGGGCATCAAAAATATTAAATATTTTTTCTGATGTTTCCGGCAGAAACGGCTGAAGCAACCAAGCCACATCATGAATAGCACTCACTAAAACAATTATTGTTTCTAGAAACCTCTCCGGGGACTCTTTAGCCTCCAACCACGGTTTTCTCTCATCAACATACTTGTTTGCGTCAGCAACTGTTTTCCAAATTTCTCCTAACGCATCATGCAACCTGAATTCTTCTATGGCTTTTTCATAACCTTCTAGTTTTACGCTTTGCGCTTTACGCTTTGCGCTATCATATATCAACTCTCCGTCCATATTGTTTTCAATCAGTGTTGCCACACGACTAACTAAATTTCCCAAACCATTCGCTAGGTCCCCATTATATCTTTCCTCCAGTTTTTTATACGAAAAGTCGCCATCTTCAGCAGAAGAAATTTCTCGAAGCAAGAAATATCTTACCGGATCAACGCCGTATTTTTCTACCAAAGCAAAGGGATCAATAATATTGCCGACAGTTTTAGACATCTTTTCTCCCCCTACGGTGATAAATCCGTGAACATATATAGCTTTAGGCAAAGGCAGTCCGGCAGATAACAACATCGCCGGCCAATAAATGACGTGAAAGCGAAGAATATCTTTGCCTATCAAGTGGACATCAGCCGGCCAGAATTTTTGAAATTGTTCCGTGTTATCTTTATAACCCATGGCGGAAATATAGTTCGTTAAAGCGTCCGCCCACACATACATGGTCTGTTCCGGATCGTTTGGTACCGGTATCCCCCATTTCAAACTGCTTACTGGTCTTGAAAAGCTTATATCTTCAGCATCGTCAATTAAATTTAAAACCTCTTTGATTCGTGATTCGGGGACTATTTTGAACTCGCCGCTTTCAATTTTTTGTTTTAACTCTTTTTTATGTTT
This sequence comes from Candidatus Yanofskybacteria bacterium RIFCSPLOWO2_01_FULL_42_49, assembly GCA_001795615.1. Lineage (GTDB taxonomy): Bacteria > Patescibacteriota > Minisyncoccia > 2-02-FULL-40-12 > GWA2-44-9 > 2-01-FULL-43-22. The sequence continues at coordinate 3,269 of MGKI01000004.1, forward strand.
AGTTAACCTGAAAAACCAATTTTCTTCTTCTACTTCTTCCGGGATTGTTTTGTGAAGCGGACATCGGCCGTCAATCAGCTCGCTTTTTTTGATAAATGATTCATGGCCGACGCAATACGACCCTTTATATTTCTTTTTATACAAGCCACCGGCCTCAACCAATTCATTCCAGAATTTTATTACTGCCGGCCAGTGGCGTTCCTTGTCAGTAGTTCTTATGAAATCATTATTTGAAATATTCAAAATTTTTGTGAGCTTCCGAGCTAAGCCGGCCATTTCATCAACAAATTCCTCAACCGGCTTGCCGTGTTTTTCGGCGCCTTTAACAACCGTCGTCCCGTGCTCATCTGTTCCGGTTAAAAACCATGTTTCGTTTCCGACCAATCGATTATACCGAGCCAAAACATCAGCTTGAAGCAATTCCAAAGCAAAACCAATATGCGGCGGCGCATTGGTATATAATATGGCGGTTGTAATATAAAATTTATTCATTAATATTTTCTTCAACTTTAACGAGTTGTTCCAGTGTCATATTTATTTATTTTTTTATTTTTTATCACCACCACGAATTCTCCCAATACCTTTGTTTTGTTCAGTTGCTCTAAAACCTCATCAACCGTTCCTCGATATATCGTCTCAAACTGCTTTGTAAGTTCTCTGGCAACCATAATGGAGCGACTTGCCCCGTGACTGCCGTCAGGCGGTTTTACGGGGTCGTCTACCTTACCAAATTCTTTCAGTTCTCCCAATGCTTTCAATATTCTGCGCTTTGATTCATAAAATACAACAGTTTCTTCGATGTCGCCAATTTTTTTGAAAAATGTCTGACGGCCCTTTTTGTGCGGCGGAAAACCAAGAAAAACAAATTTATCTGCCGGAAATCCGCTTACGCTTAAGGCCGTAATCGCCGCATTCGGTCCGGGGATAGGAATTATCTTCAAATCCGGCAGTTCCTTCAAAATTTCCTGAATTAAAAAATTGCCGGGATCATTTATGCCCGGGGTTCCGGCATCGGAAACAAGAGATAACACTTTCCCCTCTTTCAGCCAACTGATAATTTCATTTATTTTCTGAACCTTACTATGCTGATGATAACTGATAAGCAACCTATCTATCCCATACTTTGAAAGAAGCACGCGCGTTACCCTGGTATCTTCAGCGAGAATAATGTCGGAAGAACTTAAAACAGAAATCGCCCGAGGCGAGATGTCATCAAGGTTGCCGATAGGAGTAGCGATAATATAGAGCATAAAATCTCTAAATCCTAATTTCTAATCTCTAAATAATATCAAATTTCAAAATTCAAAACGTTTTTGATATTCGGTCCGCCGATTGGCGGATTGGGTTTGTTTAGAGATTAGGGTTTAGAAATTAGAGATTAACTTGTTTGGCGTCTTGATTCTTTCTTCCTTGCCATATCGTCAATGACCTCGACGATAACTGTTGCTACGGGAATGGACAAAATCATACCGGCAATACCGGCAAGATTGCCTCCCACAAGCAAAGCAATTATCACCACTACCGGATTTAAGCCAACAGTCCTGCCCATCACAATCGGCACAAGAATGTGGTTTTCCAACTGCTGAACAGCCACATAAAATACAACCACCCACAAGCCCATAGCGGGTCCCTGAAGAAACGCCAGGATAACAGCGGGGATGGCAGCCAGCACCGGACCAACAACCGGCACTATCTCAAAAGCAAAAGCCAAGAGGCCGAGCATCAGGGCAAATTTAATGCCCATCAAAGAAAGACCGACATAAACAACCAGGCCGACAATAAGCGCGAGCAGCAACTGTCCCTGAAACCACAGACCGACCTTTCTCTCCGATCTTCTCCACAGGTCTTTAACATATGACTCGTATTTTTCTGGCACAACCGATTCAAAGAAACTATCTAACCCCTTTTTCGTAACCGAGAGATAAAAAGATATGACTAAAACAGCGATGAAAGATATGACGCCGCCAAATATGCTCACCACCAATCCAACTGCCGATTGGGACGACTGCTGAAGATACGAGGACAAAGAACTAAGAATATTCTGTATTTCGCTTACAAAATCAAGATAAGACGGGGCGCCTTGCTGAACATTTTCCAAAGATGTGGAAACTTTCTCAAACACAGCCGGCAAAGTAGTAACTAGCTGATCAACATCGGCAGAAAGAGATGGGATGACAAGAGAGGCAATCAAAACAATTAAGCCGATCACTGCCAAGAACAATATAAGCACTCCCCACAAACGGGGGAATCTTTTTTCGTCAAGCCAGTTGGCAAAAGGAGAAATCGCAGAAGCAATAATCAGGCCAAATAAAAATATGATCAGAACATCTTTCAAGATATACAGAAAAACAAAAAACAGGATTATGATAATAGTCTTGAGGATGCTGGCGGTAGAAATATCAATTTTTTGGTAGTCGTCAGACATGTTTGTTTAAAATTTTAAAATACTCTTAAACTCATTTTCATCTTCGAGCGGCCCGATTAAGGAAAGATTGAGCTTGCTGTTATCAAAAATATCGGAGGCAACCTCAAAAACCTGATCAAGCGTTACTTTCTTCATTTTATCAAGCTCCTCTTCGGGGGTCAAAATTTTATCATGGAAAATAAGCGACTCGGCGTATGTTTCGGCAACGGCATCTGAATGCTCCAGCCCAAGAGCCATAGAGCCCTCTGCCTGATCTTTGGCCCTCTGAAGCTCCTCCGAGGTGATGCCATGCTTTCTAACTTTTCTTAACTCTTTCATGACTACCTCGACTGCTTCTTTCGTTTTCTGGTTATTCACACCCGCTTTGACCATAAAAAATCCGCTATCAGTATATGATTCTCCTCCGGCACCGATATAATAGGCCAGTCCCCTTTTTTCTCTTACTTCGCTGAAAAGACGAGAACTCATACCCCCGCCAAGAACAACTGATAACACCCCGAGGGAGTATCTTTTATCATTAAATTTGTCATAAGCCCTGACTCCAAGTATAAAATGAGTCTGATCAGTCTTTTTGTTGTGCAGTAAAATTTGAGGCTCTTTCTGTTCTTCCACAACTGCCGGTTTGCTGAATTTTTCTCCTGTACGGATACTTTTAAAATATGCCCCCACTTTTTCTTTTATTGTTTCGGGATCAACATTGCCGGCTACCGCCACTATCGTCTTGGGAGCGATATAGTGGGTATTAAAATAATTTAAAAATTCCTCCCTTTTTAATTTCAGTATCGTTTCTTTTTCCCCACCAATGTCCCAGCCGGCCGGTTGATCGCCATAAAGCAATCTTTCAAACAAATCACCCACGAAACGTTGGGGCATATCCCGATACATGTTTAACTCCTCAATTATCACTCCCCGCTCAATGTCAATTTCTTTTCCGTCCAATTTTGAGTTCAAGAAAATATCAAAGATCACATCCATCACGATATCTATTTTCTTGACACTCGCTTTGGCATAATAACCGGTGTACTCCTTGCCGGTGAAAGCGTTGTACTCTGCTCCGATGCCATCCAGCTCCCTAGCTATATCTAATGTGCCGGGCCTTTTCTCGGTACCCTTAAACATCATGTGTTCGAGAAAATGGGAAATACCGTTTATCTCTTTGGTTTCGTATTTTGAACCAGTACTGACCATTACCAAAACAGTCGCCGTTTTGGTTGACGGCATTGGAACAACAACCAATCGCAGCCCCGAATCGAAATTGTATAATTTGTGACTAAACATTTTTATGTGGTGTCGGCGGCAGGGATCGGACCTGCGACAACTGCTTTATGAGGGCAGTGCTCTACCACTGAGCTACGCCGACAAACACAACCTACCGCCCCGACGATTCTGTCGGGGAGCCGACCGAAGCGTCGGCTTTGAACTACGCCGGCAATTTGCGGCGAAATGTTTACTAAATATACACCACTTTATTTATTTTAACAAGAAAAATCCAGTCAAGGATAATGCGTTTTTGATAGACCAAGGACTTTGGCTGTTCATAAGTTAATTGCCGGCTTTGTCCAAAAATTTTATAATTACTCCTAGTAAAAATTAATATGCTTTTTATTCAGGCCTCCTGAATTTAAGCAATCTTTAGATGAACAAGAAAATTTGGTTGGCGATAGCCATCGCGGTCGTAGTTGCTGTTGTATACATGTGGACAGGCAAGGGCCCGAGTTTCGTAAGCGATCAGTCGGCTAGTCCAAGCCCCAGCCCCAGTTCAAGCCCCACTCAACAAACAGCCAAATCATCAGTTAAAAAAACCGGCGATACTGCCCCTTCCTCCACAAAGACATACTCTGAATTAGTAAAAGAATATGAGGGAAGAAGGATACAATTTGACGACCGATGCCAAGTTCTTCCTTTAAACCCTGTGTATAAAAACGGAACCAGCATAATGTTAGATAACCGTGCTAACACCGCTAGGGTGATTAAAATAGGAAGCACGTCTTATTCCCTTTCCAGTCTCGGTTATAAGGTTGTGACCCTCAATAGCTCTTCTTTGCCGCAAGAGTTAAGCGTAACTTGCGGTTCTTCCGGCAATGTTGGTAAAATTTTGCTCCAAGCCATGATTTCTCAATAGTAAACCGAGCGTCTTAAAACAAAAGAAGGCAGAAATGCCTTCTTTTGTTTATCTGTTGCGGGGGTGGGATTCGAACCCACGACCTTCAGGTTATGAGCCTGACGAGCTGCCAACTGCTCTACCCCGCGATAATTAAAATGCCTAGATTAGACTAACACAAAAATCTTTAAATTCAAAGCTCCCAAAAATTTTTTGACAAAATATTTGCTCTATGTTATCATTAATATATCCGTGGACCCACCACTCCTTCGCCCTGTATCGTAGTCGTATGGCACAGGGCTTAGGAACGCGTAGTACTTTGTTTTTTCAAAAAAATTGTGCCGCTGTGGCGGAACAGGCAGACGCACTGGACTTAAAATCCGGTGGCCTCCGGGCCGTGCCGGTTCAAATCCGGCCGGCGGCACCAATCCGTTCGTGCAGACGTAGCCAAGTGGTATGGCACCTGACTTTTAATCAGGGTATCGGGGGTTCGATCCCCTCCGTCTGCACCACCAAGTTGGAACCACCCCTTTTGTTCACGGGTAGCTCAGTCTGGTAGAGCAGCTGCCTTATAAGCGGCAGGTCGCAGGTTCAAATCCTGCCCCGTGCACCATCCCTCAATAGGCTCGTAGCTCAGATGGATAGAGCATCTGCCTTATAAGCAGAGGGTCGCTGGTTCAAATCCAGCCGGGCCTACCACCCTTCGCCTTCACCCGCGGAGGGCTTTTTTTAATAAAATTAAAATGGTAAATTTTTAATACTGGAGGGTTCGGATAATGGTATTCCACCGGTTTCGAAAACCGGCGCCCGCAAGGGCTTAGAGGTTCGACTCCTCTACCCTCCGCCAGTTGGAATTTTTCCATTTTTACTGCTTATTTAAACGATACACAGAATAGCCACAACTCGTGCAAACCGGCTGGAAACTGTGATATAATGATTATATGGATAATGAAATAATAGCAAAGCGCTATAGAATTGAGTTATCCTCAGTAAAAGACCTGCTATTTTATTTCCTCCTTGTGTGGACGGCTATTCTTATTGTGCTAAGTTGGCTGGACTTCTTCATTCCTAAGTTAGAAGTTTCCGAAGCCCTTGTTTCAAGTTATTTAATACTTCTGGGCGTATACATAGTACACAAAGAAACATCCCGATGGACTGGCGTTAAGTTAAATATCCGTCCTGGAGAATTGTTCGTCTATGTGTGGTGGGTTTCACTTTTAGCAATGTTTCTCATAGGATTCTTCGCTCATCTCGAAGTCTCATCCCCCATCAGACACCTCACCTATGAGGTGCTCGGGGCATTTCTCCTTAGCGAAGTATCAAAAAGCGTCAACGCTTACAGACGCACTCAAGTATAAAACAGGGGTGAGGTGGCCGAGTGGTTTAAGGCGAAGGTCTTGAAAACCTTTGTACGGGAAACCGTACCGTGAGTTCGAATCTCACCCTCACCGCAGATATGTCCAAAATTCTAGACCTAAGAAAAAAGCCGGCTCCGGGAAAAAAATTTGGCCAGCCCCCTTTAAAGCCAGGGGAAGAAGTTGCGGTTGCCCAAAAAGCAACCAAAACAACACAGCAGCTCTCACCAAAAGATAGTCCTCACATATTTTGGGAGGCTCCCTCTTTCTATTACAATCCCCAGAAGAGATACCTGTCCGTATTGATTGTGGCCCTGCTTACGGGCGCTATCGCTTTATTGATATTTAAATATAGTACCCTGACTTCCATCTTTTTAATCTTATCCTCTCTCGTTTTACTTCTCTATGGAAACCAAAAACCGACTATATCAAAAATATCGGTCAACCAGTCCGGCATTTTGGTAGATGACATTATGTACAATTATAAAGACCTTAAATCTTTTTGGATTGAATACAACCCTGGCGGACCGAAGGAGCTTAGTATAGAATCAGCAAAATGGTATATGCCATATGTAAAAATTTTGTTGAATAATCAAAACCCCGTAGAATTAAGGTCACTCATTATCAGTTTCCTGCCGGAGAAAGAGCACGAGAACTCGCTCATTGACCATATCGGCAGAAAACTCGGATTGTAATTTGCGTCCTCGGGCCGATTTGAACGGCCGACCTTCTCCTCCGCAGGGAGACGCTCTATCCCCTGAGCTACGAGGACATAACGACATCGTGAAACTGGCTTGCTAACTCTAACAATTCTTTTCGAACATTGCCATCAAAATAAGATATAAAGCAGATGCCCATGAAATTTTGTCTAAACTTTTTTGTTTTGCTTCTTTTTTTAATATATATCTTACCAAATTGATCCAACGGGACATTCAATAATTGTGACCAAAATAACCTAGTGTTTTTAATTTTATGGTAGTAGTGTAGGTGTAACCTTACTCTTAATCTGGCTTCATCAATTGAATAACATTTTCTAAGAAGGGATAGGTAAAGTAGCGATAACTTGGGATCGGTGTTAACAAATTTTAAACCGCCTACTTTCTTGTGTTTGGCCCCTTCTGCCCAATAAAGACCCGCTAGAAATAATTTTTGAAGGCCAATGTTTTTGGTTGGGTATTTTTGAATATCTTTGCGAACTTTTTCCATGAGTTTGGCTTGCTGTTCTGCCTTGATATTTCTTTTTGCCAAAATAGCAAGCGGCCTTATTTTGGCTAAGTGTTTTAGTTGTCCTTCTCTATCATAGGGATGACCAAGTTTGTCTCCAAACCAATAAGACAAAGTGCTCTTGGCGATACCGAACATTTGAACAAGTTCTCTATACGTTTTACCTTGTTTTCTTGCTTTTGTGACTTTCTTTTTTATTTCTTCACTATGAACTCTCATATAAGTTATTGGATAGATTTACTTATATAATATCACTATCTGTCCAACTGAACAAGAGAGAAAAGTTGATAATTTTTTATTCTTTTTCTTCTTAAATGAGCCGTGAGGGAACTCTTAACTTGTGTCGTTTCTTTTCTAATGACTGATTGCCTTTGTTTTTAATTCGAAAAATGCTAAAATATGGTCGCATATGACCGATCTCTCCCTTTCAATAGAAAAGCTGAAAAATGTGGGGCAGAGGAACGCCCCGCGTTTAAACCGTCTCGGCATTAAGACCCTGAAAGATTTGCTGTGGCACTTGCCTTCAAAATACGAGGATTACAGTGAGACAATTCCCATATCCGATGTGTCGCCGGGCCAAAAAGTTAATGTCCAAGGAGAAGTTGTAAAAATCACGACAAAAAAAATATTTCCCCGACGGCTTTTTATAACCGATGCAATAGTCAAAGACATGAGCGGCGCGGTAAAAGCCGTATGGTTCAATCAGCCGTTCATAGAGAACCAGCTCCCCGAAGGCGCTTTCGTAAGTTTAGCCGGCAAAGTAAAGACCGGTAAGAATGGCGTCTATCTGGCAAGTCCAACATACGAAAAGATTTCATCTTTTCAGCCTACAACCTTAAAACATACCCATGGACTAGTACCCGTGTACCCTGAAACAGAAGGCGTAACTTCAAAATACTTGAGATTTTTAATAAAACCGATTCTGTCTGATCTTCAACTCAACGACCCGACACCAGAATCCATTTTAAAAAAACACGGCTTTCCGACTCTGTCCGACGCAATAACAACAGTCCACTTTCCTTTGTCGGAAAACGAAGCAAAGACAGCTAGAGAACGGCTGGCTTTTGACGACCTGATGCTGTTTCAAATTAAAGCGCTGCTGGAAAGAAGAAAGTTAAATCAATTAAAATCCGTCCCGATAACTTTCAACGAGCCGCTGGTAAAAGACTTCATTTCCGCCTTGCCTTTTGAACTTACCGGAGACCAGAAAATAGCCGTATGGGAAATACTCAAAGACCTTGGAAAAAAATATCCAATGAATCGGCTGATGGAAGGTGATGTCGGCAGCGGTAAAACAGTCGTAGCGCTGATAGCCGGCCTTGAAGTTGCGGCAAGCGGACACCAGTCGGTCTTTTTGGCGCCGACAGAGGTCCTTGCTTACCAACATTTCAAAACAATATCCAGCTTATTAAACAACAGTCCTGTTAAAGTCGGCCTCTTAACCGGATCAACTGCTCAAATAAACGGTGAGGCTATAAGTAAAAAAGGATTAAAGGAAAGAATACTGAACAACGAAGTTGGGATAGTAATCGGAACTCACGCCGTTATTCAAAAAGATGTAGAGTTTAAAAGTCTGGCATTCTTAATAATAGACGAACAACATCGTTTTGGCGTGTCCCAGAGAGCCCACCTTATTAAAAACAGGGGCTTGGTTCCGCACCTGCTTTCGATGACGGCGACCCCTATCCCCCGCACATTGGCTCTAACCATATACGGCGATCTGGATATATCCATCATCAGAGAAAAACCAAAAAACAGACAGAAAATAGTCACAAAGATAATTGGCCAAAACCAAAGGAAAAGCGCTTATCAATTCATGAGAGAGGAGGTTAAAAAAGGAAAGCAGATTTTTGTAGTTTGTCCGAGAATAGAGGTCAGTGACCCAAAGTCGGAAATTAGAACTTCCGGTCGTCAATCAAAGATGAACATATTGTGGGCTGATGTTAAGGCGGTGGAAGAAGAATACAAAAAACTTTCCCAAGAAATTTTCCCTGATCTAAAAATCGCCATGCTTCATGGCAAACTCAAACCCAAAGAAAAAAACCGAATAATGCAGGAATTCAAAGACAGCTGGCACGACATTCTCGTCTCTACTTCAGTAATTGAAGTCGGGGTAGATGTGCCCAACGCAACAATTATGGCCATTGAAAGCGCCGACAGATTCGGTCTTGCCCAGTTGCATCAATTTCGGGGACGCGTCGGCCGCGATCAGCATCAGTCTTACTGCCTACTTTTTTCTTCTAGTTCGGACAAAACAACTAGTCAGAGGTTAAAAGCATTGACCGAATGCGATGACGGATTTGAACTTGCGGAAAAAGACATGGCCATTCGCGGCCCGGGAGAATTTATGGGCACGAAGCAGTCGGGCCTCCCAGACCTCGCTATGGCATCGTTGACTAATGTTGAGTTAATAAAGAAAGCGCGTCTTGAGGCACGCTTGCTTCTCAAAGAAGACCCGTCGCTAAATAAGTATCCCCTGTTGCGTGAACGACTAGCAGAATTCCAAAAAATGACTCATTTCGAGTAAATCTCTAAACAGTCTCTAACATCAAAACCTTTAAAATTTTTGAGATTTGATCCGCCGATTGGCGGATTGAATTTGTTTAGAAATTAGAAATTAGGATTTAGAGATTCTAGATTTTGGTGTAACCCAAAACCCCATGTACCTACCTATCATTAACCGAGTTTGGGCGTCTAGCGCCGGAATAGCGCCGAGAAAAATGGTCGTAATTGGAAATAATATCCACTGAATAATCATCAGAAAATGTTTGAGTCGGCCGAATTGGGGCGGCCGCGGAGGCAGTAAAACAATTGACAGTACGGCGGACGACACAAGCCCAAACATGGCAAAGGTCATTATCATTCTCGTTAAATACGGAAGGTTAAATGATAGAACTGTCCGGTTGAACTCCGAACCGCCTACTATAACCGGCAGCCACCCTAAAACAAAAAGCATTATTGCGTTTGTCGCCCACGAATGATTCCCTTCGATAGCAATAAAACCGTAGTATAACTTCTTTCTCACAGGAATCATTTTATTTTTTATAAAACCAAACAGGAAATATGGGATGTTCTCGACACCATAAGCCCATCGCCTTTGCTGTTTGTAAACATTTTTAAAAGTATCCCATGTTTTAGACGCAACATTGGCATCCATCGATACGGGATAGTAAAGAGAAACAACTTTGTAGTCGCCGTTATATCGTAAAAAACACTGCCAAAATATCCTTGAATCTTCGGAAACCATGTTTTTCTGCCAAAAACCAACATCTTCAAGAGCCTGCCAAGACATAGAATGGGAGGAAAATGTAGTTGCACTATCGGGCCGTTCTTGTTTAATAGTGTGCCAGAATGTTGCTGAAAAAGCCACTACCCTTGCAAATGAAGGTGCCTCCCAAATGTTGTTCACATACAAAGGTATCGGCTGATAAGATGCCTTGAGCGGATCAAGTGTCGTCAGAAAAGTATAAGTAAGTATCCCGAAATATTCCGGGTAAACCACCGTATCTATGTCAAAGTTAGAAACAATTATCTTGTCATATGAAATACCTAGCCGATCGACAAGGGTTTCTTTAACTATTCTTGCCGCATAAGCCGTATTAGAACCCTTGCCGGGTATCTCACCCAACAACCCAGCCGGGTGGATTATTGACACAAATTCCAAGAACTCGTTCTTATATTTTCTTTCTACCGCCTCGACTACTTGCCTGGTCTCATCTCCTCCCCTTTCTTCCCAGCAAAGAACGACCATCATTTTTGTTTTGGGGTAATTTGACTTGAGCAATCCTTCTAATGACGCTGAAACAATTTCATAGCTCTCTTTGTAGAGAGGCAGAAAGATGATGTGGTAAATATCCCCCCAGGATTTAAGAGGTTGTAGGTTGTAGGTTGTAGGTTGTAGGTTTTCAAGTCGTTCCAACCAATTGATCTTTGAATTTTCTCTCAACTTGTTGTAAGCAACCCTTAGATGCAGAGATAAATAAATAGTTTTAATAAGCCAATAAACATCAAAGGCTATTATAAATAACGCCACAAAAAATGGCGTCCAGAAAGATAACACAACTATTAGGATAAATGTAAGCCAGGCGCTAAAACCAGGCAGAATTTCCAGTAAACGATAGAGTTTTCTGTCACCGGGGTCCTGTAACTCACCAGCCCGTCCGACATGAAGATACGCATACACAGACATCTGCCTATTTAATCATAGAAATGTCTATTTTGAAATAAGGTCGAAAGGGTTAACAGGGGTTGACAGCGCAGGACATTCCCTTAAAATAATGAAACTGTAGGGTACATTAAAAACGAGGACGCACATGACTGATCAAAAACCGTTCAATCTTAACGGAATTATTGAGCGTGATGCTGAAAGGAAGCGCACAAGAAAAAGCGCCGAAAAAGTGCTAACATTCAGAGACTACTTAAATCTACTTAAGGAAGATCCCCGCATTGCTCAAAACTCTCCGGGTCGATTATTGGAAATAATCCTGAGTTACGGGACAACTGAAGTGCCAGAAAAAGAACGCTGGTCCATTGACGACGGAGAACCTGTTTCTGTCCGATATGGTCTTTTTACAAAAAAACTGTTTGGCGTAGACAAGCCGATTTTCCAGGTAGTCAAATACTTTAAAGCCGGCGCAAATCGTCTTTCAACGGGCAAACAAATTCTGCTCCTTGTGGGGCCTACTGCCAGCGGTAAATCAACTTTCGTAAATATCCTTAAACGGGCACTGGAAAACTACGAAGCCAGGCAAGTGTTTGCCATTGATGGCTGTCCGATGCTCGAAGAACCATTGCATCTTCTCCCCCGCCACCTAAGAGCGGAGTTTGAAAAAGAGCTTGGGATACGCATCGAGGGCGATCTGTGTCCTGTGTGCCGATATAAGCTTAAGGAAGAATTTACTGAAAGCGATGGCGTTGTAAAATGGTTTGACGTGCCAGTAAAAACATTCCGATTCTCAATTCAAGGCACAAGGGGTATTGGTTCTTTTGAGCCATCCGATGAAAAATCCCAGGACATAACAGAGCTTGTGGGCCGCGAAAATATAGCCATCGCCTCAACTAAGGGGCCGGATCATCCTCTTGCTTACTCCCTTACCGGAGAACTTGAAAAGGCGAACCGAGGCATCTGCGAAGGGCGTGAGCTCATTAAGGCTGACGAAAAATTACTTTGGGTTTTTATCAGTGTAGCAGAAGAAAAAGAGTTGAAGGTCCAGGGTTCAAGCTTTCCCCATCTCTATGTTGATACCGTAGTCGTGGGCCACACTAACCTGACTGAGTATAAAAAATTCTCAACCAAACAAGAAAACGAGGCTTTGCATGACAGAATGTTCGTGGTCCAATTCCCTTATCCGCTGGAGATCAAAGAAGAAATTGGAATTTATAAAAAGCTGATTGAGGAAGAGAGTGATTTAAACAGAATCTCTGAGTACCATATCGCTCCCGGCTCGTTTGAGATGGCGGCTTTATTTGCAGTTCTTTCTCGGCTTAGCCCATCACAAATGGGAATTGATGTTCTGACTAAAGCAAAGATATACAACGGCGACAGGGCCCTTACCGAAATAAGGGACAAGGACAAAAAACCAGTCGATACCAGAGAACTGAGAGAAGAAGGCCAATCCTCAGATGACATTATGAAGCGTGAGGGCATGTTTGGTCTTAGCTCAAGAGATATCTTATCTGCCATTAATACTGCTCTAGTGAAACAGAACAACGGATGTCTTACTCCGCTAACGGTCATAAGAGCACTACGCGATTTATTCGAGCACCGAATGGGCTATAGCCCCGAAGAGGTAAAAAGATTCAAAGAATTACTTTCGGCCGGTGAAGGCGGAAGCGTTATAACCGAATTCAGAGAATTTGTAATTCGTTCGGTAAGTAAGGCATATCTCAAAGCATATCAAGACCTGGCCCGAGAGCTTTTCAAGCGCTATGTCAATGAAGTTAAATTCTATAGAGAGCAGAAAAGGAAACATGTTCGCGGTCATTTTGATGTTGCCCGCGAAGACATCACCGGCCGACCCAAAGAACCGGAGATCAAATTTATGCGTTCTATTGAAGAGCATATACCCATTGCAGAATCAGAGGCAGATGTCTTTCGAGGTGAAGTTCTGGAATTTGTAGCCTCAAACCCAGGATTTAGCTTTGAAACTTATACTCCCCTTGCCAGAGCAGTGGAAGAGAAACTTCTCGCAGATTCAAGGGCAACACTTACCCTTGTCTTGGCAAGCGACAAGCCCAAGGACAGTGAAGCAAAAAAGAGAGCCGATGACTTGTTTTCAGAACTTACGCAGAAAGATGGCTTAGGTTTCTGCCCCATCTGCGCTAAGGAAATAGTCGGAAAGGCTGCTGAGTTTTTGAGTGAGTAATGTTGTTTAGAATTAAAGCTCCGTTTTCGGGAGCTTTTTTATTTCCACAACCAAATACCCATATCCTTGAAAAGTGCCGAGTTTGTTGTTATTCTTTTCCCAGCAAATTTACAATCAGAAAGAGCTACTAATGCCCATTATCATTTCAGAGCCGATCAACGAACGGGGTAAAAAAGACGCCAGGCGCCACCGAGAAAAGCAAAAAGAAGCAATCCAAAAACGCTTACCAGAAATTATCGCAGATGAGTCCATCATTACTCACAAAAAAGGCAAAGTGGTAAAAGTTCCGATAAGAATTATAGATATCCCCCACTTTAAGCCAAAGATAGGCGATGATATTTCAGGTTTTGGCCAAGGACCTGGTGAACCCGGAGACATCATAGGCCATCGGCCAGCGCCAAATGGTAACGGTTCAGAGCCTGGGTCAGAACCCGGCAAGGACTACATTGAAACGGAGATCCCCATTGAAGAATTGATTGAAATGATGCTTGAAGATTTGGGTTTACCTAAATTAGAAGAAAAAGAAATGCAAAACATTACCGTTGAACTGGGATGGAAAATAGCCGGCCTGGATAAGGCCGGGGTGTGGCCGCTTCTTGACAGAAAAGCTACTGCCCGTGAAGGCATCAGGAGATTCTGGTACTTTTTGAGGTCTCTTGAATCAGAAACTGGCCAAAGTGAACTTGTTTGTTTTAGAGCACTCAAGCAGTCAAAGGGCATACTTGCTGATGCGCTTACGATTCTAAAAGAAAACTCCGTTTCGGACCAATCTGATGCAGTTGAACCGTTCCCAATTTTTACGAACGATGACTTGAGATACCGTCAGATCAAAGACGACACTCAGGAACAGTCTCGAGCCGTAATAATTGCCATGATGGATGTTTCTGGATCTATGAGCGATATGAAAAAATATCTTGCCCGATCAATGCTTTTTTGGCTTGTTGAGTTCTTAAGAAAATTGTACCGACAGGTTGAAGTTAGATTTATCACTCATCATGCGGTTGCCAGAATCGTGCCAGAAGAAGATTTTTTCTCAACCGGTGAAAGTGGAGGAACTTATTGTTATACGGCATACGAGAAGGCCTCTGGATTGGTCGAAACCGAATACCCAACCAACAGTTGGAATGTATATGTGTGGCACTTTTCGGATGGAGATGATTTCGACTCTAATCAGACGGTAGAAGAGCTTAGAAAATTAATCGCTAAAGAAGTTAACATGGTTGGATATGGAGAAATTAGACCTGAAGAAAATAATAGTCTTTCCGGAAAGCTGTGGGATACTTTTAAAAACAGTTTTGAGCTTAAAAAAGGCAGGGTTGACAATGTCGACACTATGATGGGACCTGATTCGTTTCCATTCTTGTGCGTAAAAATAGGGTCAAGAGAAGATCTGTTGCCGGCATTAAAAACTTTCCTGAAAAAGGACAGGTGGGCCAGCTAAGCTGGCTGGAAGCACAATGACAAAAAAAGAGCTGGACCGGCTGACTGAAATAGAAAAAAGAGTAAAGGAAATAGCTGTTGAATTCGGCCTTCTTACAACCGATATTATATTTGAAGTAGTCCCGGCTCAACGAGTGCTTGAGGGAATGTCTTACATGTTTCCAGTCAATTTCTCCCATTGGACCTTCGGCAGAGACTACGACAAAAATAGAACAATATATGAACATACCGGTCATGGAATTCCCTATGAGCAGGTCTGGAACTTTGATGTCCCAAGAGCATTTCTTGTTGAGACCAATCCTTTCGCCCTCAATGCCATGATTGTCGCACACGTATACGGACATGTGGACTTCTTTCTTGGAAGCAGATATTCCCAACACGGCAGATCTATGTCTTATGTTGCCGAAGAAGCTCGTAATGCCGCGACGCGATTCGCTAAATACGAAGAGAAGTACGACCGTGTTTCAGTTGAAAAAATAATTGACGCCGGCATGTCAGTTATGTGGCATCAAAACCCTGATCCGTTCTTTGAAGAACAGGATGAAGAAGAGACAAGGGAAAGACTTTTGGATCTGGAGCATGCAAAACTTGAAAGATTCAACGACATGAAGTCGGAATTTAAGAAACCGGAAACCAGACAAGAAATAGAAAAGATCGAACGCCATCTCGAGAGGCTATCGTTAAAAACCCCCCCAGAACCAACATACGATCTCATCAAATACATTGCCACTAAATCACCAAAACCGTTGAGGCCATGGATGGTAGACATATTAACGGTGTTGAGAAACCAGGCAAGAGCTTTAAATCCGAACATGAGAACCAAAATGCTTAACGAGGGCTGGGCAACATACTGGCATGTAAAAATAATGAGACGCCTTTTTGAAGAAGGGGTGCTGACCCCAGAAGAACACGGCGTATTCAGCGACTTTCATGCCGGCGTTACTCGAGAATCTAAGACATCTTTCAATTGGTACCGCATAGGACTCGCCTTGCTTGAAGACATTGAGGAGCGCTGGAACAAGGGGCGTTTCGGCAGAGATTATGATGAAGAAAGAAATCATGCCGAGAGATTGTCTTGGGATACTAGGGCACAACTCGGCAGACAAAAGATTTTTGAAGTAAGAAGCTACTATACCGACAGAATGGCGGTGGAAGAATTTTTAACGGATGATTTTATCCACGAACAACAGCTTTATATCTGGCTAACTGTCACCGATGGAAAAGATATTATTTATGTTATTGGAGAAGATAACCCCGAGATAATCAGACAAGAAATCAAGTCAATGATGACAACTTACGGCACTCCAATAATCAGAGTAAAAGACGGGAATTATGATGGAAACAACCACCTATATCTAGAACATGTATTTAACGGTTATGAGCTTGACCAAAGATATCTTAGTGCCACCCTCGCCAACATTCTTCATCTTTGGGGGAGAAAGGTGTATCTCGAAACAGTAATTGACGGCAAAGACAAACTCGTAAGTTGTGAGTGGGAAAAGAAGCAGATTAAAATTAAGATAAATTAAAAAAAAATACGCCCAGCTAAAGGGGCGTTTTTATTAAGCCAGTACAAAATTGTATAAAGAATCTTCAAGATTTATTAGTCCGCTTTTAGAGCTTACATCGAGTTCTGCAAGGTAGTTGAATTTTGACAGCAGGTCTTCTTTTGTGAACTTGCACGCTTGGCTGGCGGACTTTCTGGCGACAAAAGGGTGCATCCCGTTAGGAGTCGAGCCACCAGAAACAGAAAGAAGGTTTTCGAAGTGATAGACGAGCATGCTGAGCAGATAATGGCCGTCGCGGCCTTCGTTTAGCAAACGATACATCATCTCAAATGACCTGGCCTTGTCTCGGTTGCCAACCGAATCAACCAGATCAAAAATATTGTTATTTTCTTTATGGCCAACCAGTAAATTTATATCTTTTTCAGTAATAATTGCGCCCTTTTTATAATTACCGAGTTTTTCTACTTCGTTGGCCAAGGCATAGCTTTCGTTCCCAACCGCATCTATTAGCAAGTTGGCGACAGCCGAAGATGTGTTGTGCCCGTTTTCCTCAAATTTGACCTTAACCCAGTTCAACAGTTTTGTTCCACTAAGATACTCAATGTTTCTAATGAGACCACTTTTTGAGCCAAGAAGGGAAAATAAGCCGCTATTTTTCTTTTCCAAATCTTTTTGAGTTTTATCTTCCACAAAGACCAGCGCCACATCTTTTATCTTGTCCAGATTAAAATCTTTTATTAAATCCGACAGGTTGTCGGCATAAATTTTATTATCAAAAATATTCTTAACAATAACCAACTTCACTTCATCGAAAAAAGAAACGCTTTTAACCGCACTGGCTAAGTCGTTGTAGTTTTTATCCGATGACAAATCAAAGCGGTAGAGATTTATTCCGCTTTTGTGTTTTTTTTGATAGGAATCAACAACAGCACCGACACTCTCTTTAAGTCGGTACCCGTCGGAACCATAAAGAAAAATCAGCATTTTTAAAAAATAATCAATAACCAACATCCAATACCCAATAAAACTTAAAAATGTTTATAAAAACATTTAAAACATTTGAAAATTAGTTATTTATTGGTTATTGATCATTGGTGATTGGTTATTTTACTTCGTCACTATCTCTATCCACATCTTTCCGGACACAAATTTCATTTCTTGGTTGTTAGAATCGTAAAACTTAAGACCGTTGACACCGTTTTTCCATGTCCCGCTGACCCTAATGCCGTTCTGATAGAACTCCGCCTCTCCTTCTCCGACAGTATCCACGCTGATATAATCAATGCTCAAGACTTTGGATGTAGTACGCATCATTACAATAACATTTGCCTTGACTTGTTCACCCGTATTTCTGTCTATTTCCGCTTCATCCCCTCTTATTCTTTTATACACGCCTAGAGCGTTATCGTAAGTCCACTCAACATCATACGGTTTTTCGTAGCCAACGGAAATTTCGGTAATCATGTTGTTTAAGTTTCTTTCCGGTTTTTCTTCCGTTCTTAAATAGCCGGCAAAAATATCATTCAAGTCATATCCCAGATCTTCCGCTTTATCTTCAAGAAGTTCAATTGTAGTAAATCCGTTATGGGGCCTCGGAACAGAATTTTTTCTGTAAAAAACCGTGCCCTCATACTTCATCGCGTCTATGTTGTCCAAGATCCCATTATTCAATTTATTCAACGCTTCTCTCTCTCCTCCCCAATGAGCGTAGAGAGCCCCGAAGCCGGCTACCAGCGACAAGAAATCCTCTCGCGCAGACCTAATAGAACCAATCTCAACAGGCTCCTCGCACTGGAAAATAGCCATCATCCTAGTTATGCCATTGGGCGTAACCGGCATCTCGACAATAATGTCGGCTTGACCTATACCCGACAACGGTCTGGCGATCGGATCGGAAGCCATCATCACGGCAATAGCCCTTTTGTTATAGTTGTCGCAAATCAAACCTGTCAGTGAGGCACGAGGCCTTTGATCTTCGTTCTTTATGCCGATTATTGTTGAGCCACCCAGCCACCAGAAAAGAAAAGCAATCAAAAAGGCACCGGCGGCAATACCAGCTATAAAAATAGTTTTATTAATATCTAATTCTTTAAAATACGATATTACAAATTTAATTATTTTCATTTTAACTTTTGATGTACAGAACAAAAGTGAGCCGACCTGCCTCCTAATTTTATCCTTTTTATCACTCCCCCGTCTTTTCTGGCACACCTCTCTCCGTCTCTCTGGTACGCTTTAGTTTGGTTTTGGTACTCTCCTTTCTCGCCAGAGGACATACGGTAATCCTCCACGCTTGAACCGCCAAGCTTGATTGCTTTTTTTAATATCCTAACCGTTGCATTGTATATCTTTTTGAGATCGCCGTCAGACAGATTTTCCGTTCTGGACAAGGGGTGAAAGCCCGAATCCCACAATATCTCATCGGAATAAATATTCCCTATCCCGGCGATGAAGAACGGGTCCATAAGAACCTGCTTTATCCGCCCACGCTTTTGCCAGCCGGCGGATTTAAATAATTCTTTAAATTTTTCAAACTTTATTTCTAGCGGTTCGGGCCCTAACTTTTTTATTTCCGGCAACTCAGACAAATTATCGTCCTTAACCAAAACAACCTTCCCGAATCGTCTTAGATCCGAAAATGCCAACTGGTAGCCATTGCTTAACTTCCAAATCGTCCTTATGTATCCGTTTTCTCTTTCGCTTTTCAGTGGCCCAGATTTGTTTGCTTTCCATATTCCATGTTCCATATTCCATGTTCCATACAACAAATGTCCCGATATTTTTTGGTGAATAAAAATACTATATTTACCTTCGATATCTATAATGATAAATTTCGCTCTCCGCTTAACATCTAAAATTTTCTTGTTCTTAATAACTTTTTTAATTAAGGGCCAGCTTGCCCCGCGACCAATGTGAGTTGGTTTTGCGGGGTCGGTCCAGACATCCTTGAACCTCAAACCAACCAGCTTTTTGCGCAAGTCCCGGACTGTTGTTTCTACTTCTGGTAGTTCAGGCAATTTAGCGACTAGCGACTAGCCAATAGCCACTAGGATTAGTGATTTAATTTAATTCAGAATTTACTTTCTTTAGAAAGAAAAAATACTCTTTGTTTTTTCCTTTTCCGCCAAGCAAAGGCGACTCTGTTTCTTTCAGCACTTCGACTCCGGTTTCCAGCAACTTGCTACGAACACCGCTTAAAACCTCCGGCATAAAGTCTTCCTGCAATTTACCCTTACGCAACATCCCGGGTTCGGATTCATAATGAGGCTTTACTAATGCCAGTATATACCCTTCCGGCTTAATATTCTCTAAAGCATTTGGAACCACTTTATCTAACTTGGTCCACCCTGTATCTACCGTAATGAGGTCGACTTTCTCGGGCAACTCCACATGCATGGCATTCTTTTTCTCCATTACGACTACTCTCTTGTTCTGTCTCAATTTATAATCCAATACCCCATAACCGGTATCTACCGCATAAACCTTGGCGGCCCCATTTTGAAGCAAACAGTCAACAAAACCGCCGGTGCTTGAACCAAAATCAGCACAAATTAAATTGGCAACATTAATTTTAAATTCTTTTAACGCATACTCCAATTTTTCACCAGCTCTTGAAACATAGCTCATATCTTTAACTCGTCCATCTCCGCCCAATTGTGTCCGCTCTTAACATCTACAACCAGCGGCACATCGAGTTTGTAAACATTCTCCATAATATCCTTTATTTTGTCCGCTATGTTTTTAACCGAGTTTTCTTTTACTTCAAAAAGGAGTTCATCGTGGACTTGAAGCAGTAAAAATACTTTGTCTTGCTTGCCTGAATTATGTGTATATTCAAAGGCTTTTATCATTGCCAGTTTCACCAAATCAGCGGCAGTACCCTGAATGGGCATATTTATAGCCATGCGCTCGGCCTGGCTTACAATCTGTGGCATACTTGACCTTATCTCGGGGAACCATCTCCTTCTGCCAAAGACCGTTGAAACATAACCGTCCTTGCGGGCTTTCATTTTCATATCGTCCATGTATCTGGCGATCCCGGAAAACTCTTTCAGATACTTGTCGATAAATTCTCTCGCCCGCTCACGGGAAACACCGGAAGCTCTCTGAAAGCCGAGAATTCCCATTCCGTACAAAATGCCGAAATTCATAACTTTTGCGTCACGACGCATGTTTTTATCAACCATCTCCGGTTTAACACCGAAAATTTCCGCCGCTGTGCGTGTATGAATATCCTCTCCCCTCCTAAATGCCGCCATCATTTTCTCGTCTTGGGAAATATGGGCCGCTATTCTCAACTCAAGCTGGGAATAATCAAAAGACACCAGTTTGTACCCAGGAGAGGCAATGAATGCTTTCCTAAATTCCTGCCCAAGTTCCGTGCGTATTGGTATGTTCTGGAGGTTAGGGTCCTGGCTGGCAAGCCGGCCGGTCGTAGTGCCTGTTTGGTTAAATGTAGTATGCAACCGTCCGGTTGTCTTGCTTATTAAACTCGGGAACGGATCTATGTAGGTCGTTTTTAATTTCTGAACTTCTCTATATCTTAATATCTTCTCTATTACCGGATGTTCGTCAACCAGCTTTTCCAGCTCGCCCGCAGCTGTGGAGAGAGCCCCTTTGGCTGTTTTTCTTACTTTGCCCTTTAGGTTAAGTCCGGTAGGTGCCGGACCAAAAAGCACCTCTTTTAACTGTTTCGGAGAGTTAATGTTAAATTCCGTGCCGGCTAGTTTGTATATATCTTTTTCCAGACCGCTTATCTCGACGGCCACCAATTTAGACAACCTTGCTATCGCTTTGGAATCAATCAAAATTCCCCGCAATTCCATTTCCGCTAGAATTCTTGCTGTTGGAGCCTCTATATTCTCAAAAAGCCATTCCAATTTTTCTTTTTTTAGCCGTTCGGATTGTCTTTCTTTTAACTTACCCACAAAAACAGGGACCTCTCTGGTGTTTTGGCTAATACTTTCTTGAAATTCATCAAAATATATTTTTTCCAGACTGTAATCTTTGCGGTCTGAATTTAAAAGATAGGCCGCAAGCTTGGTGTCAAATCCCGCACGGCCCAGCTCAATTCCGAAACTTAACAAGAGCTTGGCCGACCCCTTGAGATCGTGACCGATTTTAAAAACCCCGTCTCCCTCAAAAATATCTTTGGCAGTTTTAAACAGGTCTTTGTCTTCCACAATCATGGGCCAAACTGCGCTAAAACATCTTTTTTCAACGCAAAAATCAAAAAATTCACTGCTTAAATTAAATGAAAATTCTCTCGCCTCTTTTATCTCATTGAAAGCCCCGGCAACATCTTTCTTTTTTCTCAACTCTTTAACGCCGGCGGAAGTTTCCGTTTTGACGGTTTCCGGTAACACCATCTGCCCCTGACTGAAAATACTGATTTCATCAAGCCTCTTGATCAAACTATAAAGTCCTAATTCTTTAAATAACTTCTCTATTTCTGTCCTGTTTAAATTTTTAAGCCAGTCCGCTTTATCCAGACTAAAATCAATGTCTACATCCCTTATAATGGTGGCCAATTTTTTTGAAAAAAATGCCATGTCTTTGTTTTCAAGCAGTTTTTGAATTAATTTCTCTGAAAGTGGCGGTTTAATTTGGATTTTATTTTTTTTGAGATTTGTATTTTGAGATTGTTTAGAGATTAGGGTTTCGAGATTAGAGATTTCCTCATACAAAAATTCAAGGGTCTTGAATTTTTGTATGAGAGCTGCCGCCGTCTTCTCCCCCACTCCCGGAACCCCCGGTATATTATCTGACGGGTCGCCCTTGAGACCCTTAAAATCATTGAGTTGCTCCGGCTTTAAGCCATATCTTTTGAACACTTCGTTCTCGTCGTAAATGACCGTATCTGTGACACCTTTTCTCAACGTAAAAACAACCACCTTGTCTCCATCAACCAGCTGAAGAGTGTCCAGATCGCCGGTCATTATTATTGTTTGGATATCTTTATCTTCTTTTGACCTCTCTGCCAAGGAACCTATCAAATCATCCGCTTCAAAACCGGGCTTTTCATAAATAGGAATACCGAATGCCATCAGTATCTCTTTAATCAGCGGAGTCTGGGCATGAAGTTCGTCGGGAGCTTTCTCCCTGTGAGCCTTATACTCAGCAAACTCTTCGTGTCGGAATGTCGGCGCCGCCAAATCAAATGTCGCCGCAATATAGTCCGGCTTTATGTCCTTTATCATTTTGAGGAGAACAGCGGTGAAGCCGAAAACTGCGTTCGTCGGAACGCCCTTGGGAGAACTTAGCGTCGGCGGCAGAGCGTGAAAAGCTCTGTGGACTAACGCGTGACCGTCAATCAATACTAATTTTTTCATTACAATTTTAAAATTTCGTCATTAAATGCTGACCTAATATAAATTTCGCCATTCCCGTGAGTGACTTTCCCAATAACACAGGCATTATTTACGCGGGAAAGAACTTTAGAGACCTCTTGTTCAGGGACAGAAAGAACAAATCCTATGCCACAGTTGAATGTAGAATACATCACCTTATTTGAAAATATTTTTTTATATATGTCTTTAAATATTCCCTGGGGTTGCAACTTTTTAGGATGTTCAATAACCGCGTCAGCCTTGTACAAAATATCTTTCAACTTGGTAAATGCTCCGCCGGTTATGTGCATCATGCCGTGGACATCGCATTTTTCTGTCAATTTCAAAATATCGTACAAATAAATGCGTGTCGGCACTGTAAATTCTTTTCTGTACTCTTTGCCAAAAACTTGCCTGACTTTCGTCATGCCGTTTGAATGCAAGCCGTTACTCCTTAACCCAATAAGAACATCCCCAACTTGAAACCTGTTTCTTGCTGGATTTTTGATAAATCCGGAAACAGTCATACTGATATCAAGTCCGTCCGTGTTGTCGTGGAATGAATTTTCTCCCCCAACCATAGCTATTTTATACTTCTTGCACTCTCGCGCTATAGCCTGCACTATTTTCAAAATACGCTCATCTTCCACGGGAACTGTAATATGATTTGAGAGCTTATATGGAAAAGCTCTCACAGTGGCTAAATCGTTAAGGTTCATTGCGAGAGCATCAATAGCCGCCGCTTTAAATGTTTCTCTCTGCCAATGGTAAAAGCCTTTTGTGCCTATGCCGTCCGTATGGTCAACTTCAAGACAGGAAATTTTGCTTTTGAATATGGGGTAGGTATTAAACTTAATGCTTAAACATGGAGAATTCCAAGTCTTTCGTATCTCGTTAATAATTTTCTGTTTGTACGGCTTTGACGGTTTATACATGTTAAACTCTTTCCCAACTTATTTTTCGCTTGCTTTCGGAAACATGATCAATATGAACTTTTATTAGTTTTTTGGGCAAGATCTTACTCACTCTTTCCGGCCACTCGATTAAAATAATACTACGCGACTCGTTGAATATAGTTTTCAGGTCAAGAGTTATGAGATCTCTATGGTCTCTGACGCGGTAGCAATCGAGGTGATATAAACAGGTTTTAGGTTTTAGGTTATAGGTTATAGGCAAAATTGGATATTTTTTCATCAAAACAAATGTTGGACTTTTTATTTTTGCTTTAATCCCCAGTGCCTTGGCAAAACCTTTGACAAAAGTCGTCTTCCCCGCCCCCAACTTCCCTTCAAGTGTGATAACACTCGCCCTGAGCCGAGTCGAAGGGTTTTTCATTATTTTAAGCGCCAAATCCCCGGCAATTTTTTGCGTCTCTTTTTCGCTTTTAGATAGATAAATCACTGTTAAATAGTATCGTTTTTAAACTCTTTTTACAATTAAAGAACCGCATTCGCTGGATGTCCGTCGGGAGACGGACCGCGAATGCGGTTTGGACTGTTTAAGCCCTATGGACTAGTTGCACCGGCCGGCCGGTGCTTCGTGGAGTACCACAATGGAGTGGTACTCACAGTCATCGCGGGTTGGGAACCCACGGGACTGCCAGCCGGGCACCGGCGGTTGGACTGGAGTCGGCTGCTGGACCACCGGCGCCGGCGTTGCCGCCGGTACGATTGCAGCCGGTGCCGTCGGTGAAACCACTGGTGAACCTGCAAAACCGCCACCGAGCCAGACCCCAAGCACCACCATACCGACAAGCACAGAGATACTTCCGATGATGAACCCGACGAGCTTGACACGAGCCCACAGTGGGTCCTGTGCTACCTGCCTCAACAGCAACGGCTCAGAGAGCCGCCGCAATTCAAAATTCATCTCGCCCGGCCGGGGTGGCCGAGACGGTGTCGGTGTGGGCGGCGCCGGTGTTACCGGCGCCGCCGGAGTTGTTGGTGTTGCCATCGTTACCTCCATACCAGGACGAGACCGTCCCGGCCTTCGGGCTTTGTACGGACTGTATCCGCCGTGCCCGAGAAACCGTCAACTACCATGGAGAGCACCTCGGCCTCGTAGGAAGCGCGGGGATCCCCACATTCCGACTGACGAGGAAGAAGATCCACATACCAGGTTCCGTTCTGGTACACTTGCACGGGATTCCTGCCCTCGTTCTTGAGGGTAGCCATCCCCTGTTCTAAACAGCCGCGATGGCTGCCGAACAAGGAACCGCCACTATTCGCCTGTTCACGCAGACGCGGATTCCAGCCGTTCTCACGGCCGGGACCGGACGACACCTGCGCCGTCTGCGGCATCGGTGGAATCTGATCGGGCAAATCCACGACTACTTCCTTATCGTCGTCGTCACCCCTTTTGCTGAATGCCCAGGCAAGAAGTCCAGGGGCAGCACCAATACCGGCACCAATCGCGGTACCTTTCCAACCGTGGCCAGTCATGGCACCAATTGTAGCCCCGATCTCGGCCCCGGCAATCGCAATCCGAACCGGGCGAGAAAGCCGGCGACCGAAGCGGTCATACATCCCGTAGAACTGACCTCCTCGAGTATAGCCGTACATGTCGCCATACCACATCCAGCGATCCACCATGTTCAGGTTGGACTGCAGGAGCTGGTCTGCCGGACCGTACTGGCCGGCGAAGATCTGCGCATTGGCCGGCGTGACGCCGGCAAGAAGCGCGAACACGAACGCGAGAGCGATGAACAACGTCTTTTTCATTCTCATTGTCTTTTCCTTCCTGCCCCCACATTGCGAGAGCATCGTTGTCAACGAAACTGATTATGCTTATATTATATCATGTCGTATTAAAAAAGTAAAGACCCCACAAAATGCGGGGCTTGGGCTGTTAATCCCTTTTACTTTAAAGTAAACAACCAGCCATAATGCTGGCCATCGCGAGTTTTCGCTCGCTCACTCTTTAGTTTCTTGACCTTGACACCGCTATTCGTCGGCACATTCGTTCTCGCCTCAACTTTGGTACTTCTGGCAACATAAAACGATATCCAACGAAACGAAAAAGGCGGAACGGTCACATCAGTTACTTTGCCATCTACCCACACAAGCGCCGTACTTGGCGAATAGTTCGCAAGGAAATACTGATCTGACACGAACGGCAGATTCAGCTCGGACAATGGCTTGGGATCCGACACAGACCACTCAACCGGCTGAGCATTTGCCGAAACGACGAATAACACCACAAAAATCATTGAAAGAACTGCTGTCCTTGTTCTCATGAAACTCTCCTTGGCCTTGGCCAGTTTAACTGGCTTTGGCAAGCATGGGGATTATAAACAACCGTCTAAAACTGTCAAGCTTACTTAAACCCCGACATTCTTGAAGTGCGTTATTTTTGCCACTCCCCTATCTTTGTTTAATTCAATCGCGATTATGTCTATCTGCCATGACCGATTGTCGAGATTATTTTGCTGGATGTATGTTTGGGCGGCGCGTTTTATTCTTTTTATTTTGTTGTCATTTACGCGCTTTTCCGGCTCAAAGCCCTTTGGAGCCGGACTGTCGCTGGCTTTAACCTCAACGAAAATAATTATTCCCTCCTTCTCGGCAATAATGTCTACTTCGCCCCAAGGTTTGCGATAGTTCCTACCGAGAATCTTATATCCCCTCTTCTTCAGAAATTCTTCCGCCAAACCCTCGGCAAAACTTCCAAAGTCAATGTAGTTGTGGTTTTTCATTTTATTTATTTATCGCATAGTCATTGTAATCTCTCAACCCCCTTTTTCTCAATCCTCGCTTCAAGACAAGTTCTTCTCAGACACGCCTCCAGTTCCCCTGCGAGGAACCTCGGCTACTTTCGCCCGACTTTTTCTTCGGCGGTGAAACGATCATACCGCCTCTGACCATGCAAAAAGTCGGGTCTCTAGTGTCTTTGAAGAACCTGCCTTGAAGCTCGTATGTACAAAGAAAGTGGTAAAAGAGAAACAAGAGGACCGCTTTAGATGTTTCCATTCCAAGCTATTGAACCATGACATGCTCTTGCGTTTTATTTGGTTTTGGTGTAATATATGTTGAATCAGTAGGCACATACAGGATAGGAGGAGCCCGATGTTTGAAAATCATGCCAGCCGAGTAGCGACCCTCATTACTGAAGAAATAAAGAAAATGAGCACTGATGAGTTGCTCGCAGCTCTTGAAGATCTGCATCTTCAGTGGGATGACTATGGACTTTGTTTTGATGTTGAGAGCTATGATCGAGAGCTCAAGGCAGAGAAATCCAGAAGAGAGCTTTAGTCCCCATCATTTGCCGGTTAATCCCGGCTTTTTAAATATTCAAGGCCATATTAAACTCAAACTCCAAAGAATTTTTTAAGAAATACCCCTAAATTTTGCCCAACAAAGTTTTCCCAATAGCGACACTTGACATTCATGCCCTGTTAGGGCTTGTACGAGATATGTTAAGATCCGATGGACTGGAACATGGGCCTCGGAGGCTGTCTGTGGCACTGAATTGCTAGATCTGAGAAAGGACCAGCAATATCTCACAATTTTAATTTCAACTATCGAGGGGGGTAACGCTTCTGTCGACGAAATCAAGAATTATGCCGATTCGATACGACAGGCCCAAGATAGACGCCTGAATCGTTCATTAGAGTAAAAACGCTTTTGCTATGCCGTTGCCCGCCTTGCGGGCTTTTTGATACTCCTGTGGACACTGCGGGTTGCTAAATTTGACTTAAAATGCTAACCTTGAGAGGTAATCCTCGTGCAAGAGGATTTTGATGTTTTAGGCTTGAAATAGCTCTTTTCGGCTGAAATTCTCAGTTTTAAATTTAAAAACCATTAGTACTTACCTCAAAAAACTGGGGAAAATACTCAAACTAAAAGACTTAACCAATAGCCCCGGTTTTCATTTGTATGGAACTATCGTTTTAGCTGTTACGATACTAATAATCAAGGGTTCCGGCGGTGACGGACAAACAACTCTTTTTAATACTTTTGTTAAGAGATATATCGAAGAAACTTCGGCTTCAATCCTTTCGTCAAACAGGCCGAATACTAGCGGCTATTTGGCTGATATAAGCGGCCTAACGGCCTGGGAAAACGGATCTGCGGCAATGGCAAAGCCAGGACAAGGAGGACCGGAACCAAGCCTAGAACCAACCACAATACAAGATAATTCGGTGTTTTCTCACAATCCCGCCGCAACAGATTATATAGAAAAAACAGCCGATAAGAGAGTTCAGGTTGTTGAATACACTGTTCAACCGGGAGACAAGTTATCATTTATAGCGCTCGACTACGGGGTAAGCATAGAATCAATAATGTGGGCCAACAACTTGAGAGATTCCGACAGTATCAGACCGGAACAAGTATTAAAAATACCCCCTATTTCGGGGATAATTCACATAGTTAAAAAGGGGGACACGGTTGGTTCAATAGCTAAGAAATACGGCGTAGAAGTAGAAAATGTGGTTGCCTACAATGGTTTGCCACAAGACGGACAACTTCAAATTGACGACGAGATCATTGTGCCAGACGGAAAGATCAAGGGTTCATCCGGCATAGCGACTACAAGAACATCTCCCTTTTCCCATCTTCCAAGTTTGGGTGATTATTTCCTTATTCCTACGACTGGCTACAACTGGGGTCGGATTCATGGTAGAAACGGTGTTGACATTGCCAATTCTTGCGGTACAAACATTTTTGCGGCAGCCAACGGCAGTGTTGCCACATCAGATGCTGTCGGATGGAACGGCGGTTTTGGTAAATACATAAAATTAATACATCCCAACGGAACAGAAACCCTATACGCCCACAACAGCAAACTGCTGGTTGGCGTTGGAGAAACCGTCTCAAGGGGCCAATTGATAGCTTCAATGGGCTCAACCGGCCGTTCAACCGGCTGTCACCTCCATTTTGAAGTTCACGGAGCCAGGAATCCTCTGGTTAAGTAATGTTTTGACAAAAACAATGTATTGACATAATTTATAGCAGTATTAAGTATCCCAATTAACAAGCGGGAGGGGAAGTGAAATTTGACGACTTACCCAAGGAAATAAAGGAATTTAAAGACAAGTTCGGAGAACCAGAGTTGCTTCGTTTTTGGAGTCAACCGATGATTCACACTGGGGGATTCAGCCCGGCCCAACTCTGTGAAAAAGGCGATAAAACCAAGATACAGGAAATAGTAACCCTACTGAATCACTATTTATCATAACAAAGGCGCTAAAACAGCGCCTTTTTAACGAATCAATGGGTGAGCCGTTTAAGATTCGCCACCCCACCTAGTCAGCGATTGCTTTTCGGCATCACAGATATTCGCTGATTAGGTGTGGGGGTTTCTTACAGAACACTTCGACTAGCTCAGTGTAAATACTTTCGACAGCTCGACCAAGCTCACTTCAGACTAGCTCAATGTAAGCAAAAGTATAGTTATTTGACACTTCAAGTACATTATAATATCTTGTGGCAACAGCACTTTAACGAGGATAGAATGGCAAAAAACACTGTGGTTGAGGTATCGTTTGGACTAGGAAATACGGTACGAGTTGAGGTCTCTCCGGCGGGAAATGTAGAAGTTTCGGGAGTCCGATATGTGAATGTAACCCACCAAGTTCAGCCCTCGCCAGAAAAAAGTGGAGACGCAAAAGAGGTAACTACTTTCGTAGCACCCATTATTGGCTACGGAATGTGGCAAGTAGACTACATTCAAGGAGTTGAAGTAACATTCCAGCCGATATCCGGCTCTCATTGGGCCTCTCTCGGTTTAGCCCGACCAAGTTTTGCAGCGATCTTGTCACCTAGCGACGAATCAGTTGAAGTTTCTTCAATTGACTGCTACGGAAAGGAAAAACACATCCTTGGCGTAATGCCTTCAAGAACTCATGTCGTGGCGTCACAAAGTAAGGATGAGGGGGTAGTAGAAATGTAAAAGAAAGGTAGTAAGCAACAACTATATCAAGATGGTTCAGATTTCTAACTTAGCGGCCAATTTGGCCGTTTTTTGATGGATACGCAACGGTTTATTATCCATGTTTCGCGCGGAACACTGGAGGAGTGTGGGATTCTTGCCGTCTTTGAATCACTTTGACGAATCGAGTAAAAGGATGAGGTTGATAAGGAAAGATTCCGATAATCACAGGTCGAACGCCAAGCAAGGTAGCTTAAGACTCTAGTCATGACGAGACACTAGAGATCCAACCTTTTGCACGGTCGAGGGCAGTATAATCGTTTAACTGCCCGAGAAAAGGTTGGGCGAAAGTAGCCGAGGTCCCTCGCGGGGGAACCGGAGGCGTGTCGAGGATGGCTAGAGTCTGAAGCGAAAGATGAGGAATTGTGATGAGAAGGCGGTGAGGCCGAACGACACTAGGCAAGTTCCGAAAATATATTTTCGTTTACTCTAAACGCCAATGCTTCGGTAATGTGATTTTCTCTGATTATATCCGACCCCGCCAGATCCGCTATTGTGCGACCCAGCTTTTTGATTTTGTGGTAAGCCCTCATTGAAAGATTTTTATTAGTAATGGCATTTTTCAGGATTCTTTCGGCTTCCGGCTCAAGAACACAGTATTTATCTATGTTTTTAAAGTTAATCTCGGCATTGGTAAAAATGGGGGATTTAGCGAATCGGTTTTCTTGTATTTTTCTTGCCGTGACAATAGAATTCTTCATTTCGTCAATATTTACAATCTTTTTTTGTCCATTTCCGTCAACTGTTTCGCGCGAAACATTTATTTGTATATCCATTCTATCCAACAGCGGCCCCGATATTTTCTTTCGATATCTAATCACATTGATAGGGGAGCAGATGCAATTTAGTTTGTTGTCGCCATAATTACCGCATGGACAAGGATTCATGGCCGCTACAAGCATAAATTTGGCCGGTAGAGTGGCCGAACCGGCGGCTCTTGAGACAGTGACCATTCCATCCTCCAGCGGCTGTCGTAGGGCCTCTAAAACACTCCTGGGGAACTCGGGTAATTCGTCTAGAAACAGCACGCCTCTGTGCGCTAAGCTTATCTCTCCTGGTTTTGGAAATGTTCCACCACCGATAACCGCCACAGCTGAAGTGGTATGGTGGGGATCTCTAAACGGCCTCTTAAAAGATAGGTAGGAATCCTTGATAAGTCCGGCAGAGCTGTGGATTTTGGCAACTTCCACCGACTCTTCTAGATTCATTGGGGGTATAATTTCTGACAAGGCCTTTGCCAGTATCGTTTTGCCGGAGCCAGGGGGACCAAACATCAGAATATTATGACCGCCGGCCGCCGCTACGAAAAGAGCCCTCTTTGCGCTTTCTTGGCCTTTTATAAACGAAAGGGAATCACCACTATTAGCTTCATTTTCTGGTCTTTGTCCGCTAAAAACATAGGGGGAAATAGGGGAAAGATTAGTGATGTGGCCTATAACATCATTGATCGTGGCGGCGCCAATAATATTTATGCCGCTTATTACAGACGCTTCTTTAGCGTTAACTACTGGGACTATCAGCTCTTTAAAGCCTAACTTTTTAGCCAGGATGGCTACAGACAGTACTCCGTTTGCATGCCTAAGTGAGCCGTCCAAAGATATTTCCCCGATAATAAGCCGCTTTTCTGGGTTAAATTTTATCTGTCCGCTTTCAAGAAGACATCCGAGAGCGATGGGTAAGTCATAAGATGGGCCTTCTTTTTTAACATCAGCGGGGGCGAGATTTATTATAATTTTCTTATGTTTTCCGCTTGGGGGAGTTAATCCGCTGTTCTTTATCGCTCCAGCCACTCTGTCTTTTGATTCTTTGACCGACTTGTCTGGTAAACCGACTATATTCAAAGAGAAAAGGCCGGGGCTTGAATCAACCTCGACCTCTACAAGCTGCGCGTCTATTCCTACAACAGAAGCAGAGAATATTTTAACCGGCACAATTTTTAGCGACTAGTGACTAGTGCTTAGCGACTAGAATTAACGACTTCGCAAGTCCAACGGACTTGCGAAGTCGACTAGTGGCTAGTAGCTAATTTAGATGGCGCACGTAATACATTTATGGGCTTCCGGCATAGCTTTCAGCCGTTCCTGGGGTATTTCCGAACCGCAGTTATCACACTTGCCGTAAGTTCCCATTTTTATCTTTTCCCTTGTTTTTCTTACAGAATTCAATTTTGATTCTAGCTCTTGGGCCATCGCAAAATTTCTATCTAAATCAACGGACTCTTGAGTGTTTTCGTCGTCTTCGTCCCCGTAGCTAGGCACCCTAACCTCAAAGTCACCCTTAACTAGGGGATTTTTATTGGCAATTCTGTTGAGCTGGTCTGTTAAATTCTTTTCTTCTTGCTCAAGAGTTACATCTAGTTTTTTTAATTGATCTTTGTCCATAAAAATAATCTAATCATATTCAAAAAACTTTTGCAACAAATTTAAAAGGCGCAGAGCACCCCTTTGAAAAAATGTGAAGTGTGAGTTCTGCGCCTCTTGTCCCGCCGAGGCGGAACGAAATTATTTTGCCAACAATCCACTGGTGTGTCGAACTGTCAGCTTGCCCCGACCGAAGCGTCGGGACGAAAGATCTACTTCCATTATAGGTGACACGGGTGGTGACAGTCAATACAAAAATTGTGGATAACTGTGTCACCAATCCGCCAACTGGCGGAGGTGACAAGTGTCACCACTTTTTCTAGCTTTTAAGCCATTTTTACTAACAATGGTGACACCGATGTGTCACCATTTAAAATAATTGTACACAGGATGTCACTAAAATGTCACCAAGCTATTGCGTAAGTAAAACATCTATCGCCGTATACATTGCTTCTCGAGAACCGGCGACAACCAAATAGCTTTGTCCTCCGAAATCAACAAGGGAGTAGTCCACCGTAATATCTGGCCAAGGGAAATTTTTATACCTTATGACAGCGCCTCGGTACGCGTTATCCAGGAAATTAACGCTTGCTTCTTTGGTCGTATCGGAGATAGAAAGAAAATCGGCAAGATCATCAGCAATAGTAAACTCCCAATCTGTCATTATCGCTTGAACCGCAGCCTTATCTTTGACTCTTGCCACGAAAGAAATTTTCTTCAAGTTTTGAACACTAAGATTAACGGTGCCGTCCATGTTGAATGTCTCTGACTGGCCATAAGCCAAGACAGCAGAGTCGGCCATATTGTCCTTCAAACCAGCGGGGTACATAACCAGAGCATTATCAAACATATTTAAGAAACTTACCGGAACCAGTGTCCCTTCCACATCTTCCATCAAATTAATTCCGGTAAATTCATTCCTTGATACAGTTAGAGCATTAACAAATATTTTGAAGTCGTTGCTTATATTATCACTTAGAGAAACTTCAAAGTTGACTGGTGTTCCTCCAGAAACAGAGAATATTTCACTTAAACTTTTAACTGACGGAGTAGCGGTTATGGTGGGTGATGGCGTTGGGGATACGGCAACTTCCGGCTCTGAAACTCGCAAAACTAAGAACCAATACATAAATCCTCCTACAACCAAAATCCCGGCTATCAGCATATAAAATGGCTGGCTCAAGAATCTCATCCCGGGGAACATCTTTTTCTCTCCCGGAACAATTATAGACGGCTGAGCTTCCTTGGGTTTTGGTATTTCCGATGTCTTGGGTGCCGGTATAAACGGCAAGGGACCAGTTTTTTCAGCTCTCCCAAGCCCGATAGCGGACGGCATTGGCCCACTGGGCGGCGTAATGATTGGTTTTTGGACTCCTGGCATCGGTGGTCTTGCCTCTGGGGTGATCTTTCTCGGTATATCAACCCCCGACGGTTTTTGACCGGATTTAATGCTGGAAATGTCTTCACCCATTGTCCTGATTGACGATTTATACTCTTGGAAAAATTGCCTCCCTGCTGGCTGGGGCGGTTGTGGTTGTAGTTGTGGAGATTGAGACGAAGTGGCTGGTTTTGGCGGCAAAAATGGCTGCGGTCTTGCTAAATTAGGAAGTGGCCGATTTGGCACCCCCGTGCCGACATTGCCTTCCCGTTGAGGCAAGGGGACTGGTCCCTGCGGCTTAACGCTCCTATCAATTTCGGTAACGGGAATCTTAACTCCCGGCAAGTTAGGAGGCGGTCCGATTGGCCTGCTGGGCGTACTCTGGTTCATCGCGGGTTTGTCTGAAAAGGCGGGACTTGAATTACTTTTTGATAGTTCTTTAACCAGCTCGTCTATGGTTGTTGAGGGCTTATTGTCCTGACTTGTCCCGAGCTTAGTCGAGGGAGTTGTGTCGAATGGTTTGTTGTCGTCAGCCATGTTTTAATGTTAAGTATTTAGAATTAAGTATTTAAGTATTAATCTTAAAAACCTAAAATCTAAAAAATTAGGCTAAATTAAATTCACTATTATTCTAACACAGCTGGCAAAAATAAGTTGTGAACAACAAGAAAAATTGGTACGCTGTGGCTTTATGAACAGATACATTATGAACAGATACATTTTGCGTTTTAACACGACCAACAAGAATAGCCGTAGCAATTTTCTGGATATCAAGTCCGGCAAGAAAAAGATTGAGACCCGAGCGGCGACAACAAAATACAGAGACATAAAAAAGGGGAGCCTGTTGGTTTTTGTCTGCGGAAAGGAAAAATTTGAGAAGACAGTCAAAAAAGCGAAGATATTCAAAACCATCTCATCTATGGTCAAGGTTTATCCGCCGAACAAAATAATGCCTGATATTTCTTCGGTAAGAGAGTTGAGAAAGGCCTATTTCAGTTACCCTCGTTACAAGGAAAAGATAAAAAAGTTCGGTTTGGTAGCTTTGGAGTTGTAAAAGTCGGCCCAAGCGGCCGATTTTTACAACTTATCTCCTTGGTGGTTTCATTGTGAGAGAAATCTTCCCCGATGTGTCGTCCACTGATTTTACCCAGACATGGACTTTTTGGCCCATTTTGAGAATGTCGGTAACCCTGTTCACGCGCTGATCGCTCATTTCGGAGATGTGGACCATTCCGTCTTTACCAGGCATTATTTCCACGAATGCGCCGAAATCTTTAATAGCCACGACCGTGCCGTCAAATTCATCTCCGGCTTTTGGCTCATAGGTGACCTCCTGAATCAGCGCCAGGGCTTTTTTCATTCCCTCAGGAGTAACCGAAGTGACGAATACCGAACCGTCGTCTTCAATATCTATTTCCGCTCCCGTCTTTTCAATAATTTCATTTATTATCTTGCCGCCGGGTCCGATAAGGGCTCCGATTTTGGCGGGGTTTATTTTTATCGTTTCTACGCGCGGAGCGTACTGGGATAGTTCGGATCGGGGAGAATCAATCGCTTTTTCTATAACCTCAAGTATTTCAAGACGAGCTTTTCTTGCTTGCTGAAGCGCCTTCTCTACTATCTCGGGAGAAATGCCTTCAACTTTTACATCCATCTGCATTCCGGTTATGCCTTCTTTTGTTCCCGCAACTTTCAAATCCATGTCGCCATGATGATCTTCTGGGCCTTGGATATCGGTTAGAATTTTGTATTTTTCTCCCTTTTCATCAAACATCAAACCCATAGCAATACCGGCGGCAGGGGATTTGATTGGCACTCCTCCATCCATAAGCGCCAACGAAGAACCGCACACTGAAGCCATTGATGAAGAGCCGTTGGATGAGAGTATTTCCGAAACCAACCGTATCGTATACGGGAACGTGTCTTTCGGTGGAATAATCGGCTCAAGCGACCTTTCCGCTAATGCTCCGTGGCCTATTTCTCTCCTTCCACCTCCGCCCATGCGGCCCACTTCTCCAACGCTGAAAGGCGGGAAAACATAATGATGCATAAACCTTTTCTTGGTCAAATTTATTTCCATTGTTTCCACCCATTGTTCAAGTCCGGGAGCAGCCAGGGTTAAAATAGATAAAGCCTGGGTAGTTCCGCGATTAAAAAGTCCCGTTCCGTGTGAATGAGGAAGTATTCCCACTTCGGCGCTTAAGTCCCGCAATTGATCAAGTTTTCTTCCGTCCGGCCTTTTTTCTCCGCCAGCCGGCTGATCAACGATGTTCCTGTGAACGATTCTGTCTATCTCCTCCTCAAAGATTAAACTGGCTTCATTAAGTTTTTTGTCTAGTTCATGGCTTTCTTTGTACTGTTCTTTTAAGTACTCCATCAGCTCGTCTTTAATCTGGCCTATCCCGTCATAAAATTCCGACTTGTTTTTTCCGGGAGCGTACAACGCTTTCTCAAGTTTTGGTCCGCTAAAACCGCTTATAACCTTGATAAGGTCTTTATCCAGAGTAGCTATGGCCAGTTCTTTCTTTGTTCGGCCTATTTCCGACGCAATATCGCGTTGAAATTTTATTAAGTTTTGAAATTCATTAAAACCGGCGTTTATTGCCTCGGCCATTTCTTTTTCCGGAACTATTTTAGCTCCGGCTTCTATCATGTTTATCCTGTTCGCGGTGCCGGCCACGACTATGTCGAAGTCGCTTTCAGCTCTTTCTTGGTAGGTCGGGTTAAACACCAGCTTCCCCCCAACCCTGCCGATCCTTGCACCGGCAATAGGTCCGTCAAATGGAATATCGGAAGTCATCAAGGCCAGAGATGCGCCAAAAAGAGCCGGCATATCCGGATCATTTACTCCGTCAAAAGACAGCACCGTGGCCACCACTTGTATTTCATTTCTTATATTGTGGTTAAACCGCGGACGGATAGCACGGTCAATAACACGACCAGAGAGAATCGCTTCATCTGACGGCCTTGTTTCTCGTTTTATCCACTTAGAGCCCTTTATTTTGCCGGCAGCATAATATTTCTCTTCATAGTCCACCGAGAGAGGCATGTAATCAACGCTCTTCTGGTGGGCCGACATCGTGGCGTTAATGAGAACCGTGGTTTCGCCGTATTGAACACGGCAAGAACCGTTGGCCTGTCCACCTAAACGGCCAAACTCAATAAACAACCGCTTTCCGGCAAATTCCTTTTCGTAGGTTTTTACTGACATTATCTAAACACCAACAAAAGAGTGAGAAGCAATTCTGGCCCCGTAGTAGATTTTCCAGATACCCCCGGTATTGCGCCAAAGGCGCATCTGGAAAATTCACTACGGGGCTGGCCAAAAAACTCGATTTCTACTGCGCTACTGCACTCGAGTACTTTGGCCAATACAGCCCCATTCATAATTGGTTTTCAACTACTTTTTGTTGGTTATTAATTAACTTGGATTAAAGATACCACGGATAATTAATAAAAACAATTCCGAGTAGCGGTCACGACACCCGACCCCAAGACGAACGTTCGGAGGCGGGTTCTCGGAAAAGTTTCTTGAGCGTGCTTTAGCCGCTCTAAGAATCTCTGTAGCCGAGAGAGAGCGTAAAACCCAGCAGGGTTTTGACGCGGTGAGTCGAGGGTTGGGTGTCGTGAATATTACTTTAACAACACCTTCTCTTTTGCTTCTTCCAAATCATAAAATTCATTGGCGGCTTGAATCAGTTTTGACGAGGCGCTTCTCCCAAAGGCCATTACCTCAACCTTTACCCCCTTATTCGTTTTGAGGTAATCCACCAAAGGGACAAAGTCGCCGTCTCCCTCAACCAGTACGGCCACATCGATTTTGTCGGCTAAAATTACCGCATCTATGGCAATACCGACATCCCAGTCACCTTTTTTCATTCCGCCGGGGAAAATTTGTAAATCTTTCACCTTCAACTCAAAACCGGCTTTTTGTAAAGCTTCTAAAAAAGCCTTTTCTTCGCCGCTTTCGGTTTTTATCGCATACGCAAAAGCCCTTATCAACTGTCGGTTGCCTATGGCTTGTTGCAAGATCCAGCCAAAATTAACTCTGGCCTTATATAAATTCTTGGCCGAATGATACATGTTTTGAGCATCAACAAATACACCGACTTTCTGGTGCCTTGTGAGTTCCTCAGAGGGGATATTCTTGGTTGATTTATGAGACTTTGGGGACATTACTATTTAATTAAGGTCCAGTTTTTTAATTAAGGTATTGTATCTTTTCGGATGTTCCCGTTTCAGATGGTCGAGCAATCTCTTCCTTTTGGAAACCATCTTCAAAAGGCCCAAACGAGAACTGTTGTCTTTCTTGTGCTTCTTGAGGTGCTTGGCTAGTTGCTCTATCTCTTCCGAAAACAAAGCAACCTGCGCTTCCGCAGATCCGGTATCTTTGTCGTGGATCCTGACCTTTTCTAAAACCTTGGTTTTTTCCTTGGGGTTTAACATGGTCATGCCTATTTCCCAGTAAGCAAGAGTCGATTGAAATATTGGCTACCGAGAAATCGCAGTTAATTAATATGCCTTTATCATATCAAAATTTATAAAAATTGCAACACGGTTTAATAATGTCGCAAAATATATTAAAATATACTCAGTGGATATTAAGAAAACAAAAATTCAATATTTGGAATATCTGGAAATAGAGAAGAATCGCTCACAGAAAACCCTTGAGAACTACGGACGGTATTTGGACAGGTTTTTTGGATTTGCCAACATTTCAAATCCCGGCCAGATAGACGACGAACTCGTTAGGCAATATCGACTTCACCTTAATCGCCTCAAGGATGCTGATGGCAATAACTTAAAAAAAGTAACTCAAAACTACCATATCATCGCTCTGCGTAACTTTCTGAAATATCTAGCCAAAAGAAACATTCCGTCCCTGGCCGCGGAAAGAGTTGAGTTGGGAAAACAAGAACAACGAGAGGTAACATTTCTTGAGCCGGATGAATTGAACCGGTTATTAAATTCGCCGGACGGGAACGGTCTTGATGCCTTGCGCGATAAGGCGCTACTCGCCACACTATTCAGCACCGGAATGCGCGTATCTGAATTATGCTCTCTGGACAGAGACAGAATAGACATAAACAGGGGAGAGGTGACTGTTAGGGGTAAGGGGGGCAAATTGCGGCTGGTGTTTTTATCAGACGGCACAAAAGATGCCCTCAGAAATTACCTTGGAAAAAGAGCTGATGTCGACGAAGCGCTTTTCATAAGGATTCCTAAGTCTAAAATATTTTTAAAAGACAGCAGCCTTAGACTCACACCGAGAAGCGTCCAAAGAATAGTAGGAAAATGCGCAGTCAAAGCCGGTATCTCTGGAAAAAATGTATCGCCGCACACCTTACGCCATTCTTACGCTACTGACCTTCTCCGTAACGGCGCCGATATCCGCTCCGTCCAAGCAATGCTCGGCCACGCTTCAGTGACAACCACCCAGATCTATACTCATGTTACAGATAAGCAGTTGCGTGAAATTCACAAGAAGTATCACAACAAGAAATAACAAAACCGATGGAACTCATCGGTCTTTTGAAAAAACAGCCGTTGCATGCTTTGCCACGAAAAGCCCCGGCTGAATCTGAATCTTGGAATCGTCGGACTTTGGCGGAGACAATGTCTGAGAAGGCAGAAATCTATACTTTAAACCGCAAGTATTACAGTGATAATCTTCGTAAGCAATCCGGACAATTTCTCCCAGCCAGCAAACAACACAAGTCGTTCCTGTTTCTGTGGCCATGGTTTTATCTACTTATTTAACGAGCTGATTCATCATAGCAATAAATCCGAGAGGGTCAATATAGACATCACTTTTCCCATCTTTGCTTCTTACTTTAATTGAAAAATGAAGATGAGCGCCGCCTCTTTTGGCACTGCCGGTATCGCCTGACATCGCTATAACATCGCCCCCCTTAACCGTTTGGCCGACTTTTGATACCAGAAATTTAGACAAATGCATATACACTGAAAATATTCCTGAGCCGTGATCTATAATAACCATATTGCCTTCGGTAGAATAATTCCTTGCTATCAGCGCAACTTTGCCCGAGTTAATAGCCTTAACCGGTCTTTTGTGTTTTCCAGTTTTAGGATCCATGGTGGTCAAATCAATACCGTTATGACCCTGACCAAATGGGCTCGACTCTTCTCCTATCATCCTCTCCTCGTCAACAATTATTTCGTCAAGCGGTTTTATAAACTCACCGTCAAAATATCGTTCGGAATAGTCTCCAAGGTTGAAAGCTTGGGATATTGATTGCCGTTCGCGTCTCCATTTTGGAGTAGGAGTGAATGGACCTCTAATTCTTACTGGAAAGTCGTTTGGAACCACTTCTACTTCTTCGTAATCCCAGCTAAGTCTGACCCCTCGTCCATACTCGACGAGAGTTACAATATCTATGCCCAGTTTTGCATCTAGAGGAATCCCCACAAAAACTTCTCCATATTTATTAGGAATATAACGGTTGCCAAAGACCGAAATTGAGGGATTCGAGGTCGCGGGCGGCATCCATTGGGGCGCTATTTTTATTACCAGAACTTCTCCTTGCCCAACCTTGGGGTTTAATACCTCAAAGCTGTCATGCTGAGCACTGGCTCCCTCGGTCAGTAGCCATATCATTAATACAGTTATGGCTTTTTTCAAGGTACAACTCCTTTTGCTTCATTATTTTAAACAATATAACAATACGGCAATTTAGCAATTTCTATCTATATTTCGGATGCTGTTCTTTTTTGCCATTTGCTTCCCAACGGGCAAGAGCGAAAAACAAACTGGAGAGACGATTTATGTACGCCAGAATGCTGGCGTCAATTTCTAATTTCGAATTTCTAATTTCTAAAATTTTTCTCTCAACATTGCGAGATTTTGCCCGCAACAAGTCCAACCAAGCAGAGGTCTGGTTTATTCCTGAAATAACAAATTTCTTCAAGGGAGGAAGTTTGCGTTCGATCTCGTCTATGATTTTCTCTGCTTCTTCAACTTTGGATCTTTCTCCGCCAGAGGCGGATCCGCCTTCGGCGGAAAACTTAGGAACTTTAAACTTGCTTCCAAGCATCAAATTGGCCACATGAGATTGAATAATGAAAAGGTTCTCTTGAATCTCATGGAGATGTTTTTTTAAAATCCCGGAGACCTTGCCGCTCTTCAAAACCCCGACCATGCTATTCAACTCGTCTAATTGACCCAATGCTTCAACCTCAAGACAGGTTTTAGATACAACCTTCTTGCCGATGCGACTCCGGCCATCATCGCCTTTACGAGTATAGAAAATAGGCATAACGAGTTGAATTTATCACATTTTTAGAACAAACTAAACGACTCAATCGATTGAGTCAATTTCCTACGTGGTGCAGTATTCTTGAATTAGTCCGAACGCATTTCGCCGCCTGCGGCGGCGATTTCAAATCCTCTCATAAAGTACTGATTTTTGACAAAGGGGGTGGGGAATATTATGGGTGAATTTTGGTTAGGAACAGTTCGATCTCAACAGTCAGAGGATCGTTTGGTTTACCAACGTCTTTATTCATGTCACTGTGGGCTTTGCTTAAAACGCCTTTGATATTTGCGGAGTACCCGTTGGCTATGAGTTTTTCATAGAATGTTTGTGACTGGCCGGGAGAACCTTTTTCTCCCCGTTCAGCGGCAAAGAGAATTAGAAAGGGAGGGATGCTTTTCCCTAACTCAATATGGGCTATAGGTGATCCGTCCTGAAGAGAAGCCGCGTCTGTTTTAGTAAACGCCAATTCAATAAGATTACGAGTTGCCGGACCTCCGGTATAAGCGGAAACCAGATCAAATAGACCAGTGTCAAGAGCGATTACACCTTTTATAATGTTTGGATCAATGCCTTCGTTCTGTAAATATCGGTGGTCAGTTGAAACCAAAGAGGCAAGATGGGCGCCTGCCGAATGGCCAATGAGGTATAATTGACTGCCCTTACCGCCATATTGGGAAATGTTGGAGTAAACCCAAGAAATAGCCGCGGCTACATCCTCAACGTTGTCAGGATGATTCACACGGCTATCTTTCGTTAGTCGATAGTTGACGCTTATAAAAACAAAACCTTTATTTATAAAATATTCGGCCTTTGGCCTGACAACTCCCGAGTTGCTTTTGTCGCCTCTTTGCCATCCTCCGCCGTGAAGCATAACCATCACTGGCTTATCAGTAAAGTCGGGGGAAGTATAGATATCAAGCGATGTGAGATTGTCATCAAAACCTTCGCGATACTCATAGAGAATATCTTTGTATATATCATATTCGTTTGGGACAAGGTCGGAATTTTTATCAGACTGGCCAAGCCAAACAAATCCGCCAATTGCCAGAACCAGAAACACAAGTATTATTTTACTCATAAATACATACTACTCCAAACCAGAAATATTGCGAGATCATTGATATTACTTATAAAATTTCCAGTGGTTTATACAATGATCGCTAACTTTTACCATCATATATTCATTTTACATAAGCGAAATGATGATAGCTGGCGAATACAAGATTAAAAAACAAAAAAATGGAAATATCCATTATTACACGTATTATCATTGCTCAAAAAAGAATAAAGCACTCAAATGTAAAGAACCTTGTACTCGCCAGGAAGAATTAGATAAACAAATATCAAAAAGCTTCAAAAAGTTTCTTTGGAACAAGGTTGGGCAGAAAAATTAAACGAAATGATAGAAACCGATCAACAAAAATCAGAACAATCGGTGGTTGTTTTTATCCAAGAATCAGAACAAAGAATAAAAACAATAAACACCAAACTCCAAATCCTTCTCGAGGGTTATTTAGACCAAAATATAGACAAGGAAATATACCGAGAACATAAGTCAAAACTTATTTCAGAAAAGAAAACTTTGGAAGAAAAAATTACGACTCTCACAACCAAGAAAAATGCTTGGCTCGAACCTGCTTCTTGGCGAAAAATTAGTGCGCGCAAGCGCGCCAAAAACCCTGAATTCGTTTGGAAAAATGGGGGGGAAATAGTGGCACGCGCTTCGCGCGGCCGAATCGGTCGGGCAAAAATCGGAAAGTTTGATATTGGTGCTCGGGGCCGGAGTCGAACCGGCACGACCTTGCGGTCAACGGATTTTAAGTCCGTAATGTCTACCAATTCCATCACCCGAGCATATTTTTAAACATTTGAGGCGGCGGGCGGAATTGAACCGCCGTATAACTCTTTTGCAGAGAGTTGCCTTACCACTTGGCTACGCCGCCGATTCTATAAACTTCCGATTGTTTTTTCTTCTCCGTACACTTCTAATATATCACCGACAGACACTTCAGCGAATGGTTGACCAGAGATAACATCAAGACGCATGCCGGCATCGAGACCTTCTTTAACTTCGGCCATGTCTTCTTTGTTATGCTGAAGTTGGCCTAGTTTGCTTTTTCCGATAACTTCACTATTTCTGACAACATCTACAACGGCCCCTCTCACAACTTTGCCGGACAAAACCTTGCCACCCACAATCTGGCTTTTAGAATCTTT
Source organism: Candidatus Yanofskybacteria bacterium RIFCSPLOWO2_01_FULL_42_49 (assembly GCA_001795615.1). GTDB lineage: Bacteria > Patescibacteriota > Minisyncoccia > 2-02-FULL-40-12 > GWA2-44-9 > 2-01-FULL-43-22. The sequence continues at coordinate 46,178 of MGKI01000004.1, forward strand.
TTTAAATAAAGCCAAGACTTTAAGTTTGCCCAACAGAGTTCTTTGAATTTCCGGATCAAGCTGTTCTGCCATGTTTTTCCTTATCGCTTCTATCAGTTCATATATAACATCGAAGGTTTGGACTTTGATACTCTCTTTTTCGGTTAACCTGACAACCGACGGCTCGATGTTAACCCTAAAACCAACAATATCTGATTTTGTGGCAATTGCTGTTTTCACATCGTTTTCAGTTATGTCACCTATATCATAGCCGATCACATTGCATCTGACCTTGTCAGACTTAACTGCCTTTAACGAAACATCAACCGCCTCCAGAGAACTTTTAACATCGGCTTTTAAAACAAGGTTGTATATTTTTTTCTCCGGGTCCGCTGACTCGCTTATGAAAGAGAATAGGGGAGTAAGGTCTAGACTCTTGTTTTCGTCGGTAATCTTTTCTGCTTCGGTTTTTGAATCTACTGATACAAATGACGCTCCCGTATCGGGAACTTCGCTCCACCCCGTAAGTATAACCGGCTGGGACGGTTCGGCTTTTTCAATCGATTTGCCGGTAAAGTCCTCCATCATTTTTATTTTCCCGACAACTCTCCCCGCCGCAACCCAGTCGCCCAACGCAAGCACTCCTTTTTGGACCAGAGCCGTGGCAACATAACCTTTTCTTTTGTCCAAGTGCGACTCTATTATTACCCCCTCGGCCGGCTTTGATAAATCTTCTCGAAGTTCTTCCAGTTCGGCCACGAGCAATATCATATCTAAAAGTTCAGAAATATTTTTGCCTGCTTTTGCCGATATTTCAACAACTGGTACTTTTCCCCCCCAATCTTCAACAAGAACTTCTTCTGCAGCAAGGTCTTGTTTTACTTTCTGAACATTGGCCCCCTCTTTGTCTATTTTGTTAACAGCTACAATGAAAGGGATATTTTCCTCTTTGATTATCTTTATCGCTTCCTTCGTTTGAGGCTTAACGCTTTCATCGGCGGCCACAACAAGAACCGCAATGTCAGCAATCTTAGCGCCTCGAGATCTTATCGCCGTAAACGCCTCATGACCCGGCGTGTCCAAAAAAGTTATTTTTTGGGATATTTCGACATTTCGAAATTTCGACATATCAATTTGGTATGCTCCCACATGCTGAGTAATACCTCCCGATTCCTTTTCCATTACATTTGTTTTCCGTATGGTGTCTAGTAATCTTGTCTTTCCGTGGTCGACATGACCCAAAACAACCACCACCGGCGGCCGTAGTCTGTTTTTTGTTGTATTGCCCGCATCTGACATCTCAAGATTATATCATTTTTAACCAAAAATTTCAATTAAAAAGGTTGATTTTGTCTAATTTATTTGATAAAATTTAAAAGTTACGGAGGCGTGGCTGAGCGGTCGAAAGCAGCACACTGCTAATGTGTTGACCGGGAAACCGGTCCGAAGGTTCGAATCCTTCCGCCTCCGCAGTGGATATTTTTTATCGGCAGACCCGAGTGCCTCAAAATTACCTCTGTTCAGACCCATCAGAAAGCCTTATACTGCCTTATATCCATCGGTACTTAACCCGAGTGGCCCGCCAAAAGGTCGCGAAGGAGACCTTCGCATATTAATTATTTTGTCTACATTTTAAATTGTGCCGATGGAAAACCGTATACTGGTTGTACAGAAAATTTAGAAGAGAGATTTGAGCGACATATCAACGGATATGTTCCGGCTACAAAAGATCGTCGCCCAGTCCAGCTTGTTACTCATGTAGTTTTTAGTGATAAGTATAAAGCATTTGAATTTGAAAAATATCTCAAATCTGGCTCGGGTAGGGCTTTTCTGAAAAAACATTTATGACAGAACACCCTAAAATTAAAAACGAAAAAAATGAAACCCTCAAAGCGGGCTGTGTTGTTATGAATGATCGTAATGAAGTTTTACTTGTTACCGATAAAGAAAAAGAAATTTGGACATTCCCAAAAGGCCATGCTGAACCTGGGGAAACACTTGAACAAGTAGCCTTGCGAGAAGTAAAAGAAGAAACCGGATATAAAGTTGAAATAGTAAAGAGACTTTCAGATGTTACCTATACTCATGGACAGACCGGAGAACTTATAAGAGTTGCCATGTTTGAAGCTAAGCCAGTTGGCGACCCAGATAAAGTTAAGGAGGAGACTTATTCAGAATGGTTTCCAGTTCAGAAAGTTCGAGAAATTATTTATAAGAACCTCGTCTTTATTGTGGATGAGTTGGAATAGGGTTAGTAAACCTTTCGAGCAAAATCTGGCACATCGAACAAATTGGGCTTTTCTTGATACATTCGCCTTAATTTTCGTATAATCCTATCAATATTGCTGTAATTGAGCATTATCTTCGGTTCAAAGTTCCGGAAATCGCCACCGCCAGATTACCCCCTTGCGATTACAAACCCGATAACTCTTTTAGCCCCTCCGCCAGATGGCGGATTTTTTAAAACCCTCGCACACTCGTTTAAGGTCGCGCCAGTCGTGCAAATATCGTCTACCAGAATTACGGTCCTGCCCTTTATCGCTTCGCGATTAGTCACGACAAAATTATTTTTCACATTGCTAAAACGCTCTTCTTTCGTTTCTGCTTCGGCCTGGTGTTTTGCGTTAACGACTCTGGTTAAAACTTTCTCACCATAAGGCATGTGATAACTATCAGCCACACTTCTTGCCAACAAATCGGCCTGATTAAATCCGCGCCAGTTGAGACGGTTCTTATGAAGCGGAACGGAGATTACCACGGGACTATCTTCAAATAAATTAAATCCCTTAGACAGCAGTTTTTTAATACACTTCTTTGCAATCACCGAAAGCGGTTTGGCCATATCGGACACAAATTTGTACTTGTAGGTTTTTAGCATCTTCTCTATTACCGAGTCGGACAATTCGGCAGCTATAAGAAGCTGGTCCAACTCACTCTCCTTTTTACAGAATACACAGGTAAGACCCAGGTGCGTCTGCCTCTTGCACCCCACGCACTCAAAAGTGTTTTTTAAACTAACCTCCCCAAAACATTTTTTACAAACATAATCAAAGTCACCGATAGCGGTGAATCGGCTACAACCCAAGCAAATCTTGGGAAATATAATATCTAACGCCCAGTTTTTCATGTGTTGGGCCCCGCACCAGAGCGAAGCACGGTGCGGGACTAGTCCAGAACCGTGATTCGACTTTTTCAAGGCCTTTTTAAAGGAAGGTTTGTCGAATCTCTGGTTCTGGGGATAATTAAACATAATCTCTAGATAGTTGTGTGGTATACTAACTTTATATATGGCATTCAATCTATTCAAGTCAAAGGGAAAACTGGGCATAGATATCGGCACCTCGGCCATAAAAATAGTCGAACTTGAAAAAGAAGGGGGGCGGTTTGCTCTAAAAAATTACGGCCTCTTTGAGTTTAAGGGATCCAATAATACGCAACAAGCGGGGGGAGAGTCAAAACAGGTTCAGAACATTCTTAAACTTCCCGACGGAGAAATAATCTGGGGGATTAAAGAAGTTCTTAAGAAGGCAAAAATTAAAGCAACCAATGTTGTGGCTTCAATACCGTCTTTTTCGACATTTGCCACCGTCATCGAAATGCCCTATCTGTCGGAACAAGACCTTGCCAAGTCGTTGCCCTTTGAGGCGCGCAAGTACATCCCCGTTCCACTTAACGAGGTTGTCCTTGATTGGTCAATTATAGATGTGCCACCTGTTCAGGCCAATAAATCCACGATGGTAGAGATATTCTTGGCAGCAGTGCCAAGAGACGAGACATTAAGATACCAGAGAATAATGCAGGGAGCAGGTTTGCACCTTCGCGCCCTTGAACTAGAGAATTCAGCCCTTATAAGAGCTCTGCTTGGGAACGACTTGAGCCCGACAGTAATAGTGAACATCGGCGGAAGAAGCACTTCCGTAGTGATAGTAAATAGGGGATACGAGAGACTAAGCCACAACTACGAAGTCGGGGGGTTTGAGATAACCAAATCAATCGCCCGCTCGCTGAATGTAAGTTTGGAAAAAGCCGAGGAACTAAAGAAAAAAATGGGGATGAAAGAAGTCGACGAAAATGTAATTAACAGCGCCATGAAGTCGTTGATCGACATGATGGTATTTGAAACCAGAAAAACAATAACCAACTACGAGGAAGCCAAAAACCAAAAAATATCGAGAGTACTCCTTGTCGGCGGTTTGACCAACATGCCTAGTTTCGCTAACTATTTCCAACAAAAACTTGGCAGAGAAGTTTTTACGGGCAATGCGCTTGCCAGAGTTGTCTACCCGCAAACGCTAGCTCCGGTTACGCAGGAATTAGCGAGTATTTTCTCCGTTGCGGTTGGTTTGGCGATGAGAGAAATCTAGATAAAATGACCAATACCCAATATCCAATACCCAATAAAGCTTTAAAAATGTTTAAAACATTTGAAAATTTGAAAATTGGTTATTGATTGGTTGTTGAACACTTAGTAATTGGTTAATAAATATGTGTGTATAAGTTTTGTCCAGTATTAAGATATAATTAAAAAGTATGGCCAATCAAGGCGGATTACAACTACTTCCTGAAACAAGGAAGAAGATAGAAATTATAACCCCCGGAGAAAACAGACTGATTATCGCCGGAGGTATCGTATTTGTAATTGCGGCGATTTTAGCCGGGGGATTTTCTTTCTACGCTAACTCTTTAGAAGATAAGCTAACCGCCTTAGATACAGAGATAATCGCGCTTGAGCAGAAAAGAGACAAACAAGCCGAACAAAATATCCTTGTTTTTAACAAACAGGTATCTATGCTTTCGGGTTTATTGGCCAATCATGCGTATTGGACTACGGCTTTTTCAAAAATAGAAGGGCTTCTACAAAACCAGGTCCAACTAAACAGCATGACCACATCCTTATCAGACAGCAAAATTGACTTTGGGGCAACGGCTTTAAATTATACTACTATAGCCCGCCAAATCGCAGCTTTTCTTTCTGACGAATCGATAGAAGATATCGCCCTTAACCGGGTCAGTACCCTTACTAACGGCCGGCTTGAATTCAACATGCAAATTGTTTTTGACAAAAGTAAGTTTTTGAAATCAAGATGACACCAGCAAATAAAAATTACATGGGAATCGGTTTGGCTGGTTTGGCCATAATTGCATTTTGGATTTTTGGAATGCCAGCATGGGACAGATCCTCTCTACTCAAAGATGCAATAGCGGAAAGAGAGGACATATTGTCCGCAAGAGAAGAAGTCCTGAAAAAAATAGAGGATTTAAATGAACAGTACAGGAACAGAGCCAATGATGTTGCCAGAATATCATCTATCGTTCCCGGCACTAAAGGCGTCGCAGAACTAGTTTCAACCATTGAAGCGATAACCCAGCAAACCGGCATTCAGCTTACTGAGATAACAATGGGCGGCGACAACAAGAAACAGCAAGAAGAATTGCAAATTATATCAATAGAACTCGGCCTAACTGGAAGTTATCTGTCTCTAACATTGTTCCTCGACCTTATAGAAAAAAACTTGAGAATGATAGATGTCTTTGAAATAAACATCAGCCGAACAGCAGCATCGGAAACGCAGACAGCCCTGAATTTTAGAGTTAAGGCAAATGCCTATTACTTAACTGTGAAGTAACCAACGACTGACAACTAACGACCAGCGACAAAATTGTCGTAAGTCGTAAGTCGTAGGTCGTAGATCAGTTGATGGCCAATCAACCAACCACAAACAAGTCTTTAATGCTATTAATGCTCGTCGCGGCTTTTGCTGTCGGTTATTTATATTACTCCCAGTCAATACAACCGGCTCAACTGCCGATAAACCCGCCGCCACTAACCGCAAAAGACGATCTTACGATGTTTAAAAACCTAACAATTGATTTTTCTATACTTGATAACAAGAGCTTTAAATCTTTAAAAACATTCGGTGAATCGCCGGTTAAGCCCGGAGTTACTGGTAAAAGAGATATATTCGCCCCCTTTTAATAGCCAACAAGCTAGTAAGCTAACAAGCTAGTAAGCTAAAGTTTAAAAATGCTTACAAGCTTACATGCTTACCAGCTTACATGCTGAATTGGTTAAAATTCCTCAAACATTAGTAGAAGAATTTATAAAACAAGGCCTTATCTCCGAAGAGGACATTAAATACCTTGAAGATCTGGCTCAGACCCAAAATAAAGATCTTGGCCAAATGATAATTGACCAGGGAATTATGTCCGAGAACGATCTTTTAAATTTCAAATCCAGAGTATATCAGCTTCCGATCGTAAAGCTTGAAGAAATAGAACTGGATAAAGAGGCGCTAAAAGAACTCCCGGAGGACATAGTCGCATTCTACAAAATTATTCCTTTTGCCAAAGAAAGCGGAGTCTTGAGGATCGGTATAGTTGACCCAGAGGATATAAATGCTCTCGAAGCACTTAAATTCCTTTCCGGCCAAAAAGGACTGACAATAGAAAAATATCTAATAGGATACAAGGACTTTGCCAATATAACCAGATCATACAGAACCCTGACCGGCGAGGTAGGGGAGGCTCTTGAATCGCTAGCTGAAGAACTAGAAAAAAAAGTAGTAAAAGAGGGGCCGGCAAAAATAAAACTTGAGGAGCTAAGCGCAGAGGCGCCTGTTACCAGAATTGTAGCCGTCATTGTAAGGCACGCCGTTGAATCTAGAGCATCAGATATACACATAGAGCCCTTCGACGACCGAGTAAGGGTTAGATTCAGAATAGACGGCGTTTTGATAACTTCCCTGACCTTGCCTAAAAATCTCCATTCTGCCGTTGTAACCCGCATTAAAATCCTTTCCGATTTGAAAATCGACGAAACACGGCTGGCTCAAGACGGAAGATTCGCCACCAAACTCGGGGAAAGAAAAATTGATTTTCGCGTATCCACTTTTCCAACCAAAAACGGAGAAAAAGTAGTAATGCGTATATTAGACCCCTTGGCAGGCGTTGTTACCTTGGGAGATCTTGGTCTTGAAGGCAGATCCCTTGATATTCTTCAACGGGGAATGACCAAGCCCTTTGGCAGTATTTTGATAACCGGACCGACCGGTTCAGGAAAATCAACGACTCTCGCGGCCATGTTAAGAGTAATGAATACCGAGGACATCAACATCGTAACGCTGGAAGATCCGATAGAATATTTCGTGGATGGAGTTAATCAGTCACAAGTACACGAAGAGATTGGTTATACTTTTGCCAACGGATTGAGACATATCCTTAGGCAAGACCCCGATGTGATAATGGTTGGCGAGATCAGAGACAAAGAGACAGCCGGTCTTGCCACTCAAGCCGCTTTAACCGGCCACATTGTCCTTTCTACTCTCCACACCAATGACTCAATGGGAGTAGTGCCTCGACTAATTGACATGGGTGTTGAAAAATATTTAATCCCGCCGACAGTAAATGTTGCCGCCGCGCAACGACTTTTGCGTCGCCTCTGTCCTGATTGCAAAGTTAAAGCAAAAGCAAACAGCGGAGAAGAAAAAATTATAAATGACGCCATTAAAGACATGCCATCCGAATACTATAAAAGTTTATTCTCAGAAAAAGGATACACAATTTATAAGCCCAATACCGATAATCCCTGTAAAACATGTGGGGGGAAAGCTTTTAAGGGCAGGCTAGGCATATTTGAAATGATGGAGATGACGGATGAATTTGAAAAAATAATATTAGGCACCCTATCGGAGGCAGCGATGAGAGAAGAAGCAAAAAGACAAAACATGATTACCATGTTCCAGGACGGAATTTTGAAGGTCTTAAATGGGATGGTATCATTGGAAGAGCTGCTTGAAGTAGCACAAGCCAATGAATCGGCGTAGTGCCTAGCGACTAGTGCCTAGCGACTAAAAATTAGTGTCTAACAATTTAGTGCCTAGCGATTAGTAATTTCTTACTAGTGGCTAGTGGCTAAATCCTAATGGCTAACTTTAGTGGCTAGTGGCTAGTGGCTAGTGGCTAATCGGTGGATTACAAACAATACCTAGACGAGCTTCTATTCACAACAGCTGAAAACGGAGCTTCAGATTTGCACATTTCTCCAGGCCACTATCCGTCAATAAGAATAGACGGCCGGCTTATTCAAGTCGCGGATAAGCAGATACTAGATAAGGAAATTTCTGAAGGAATTGTTTTAGAGTTGGTCGGATCGGAAAGAAAAGATCGTTTTATATCCGAAAAAGAGCTCGATTTTTCATACGAGTATGCTCAAAAATATAGATTCAGAGTAAATACATACAACACTCGGGGCGGAATGGCAGCGTCTCTGCGTTTAATCCCTAATAAAATACGGACAATAGAAGAATTGGGGTTGCCCCCCATAATCAAGATATTCAGTCGACTTTCCCAAGGATTTGTTTTGGTGGTCGGTCCCAATGGCCACGGCAAATCAACCACATTATCCGCAATTATAGATCTCGTAAACAAAGAACGAGCTGAAAAAATAGTCACCATCGAAGATCCTATCGAATATATTTTCACTCCCGACAAAAGTATTATTGATCAGAGGGAAATATATCAAGACACATTCTCGTTTCATAAAGCCCTCCGTTCAACATTCAGACAGAACGTCAATATCATTATGGTGGGAGAGATGCGAGACTACGAAACAATGAGCGCAGCAGTAACAGCCGCCGAAACCGGCCATCTTGTTTTGGCGTCACTTCATACAAACAGCGCTTCTCAAACTATCGAACGCATCATTGATAGTTTTCCTCCAAATCAGCAGACTCAAATAAGAAACCAGCTAGCCAACACTATCTCCGGGATAATTTCACAAAGATTAATACAACGAATAAAGGGTGGCCTTGTGCCAGCCACAGAAGTAATGATCGCGACAACAGCCGTAAGGACGCTGATCAGAGACAACCGGCCGAGACAACTGGATCTTGTAATAGAGACCAGCCAAGATGTCGGAATGATGCCGCTGGATAGATCGCTTGCTGACTTGGTTAGAAGAAAGGAAATATCTATAGACAGAGCTGAATTTTATTCGACCAATTCGCTAGAGTTAAGAAATCAGTTAAAATAATGCGGACCTACGAACAAGTTACGCGAACGCTACGAACAAGAGGCGGACCGATGTGGGCTGTTCGGTTCGCAATGTTCGCATAGTAGTTCGCATCGTTCGCATTATATTTTATGGATTTTTCTTACAAAGTTAAAACCAAAACCGGAGAAATAGCAGAGGGAACAGTGGACGCCCCTGAAGAAAACACAGCCGTTAGCATTCTCCACAGCAAGGGCTATGTAGTTTTGTCTCTAACACCCCTAAAGAAGGGGGTTTTAACATCTGACATGGGCCAAATTATTTCAAGGCCCAACATTAAAGACATCGTAATTTTTACAAGACAATTATCTACTTTAGTAGATGCTGACATGCCGATCAGCGAGGGACTGAGAACACTAGCTAAACAAAGCGAGAAACCAATGTTCAAGAAAATAATTACAGAGGTTTCTGAATCTGTAGAAGCGGGGTCTTCTCTGTCAAATGCCCTGACGGCTTATCCTAAACTATTCTCCACATTTTACATAAAACTGGTGCAATCAGGCGAAATTTCAGGAAAACTTCAGGAGTCGCTTCTTTATCTTGCTGAGTATCTTGAAAGAAGCAGGGGCATTAATTCTAAGATACGCGGAGCACTTGCTTATCCGGCTTTTGTTGTTTTCGCATTGGGCGTGGTCACATTAATTATGGTGATATATGTGCTCCCTCAATTACTATCAATCTTTGAGGAAGCCGGGGTAGCAGATCTGCCCATGACAACCAGAATTCTTATTTGGGTTACAACTTTTGTTAATAAATATCTGTATTTTTTGATGACGGGCGTCTTAGTCTTGGTATATGTTGGCTGGACATATATTAAAACCCCGGCCGGCAAAGAAAGGCTAGATGATCTTAAAATAAAATTTCCTTCGCTGGGAGTAGTAATAAGAAATCTTTACCTTGCCCGTATTTCTGAGAGTTTATCTACTCTGATAAAATCCGGAATACCAATATTAGAGGGGATAAAGATAACATCCGAATTGGTTGGTAATGAAAATTATAAAAAAATAATGCTGGCCGCCGAAGAAAATGTAAGAAACGGGGGCACGATATCAGAAGTATTGGTGAAATATAAAGAGGTGCCACCATTGTTTTCATCAATGGTTGCTATCGGGGAGAAGACCGGAAAATTAGACTCCATGCTAGAACACATATCCAAGTTCTATAAATCCGAATCAGATAATACCATCGATAACATTTCTCAATTGATAGAGCCTATTCTTGTTCTTGTTCTTGGTTTTGCTGTTGCCATATTGGTATCAAGCATTTTGTTACCAATATATAACTTGGTTGGAATAGCATAAACTAAATCTCTAAATCCTAAACTCCAATCTCTAAACAATCTCAAAATTCAAAATATTTTTGATATTTGGATTTTGCCTGTCTGCCAGTAGTCAGAAATTTATTTAGAAATCAGAGATTAGAGATTTCAACTACTGTGGATATCTTGCGTTGTACTATTAAAAATGCTTTAACTATAATAAAGACATGATAAACACAGGGAATAAGTCACAAAAAGGTTTTACCTTGGTCGAGCTATTGGTGGTCATAGCCATCATTGGAATTTTAGCAACTTTATTATTGCTTCAATTGGGAGTAGCCCGTCAGCGTGCCAGAGACGCAAAACGCATAGCAGATATAAACCAAACCCGAACCGCTATTGAGCTTTATTTCGACGATAACGGCCAATATCCTCAACAAGCAACATTTGCAGGACTGGGTGCGCTTTTTGTCCCCAAATACCTTACGCTTTTACCAGTAGATCCTCTAAATGTAGCGCCAAATACTTATAATTATAACTACAACGGCAACACTAAATATCAAGTCTGGGGAGAGTTAGAACAATGGGCGCAAGCTCTGGCTAGCGACGCCGACATAAACTCTACAGCCGGCGGATGGACGGGACAGACAGTTAACGGTGCAACTGACGCAAAAACAAACTGCACCACTGCGGCGGCTGACTGCGTGTACGATCAGGGCCAATCACAGTAGTAATTAGCCACTAGCAATTAGTCGCTAGTTATTAGTAACTAAATCAAAATCTCGCCACTAGGCGAGATTTTGATAACGACAGATAAATACATTATTATTAGATCGTGGGAATTTATTTTTATGTCTTTATATTTTTGATAGGCCTTTCAATGGGGAGTTTTTTTAACGTTGTCTTGTTTAGGTTTAATACTGGCCGTAGCATAATAAGGGGAAGGTCTAAGTGCGTCATCTGCCAGTCAACAATTAGATGGTTCGATTTACTACCTGTCCTTAGCCACTTTATCCTCGAAGGACGGTGCAGAAACTGCAAAAAGAAGATATCCTCCGCATATCCGATTATGGAGATCTCTACTGCCACTGCTTTGCTGTTGTTATTCTTAAACGCACCAGACACCTCATTCCCAACGGTACTAAATGCCTCAATTGTCTTACTTTTTGTGCTGATAGTTTTTTTTGATATTCGTTACTTTATAATTCCGGACAAAATATTGATTGCAGCGGCAATACCAACAACGGCTATCATGCTAACCAGCCCAAATGCCGTCTTGCCTAATCTGTTGATTTCCGGATTAGGCCTGGCGACATTTTTTGCTATACTATTTATAGTGTCGCGTGGAAAATGGATAGGGTTTGGTGATGTTAAACTCATATTGATTATGGGTCTACTATTAGGATATCCTCTCGGTTTTTTTGCTGTTATGTCCTCGATATGGGCCGCAGCAATATTCTCAATTCTGTTGTTGGTAACAGGAAGAGCCAACCTAAAGACCCAAATTCCTTTCGGATCGTTTTTGGCAATAACAACTATAATTTTCGTAATTTTTAACCATGAACTCCAAGAAATATCCAGATACTTTTATTAGCGAGACCCTACTCGTTCAGGTTATTCTTGTCGTTGTAGTCGTCGGGATAGTAGTGTTTTTTGACAAACTGTCCAACGGAGAGTGGTTTTCTGTGGATGACGGATCTAAAAGAGAGGCGACGCTGATAATTGACTTTGATAACATGAGAAGGACATTCGAGGGAGAGGTGATTGAAGAAATGACTATTTTAGACGCCCTTAACGCATCGGTTACCGCCGGACAGATAAAATTGACCTATACCGTGGACGACAACAACCATACTTCTGTTGCTGAGATTGACGGACATTCTGCCGTTTTTGGTAAAAACTTCTTTTTCTATTTGAACGAAAAAAAGATCCACACAAAAGACCTCAATAGGACCTTCGTTGATCCGGGGGATAAGATAACAATCAAGTTGGAATAAATTATTCTAATTTCTAATTAACCTAATTATTCTAAAGAAGCCCTAATTCCAAAATATCTAATGCCTAAATTTTTAGTCATTTAGTCATTGGGATTTATTTAGGTCAATTAGAATAATTAGAGCAATTAGGTTAATTTGTGAGTAAAGGTTTTACATTAATTGAGGTAGTGGTAGTGGCTGGAATAACCGGTTTTATAACAACCATGTTTCTTATTAATTTCTCGAGATCAAGAATTAACTTTATAGAAGAGGTTAATACATTTAAATCCAAAATCAGAATAGCTCAAACAAAAGCCACATCAAGCACTCAGCTCAATAACACCATAAGATGCGGATATGGCGTCAGGTACATAAACAATCAGTCCTATGCGATATATGCGGGAGAAAGCACAAGCACATATGACTGTTCCGCCCAAAATAAAGATTACGACCCTACTGGCAGCCTAAATAACGACACTAGCGTTGAAACGATAAATTTTGCTGACGCCAAAGTAGAGTTCAAGTCAGTTTTCCGAGCAATCTATTTTGAGCCGCCTGACCCAAAGACATTTATAATTGACTCCGGGGGTTCGGTCCACAATGAACCGAATTACGCTTTGTCTGTTACATTAGGGAAAATAGGGGGCACTTGCCCACAGGACTGTAAAACAATAAATGTATTTACATCAGGAAAAATCGAATAGCGGTTTTACTCTCATAGAAGCGATGGTCGCTTTAGTTTTGTTTACCATAGCAATGGGGCCAGTTTTTATATTAGCCACATCTTCCATCAATGTTGCTTCTCGGATTGAGAACAATTTAATTGCCGCTAATCTTGCCCAGGAAGGGATCGAGATTGTAAGAAACATCAGGGACACGAACTGGATAAACGGATCAGAGTTTGATAATAATCTTCAAACAGGAGCTTGGCGCGTCGAATGGAATACCGTGAACGGCGGTCTTGTGGCGATTGGATCAAATCCTGCTTTAAAGAAAAATAACGGCTTATATAATTATGCGTCGGGAACAGATACTATCTTCCGAAGAACTGTAACCATATCAAAACCAAACAATGGCGAGTTGGTTCTAACCAGCTCAGTAACTTGGGTGGAAAGAGGAAATGCCAACAGAAGTATCAGCGCCGAATCACATTTATTCAATTGGAAATGATGCAATTAGCCATCAATAGTTAGCCACTAGAACTTAGAACTAGTGACTACTAGCTAAATGAACAAAATGAATAATCAAAAAGGTTTCAGTATAGTCGAGGTTGTCGTTACCACTTTTGTGTTCTCAATAATTTCGATAATCGTTGTCACCAACTTTGTTGGCATACTCGACCTGCAAAGAAGAGGTTCTGCTGCTCAAGTTATCCAGGAAGAGGCTCTGTTTGCCGTAGAATCGATGGCCAGAGAAATAAGGGTAAGCCAAATTCAAAGCCCCAATGACCCGAATTGTACCCTTACTAGTTTAACCATTGATCATCCCATAAACGGTCCGACTATCTATTCAGTCGGTAACGGAGTAATAAACAAGACTGTTGGCGGAAACACTTTCTCGATTACCTCTACCAAAGTTAACTTCTCCAGACTAAATTTTTGTGTAAAGGGAGCGGGCATTGACAATGAACAACCAAGAATAACTATAGTTGCTTCAATACAGCCAACAAACGGAGAAGATCTTCAATTCGACATACAAACAAGCATTTCTTCCAGAGATTTAAGGGAAGAACTACTTAACTAGCGACTAGCGATTAGCGACTAGCGACTAGTTAAAGTTGCTAATGGCTAATGGCTAATGGCTAATGGCTAATGCAGAAGGGTTCAATAATTGTTTTTACTGTATTAATACTCACAATGATTTTGACGATAACTTTAACTTTGACCAGAATATTTATTCCCCGGATACGAACCATTACAGAAGCCGCAAATTCAGTCAGCGCTATATACGCAGCTGACAGCGCCATAGAGTGGTGCCTTTATACTAACCGTGGGAAAACTCCTTCTTTAGCTCAGCCGGCAATGGGCAACAGCGCTACATACCAAATATATAACAATGGTAATCCGTCTATCTGCCCCAATGGTGAAGCACTCAACTACCGCACCGTAGGCACATTCAGGGGAGTGAGCCGGTCATTTGAAGTATCGGAAATATAATTGAATTTAACCGGATTAGGTTGTATATTTAACCCGATGAAAATAATCCGAGCCCGAGAAAGGATCCTTAAACTTCGAGAAATTATAAACCACCATCGGTATCTTTATCATGTCCTGGACAAGCAGGAGATATCGGACGAAGCGCTGGACTCCCTTAAAAAGGAGCTTTTTGATTTGGAACAGCAATTCCCGGAGCTAATCACCCCTGACTCACCGACACAAAGAGTTGGCGGCAAACCGCTTAAAGAATTTGCCAAAGTCAAACATCCTAAGCCGATGTTGTCGTTCAACGACGCTTTTGACAATAAAGATATGGGGGACTGGAAAGCGCGCTTTGAAAAAATACACCCCGGAGCAAGCAAGCACGGCTATTACTGTGAACTTAAAATCGATGGTTTGGCTATTGAGTTGACATACAAAAATGGATTTCTAAAAATCGGCTCAACCCGAGGAGACGGCCTGATAGGGGAGGATGTGACAACCAACTTGAGAACAATTGAAGCAATTCCTCTCAAGTTGGAAATTCCAAATTCCCTGCCTATCGGACAAACAGGTAAATTCCAAATTCCAAAAGAACTTGTTATAAGGGGGGAAACTTTTATAACAAAAAATGTTTTTGAAAATATAAACAAAGAACAAAGAAAGGCTGGCCTTAAGTCATATGCTAATCCTCGCAATCTTGCCGCCGGTTCTGTCAGACAACTCGACCCGAAGATAACCGCCTCTCGCAATATGGACTCATTCGCTTACTCTCTCGTTACTGACCTAGGTCAGAAAACACACGAAGAGGAGCATCAGATATTAAAATCACTGGGATTCAAAACAAATCCCCATAATAAATTCGCCAAAGACCTGGACGAAGTTCAAAAATTCAGAGACTACTGGGAAAAGCATCGCGACAAGTTAGACTACGAGATAGACGGCATCGTTGTCATCCTCAACGACGAGAAATCGTTCCAGCAGACAGGGGTAGTCGGCAAAGCTCCGCGAGGAGCAATAGCGTATAAATTCTCTCCTAAAGAATCCGAGACTGTGGTTGAAGATATAGTGGTACAAGTTGGACGGACCGGAGTGCTAACCCCTGTTGCAAAATTAAGGCCCGTGAATATAGGCGGAACAACTGTTTCCAGAGCAACCCTACACAATATAGACGAAATAAATCGACTGGAGCTGAAAATAGGGGATACGGTAATAGTTGGGAGGGCGGGCGATGTGATACCCGACATTAAAAAGGTCCTAAAAGAGCTCCGAACAGGAAAAGAAAAAGATTTTCATATGCCTTCAAAATGTCCTGCTTGCGGAGAATTAATTAGACAGACTCAGGATCAGGTCGCTTACAAGTGCGTTAATAAAAACTGCCCGGCCATAAAAAGAGAAGCAATATACCACTTTATTTCTAAAAAAGCTTTTGACATCGATGGCGTCGGACCTAAGACAATAGACCAGTTGATGGATGCGGCCCTAATACACGATGCCGCAGACCTTTTCACCCTAAAGAAAGGAGACCTGCTAAATCTTGATAGATTTGCCGAGAAGTCCGCAGAGAACACCATAAAAGCTTTGCAGAACAAAAAGAATGTGTCTCTTGATAAATTCGTCTACTCGCTGGGCATTGATCATGTCGGCGAAGAAACAGCATTTACGCTGGCAAAAAAATTTAAAAAATTGGGCAATATTAAAAATGCACTGCTAGAAGAGTTCCAATCGGTGCCCGATGTAGGTCCAATAGTTGCCGAGAGTATCTACGGCTGGTTCCAAAAAAAATATAATCAGAATCTTATAGATAAATTTGAAAAATCAGGCGTTAGAATTCTGGAAGAAAAAACATCGGCAAAATCTGAAAAACTTGCCGGCAAAACATTCGTCCTGACAGGTACGCTCGAAACACTAGGTCGAGACGAAGCGAAAGACAAAATACGAGAACTAGGCGGAGATGTATCTTCTTCTGTCTCTAAAAATACCGACTATGTCGTCGCCGGAACCGAACCCGGCTCTAAGTACAACCAAGCAAAAAACCTTGGAGTTAAGATCGTGCATGAAAAAGAATTTTTAAAAATGTTAAAATAGATACAGACTATAGCTCACCATGTTAACCAACAAGGAAGTACAACACATAGCCCAACTCGCTCGAATTAAGCTGACTGAAAAAGAGGAGGAGAAATTCAAAAATGAACTCTCTTCAATTTTAGATTACATCAAAAAACTAAACGAATTGAACACGGAAGATGTTAAGCCACTATATCAAACAACGGGCATAATTAACGCTTTAAGACCAGACGAACATCGTAGGGACTTTGAGACGGACGAAAACTTGAACGAAAAGCTTGTTGGCCAAGCACCACACACTCAAAACAGATTTGTTAAAGTCAAATCTGTTTTGAGTAAATCTCAAATCACAAATACCAAATCCCAAACAAATTCCAATGGCTAAATTCCAAAATAACAAACCTGGGGGACACACAATTAGGGATGTTCAAGAAGGTCTTCGAAAGAAGGAATTTTCGGCTGAAGAAATTTTTAGTCACTACCAAAAAAAGATAGACAAAGAGAACAAAAAGCTCAACGCCTATCTCTCAACTATGGACTATGGACTATGGACTATGGACTATGGCAAACCGCTTGCGGCTGTTCCGTGTGCGGTCAAAGACAATATTCTTATCGACGGCACCGTTTGCACCGCTGGTTCTAATATCCTCAAAAATTATGTCGCCGCATACGACGCAACTGCCATAAAAAAACTGAAGTCGGCTGGTGTACAGTTCCTCGGTAAAACAAACTTGGATGAATTTGCCATGGGCACGACTACTGAAAATTCTGCCTTTGGGCCAAGCAAAAATCCGCTTGATACTAGTCGTATTTCAGGCGGTTCTTCCGGTGGTTCGGCGGCAGCAGTAGCCGCTGATTTGGCGGTATTTGCCCTTGGTTCAGACACCGGCGGATCAATTAGATATCCTGCGGCAATGTGCGGAGTCGTAGGATTGAAGCCAACCTACGGCCGGGTATCAAGACATGGTCTAATTGCAATGGCTTCTTCATTTGACCAAATTGGACCATTAACTAAAACCGTTGAAGACGCCGCCCTTGTTTTAAACGAAATCTGCGGACATGATAATTTAGACTCAACAACTTCCAAAAACAATGTTCCTGATTTTACCGAAAACTTATCCAAAGACATAAAGGGCCTTAGGGTGGGGGTTCCGAAAGAGTTTTTCAGAGAAGGTCTAAGCGCTGAAGTCGCCGAAAAAGTAAGGTCAACGATATCGAAACTGGAAAATATCGGATGCAAAATTAAAGAAATAACACTTCCTAACTTTGAGTATGCCCTTGCCGCTTATTATGTCCTGGTACCAAGCGAGGCTTCTGCCAACCTTGCCCGTTTCGACGGCGTCAGATACGGCTATTCCTCAAAAGCCGAAACATTGTTGGATGCTTATCTTGAATCGCGGTCAGAAGGTTTCGGTCCGGAACCAAAAAGACGCATTATGATAGGCACTTACTCTTTATCTGCCGGATATTATGACGCTTACTACACTAAAGCTCAAAAAGCTAGAGCTCTTATAAAGAACGACTTTGACGAAGCATTCAATCCGTCGGCCGACGGAGGAGTTGATATAATCGTAGGACCGACAACGCCAACAACAGCATTTAAAATAGGGGAGAAGTCATCTGATCCGCTTGCTTTGTATCTTGAAGATATTTATACTGTCCCGGTCAACCTTGCCGGTCTGCCGGGAGTATCAATTCCTTGCGGCTTTGGCAAAGAGAGCGGACTACTCGTCGGATTTCAAATGATAGGCAAATCATTTGACGAAGAAACATT
This sequence comes from Candidatus Yanofskybacteria bacterium RIFCSPLOWO2_01_FULL_42_49, assembly GCA_001795615.1. Lineage (GTDB taxonomy): Bacteria > Patescibacteriota > Minisyncoccia > 2-02-FULL-40-12 > GWA2-44-9 > 2-01-FULL-43-22. Next base: position 64,416 of record MGKI01000004.1, read on the forward strand.
ATTAAGAGCAGCGTACAACTTAGAGCAGAACTTAGAACTTAGAACTTAGAACTTATGAACGAAGAGGTTGTGTCAAATACTTTAGCATCAATATATAACTTATCCGAATTTCATATCGGTTCTTTTACTTTGGATAGTTTTTACGCCTACTTTTCCGGTTCAGCGACGATCGGTTTATTCAGTAATTTAAAAGTCCTCGGCGGGTTCTTGTCTTTAGTGTTATTTATATTGTTTTTAATAAACTTCATAAAAACGGACAAGCTTGTCAGAACAAGAATTAACTTCCTAAAGTCGCTGGCTCCGCCAAAACCGACAGAAGAAAGTCCGCTTGGCTCAAGGTGGGAAGAAATACAAAAACACCTTAATTCCACCAAAGAAGCGGAGTGGAAGTTTGCCGTTATTGAAGCCGATGCTTTAGTGGATAGTTTACTTAAAGCCAGCGGTTACCCGGGAGATACGATGGGCGACCGGTTAAAAAACATAAATAAAGCTCAAATTGTAACCTTAGACGGGTTGTGGGAAGCTCATAAAATAAGGAATCGGCTGGCTCATGACCTCAATTACTTCCTTCGCTACGGCGAAGCCAAACGCGCCATTCAACTCTACGAAAAAACCCTCAAGGAATTAAATGCTCTCTAAAACTTCAAAACCTCCCATATGGGAGGTTTTGAGTTGTGGACCTACGGGGAGTCGAACCCCGTCCTGATCCATGCCATGGATCCGTCATACCGGTAGACTATAGGCCCTTAATTATTTGAAAAAATACCACGAAAATGATAGAATTTCAAGGTTATTATTTATATAATGCCCTCGTAGTTCAATGGATAGAACGGAGGTTTCCTAAACCTTAAATCCATGTTCGACTCATGGCGAGGGCACCTTCTTCGCTAAAGCTACGAAGTGCAAGCTAAAAAATAATGCAATTACCACAAGAAGTAAAAAATATTTTAGAAAAGTTGTCTGAAGACGGTTATGAGGCCTACATCGTGGGCGGATGCGTGCGTGATTTGTTGTTAGGTAAAGAACCGAAGGATTGGGATATTACAACTAACGCCAAGCCGGAAGAGATACAAAAGGTATTTTCAGATACTGTTTACGAGAATAGCTTCGGGACTGTTGCAGTTAAAACAGATTCCGAAAATCCGGCCTTGGCGATAGTAGAGATAACGCCTTACCGTATCGAGGGAAAATATACGGACAAGAGACATCCGGACGAGATTAGATTTGCGGATAAACTTGAAAACGACCTCTCTCGCAGGGATTTCACAATAAACGCACTGGCCATGAATGTTGATGGAAAAATTATTGATAATTTTAACGGACAGAAAGACATAAAAAATAAAGTGATAAGAACCGTTGGAATTCCAAAAGAAAGATTTAGCGAGGATGCCTTGCGTTTGTTTCGAGCTGTTCGTTTTGCCACAATATTCGGCTTTAGCATAGAAGAAGGCACTTTGGCCGCCGTAAAAGAAAATGCCGAGTGGCTTCGTGCTATTTCAAAAGAAAGGATAAGAGATGAATTTGTTAAAATAATCGAGGCTGATAACGCTTACGAAGGAATACTGTTGCTTGAAGAAACAGGTCTTCTGCAATACATACTCCCGGAATTAAGAGAGGGTATCGGCGTGGGACAAAATTTACACCATATTTATACCGTATGGGAGCACAATATCCTGGCATTGAAATATGCCGCCAGGAAAAAATACTCTCTGGAAATCCGGCTCGGATCTTTGTTCCACGACATAGGCAAACCTAGAACAAAAAGAGGAGAAGGTAAATATTCAACCTTTTACGGACACGATGTTGTGGGCGCCAGAATAACGGCAGAAATAATGGAGCGGCTGCGGTTTTCTAAAGAGATTTCAGAAAAAGTCATTAAGTTGGTACGATACCACCTCTTTTACTATAATGTCGGCGAAGTTACAGAATCGTCAGTAAGAAGATTGCTGACAAATGTCGGACCGGAAAATATTGAAGACTTGATCAGAGTAAGGGAGGGAGACAGAATCGGTTCCGGAAGGCCAAAAGCAGTGCCATATAAACTTCGCCATTTGAAATATGTGATAGACAAAGTTTCTAATGATCCCATATCGGTCAAAATGCTCGAAATCGATGGCAACGAGTTAATGAAAGAGCTAGGAGTAAAACCTGGACCAAAAGTCGGTCTTATATTAAACTACCTCCTTGCTGAAGTGCTGAGTGACCCCGCTAAAAATAAGAAAAATAGCCTTAAACAAAGAATTCATGAATTAGATAAAAAAACACCGGGGGAACTGAAAAAGGCGCTTGAACAAATAGAGAAAGCTATCGAGGAGGAAGAAAAGGAAAGGATGAAAAAATATTATGTATAGAATAAAAATCAAAAGATTTGATAAAAACTTTCCCTTACCGGAATACAAGACAAAAGGAGCGGCCGGTGTGGATTTTTCAACTCGGGAAACCATAACCGTCAAGCCCGGAAAGATTGGCGTCATACCGCTCAATCTGGCAGTAGCAATACCCAAAGGCCACTTCATGCTGTTATGCGCCCGCAGTTCTACTTACAAGCTTGGCCTCACGATGATAAACGGTGTCGGCGTCATTGATTCTGACTTTTGCGGAGATGGGGATGAATTTAAATTTGCGGTTCAAAATTTCACCAAAAAGACCGTAACCGTTGAAAGGGGGACTCGCATCGCCCAAGGGATATTTGTAAAATTCACTCGTGCTACATGGCAAGAGGTGGGAAAAATGAAAGCCAAAACACGCGGGGGATTTGGAAGTACGGGAAATAAGTAAATACTAGTAAAGTCGTTGAAAATCTGCTAAGATAGGGCCGGATTTTCAGTTTTCAGGCCGTAGTGTACCGGCAACACGCTATCCTCGGGCGATAGAGATAGAGGGTTCGATTCCCTCCGGCCTGACTTGGTGTTTATAACTTTAAGTTCAAAAACTTCCATGCTGACTTGTTCTTTGATATAATGACAGAGATGTTATCGACGGTAAAAGTTAGGTGTCATTTTTGTCGTAAACCATTCCTGACAAAAAAGGCTTATTTTGTTTTTAATAAAGAGGTCGGTTATCATTCATTTTGTTCCAAGGAGTGCGGATACAACCATAGAAAAACCGGTAAATGGCTCATCTGCGGAAACCCTAATTGCGAGAAAAAAATTTATAGAAACTTGGCTGGCATCTCTCCGTTCAACTATTGTTCCAAGTCTTGTGCCGCAATAGTTAACAATCAAAAATATCCCAAACATCCTCCGAGATATTGTGCATATTCTGGATGCAAGAACATGGTAAAAAGAGTCGGGTCTCCTTTTTGCTCTATAAAATGCGGCAAACTAAGCAAGTTTAAATACACCAAAGAAGAAATCGTCACCTTAATTAAAGAACATGTCGCTAAAACAAATAGGGTACCCCCAAAAAGGGAGGTTCCTGAAATATCACACAAAGCCATACATTTATTTGGTTCGTGGAACAATGCTCTTACCATTGCCGGTTTAATACCCAACCGTTCTCACAACAATAGAATGTATAAACGTCTGAATGGAAAAGCAGCAGATGGGCATCTCTGCGATTCTGTTTCAGAAATACTTATTGATAACTGGCTGCACAAGAATAAAGTTAAGCACTCAAGAAATGTACCGTATCCAAAAACTAATCATGTTGCGGACTGGGCAGTAAACAACGACAAGGTTTTTGTTGAATACTTTGGACTTGCTAACGACAGTCCAAGATATGACCGCACAATAAAAGAAAAGAAATTGCTGTGCAGAAATAACCGAATCAAACTAATTGAAATATATCCAAAAGATCTGTATCCTAAAAACTTACTCGACAAAAGATTGTTTCCCGTTTTAAAATAGGGCCCGTCGTATAGTGGCAATACGTAGCATTCGCATTGCTAAAACGCGGTTTCGATTACCGCCGGGTCCACAACGTGTGATAAATCAGCAGACGACTGCTCATCTATCGAGTAAATAAGCCCTAATTTGGCGGTTCCAAATCCGCTAATTTTCAGTTTTAAAAAACTGGTAAGAAATAGGCCTTTTGGAACCATAAAATTTCAACTCTGTTGTTTTTTTCAACAGCTAGTATAGATTTATACATCGTTAGTATTTTGAAAATTGGAGGAATATTGAAAAATAGAACAGCTATTATCGTGCATGGCGGTGCTATCAAGGGAGCATTTGCCGCTGGTGTAATGTATTATTTATCTAGGATCGGAATACAAGCCGCGGATATTATTGTAGGTACATCTTCATGTGTTCCAACTGCAGCGTATTTTACCAGCAGACAATTTGAGTTTATAAAGAATATCTGGCTTCGCGAGGTTGGTTCTAAAGATTTTATTAACCGCTTCAATCTATTGGCAGGCAAACCAATTTTCAATTTACCCCACCTCATTAACACTGTTTTTCAACAGAGATATCCCTTAAATGTAGGGGATATTGTCGGATCAGAGTCATTATTTCTAGTTCCACTTTATAACTATCGGGAGGGGCGAGTAGAATTTATTAATAATCGCCAGGAGCAGTTTAAAAAGGACTCCTGGAAAGTTCTCCAGGCAGCACTAACTGTTCACGACCAAGATATTGTACGAGAAGAGGGGCTGGAACAATTTGTAGATGCTGATCTCGACCCATTTGCTTTGTACCGACAACAAGTCATCCCGAATGGACATAACGTTCTAGTAGTCATTAATCACAAAGACTTAGATTATACCCTAAAACGGTGGCTGGGTGTGCGAATTTATCGTCTTCTGCAATCAAAACACTTCCCAGATGGAGTAAAAGATAAGTTAAAAGATCGAGGTGAACTAATCAAAAGTGGATTGAAACTTTTTCAAAAATTTGAAGAAGACTATCGACCTATCCTCATCAGCCCACCAGAAACGATGAACTTAAATACGAGCACATTAATTACTAGAAATAAAGATAGGCTTAATTACTTATTCGAGATGGGGGTAAGATCGGTTATGGATATAGACAAGCAAGTTTTGTCAGATTTTGTTTCTAGGTCACAAGAATTGCTAAATACTTCTTAAATACCCAATGTGGGTATTTTTGTTTTATAAGATATAGTGAGTGGCGGGGTAGGGTAAGAACTTACAACAACATTGTAAATCCGAGTTTAATTTGCTATGATTGCTCTATGAAGAGAATCATTCAATTCCACATCTCCAAGGGTGATAAATACTATACTGCCGAAGGGGTTGATTTACCTGTAGTTACCCAGGGTAAAACCTTAGATGAATTAGCGGTAAATATTCAGGAGGCAGTTGACCTGCATTTAGAGGGCGAGAATCCTGCTGATTTTGACATTGCTCCGAATCCCTCTGTTTTGATGAATTTTGAACTTCCTCAGATTCATGCCTAGACTCAAGGTCTTATCAGGTGAAAATGTGATAAAGATTCTTGAGTCTTTTAATTTTGCCATAATTTCCCAGAAGGGCAGTCATGTTAAACTTCGTAGAACCATAAAGAAAAATAATCAAACACTTACTATCCCCAATCACAAAGAGTTAGATAGGGGAACTCTTCGGGCCATTTTTAATCAGGCTTCAAAATACATCTCCGAATCAGAACTCATGCCCCATTTTTATAATGAGTAAAGTTTGAATTTGTTGCCAGACTTTCAATTCTTCGATAAGCTGGTTCCAGTTGAGTCTCACGAAGTCCACCAATGGATAAAATTTTCTACGACTTAAACGACAAGCAAGCCGAGGCCGTCAAAATAATTGACGGCCCGGTTTTAGTTATTTCTGGTCCAGGTTCGGGAAAGACCAAATGTCTTACTCACAGAGTCGCGCACCTAATTTCTACGGGCGTAAAACCCGAAAACATTCTTTGCCTGACCTTCACCAACAAGGCGGCCGGTGAGATGCGAGAACGAGTTTCTCGCTTACTTGAGGTTAAACCTCAATTTAGCAGGGGACTAATTTTTGCGACTCCACTTATTGGGACATTCCACTCCATCGGCCTCAAAATTTTACGGCGAGAAATTCACCATCTCAATTACAGAAGCAACTTCACTATTTTTGATGCTGACGACCAGAAAAGTTTAGTCAAAAGAATAATCGCCGAGCTAGAGTTAGATAGTAAAAAAACCAACCCTAGCGCCGTACTTTCCAGAATATCACGCCTAAAAACAGAATTTATTGAACCTAAAGACGCGCCTTCAGAAGAATTTTTTGAGAAAGTGGTGGGCAATATCTATAAGCGCTACCAAGAAGAGTTAAAAAATCTTAACGCCGTTGATTTTGACGACCTCATTGTTCTTTGTGTGAAGATCTTTCAACAAAATTCGGAAACACTGAAAAAATATCAGAATCTATGGAAATATATGCTCGTTGACGAGTATCAAGACACGAGCCGAGACCAATATGAATTTATATCCCTCCTAGCCAAGGCCAATCGCAATCTTTTTTGTATTGGAGACGACGCCCAGTGTTTACCGCCAAAGACCGAAGTTAAAACGGAAAAAGGGTTTAAAAATATTGAAGATATAGGGGTTGGGGAGACCATATTGTCGCCAGCTGGCCTTGGGAATACATGCTATGCAATGGTTACAGGAACAAAAAAACGTTACTACAAGGGCCCTTTGCTGGAAATACAAACAAAACTTGGTTACAAACTAAGAAGTACACCCAACCATGTCACTTTCGGTAAGTTATTGCCGTCAAAAAACTTTTTCATTACTTATCTTATGTTCTCTGAAAAAATTGGCTACAGAATCGGCATAACTGTCGGTGAACGACATCCAAAAAGCAGTAAGCCGGCACTGGGACTGAATGTCAGAGCAAATCAGGAAAAGTCGGACAAAATGTGGATACTTAAAATATCTCCCAGCCGCGCAGACGCTCAATATTGGGAAGCATACTATGCTTATAAATATGGCATCCCAACCACCATATTTTTCGCGGATCGGGGCAAGGGAGTAAGTAACAAGATGATTTTAACGCAGAAACATATAGATAATTTGTATAAAGCGATACCCTCCGCGGAAAGAGCGGCAAACTTAATGCTGGACGAATATATTTATCACGAATATCCTCACCACAGACCCCAAGCAACCGTGAGATATCAAACAAGAAGAATAGCGGTTAACTTAAACTACTTTGGAGCAGCCCCCGGACCACATATAAAAAACTCCTTATTCAGAGGTGCCAGGGTAAGCATTAACAATAGAAACGAAGATATTAAAAAACTACTAATCAAAGAAGGGTTTAATACCAGAAAAGGTAAGGCAAGCACGTGGCGCGTGGAAACTTCCAGGAGAGACAATGGCGACGCTGAATTATTGGCGCAAAAATTAAGTTCACTGTGCAACGTAGAAATATCTAAAAATGCGCTAATTACTGACTTAAGATTTAGCTTTCTGCCGACCTCTCAAATACATCCTCACATGACAATCCCCGTATTTAACGGAAATAAAATAATTAACGATGAGGTAGTGGGAGTTAAAAAAACAAATTACAGCGGTTTTGTATACGACTTAAATATTAAAAGAACCCACACCTTTATTGCTGACAACTTTCCTGTTCATAATTCGATTTACCAGTTTCGTCGAGCTGACATAAGAAACATACTTAACTTTCAAAAGGATTATCCTGACGCGAAGGTCGTAATGCTGGAACAAAACTACCGTTCAACCAAAAGCATCATCACCGCCGCTAGCCACTTGATAGCTAATAATAAAAATCAAGTATCCAAAGAGTTGTGGACCGATAACAACGAGGGAGAGAAAATATTGGCCAAAGAACTTCTGAATGAACGGCAAGAAGCAGGTTTTATTGTATCCACAGTTAGAGACATGGTCAAAAAGGGGCGCAAACCAAATGACTTCGTGGTCTTATATCGCACCCATGCCCAATCCAGAGCTGTGGAGGAAGCACTCATATCAGCAGGATTTCCTTATCATATAGTCGGGGGCATCAAGTTCTATGAAAGAAAGGAAATTAAAGACATTCTTGCTTATCTTAAATTTCTAACAAACCCGGCTGATATCATCAGCTTTGAGAGAATATATAATGTCCCTCCGCGGGGGATAGGAGCTGCTCTGCTAGAGAAAATCACAAAACGCCCCAGTACCAGAGCAGAGAACGGTACGGGGCACAGCAAATCACAAAACACAAATAAAAACTCAAACGTTGACTTAAGAAAAAACCTAAAAGAAATGACGAGCAGTAAAGAACTCTCAAAAAGACAGCATGAGGCTATTAAAAGTTTTCACATCCTGTTAGAAGAAATAGCTAAGGAGGCCGACAAAAGCAAACTGACAAACTTAATAAAACATGTCATCAAATCAACCGATTACGAGAAATACTTAAAAGAAACATGGGCACCGGAAAACGCTGAAGAACGGCTGGAAAACCTTAAAGAACTTCTCACTGTCGCCAGAAAATACGATCCGCCGGCTGGCGGACGCGAATCATGTTATGAAGGAATGGTTAGATTTCTTGAAGAGATTGCTTTGCTTCAAGATATGGACCGCGTTAAAAATACCGATAACAAAATAACTTTGATGACCACCCACGCTTCCAAGGGCCTTGAATTCCCGGTTGTCTTTATCATTGGTCTTGAAGAAGGGTTGTTCCCTCACTCGAGAACGCTTTTTTATCCTGACGAACTTGAAGAAGAAAGACGGCTTTGCTATGTAGCTATCACAAGAGCAAAAGAAAAACTAATCCTAACTTTTACGAAATATAGAAATATATTCGGCTCAACTCAAACTAATCTCCCGTCCAGGTTTCTAGGAGAGATACCGGCGCACCTTGCGTTATTTGAAACGGGCGGAGTCGATTTTAACGACGAAGATAAAATTTACTACTAACCTCTATTAACCTGTGGATAAACGACTTGCGAAGTCGTTTATCCACAGGTTGTTTTGTATGTTTAGAGCCAAAAAGTCGCTAGGACAGAACTTCCTTGTTAATCAGGGGATTTTAGACAAAATAATAAATGCGGCTGATCTAAACAAAAAAGATATCGTCCTTGAGATAGGGTCAGGAACAGGCGTGCTAACGAAAAAGCTGACAGAAAACGCCGGCCGGATTGTCGCCGTTGAAAAAGACCGTCGGCTTATTGAAGAACTCAGGGAGAAGTTCAGAAACACAAACATTGAGATCGTTGAGGGAGACATTTTAAAATTCCAACCAACAATCTACAACCTAAAACCGACAACTTATAAGGTCGTCGGAAATATTCCTTACTATTTAACGTCTAATCTATTGAGAAAAATATTCGAGGATTGGCCGCAACCAAAACTTATTATACTAACAATGCAAAAAGAAGTTGCGCAAAGAATAATTGCAAAACCCCCGCGCATGAATCTCCTTGCTCTCTCGATTCAATTTTATACTGAACCGAAAATTATAAGTTATGTATCGAGGGGCAGTTTCCGACCGATGCCTAAGGTTGACTCGGCGATTATTCGGCTAACGCCTTACCAAGAATCAAGAATTATGAATTATGAATTAAGGGAAAAGTTTTTCAAACTCACTAAAACTGCTTTTGCGGGGAAAAGAAAACAACTCAAAAATACTATCGGCGCCGAAATTCTTGAAAAAACTGGGCTCAGACCGGAATCACGACCCGAAGAGTTGTCTTTGGAAGATTGGCTACAAATTACATCTCAGGTATAATTAACCTATGAGAGTAACCATTATTCTGTTTACGGTCCTACTATTAGCAACCGTTCCCTTGAGTGTTTTCGCTGTGGTCTTAAATCCGTTGGGAACTTCTTTCGGAGGAAGAGTAACTTCTATCATACCCTGTACCTGCAGCATCCCCCCGACAATGCTAAAAATAACTGTCGGCCCACCAAAGGGCGGTAGTTTTCTTTACATTCCGGGCATAAGCACCCTTTATATGTTCTACAATTTATTGCCCCCAAGCTGGGTTTTGGGCTTATCCATCGGCAGACGCGAGTGCTTGGTTGGTATTCCCCCCGCCTGCACTTCTGCCGGACTTGGCGGAACCATAATCAGGATAATCGGAACATCGATATTTTAGCCTCTCAATATCAACAGCCGGTATGGAAATCCGGCTGTTTTTGCGTGGTATAATTAAGGGGTGATAAACAGATACCATGTTGTGTCTAGTTTAATGGCACTCGCTGCTGTGTTTTTGGTTATAATTGGATTTAATTACTTGAAAGTTGATCTAAATCTAAAGCCGGGCCAGGCAAATATCAACGCACCCCTTGAAAGTAACGCTGATTGGGATAACGACGGACTTAATAATAGGGATGAGTCGTACTGGAACACCGACTCAAATAATCCTGACTCTGACGGTGACGGCTATCTTGACGGAGAAGAAATTGCTTCCGGCCACGATCCGCTCATTCCGTCGCCGGATGACCTTCTCCCCACAGACGACAATTTGACGATGAAAATGTCTCAATTGGCTCTGGCCGGTTTAGTCGAGGGTTCTCTGAAATCCGGCAGTCCTAATTACGAACAATCGCTGAGCAGCTTAGCCGACGTGATAGCAGATGACGCAATAAGCAGTTTGGAAGCAGATCTTTCAAAAGTTGACCTTGCAATTGTTGCGTCCGGCAAGGTCTCTCAACAAAAATACATCGAGGAGTTGTCTCCAGTCTATGAAGAACTCTTGAAAATATTCATAGAACAAATGTCCGAACTGGAAAACAATCTTAACAACATTGGGGTATTTGGAATGGCTTACGGAGGCGTCCAAAAAAGTTTTGGAGGAGCCTCTTCACATTACGAAAACATATTCGGAAAATTGATAAAACTTAATGTCCCGAAAAATTGGAAAAGTAACCACCTCGGTATAGTCAAGCTTGTTGAGGAATTATCTCAAGCAAGTCGATCAGTTGTGTCCGGTTCAAACGACCCCATAAAAGCAGTCGTGGGTTTAAACAAGATAGTGCAACTCTGGGAAATCTTGCCTGAAATAACCAAAGCATACTCCCAAAAAATACAACTCAACGGATTAAATTCAGAATCAACCATATTCAAATAAATGTTCAAAAAACTGCTCCCAATTATAATAGTTCTGTCTCTCGTATTTCCGTCGTTTGTTCAGATTGCTCAAGCTGGAGTTTTAGACTCTACGATTGGTTTCAGTTCATGCGCAGCAGCTGGATTTATTAATAACTTAATTGCGGATGGTCTAAAAGACCTAGAGGATTGGGCAGCAGAAAAACTTAAAGGCTGGATTGGTATAGGAAGCGTCGTTGGGGGGAAGACCAAAGTTCCAGTTGACGACAGCGATACTCAAGACAAGGTAGATGATTTTAAGGGTGCGTATGGAGGAAAGGAGGGCGCTCAAGATATTATTGCCAGATGTTCGGCCAGAGAAATACTTTCGGCAATGGGCCAAAATATAACCAATGTCGCCCGTACCGGAGGCAGAGACGGCGGACCGGCGTGGGTTAGGAACTGGCGCAATTTCCAGCTGGACGCCCAATACCGAGGCGAGGGAATATTCAGGGGAGTGTTGGCATCAACAAATCTCTGCAACTATTTTGGTAGTGATCTGAAAAATTTGTTCGGGGCAAATCAAAGGATAGACCTTACAAAAATAAGAACAAGGATAAACGACTTTGACTCATTCCAGGTGAAAGCCGGCTGCACTCTTCCAAGTGGATTTGATATTGAAAAATACAAGCAGGACTTCTCCGGTAACGGCGGCTGGGAAGCGTGGTCACGGCTTCTTGAACCGCAAAACAACTTCTACGGAGCGTTGTTCCAGTCGCTTGATGAAGCAGGCAAACAAAGAGCGGCGGAAGAAGCGGCTGATATCGCTGAAGCTGCGCCAACAGGATTCACCGCTGTACGAGGCCGAAACGCAGCCGAGAGTTGCGCTATAAAAAGTCCCGCGGACGGAAGGTGTTTGGTATATAAAGACATCCTGACGCCGTCAGGAATTTTGAGCGGCAGCGTAGTGGCGGGAATTGAAACAGAATTACAATGGGTAGCCACCACAGACGAGTTAAATGAACTTATCGCCACCGGCATTAATGTTTTGGTAAACAGGCTATGGGATTTGAGCAATCCCGACGAGGGTGACTATATCGTACCGGGAGATCTTGATGTATCAATTTCTCCGTTTCCATCACCCGCACCTCCGCCATCCGGAGGCGGCGGGACTTGTGTTGACTCGGGTAACACTGCCGCAAACTACGACGGAGATCTTCAATCGGCAATTGACGCCGTCATTGCCAACAACCCCAACGGCATAGCCGACGCATCAAACACAACAGACAATTCTTTTGCGTTTCTAGATTTTGTGGTTCAAGAACTTCAATCTGCCGGATTTAACGCCACGACAAATGTTCTCAACGGAAATGACAATCCCAATACCGGGGACCTCATAGCTATTTGGCGCAATACGGACTCAACCATTGAGCGATACGATGCAGTAAGCAACGCGGGGGCGGGGGATATGTCTATGCGAAATGCGGCAACCGTCCAATATACAGGAGACATTCCATTAAGCTGCTCACAATAAAATAAATGAAGAATAACTATAGAAAATTAATACCGATAATTCTCTTGCTTGGTTTGTTTTTGCCGGTTTTTAGCGCTCACGCTGGCGTAAGCGACTGGTTTAGCATAGGCGACTGGACTTACTGGGCGGTAAGCCGTCTTTTTGCCGGTGTTCTTTTGATAATGTTCACACTGCTAGGGAAACTTATAATCGCCATGACGGTAATGCTGGATTGGGTGCTTAAGATACGGATTTACACCGATGTTCCCATCATTCAGGAGAGTTGGAAAATTATGCGCGACTTCGCCAACATGCTCTTCATCATCGCGCTGATCGTTATGGCTTATGGCACGATATTCAACATACAAGGCTATAACTTTAAGTCTTTGATTCCAAAGTTCTTAATAGCCGCCTTGCTTATAAACTTCAGCCTGGCAATAGGGGGGCTGATAATTGACGCCACGCAGGTTCTGAATAACACATTCCTCACCGCAATGGGTGACATATCGGGTCGTTTGGGACAGGGGCTTAATCCGGCAAACCTGTTTCCTGATGCGGCTACATTATCATCAGAAAACCAGGCAAGCGCTATAGCGAACATGGTTGTCTCCGGCAATCTGACAATAGTCGTTGGGATATTTTTGCTATTCGCATTTTTGATAAGCACAGCTGTTCCTTTGGCTATCGCATTTGTCAGAATACCAATCTTGTGGGCGCTACTCATCATATCGCCGATGGCTTGGCTGTTGAGCATCTTGCCGGCGACAAAAGGAGCATACAGCAAGTGGTGGCACCACTTTTTAGCCTGGAATCTATTTTTGCCTTATTATTTATTCTTCATGTACTTTGCTCTGTATTTTTTGAGCAAGCAGGATGAAGTCATCAAGGGTTTGGGACAAAAATTTGTTTACGAAAAACCATTCGAAGGATTTCCTTTTACTTTTGAGCTGATGTTTTTTTACGCCATGGTTGCCATTTTCCTAATCGGCGGTACCAAAGTAGCCATGAGCGCCGGTACATTTTCCGGAACGGGGATAGTTAGCGTAGCAAAATGGGGGAGAGATAGGGTAGCCAACAGAGTCGGCTGGACTGCGGCCGGCAGGGCTATAAAAGGAAGGCTCGATGAAGTCGGAGAGAAGGAGGAGGCAAGAATAGCCCGACAAACAGGGTATATGAGAGAGGGTTTGGCGCGTATTACTGGTGGAAAACGCGGATTTATAGAAGAACAACAAGCCAAAGATATCGGAGAAATCAAGAAGAGGTTTGAAAGAATTACCGACCCCGCAGAACTTGCAAAACTGATGAACCAAGGTCCGCTTAGAAACCAGCTGGCTGCCAGAGAAGTAATGAAAGACAGGGGATTGTTAACCAGCGATGATTATAAGAAAACACTCGAAATGTACGGTGGTAATAATACATTGGCCGGCAAACAATTCGCTAAAAGCATAGACTACGACAAACTTTCAAGTACAGACAGAGAGAACTGGTATAGAAATTTGACCGACGTAGAGTCCAAACGAAAAGTTGCCGAAGTCATGGCAAATAAGGGTGAGTTTGACACGATCGCTTCTATCCAAAGTGCTCAATCTTTATACGCCTTGCCCGGAGAAAAGGCTAACTTTCTTAAAAAAGCTGCCAGGCGCATTACTGACAACACGACCCTGCGTGGCCTCATGACTACGGGAAGCGACCAAGAACAGCTGGCTGTCAGAGAAATTTTGGCGGAAAGAGGGGCTTTGAACGGCTCTGATATGTTTGACACCTATAGTATGTACAGGGCTGGGTCTAAAGAAGCAGTCGACTTTGGTACAAAAGTTGATTTCGGAAATCTATCACAAGCAGATAGACAAACATGGTACAACAATGCTCCTGATAATGAGGTGAGGAGAAAATCGGCTGAAGTAATGGCCGAAAAAGGAGACCCGACCATGATGAACGCACCAGCGCTTGCGGCGGCTGCTAACTTGTATACTAATGATGCTGAAAAAATCAAGTTCTTAGAAAAAGCCGAGAAAAAGAACTTTATGGTTACTATCGACGCCAAGGCTGGTCTTGGAATAGTACGAAATGCCGCTAACGTCCAGCTAACAACCCCAGACGCAGTTCTTAAAAACAAAGTAACGAAGATGAAGGCCGACGCTTTGGCGGAAATAGGTTACGATGGCGGCTGGGCAAACCCTGACTTTGTTAACGCGGTTCAGGCAAAAATAGATGCACTTCAAAGATCTGAACCCTCTACCCCCGGCGGACCGCCTACAACTCCGGGAGGGCCACCCATAATGCCTAAACCAGGAGGCGGAGAAAGATTCAAGAAAGGACTACAAGACAACGCAACGGACACAAGAAGTTTGGCACAGATTTTTGCTTTAACAATCCCTTAAAATCCCCTAAAGATGAACATATATAATCCTTCCCAAGTGGACCTAGAGGAATTACTACTAGTCAAAAAGAACTGGGATGTTTTCGCAAACAAATTTATAAAACTACCGATTAGTATAAAAGGTGTTATAACTTCTGCCACAACTGCTTATTATTTAGAGTTTCTTTCTAAAAAAACTAACTTGAACCAAAGCCAATCATCCGATTTGTCACGGATAGTAAGAGACATTCTTCTTACTGATATCTTCTTGGGCGACTTTCCGGTATTAATATCTTCAAAACTGGGAGTTGATATGAATATCGCAAATCAAATAGCACATAAAATAGTTAGCGAGTTATTCGCGCCGGCAATAGAGGATATTAAAAACATGCAAAGGGAAAAATTCAGAGATAGAATAGCCCAAGTCAAGAATAAACAGACACAACAACCCCCGCCAAACACCGAACAAGGTAATGTGATAAACTTAAGAGATAGAACATAACACAAATCCACAAATGTACACGAATACCACAAATAGTTAAGAACCCGCCACGAAAAAGACACACGAATATATTTGTGTGAAGCCATTCGTGGCATTCGCATGTCATTCGTAGATTAGTGTTACATTATGCGCTTCCAACTACCACAATTTATAGAGACGGAGACGAAATTAGTCGGGCCCTTGACCCTGAGACAGTTCCTATGGGTGGCCGGGGGAGTGGCCATACTTTTCTTATTGTTTATGACTATCGGCCTTAGTTTTGCGTTTTTTGTGGCTGGGATACCAGTGGCCGCGATTTTTACGGCTCTTGCTTTTTTCAAAATGGAAGGAATGCCGTTGATAAACTACATCGCTTATTTGCTTTCGTACTTGCTTAACCCTAAAAGATACATTTTTAGAAAATCAGAGGAAGATAATTTAAAATTTAAAAATCAAAGTGCAAAATGACAATGCAAAATGTTAAAATTTTAAATCTAAATCATTTTGAATTTTAAACTGTAATTTTTAATTTTGATATTTACATTTTACATTTGAAACATGCCCAATCAATCCACCGAACAATTAGTCCCCGTTGCTGATATTCGAGAGGGTGTTGTGATATTGAAAAACGGTTCTCTCCGGATGATTCTTGAGGTTTCCGCCATCAACTTTGAACTAAGATCCGCAAATGAACAGACGGCAATACTCCAAAGCTTCCAGAGATTTCTTAATTCTGTCGACTTTCCGGTTCAGATAGTCATCAGCTCCAGAGAGTTAAACATTTCCATTTATTTAAAAACCGTCGACGGGGTTGTAGAGTCTACAGAAAATGAACTTTTAAAAATACAGGCTTCGGAATATTCACGGTTTATAAAAGAGTTGTCCGGTTTATCGAATATCATGTCCAAAAAGTTTTTCGTGGTAATACCGTTTTACATATTCGAAACACCGGAAGTAACAGGTTTAATCCAAAGCCTGAAAGGACTGCTGAAACCCAAGGAGACCGCTAAAGAACTTACCGATGAACAATTTAGTACTTACAGAAACCAGCTTCTGCAAAGAGCTGAATTGGTTTATGGCGGCCTTGTCGGTTTGGGCCTTAGGATAAGACCGCTTGAAGACGAAGAGATCAAAAAACTTTATTATGAGCTGTATAATCCAAGTAAGTAACGCAAATCTACGAATGACGCACGAATACCACAAATAGTACACAAATAGCGCGCTACAAATGCGCTCACATGAATATATTTGTGTGAAGCCATTCGTAGTCGGCGATTTGTAGAACATTCGTAGTATTCGTTAAGATTTGTAGATTAGTGTTATATTATGAGCGAAGCGAATAACAAAAATAGTTTATCCGAGTACCTGGCTCCCGGGGCTTTTAATGTGTCCCCGTCCCATATTCAAATGGGGGATAAATTCGTCAGAACAGTCTTTATCGCCACCTATCCGAGATATTTGCAGACCAACTGGTTCTCTCCGATTGTTAACCTCGATCGAGTTCTTGATATTTCCATATTTATACTGCCAAAAAATACGGCAACCGTTTTAAAACAGCTGCGAGATCAACTTACGCGGCTTGAGGCTCAAACGATGGAGGAATCCTCCAAGGGAAAAGTAAGGGATCCTATTTTAGAAACGGCCATTAACGACATAGAAAACTTGCGGGATCGACTTCAGCAGGGCACGGACAAATTTTTTGAGTTAGGCGTATATATAACAATCTACGAAAACAGTTTAAAAGAGCTGGACGAAACAGAAAACAAACTGCGGGGCATGATGGAATACCAACTCGTCTTTCCTAAAGTATCTACATTCAGAATGCTTGAAGGATTTACTTCAACCTTGCCCCTAAACGACGACCGCCTGAACATTCACACTTCCCTCAACACTGAACCGCTTTCGTCTATATTTCCTTTTGTTTCGTTCGATTTAACTTCAGATAGCGGTATACTCTATGGCATCAACACACACAATAATTCTCTTGTTCTTTTTGACAGATTTCAGCTCGAAAATTACAACGCGGTGGTATTTGGAAAGTCCGGAGGCGGAAAAAGTTACACCGTAAAGCTCGAGATACTGAGAAGCCTGATCTTCGGCGCTCAAGTTCTGATAATTGACCCTGAGGATGAGTACAAGTATCTTGCCGAAACGGTTGGAGGTACTTCCGTAAAAATATCCATCACTTCGGACCAGCACATAAACCCCTTCGACCTGCCAGATCCCAAACCGGATGAGTCCCCGGCAGATGTTTTTAAATCTCATATTTTAGACCTGACCGGCCTTTTGAGGTTGGTACTCGGTGAGTTGACTCCCGAAGAAAGCGCCATATTGGACGAAGCATTAATACAAACATACGCCATCAAAGACATTACTCCAGATTCTAACTTTACCAATATCGAGCCTCCGGTTTTATCTGACCTTCAAAACATACTTGAGGGATTAACTGGCGCCGAATCAATGGCGGTACGAATTAAAAAATATACGCAAGGCACCTTCGCTGGGTTCTTAAATATGCCGACAAATGTTTCTTTGAACAATAATTTAGTCGTATTCAGCATACGAGATCTGGAAGAAGAACTTAGACCGATAGCAATGTATTCTATTCTCAATCATATCTGGACATCCGTGAGAAGAACCCAGAAAAAGCGTCTTCTGATCGTGGACGAAGCCTGGTGGCTCATGAAATACGAAATTGGAGCCGCCTTTTTGTCCAATATCGCAAAGAGGGCCAGGAAATATTATCTGGGTTTAACTACGATATCGCAAGACATTGCAGATATGCTTTCTACCGACAGGGGCAAGAGTATTGTAACTAATTCGTCTATACAGATTCTTACCAAGCAGTCGCCGGCCGCCATAGATATAATTCAAAAAACATTCAACCTTACGGACGCCGAAAAATATTATCTCCTGGAAGCAAGGGTTGGTTTTGGGTTGTTCTTCGTGGGACAAGACCACATAGGTATCAGGGTTGTGGCATCATATGCGGAGGACCAGATTATAACCTCCGACCCCAAGCAGATACTTGAGATAGAGAAGGCAAAAGAAGAGTGGGCAAAGTTAAGAAGCTAGGTTTTAGGGGTTAGGTTTTAGGGGTTAGGTTTTAGAAAAACTCCTAAAAGCTAAAAGCTAAAAGCTAAAAGCTGGAAATTGGCACAACTTGCAGAAAACCAAAATAATTATACCAACTCGGACGACAGTGAGAAACTAGACGAGCTCGACGAAGAAGAACAGAATTCCACTGAACTCGAAGCAGATCAGGAGCTTTATACTGCCCAATCATCGGCAGTAGAGTTGTATAACCAGGGCCAAGAATTCCGCCATCCTTCGTATTTTAAATATTTTGTTTTACTGGCTCCCCTGGGGTTCATCGTTGACAGCCTGGATATTTTTGCCCACATCTCCGGCGCCGGTATTCCTTTCGGGTCGCTTATTTCTTTCGCTGCCACCGTAGTCATGCTTCTCATTTTCTGGTTTACCAACACAAAACAAAAACGAGCTAATGAATATATCGAAAACATAGAAAAAAACATAGAGGTGATTACCCAACGGATAGCAAACGCCGAAAGGAACATTGTCAGAGTAGCCCGCCTAAGCCGCAAAGTGCCGGGGGTGAAACAGGTTTACCGTAAACTTCACTTGAGAACTGTCCGACGGGGAAGAGTGGCGCTAAGAGGGGTCATTAAATCCTCAAAAAGCCCGATTTTAAGATATGCGGCCATGGGAACCTTAAACCTGATCCCGTTTTTGGCTATTTTGCCGTGGCAACTGATAGGAGTTTATTTAAGTTACAGAGCAGAGAAAGAGGGTTACAAAAACGCACAAGACGCCTCGGACTCGGTTCTGGAAACAGTAGGAGAAACAGCTGTGTCTTAATTTCTAATTATTCTAATTGCTCTAATTGACCTAAATAAATCCCCACAACTGAATGACTAAAAAAGCCCCGAAAATGACTGAATTATTTCGGGGCAAGCGGCTAATTGCCGCTCATAAGACGCCACTCGCTGAATGCTTGATCTGCTTTATTTTTTAGCCAAATGTCGGCTATTACCACCATGACAGCACCAAGTAGCATCACAACCACCGTGCCAATCATTAGTGGGCCCAAATAATACAAGAAGGTGTCCCCACTGGCATATTTTAGAAGTAAGCCCCCGATAATACAATAAAAAACAAAGGGTCCGAATGCGGCTACATAAAACATCCTCTCTACTTTCTTCTGTTTAGCACTCCAGCCGCTTTCTTTCATAAAACTTTCTTTTAAATCGTCCTCAATTCTTTGCTTAGCTTCTTTTGTCTTTAAGCCGACCATATCTTCTCTAGAAAATTCCCTACGGCAATACGGACAAAGAAAGTTGTCAGACATACTACTCTATTCTCCACTTATATTCTGGGTCAGGTACAAATGTTAGTGCAACGCCTCTTCCTCTTGCGTCATTTATGTAGACGAGCCAACCGCCAGATATCCTAAGCCTGTACATATTATGCACAAAATCTCTTTCTACTTCTTCCCACTTGCACACTTCTATTTTTTCAGCTCTATCAGTCCTAAGCTCAGTCCCAAACATCGCAATCTCCTTGTTCAACGAACCGACTACAATCCTAGTCTTTTTTATGACTAAGTCAAGTACATTCAAAGTGGGACTTATTAAATTAAGGACAACAAGAAGCGAAACCCTTGCTTCTCTTTTCTCACCATAATGAACGAGTCTGCGAAAAAACCCAGCCAAAACAAGACACTAGAGACCCGGCCTAACTATTTAAACACTCCCCTAAGCGAGGCCCTACCGTCTTCGAATCACTTTGACGAATCGAGGAAGAGGACAAGGTTGGTATGAATGGATTCCAATAATCATAGGTCGAACGCCGAGCAGCGAGTCCTTGCGAGCGTAGCGAGGAGGCAAGCGAGGGTTACCTGTGATTATTGGCTAAATCCATACATATCATACCGAGTCCGATGACAAGATGAGGAACCGTGATGAGAAGACACGGTAAAGCCGAGCGAAACCTATGGGTACGGCTTAATTATCACCCTTCTCTGCGGTTCTGCTCCAATGCTTTCTGTTGCTATATCGGGGCAAGCCGCAAGTTCCATATGAACGATTCTTCTCTCGTATGCAGACATAGGGAACAATGCTTCGGCTTTTTGAGTATTTCTAACTCTCGTTACGGCTTGCTTGGCAACATCAACAAGATAATCTGCCCGCGATTTTCTATAATCGTTTATATCAAGAACGATTGTTCCTTCTTTGCCGTCTTTTACAAGCATAGCCCTTAGGACATGTTCCAGCGCTTTAAGATTTTGGCCGTTTTTACCTATCAAAAATCTGGCGTCATTGGGCGTTTGGATTGAAACAACAACGGCGTTTTCTTTCCGATCGTCACTAGATTCTTCCTTCGCCTCAATCTGGCAGTCGATATTCATAAAACTGGCCATCTTCTTAACGGTAGCTTCTACTTCTTCTTTATTTAATTTTTTGTTCGTTTCGTTCACTTTTTTCGTTTAATATATCCCTGTTCAAACATCGAAAATACAGTCGTTGTCACCCAATACAAGATAAGACCAGCTGGCAGATTCCAACCAATAACTATAATCATAATTGGGAAAAAATACAACATTTGCTTGCTTAAAGCAGCCATTTCCTTGTTTCCACCGCCATCTGCTTGCAGCGCCATGCTCTGCTTTGATTGAATAAATTGAAGCCCGCCAGCAACCAAAGTTAAGAGGCGGCTTCTTGTTGTAATATCAAAAAGCCCCAGGAAATTATGGTGAACAATCTCCGGCGTAGAGACAAAACCATAGAGAAGATTCAAGCTTTCAGGGGTAATCCCCTTAATAAACACCTGATACAAAGCTATAAGTATCGGCAACTGTATCAATAGAGGCAGACATCCTGCCAAAGGATTAACATTATTTTCTTTGTAAAGTTTCATGATAGCGGCTGACTGCGCGGCTTTGTCATTCTTAAATTTTGCTTTCACTTCTTCAATCTTAGGAGACAGCTCTTTCATTGATTGTTGTGACTTGATGGTCTTCAACGACAAAGGAGAGAACAACGCTCTTATAAGCACTGTGAGAATAATAATTGTTAAACCTAAATCGCCACCGGGGATTACGCCTTGAAGATAGACCATAGCGTTAAACAGGGGACGATATAGAATTTCATTGTAGATAGAGAACATGGTTTAGAAATTAAAAATTGGAAATTAGAAATTATGGCGCATCTATTCCTCCTTTTGAAAAAGGGCTACATCTCAAAATACGAATAAGTGACTTGACTGATCCTTTAACATAACCGTATTTACTTATAGACTCAATGGCGTAGTCAGAACAAGATGGATAAAATTTACAATCAGTATAAACAAAAAGGGGGATTCTCGTTTCCCGGAAAACAGCTGATAACTTTTTATACATAATTATTATCTTTAATATAAGCTTGGTCATTTTTTAATAGCTTCGATTCTCGCCATTGTTTCTATCAACTCTTGCGCTAAAAATACAAACCGGCTTTTGTCTATTTTTTTAAATACCGAGATCACCACATCATATCCACGATTTAATAGGCGCTGATTTTTTATTATTTCCTCTGAAAATATCCTCTTTACCCGATTCCTCTCTGTGGCAAGGGATATATGCTTGGCGGGGAGGATAAAAGCGAATCTTGAGCAACTGCCTCCGTTATCGATTAATTTAATGAACAAAGAACTGCCCTTAACAGTTCCTCCACGCTTAAAAACATTATCTATGTCTTTTTTTAATGAAAGTCGATTTTTCTTAGGAAGCGCCAAATATTACTACCGCTGAGTTAACGCTGATTACTACGCGGATTTGTCGCTGAATATTGAATATTTTTGGCGTTTCATCAGCGTCATCAGCGACTTATCGGCGGCCTTAAACAGTCAACTGTTTCCTGCCCTTTTTTCTTCTCCTGGCCAAAACGCTCCTGCCAAATCTAGTTTTAGATCTTGCAAAAAAACCGTGTTTTTTCTTTCTCTTTTTCTTTTTGGGTCGGTATAATGTAGTCTTCATAGACACTAATGATACATTTTTAAATGGCTTCTAGTCAACCCCTCACCTTTCAGCCAGATTTTTGAGATTTTTTCCTAACACTAAACAAAATAAAATTACACTGACTGAGAGGTGAGGGGTCAATATTGTAATCTTTTTTGCAGTTATATAAGTTATACACAGTATATAAACTTTTCCGCTACAATTACTCCTCAGGTTGATTATAATTACAAATAACAACTCCTGGCTAGTTCAGATTTACAATTTACAACCTACAATTTACAAACATTGTTAATTGTTTCTTGTTAATTGCTGGTTCGGTACTTATATATGACCAACGAAGAACTTTGGAAAGCGGTACTTGGCGAAATGGAACTATCCCTTTCTCGGGCTAATTTTATTACCTGGTTTAAAAACACTTCTATCCTTTCTAAAGACAAGGGCGCTGTAGTGGTGAGTGTACCAAACGGCTTTATAAAAGAGTGGCTCGAAAATAAATTTAACAAAAGAATTTTGTTGTCGATAAGAAATTTCGTTCCAGAAGTAAGAGAAGTCCGTTATCTCATAGGCCGGCCGAAAATCGAGCTAGTTAAGCATGACTTCTCTAGCATTATTCTCGAAAGGGGTATGGAGGATAGGCCAAACAATGACAGCGACAAGGATATTGACAGAACCACCAATCTCAATAAAAGATACAATTTCGAATCCTTTATTGTCGGGTCAAACAATGAGCTTGCACATGCTGCCTGTTTGGCTGTAACCAAAAATTTAGGAAAACTTTATAACCCTTTATTTATATATGGCGGGGTTGGATTAGGTAAGACCCACCTTCTTCAGGCGATAGGTAACAGGATCCTAAACGAAAATAATTTAAAAAACATACTCTATATATCAGCTGAAAAGTTTACCAGCAGCATTACGGAATCGATAATGAACAGAACAATTGAAGACTTAAAGGCCAGATATTCCCAGTTAGATCTTTTAATGATAGACGACATCCAATTCATAGCCGGTAAAGAAAAAACCCAGGAAATAGTTTTTTCCACATTTAATGAGCTCTACGGTAAAAATAAGCAGATTGTTTTGTCATCCGACAGGCCACCTCAAGCAATTCCGACACTAGAAGAACGGTTGAGATCCCGTTTTGAAGGCGGGATGATAGCAGATATTGGGGTTCCTGACTTCGAAACGCGTTTAGCAATACTTAAACAAAAAAGTCACGAGAAGGTTTATGATTTTAGCAACGAAACTCTAGTTTACATCGCTACTCATATCCAAAAAAATGTCAGGGAGTTAGAAGGAGCATTAAACAGAGTTGGAGCTTTCAGTCAAATCTACAACAGGGTACCCGACATAAAAGAGGTTAAGAATATTCTTAATACCTACTTAAGCAGCCCCTACCGAAAAACATCGCCACAATCTATCCTTAAGTCAGTAGCTGAGTTTTATAATATTTCCTCTAACGACCTCGTCAAAAGAAGTAGGAAGAAAGAAGTCGTAAGGCCCAGACAAGTTGCCATGTTTTTACTAAGAGAAGAAACAAAATTGTCGTTTCCAGAAATAGGCCAAAAATTGGGGGGACGAGACCACTCAACAGTTATTCACGCTTGTGAAAAGATCAAATCTGAATCGTCGATTGATGAACCTTTAAAACAAGAATTGGTTCTTATTAAAGAGCGAGTCTATAATTCTTTTGACAAATAATTTATTTACTAAAGACAACATAGACTAACTTGTTGAAAAACAGTTTATAATGAGTTAATTAAAAGTTGCTAAATATGAAATTTAAAGTTTTATCCCTTGTAATCCCTACCTAATCCAGAGTTAGTATATAACTTATTAACAAATTATATTGAGTCCAGGTCATCAAATAACTATTATAAAAGCTAATTTTATGGACTATTCGGTATACATTATCAACAATAGAGTGCTCTATAATAAGTAATAATAGATATTTAAATATAATAAATTATAATTATTAAAAAGACCTAGTAGCTATAAATAATCTACATTAATTACCACTATGAAAGTAACTGTAAACCACAAAAATTTAAAAACAGCTCTTAGTTTAGTTGAGAAAATTGTGTCGAGAAATCCTTCATTGCCGATTTTAAATAATATTTTAATTAAAACTGATAACGGGCGGTTAAAAATTTCGTCTACCAATTTAGAAATAGGTATTAACTACATGATTGGAGCAAAAATTGATGAAGTTGGAGAGATAGCTATACCTGCCAGAGTTTCATCTGATTTTATAAACAATGTTGTAGATGAAAAAATAACATTGCACACAAAAAACAATATACTAACTATTAATTCCGATAAGTATAAAACTCAAATATTAGGATTTGATCCCAAAGATTTTCCAATTATTCCTAAGATAAAAGAAAAAACAGCGACTATTTTATCATCTGGAATTTTGAGAAGACTGCTCTGTTCTGTGGCTGATTCAGTAGCCGTATCTGAAACAAGACCCGAGTTAGCCGGTGTCTATGCTGATTTTAATTCAAAGAGGGTAGTATTTGCAGCAACAGATAGTTTTCGTTTGTCGGAAGTAATTTTTGATATTAAAAACGCCAGCCAATGCAGTATTATAATTCCAAGGAATACAGTAATGGAAATGATAAGGATATCGAGCGATATTGACGGGGACTTAGATATAAAAATAGGAGATAATCAAATTTCTTTTTCTAATGACGATTTTGAATTGATCTCTCGTCTTGTGGATGGTAATTATCCAGATTATAAAAAAGTTATTCCTACTAAATTTCTTTCCCGTGTTCTTGTAGAAAAAAACGATTTAGAAAAGGATATCCGATTAGCAGGATTGTTTTCTTCAAATATCTCAGATGTAAAACTGGTATGTTCTGAAGATTCTGTAACCTTAAAATCAAAAAATTCAGACAAGGGGGAAATTGAAACAACTATTCCTGCTATTTTAAAAAACGATCCTTTCGATATCTCTATTAATTACAGATATTTATTGGATGGGCTGAAAATAATGAACAGCAACAAAGTTGTTATTGAATTTACAGGCAATGGTAATCCTCTTGTATTAAAACCGCATGATAACGACAGGGGACTCACATATCTCATTATGCCCCTCCGTAGTTAAGCACGAAGCACGAAATTTATAATTTACTACCAATTACGGATAAGTACGGATATACGGATCAGTAAATCCACAAAGATCAGTAACCCGTAGTAAGTTGTCGAATTTTGAATTTATCCCTTGCTTAGAAATATTACTACTTTCTTTCATAGAAAAAGAAAAGCAATTGAAGAAGAAATCGATTTAAAGTCTAAAATAGACAAAAACCTCCCCATATTGATAAGAGAGGAGATTTTAAAAAGAGCAGATGTTGAATATAAGTTATTCTACACGATCAACAGAGGTGTTATAAAAATAGAGACAGATAACAAACTAGTTGCTCAAGAAATTGCCATCAGAATCAGATGGCTGGAAGAACGGTTAAGAAACAGTGGCATTAATTTTAAGAAGTTGCTTATATAATTATTTCTTGGAAGAAATGTAACTGGTTTGGCCGATTATAATCCGAAGAATTTTCTCACTGCCCATTCCCAGTTATCAAACTGAGAGTTGCCCTTATCCTTGTAGTAAAAAATAGTATGAGGATCAGAATTTTCATAATTTCCGTTTAACATTATTTCCGAAGAGGATACCAAGTCTGGTTTAATAAATTCTTCGTTAGGTCGTTTTTGCAGAGCTTTAGCCATGAACTCGTGCCACATCGGGCCGGCCGCGCTAATACCGGCTCCTTCTTTCGTCATTGATTCTTGTCTGTTATTGCCAACCCAAACACCCGTTACGACAGATGGGCTATAACCGACAACCCAAGCATCCCTGTTTTCTTGAGTAGTCCCTGTTTTAGCCGCAACGGATCTGCCTGGAAAATAAAGAGAGCTTGAGTATCCGAATACCGACGCTCTCGCGCTGTTGTCGGACAAAATGTCGGAAATCATTCGAGCTACCTGCGGCTCAAGTATTCTTTTTGATTCCGTTTTGGTTTCTTCCAAAACAGCTCCATCGGCCGATTCGATCTTTTTTATAAAATACCATGGGCTTCTAATTCCGTCGTTGGCGAATACCCCATAAGCAGAAACAAGGTCAACTAGTTTAACCTCGGCTCCCCCAAGAACAAGTGATAGTCCGAATCTTGTTTTATCCTGAAGAGTAGAAATTCCCATATTTTCAGCAAGGTCTATGGCCTCTGGTACGCCGGCCAAATAAAGCGTCTTAACCGACGGCACATTTAAAGATTGAGCCAGTGATTGCCTCATTGTTACTGGACCCCTGAATCTCCCGTCGTAGTTTTGAGGATGGTAACAATCAAGGCCGTATTGATCTTTTTCTTGGAGAGAATCAGGCGAACAGTTCGGATTAAACTCTGTTTTTACATCAAACATGATTGTAAAATCAGGGTAGCCTTTTTGAAAAGCGACAGCGTAAGCAAACGGTTTGAAGGCTGAACCCGGCTGCCTCTTTGCAGTCGCAACGTTGAAGTTGCCCTCATTTTCAATGTCGAAATAATTGGCAGAACCGACAAGAGATAAAATTTCTCCGGTCTTTGGGTCTATTGAAACAAGAGAGGCGTTCGAAGCTTTATATTTTTCTTTGTTGACTTGGACGTATTTAGTTACGATTTCTTCTGCTGCGGTCTGCCGTTCCGTATCAAGAGTAGTTATAACTTTTAATCCTCCGCTTTCGACCGCGTCTTGTCCGTATTTATTCTCCAGATATTCTTTAACCATGATTACAAAATGGGGAGACTGGATACTTTCAATGGTGGACCTGAAGTCGACTTTGCTGTTAATTGCACTTTCATATTCCTCGGCTGTCAGTAAATTCAAGTCGGACATTCTTTTAAGGAGTATATTCTTTCTTAGGATTAAATCCTCCACATGGTTGCCATAAGGAGAATAATACGACGGAGCTTTTATCAAAGAGGCAAGGATGGCCGATTCGTTAATATTCAGTTCCGAAGCGGCTTTTCCGAAGAATGTTTTACTGGCCGCCTCTATGCCGTAAGAATTAGAGCCGTAAGGTATTTGGTTCAAATACATCCAAAGAATCT
Organism: Candidatus Yanofskybacteria bacterium RIFCSPLOWO2_01_FULL_42_49; assembly: GCA_001795615.1. Taxonomy (GTDB): domain Bacteria; phylum Patescibacteriota; class Minisyncoccia; order 2-02-FULL-40-12; family GWA2-44-9; genus 2-01-FULL-43-22. The sequence continues at coordinate 91,807 of MGKI01000004.1, forward strand.
CGTCTTTAGTAAATCTTTTCTCTACTTCTATCGCCAATAAAGCCTCTTTTATTTTTCTTGTGAGCGTCTTTTCGTCGCCCAACAACCCCTTTTTTACCAGTTGCTGGGTTATTGTTGACCCTCCTTGGGAAAGGTCTAAGTCCCGTACATCTTTCAATAACGCCCTTAGGATGCCTTTTAGGTCAAGTCCTTTGTGGTTATAAAAATCAGCATCTTCAGAAGCAAGAGTCGCTTTTTTGATCGATTCCGGTATTTGATCCCATGGAATAATAGTTCTTTTCTCTTCGCCATGTATGTCATATAGCAGTACTTCTCCGGTTTTATCGTAGATTTTGGTTGATTCCGTTACTTTCCTTACGGCGATTGATTCAGGGTCCGGAAGGGTCAGCTCAATGTATATGAATAAGATTAGAAAGAAAATAACTCCGATCACAAACAACCACAAAAAAAGCACCGAGAATGCCTTGATCAGATGTTTATTGTTCTTAAACCCTAATAACATTTATAATCATTGATAATGCCACAAAAAAAGCGCATTTACAACCCTTTGGATAAGAGATATTATTTAAGAATATGTTTGGAAATAAAACAATTATAGACGAACAAAAAATAGAAGAATTACTAACTCGTCGAATTGAGGCGGTTTTTCCGTCCAAAGAGGAAGCGAGGAATAGGTTAAAAGAAGGCAAGGCGTTGAGAGTGTATCTTGGGATAGATCCTACCGGCCCCGATCTTCATCTTGGTCACACAATACCGCTACTGTTTCTCAAACAGCTTCTGGAGTTAGGCCACAAGCCAGTTTTGGTTATTGGTGATTTTACGGCGCGAATAGGGGATCCGACTGACAAAGAATCCACCCGCAAACCGCTTACTGAAAAAGAAGTTAAAGGTAATATGAGAAATTATCTTGAACAGGTTTATAAAATTATACCGAAGGGCTCTTTTGAAGTTAAATACAACAGTTCGTGGCTTTCGAAAATGTCTTTTGAAGAAGTTCTTAAACTTGCCAGCAGTGCTACTGTCCAGCAGATGATTGCTAGAGACATGTTCCAGGAGAGGTTAAAAAACGAAAAACCAATAGGCATACACGAGTTTCTGTACCCTCTAATGCAAGGTTATGATTCTGTGGCCATGAAGGTGGATGGTGAGGTCGGCGGCAACGACCAGACCTTTAATATGTTGGTCGGCAGGGACTTGGAAAAGAAGATGTTGAATAAAGATAAATTGGTTTTTGCTACTAAGTTATTGATAGACGCTGAATCGGGTAAAAAAATGAGCAAGACGGAAGGGGGGTTGATATCACTCTCCGATTCTCCTCAAGACATGTTTGGCAAAACGATGAAAACCGTTCCGGACGAAATGACAGCAACCGTTTTTGAACTTTGTACAGAAAAACCGACGCAGTGGATACAGGATAAAAAATCAAGCGATCCGTACGAATTTAAGAAAAAACTCGCTTTTGAGTTGGTCAGAATGTACCATGGCGAGAAAGAAGCTCAAAAGGCCAAGGATGAGTGGGAGAGAGTGTTCTCTAGGGGTGAATTGCCCAGCGAGATGGAAGAAGTTAAAACAGCAAAACTAGTGGAACTCGTTGGGTTGGTAACGCAAGGAAGTTCTAGTTCCGCCAAAATCCTCATTGACCAAGGCGCGGTGAAAGTTAACGGAGAAGTGAAAAAGGAGTGGAATTTTACGCCGAAAGAAGGAGATATAATCCAAATCGGCCCTAAAAAGTTTGTTAAGGTAGCACGATAGAGCAAAATTAAAATATGTAGAAGGATTTTGATAAGTGGAATAAGGAAAAGAAGAGTCTTGACGCCATTGGGCACGATGCCCTTTCTTTTCACGAAAGAGAAGTTTGGTGGTGCTCGATTGGTATTAACCTAGGCGATGAGCAAGATGGCAAGAATGAACTGTTTGAAAGGCCAGTGCTTGTTATTAAAAAATTTAATAACAAGGTTGCTTGGGTTTTGCCGATGAGCGCAAAAGAAAAAAGTGGGATTTATTATTATAACTTGGAACATGATGGGAGAATATTTTCGGTGATACTTTCCCAAATTCGTTTAGTAAGCGTCAAAAGGTTTAGACGTTTTGTCAGAAAAATATCACCCAACCAGTTTTCGGCCATAAAGAGAAAACTCATAGATTTTTTAGAGGACCGTTAAAAACAGACGGAGCCCCTTTCGGGGCTCCTCAGTTGGCCTAATGGCCATTTCTAAAGTAAGTATAGCAAACGTCCCCATAATGTCAATAAGTTTGTCCACGGTGGTTTATGCGATTAATTTTGCACAAGGGCTTACAGCAAGAGACGACAGTCCTTTTGGTGATAAAACTTAACTATGAAAAAAGAAAACATGGAACCAAGCACTGATCTTTTTAGAACTGAAAACGAAAGAAACATTGTTCTGACCCGGCAAGAGCAGGAGAAAATTTTGCAGAGTAACCCTTCTTTTCAGTCCATTTCAGGGGCGGTCTATTTTGATAATTATGATTTACCCTGTCCCATTCGCGTGAAAGTGAAAACAAAAGATGAGCAGATTGTTACCGTAGTTCTTAGAAAAAACCGCCATGGCGATGTAAGAAAAGAAATTCAGATTTTTAACGCCTTGAAAGAATATGGGTTGCCCGTGCCCCAAGTTCTATCCGGGCCATTTGAAACAGAAGATGACGAATATGCCGCAGTATATTCACTCTTGCCAGGAGAAAATCTCCAGAAATTAAGTATGCGTTCTGACGAGGATTTGGTCTTAGCAAAAGAACTGCTCGTTCAGGCGGTCATTAAACTTATGGATGCTACGGACTTCATTAAAAAGCACGAAATATCCAAAATCTTGCCGAGCGTTACATTGGCAGACGAATTGGAATCGCTAAATTCAAAAGATAATCCCTGGTTTGAAGATAAGGTTTATCAGGAGGCCCTTCAGAAGTTACAAAAGGTTATTCCAGATATTAAAACACCACTCGTGCTTTCAAATGGAGATTATCAGCCAGGTAATTTTTTAACAGAAGATGGTCAAATCACGGGTTTTCTTGATTTTGAATCACCCTCATTTCAAGACCCTATGATGGGATTTGTTAAATACCCAATATATGACTTACATCCGTTAGGTAGAACTGATGTCGTGGACACATTTTTAAACAAGAAAGGGTTTTCAGAAAAGGATTTTAATTATCGTTTAGCGCTCGGATGCTTAAAGATTTTGAAAAAAGAAATACCAGTAACAGGAGGAGACGAAGAAGTCCAAAAGTATAGACATAGGGTTGTCTCACTTTTGGACAAAAGTTTAAAGATTATTGATAGCTAATCCTCTAAAACCAAACCCGCCACTTGAGTGGCGGGTTGTCCATATTGAGTTTAATCTCAATTAGGAACTCGTTTTAGACGACCTCTTCCTCGTCGTCGCTTTCTTCTTCCTCATCCTCTTCGTCGTCCTCGTCTTTTTCCAACTCATCTTCGAGGTCCTTGTCGTCGTCTTCGACGACCTCTTCTACCTCATCGAATTTATAATTTACTTCGTTCATAAATTAACACTAATCTACGAATGAATTCGAATGATACGAATAAATTATTTGTAGCATCCGCATGTTATTTGTGGATTTGTGTTACGTACTATATTTTTCGACCGATTTTTAGCTTTTCATATTTTATTATTTGCACAACAAATTGCAATAGCCAGAGCGTCGGCGGCGTCGTCTGGCTTTATCGGATCTTTTAGACCCAACAACAGTTGGACTATCCTCTGCATTTGGGCTTTCTCCGCGCGACCGTAAGCACTTACACTTTGCTTTACCTGAAGAGGTGTGAATTCCTGAATTGGGATGTTGTTTTCGGCAAGCGTAAGAAGCAACACCCCGCGCATCTCGCTTACGGCCATCACGGTCTTCTGGTTTTTGAAAAAGAAGAGCTTTTCAATGCCCGCTTGATCGGGCTTGTGTTTTTCAATAAGTTTTTTCAGCTCTTCGGACGCTTCTTTAAATCCGGTAAATTTGTCACTGCCAACTTTTAAAATTCCATAGTCAATGCAAACAAGGCAGTTCTTGTCTTGTCGCACTACGCCATAGCCGATACGAGTTGTGCCGGGGTCGATACCCAATGTGACCAAGTCAATTTCTAATTTCTAATTTCTAGTTTCTAAACAATCTCAAATTTCAAAATTCAAAACGTCTTGAGATTTGGATTTTGCCTGCCTGCCGGCAGGCAGGGGTTTGTTTAGAGATTAGGGCTTAGAGATTAGAGATTACTCTAAATTTGTTACAACATCTCCCACGTCTTCATTATCGTCCAACGCTTCAAGTAGTTTATCAATTTTCTGTTGTGCCTGTTCGTTAACTTGAACAGGAGTGTTAAACATCCAGCCAGTACTGCCAGGCTGTACCATTTTTGCTTCATGACCAGAAAGAATTTTTTTTATTTCCGAGATAGCCCGGTTTTTATTGTCGGTCACGCCTTTTATTCTAAATGCCGCACTACCGGGTCCGATTGCCTCTATCACAATTTCTTCCAGTTGCGAGCTGTTTTTTTCCGATGCTTTTTTAATGGCTCGGTCAATATTATCATTCGGCATATTTTCTCGTCGTGCTTGTTCAATAGCGTTTTGAAGAGCGATATTACTTTTAGGGTCGGTACCTTTTCTAGCGGCAAGAGTGATGTTTTTTGAGAGTTTAGAAAACATCTGACCTCGTTTTTGGTCAGTAAGACCCTTTTTCCTTTTAATTTGACTCCAGCGACTGTGGCCGCTCATAAGAGTTTTGGCTTTTTGTTTCCTAACCCCAAATGTTCAAATCCTTTCGACGTGACGATCCTGCCTTTTGGGGTTCTGGCCAGAAACCCTATTTGCATCAAGTAGGGTTCGTAGACATCCTCTATGGTGCCCTCTTCTTCCGAGATGGATGCGGCTATCGATTTTAGGCCGGCGGGGCCGCCATCGAAGTTGTTGACTATGGCCAATAAGATCTTTCTGTCTGTTTCTTCAAGCCCCCTGTCGTCTATCTCAAGCATCTTCAAGGCCCTTTGTGCGGTATTGGCGGTGATGTAAGTGTCACCCATCCCGTACGAGGCAGAGGCGCGCTGCGAGCCCTCGCGGCCTCGTTCGGGATCCATTTGGCTAAAGTCACGAACTCTTTTTAGAAGCCGATTTGCAACTCTGGGAGTGAACCTTGAGGCAAGAGCGACCTCTTTAATTGCTTCCTTTTCGATACTTACGTTAAGCAGACGCGCTGAACGAGAGACGATCTCTTCAATGTCGCCTTGATTGTAGAAGTCCAGCCGATAGTTAGCGCCGAACCTAGATCTAAAAGGAGCCGAAAGCATAGAGATCTTCGTCGTGGCGGCAATTAGAGTGAAGCGGGGGAGATCTATTTGCAGTGTTTTTGCCGAATTACCTTTGCCGATGACTATGTCCAGTTTGAAATTCTCCATAGCCGGATATATTACTTCCTCAACGGCCTTATTGAGGCGATGGACTTCATCTATGAAAAGAATATCCCCGTCGCTTAAACCGGTTAGAATTGAACCCACATCGCCGGCTTTTTCAAGAGCTGTACCGGAAGTAACCCTGATATTGGCGCCCAGTTCTTTGGCTACCAAATAAGCAAGGGTCGTTTTTCCTAATCCAGAGGGACCATGAAATAGCAGGTGCTCTACCGGCTCATTTCTTTTTTTGGCCGCTCCAATAACGATCCTTAAGTTCTCTTTTATCTTGTCTTGGCCGACATACTCACTGAATGACCTGGGCCTTAAGGCATTATCAAGAACCTGATCGTCCGGGGTGGCCTTAGGGGTTAAGTTTGGAGGGTTGACACTCATTGTTTTTTAGCTTAAAATATAGCAGACTTCGGTTTGTTGATTGTGAATTATTCATTGTCAATTGTTGACGCAGAACCTCTATAATCTGTAGGCAATTGGGTTAAGTATTTAAATACATAGATCCAATCGGGACATTATCCTAGTTTGGATAGGTTGGTTTCGACTGGCCTACTCCTCGGAATTATCCTGCCCCCGTGTTTTTATTGGCTCGGGTCTTTGCCTACAGATTATAAAGGTTCTTACGTCGAAATATCTAATTTCTAATATCTAATTTCTAATCAAATCCCCAATTCCTAATGACTAATTTTAGAAACTTAAGAATTAGACATTATCTAGAAATTAGGAATTAGTAATTAGAAATTTGCTATCCCAGTACTCTCTCTATCTCTTCCATTGATGTAACTCCGTCTATAAGCTTCAGGTAAGCATCTTGCGTCATTGTTACCATTCCCTCGGCAATAGCCAAATCTTGGACTTCTGATACTGCCGGCGATTTCAATATCAGCCTTTCCATGTCTCGAGACATCTCAAAAGCCTCAAAGACACCGATTCGTCCCTTGTAGCCGGACTCATTGCATTCTTTACATTTTCCCGGAGCGCCTATTTTCAAACCAGCGTCCAGTTTGGGATATTTCGACATATCGACATTTTGATATTTCGAGAGGGGCTCAAGCGCCTCCTGTATTTTCCCTAGTTCTTCTTTCCCGGCTTTTACTGTTTTTTTGCATTCCGGACAAAGTTTTCTAACTAAGCGCTGGGCCATAGCCATGTTTATGGCGGGTGCTATTATCTGGGGTCTTATACCCAGATCAATCAACCTAGGAATGGTGCCAGCAGCGTCATTTGTGTGGATGGTGGATAGTACAAGGTGTCCTGTCAGGGCGGCTTGCAATGCGATATCGGCTGTCTCGGCATCTCTTATCTCTCCAACGAGTATTATGTCTGGATCCTGTCTTACGATAGCTCGTAGGCCGTTAGCAAAGGTGTATCCTTTGCGAGCATCGACTTGGGTTTGAGATATGCCTTCGATGTGATACTCGATTGGATCTTCTAGCGTTATTATTTTTTTGTCCGGCGAGTTTAAACGGTTAATAAAGGCGTATAGCATCGTAGTTTTGCCAGAACCGGTAGGACCGGTTGTAAGAATGGCTCCTGTTGGTTTTTTTAGAACTTCTTTCACCTTTTCCAGCAGATCTTCTCTTATGCCAAGATCCTCGATATCTTTTTTAATAGTTCGAGGATCCAAAAGGCGCATTACTATTGTTTCACCAAATTCACTGGGCAGAACAGAAACCCTTACTTCTATAGATATTCTCTTTTGTTTTATCGTGAATCGTCCGTCCTGAGGCATTCCTTTGGCGTTAAGCTTCATTTTTGACAGAACTTTTATTCTATCCAAAGCTTTTTCATAGGGATGTCTGTCTGTGGATGCAATATCGTGCAGTAAACCGTCAATGCGGTATCGTAAACGAGCAGAGCTAGGTTCTGGTTCAAGGTGGATATCTGACGCCGCAGTTTTTAGGGCGCCGGCTATCAATAATTCCAGCAAGCTGGTAGTTGATATTTTCTGGAGCCGGCTCCTCAGGTCAGAAGTGTTGTTTATTTCTTTCTCTAGTCTATCCAGTTCCTCCTCTTTTATTTCTATAGCTCCTATCTCAAAAGCCTCAGCTCTTTTTATGGTCCGGAATCTTTTTAAAATTCCTTGAAAGGAGCGGGGATTTGTTAAAATCACATCAACTTTATAGCTGGCCCCAAAACGAGAAATAATATTTTGGGCGGCGGGGCTATCAGGGTCAGTTGTTACGACAATGATTTTAGAGTCGCTTTTGTATATGACAGCGGCGTTTGCCAACCGAGCCTCCTCTTCATCTAGTAAAGACAAGGCATCAGGATCGATGGGAACTGATTTGAGGTCAGAATAAGGGAGACCCAACTTTTGAGCCTGAATTTTATACTTATCTTCTTCGGCATCCCTCTTTATCCCCAGAAGTTTTTTTTCTAACGCCTCCTCCCGCCTTTGATAAGATTTATCTTCGGCCGTTTTTTCCACAGGTTTGTCGTCGGTCATAAGTAAATTCTAACATTTACTGCCCCACTGTTTATAAACAGGACTCTAGCTGACTCCTATTTTTTGTAAAGGAAAATTTGTGGACAACAAAGGATGTTGACATAATTAATACAAATTGATATCATTTAAACATACTGATAAGTCCGCTGAGTGGCGGGCTTCGTTATTAAATTAACCTAATTAACCTAATTTCTACTTAACCTAATCAATGCCCAAACCCCAATGACCTAATGTCTAAAACGAGAATTTTTAGAAATTAGGATTTAGAAATTGAGATTTGATTAGAATAATTAGGTCAATTAGAGCAATTAGAAATTTTAATTATGCTTGATATAAAACAATTTTTATTAGCCATCAAACAGATTGCCGAAGAAAAAGGTATTCCAGAACAGAGCGTTTTAGAAACCGTGGAAGCGGCCATAGCGGCCGCATATAAAAGAGACTATGGCAAAAAGGGCCAGATAATAAAGGCAAAATTAGACCAGGAAACCGGCGATATTGAGGTAACTCAAACTCACTATGTTGTTGAAGGGATGGACGAAGAAGGAAACATAACCGGCCAATTGCCCATAAAGTTGATAGAAGAAAAACCCGATTTTCTGGAAATGGAAGCAAGACCACGCCGACGACAAGGGGTAGAAGCTTTGCCTAAAAGTGAAATCGAAAACAAGGAAGAAGAAGAGCTCAAAATAAAATTCAATCCGGAAAAGCATATTCTTCTTGAAGATGCCAAGAAAAAGAACAAGAAGGCTAAAGTTGGAGACGAGCTTATAACTAATCTGGAGACACACACTGACTTTGGGCGTATTGCGGCTCAAACAGCAAAGCAGGTTGTTATCCAACGGCTGAGAGAGGCGGAGCGGGGTGCTATCTACGAAGAATTTAAAAAAAGAGAAGGTGAGGTTGTCAGCGGCGTAATTCAAAGAAAAGAGGGCCTGCTTGTTTTTGTGGATATCGGGAAAACTAACGGGATACTGACCACAACGGAACAGGTTCCCGGTGAAAATTACAGGATTGGTTCCCGGTTGAGATTTTTAATCTTGAAAGTTGACGAAACGCCTCGAGGGCCGGTGGTTATCTTGTCTAGAGCTCATTCTAAATTAGTGCATGGCCTATTCCAAATGGAGGTGCCGGAAATTGACAGCGGATCCGTGGAAGTCAAAGCAATTGCCAGAGAGGCGGGATCTAGAACGAAAATCGCGGTAACCTCAAAAGAATCAGGGGTTGATCCGATTGGCTCTCTTGTAGGTCAAAAAGGGGTAAGGGTGCAGACCGTTATCAATGAGTTGTCGGGAGAAAAAATCGACATTATCATGTGGAGCGAAAAGGAGACCGAATTTATTTCTAACTCTTTTTCTCCAGCTAAAGTTTTGAATGTTAAAATTATCGATAATGACAGAAGGCACGCTTTGGTCGAGGTGTCTGACGATCAATTTTCTCTGGCCATAGGAAAAAGGGGACAGAATGTCCGTCTTGCCGCCAAGTTAACCGGTTGGAAGATAGATGTCAGATCACCAAAGGAAAAAGTTGGATTTGACGAAGTGGAAACTCCAAAAGAAGAAACTGAAGAGGCTCAAGGCGCGGAAAAATAACCTGAAACAATAAAAACATAAAGCACAAACGGGTTTGTGTTTTCAATTTTGTTATGCGTAGCAACCTCAAGAAACTAAACAATAACCAGATCAAGGCGGTGGTAGACCTTGACCAGAAGGACCTTCAAAAATATCTGGACAAAGCCGAAGGGATTCTTGGCCAAGATGTTGAGGTCAAAGGTTTTAGAAAAGGAAAGGCCCCCAAAGATCTTCTCAAAAAACATATTGGACAAGAAGGGGCCAGGTCTTTGGCTCTTGAAATTGCCGTAGAGCAAAGCTTGTCCGAGGTTATTAAAAACAACTCTCTGGATGTCTTAAATACATCTAATTTGTCTGTAGAAAAAAACGATTCCGTCCAGTTAAGGTATTCTGTTGTTCTTGATTTGTTTCCAGAGGTTAACCTCGTTGACTTGGCTGGGATAAAAATCAAAAGAAAAGATGCAGGTGTTGTTGAGGAGAAGGAGATAAATGATGCCTTGGGAGCCATAAGAAACGCAAGAGCTAAATTTGTTGATAGGGCGGAGGACGAGGCGGCGGAAAACGGAGACAGAGTCGAGGTTGATTTCGAAGTAAAGAAAGACGGCCAGGCGATAGAAGGGGGCATCAGTAAAAATCACCCCCTTATTATAGGAGGACGAAACTTTATTCCTGGTTTTGAGGATCAGCTGGTGGGAATGAAAAAAGGAGAAAGCCGGTCTTTTTCACTTGTTGCTCCTGTAGATTATTTTCATAAAGATATCGCCGGCAAAAGATTGAATTTTGAAGTGAAAATGAACGACATCAAAAAAGTCATCACTCCCGAGATTAACGATGATTTTGCAAAAACCGTAGGACGATTTTCAGACTTAAACGAATTAAAGAAAAGCGTCAAAGAGGGATTGGCTCAAGAGAAAATCTTAAAAGAGAACCAAAAATTGCGCTTGGAAATTTTAGACAGTATAATTCAGCGATCTAAAATAGAAGTACCCGAAAACCTTCTGGATAACCAGCTGGATATCATGGTGTCTGATTTTGATCAAACTTTGCATGAAAAAGGAATGGAGCTTGGCTTGTACCTGGCAAAGATAGGTAAGACCCAGGAAGAGTTGAAAAACGACTGGAAAAAAGACGCCGAAAGACAGGTTAAGATTTCTCTTGTTTTAAGACAAGTGGCCAAGGATTTACACATTGAAGCATCGCAGGAAGAAATTGAAGAGGCAGCCGGTAAACTGATACAGTCGGCGATGCTAAGAGAAGGAGCGGAACAAGCCGAGATTGATCCTTTGAAGATTAAAGAAAAAGTGGCTGCCGGGATTGTTAATGAAAAGACCCTCGAGTATATTGAATCGCGTTGCGCTGTTTAGATCGGGCTAGGATGAGCCTAACGAGTCTAAATTAAAACCGCCCTTCGGCAAGCTCAGGGCGGTTTTAATTTAGACCAGCAACTCGATATTTGTTGCAGCAATTGTGATCCCTTAGTATAATTTATACAAGGAAAAATTTGTGGCCTGTTCTCTCAAACGAGAGTACAAGGTTTTAACGCTGCTTAAATACGCAGTTGCCAGTACTAGCTGATTAACTTTAAAGAATGTATTAATTATACACCTTTATTGTTGTTTTGTCAAGTGTTTCAATCTCTTCGTTATTCAAATCTTTTTCTTCGTCTGGGGCTGGCAACGGTTTTTATTTGGTTTGGCATAAACAAATTCATTGATCCTCAGTATTGGCTTAGTGCCTGGGTGACTCAAAGCGTACTAGCCATGGCCTCGAAGTTAGGCATAAGTGGATTAGACATAGTTAATATTAGCGGTGTTTTTGAAGTTTTGGTTGGCATAAGCGTCCTAAGCAATATTTTTATGAAAGTGTTTTCCGTTTTGGCGATAATATTTTTGGGGGGAATATTGTTTACATTTGGCTTAAGCGAGATTTTGGTCAGAGACATAGGCCTTGTGGGTGGATTTTTATCATTGCTTTTTTGGCCGGAAAGAAGGCGTTTTATATAGTTGAAAAAACAGACTGTCTGGTATATCGTGTCTTGGGGATTAACCCCTTTTTAATTTATGAATAAAATATACCTCGACAACGCCGCTTCTACTCCCGTAAATGAAAAAGTCATTGAAGAGATGGCTACGGCCGCTAAACTCTACGGCAATCCTTCTTCATATAATGATTGTGGGAGAAAGGCGCGAGAATATATAGAGATCGCTCGACTTAAGGTGGCCCGGTTTTTGGATGCGCACAGTGATGAGGTTGTCTTTACAAGCTCAGGAACCGAGTCAAACAATTTCGCAATTCAAGGAGTTGCTAGAAACTTACAACCTACAACCTACAACCTACAACCTAAGACAAAACCTCACATTATAACAACGCAGATTGAACATCTCTCGGTGTTTGAGCCGGTAAAAAGGTTAGAGAGAGAAGGGTTTGATGTTACTTATTTGTCGGTGGATAAAGAGGGGTTTGTAAACTTGGGCGAGCTTCAGAAATCTTTACGGCCTGAAACCGTCTTGGTTTCCATAATGTATGCAAACAACGAGATAGGAACGATACAACCGATTACGAAAATCGGAAAGTTGCTTTCCGATTTTCGTAGCCATCAGCCATCAGCCATCAGCCATCAGCTGGTTTTTCATGTTGATGCTTGCCAGGCGACGGAGTATTTAGACATGGGGGTAAATCATTTAGGCGTTGACCTTCTTACTTTTAATGGTTCTAAAATATATGGGCCAAGAGGGATAGGCGTGTTGTATGCAAGAAGGGGGGTAAAATTATCCTCCATATTGCTTGGAGGTGAGCAAGAATCGGGGTTAAGGGCGGGGACAGAGAATCTTCCAGCTATCGGCGGATTGGCCGTAGCACTGAACAAGATAGACGAAAAAGAAGGGAAGCGTATTGCTGGTTTGAGAGATTACTTCATCGAAAAAATAAAGACCTTGCTGCCGGACGTAAAAATTAACGGCCCTGTGGATAAACGACTTGCGAAGTCGTTTATCCACAGGCTGCCGAATAATATAAACATATCGGTTCCCGGCCTGACGAGCGAGGTGCTTTTATTGGAACTTGATAAACATGGTATCTGCGCCGGAAGCGGTTCCGCCTGCACTTCTCACTCGGTTGAGCCGTCTCATGTTCTTAGGGCAGTCGGTTTAGATAAAAAGTATCTAGATGGAGCTTTGAGGTTCTCAATGGGCAGACAAACGATAAAAAAGGACATGGATCGTGTTTTAAAAATATTGCTCAAGGTGACCGGCGATCTTCACAAAAGGTACAAAAAGATTTGAAAAATCGTCAATTTATGGTAAAATTACCACCATAAGCTGCCCCTGTAGTGAAATGGATATCACGCGACGCTTCGGACGTCGAATTCCGGGTTCGAGCCCTGGCGGGGGTACATTTTAAAATTTAGTGATATTCCGCCCTTAGCTCAGTTGGTAGAGCAGCTCGCTCTTAACGAGACGGTCGTAGGTTCGAATCCTACAGGGCGGACTATTGACACAGTAATGTTTTTAGATTACCATATAAGTACAGTTCTTAGTCATTCGGAG
>MGKI01000005.1 GCA_001795615.1 Candidatus Yanofskybacteria bacterium RIFCSPLOWO2_01_FULL_42_49
TTGGAGGCTGCAACTTGCCTCCATGAAGCCGGAATTGCTAGTAATCGCAGATCAGAATGCTGCGGTGAATACGTTCTCGAATTTTGCACTCAGAATGAAATGCGCGTGGCAGTTTGTAAAACCAGATTGTTAAAATCAATCCCTCTAATTCGCCATTAGAGCGTAGTTGAAAGATAACCGATAATCGTGAGGTTGTCGGCAGAGGATCTGGAAACAAATTTCAGCCGGACATTCCGCGCCAGTTGGCGGAAGCCGTTGTCGAGTCTTATACAGGCAGTGAGGTAAGACGAAGACAACACAAAAAGGCTGTTCGGATGAAAAGAAGGGTTTTATAAATAACCCACGGAGATCTCGTAGAATTAGGAAACTAAAAGTTCTATGAGAAGTCAGCTTTGTCGTAGTATTGTTGATAAGTTATGCATATTATTATGTTAATATTAATGTATGCATACACGAAGTCAGCAAAAAGGACAAAACCTATTGGACCCAAATTATATAGTTGGATTTATTGACGGAGAAGGATGTTTTTCTGTCGGATGCAGTCAACGGAAAGATGTTAAATTAGGATATACTTTTACTGCAGCTTTCGAAATTGAAATGACAATCGATGATATGAATATTGTTAAGAGAATACATCAATCTTTAGGAAAGCCAGGACAAGTATATACCTCAGTGTTTAAGAGGTATCCAAGATGGAAACCACATGTAAAATTGAAGGTTTCAAACATCAAGGATCTAACAGAAAAAATTATACCTTTCTTCAAAAAGTACCCTCCTCAATCTAAAAAAAGAAAAAGTTTCGAAATTTTTTGCAAAATCGTGGAAATAATACAGCAGAAAAAACATCTACAATTAAAATATGCAAGAAAGATTGTTGAGATGAGGAACAAAATGAACCCAACCGGTAAAGGATATCGTAAATATTATTCAGTCCAATTGGGCTCGCGTAGTGCGGGAAATCCGCTCGCTACGCCTGATAGTATAAAATCAGGTTCTGATCGTTATCTTTGATCAGAATGGGGAATCTAAGTAAGTTTTCTACTGAAGAATTCTGCCCGTCAATCCAAGGGAGCCGGTAATACCTTAAGATCCATGTTTTTACGTGGAGCCACGGTAGGATCGGTGACAGGGGATAAGTCGTAACAAGGCAACCGTAGCGGAAGCTGCGGTTGGATCACCTCCTTTCTATTTCGTGACTCACTATTGTTCGCCACTATGTAATGCAAATCTGCAAATGACACGCGAATACTGCAAATAAGAAAATCTTAATTTGTGGCATTCGTATAAATTTGTAGATTAGCATTATGTAAGTGATGAGCAGCAGCGAGTCACGGGATGCACGAAAGGATTAGAAGTGCGAGGCGAAAGGTGGGGAATAGGTAGTTTAAATATTTAAATATTTAAATATTGTCCTTTTTCACATCGTCCCTCTAATCTTCGTTAAAATGAAGTCGATTCCGCCCTTCGGGGCGAGAGAGGGGTCCGACCTCTAAATCGGAGTTCGTGATTATGAACACAAACTAATTTAGCTGGTTGACTATATTAAGTTGAGAACATTAAAGCCGCCCGTCGGGCGGCTTTAATGTTCGAAATCTGGAGTAATGTCGAAGGATTAGTAAACCAAAATCCGCCTTTCGGCGGATTTTGGTTTACTAATCGCAGTTATTTTATCTGGTAAGTAATTGTAATGTTCACTACAATCTCGTTCTCGCCTGTTGGCACCGAAGGTCCGCCTCCGCCAACTCCACCTCGACTGTCGAGGGCTTCAGCTTTGAAATAAACCGGATAATATCCTCCTTCGCTGTAGTTTACAATTTTGCCAAGACGAATTCCGAGTTGTTTTTTCAGCATAGCGGCTTTTTCTTTGGCGTTTTCAATTGCTTTGGCCCTGGCTTCTTCTTTCAGCTCGTCCTCGTTGTCAACTTGAAATCCAAGATTTTGAATGTTGTTTGCTCCGGCAGTTACCAAACCGTCAAGCACGGCACTTATTTTTTCAAGGTCCCTGACCTTAACTTCAAACGACTGGCTGACTTGGTAGCCGGTTATTTTGGGCGTAGACGGATAATAGTCCGGATAGGTTGTGGATTCGGCTCCAAGGGGTATGGGCCTAGGATAACTGTATTGCGGATAGATGCTGTAGCCGGTGGTTTTAACATCCTTGTCCTCTATGTTCTGGCTTTCTAAGAACTCGACAACTTTTTTAGATTTTTCGGAATTTTGATCCTGTGCTTCTTTTGATGTTTTGGCTTCTGTTACAATTGAAAAGCTAACAGCGGCAATGTCCGGAACGGCGAATACTTTGCCCTCGCCGTTAAACGAAACAGTGTTGGTTGTAGTCGCAGTATTTAAAACCCGATTTGTGCTTGCAAGTAAAAATATTGCGAGAATTAGCATAACTGTCGTCCCCGACCAAATTAGATATTTGTAATTATTGTTCATCCCGTACGAAGTGCTACTGACTGTCCACCGCTTCAAAGAGGTGGCAAATTGTAGGCACCCTAGTTACAATTTTAGTATAATTTAATCCCGATAAGGTTCACTTCGTTCGGGATTCATTAAATAACTATACCATATTTGACCGATAAAGTGAAAGTTGGTAATCTACCGTCAGTTTTTTGAATCGGGGACAGTATCGTGGACTGTGGGCGCAACAAATCAAAAATTGAACCGCCGGAGGATTTTTTAAGAGAAACATATTTGCATTGCAAGGAGCGTCACCCCTCAAGATGCTATGGAATGTGGACTTGGATTAGGGGTCTTTTGGTGAAATGCCAGGGATGCGGTTATATAATGAGAATAAATCCTAAAACCGGCAGGTTGGAGCACCTGACCTCAATCAAAAAAGCAGTCGCAGAGTGTTTAGCAGTAAGACAGTATGGTTTGTCTGACAAACCGTAGGGCCATCAGGCCCTTTTTATGAAGACCAAAAGCATAATAATCATTTTAGACAATATCCGAAGCCGGGAAAATGTCGGTTCTATTTTTCGTACTGCCGATGGGGCCGGTGTGGATAAGATATATCTTTGCGGAATTACACCGACACCAAAGATGAATAACGAATTAAGAATTATGAATAATGAAAAAAGACCAAAAAACCGTAATTCAAAATTCACAATTCATAATTCTGAAATTTTGTTAACTGACAAAATTTCAAAGACCGCTCTCGGGGCTGAAAAATGGGTACCGTGGGAATACCGCAAGCAAGCCTGGAGGCTTTTGCTTGAATTAAAAAATCAAAAATCAAAATGTAAAATTGTAGGATTAGAACAAACAAAAAACTCGAAAAACATTTTCGAGTTGCGGTCTCAAGTTCTAAGTTCTAAGTTCTAAGTCCTTAGTTCTAGTTGTTGGTAATGAGGTCAGGGGATTGAGTCCGCAAATTTTAAAATATTGTGATAAAAAAGTATTTATACCAATGCATGGAAAAAAAGAAAGTCTGAATGTGAGTGTGGCGGCTGGAGTTGCACTGTACCAGCTATTAAAATCCAAATAGGCGTTAATCTACTTTTTCGGCTCATACCACTTCTGCCACGACTTAGATAATCGGAAAACTTTTAATCTCACATCATGATAGCGTTTCACCAAATCATCAATTAAGTCATTATCCAGCTTTGTGCCATGTATTCCTTTAACTTGCTCTAAATAGACCACCATTTTGTTACAGCCGGACATAACTTTTTCCAACAATCCCAAGCCAACAGCATGATCATTAAATCTCACCGAATGAGCTTCAGCAATCCACATCGGCAAACTGGTCGAGCTGATAACCGAATTCTCGACAAAAGCATATTTTAATGTCACCAGTTTTGGTCTTAAATCTTTCACAATAATCACGGACAAGGCCAGCGTTTGTTGGTAGACGTCCAAATCCGTAAATTTATGCACTGGTTTCTTGGGTGTATATTTTTTGAAATTGGTATACATATAATTAAACGACTTTTACTTTTCTTCCCAAATCTTCATTTGGCACTTCAACGCTTGTTCCATGACTTTTCAAATACACCCTCCTTTTCTTTTTGCGTTCCTGAAGTTTTTTAACAACATGAAGCGGATAGAATTCAAAATAATCTTTTTCATCAAACCATGCGCATTTGAACTCGTATAATCGCAAGCCGGTCAGGCGACTCATCGCTAAAGCATACCAGGTCAACTGTTCAATCGGTTTTTCTTTGGCGGCGTTGGGCTTGTAATCAAGGATATGAATTTGGCCGTTGCGAACCTGCACTAAATCGATATGCCCCGTCAGTAGCTTCGGGAACTTTTGATTTTTCTCTTGGCCTTTTCTTCCGCTTAATTCAATTTCTTCTCCGTCAGTAATTTTGAATTTTAATACATTTTCCATATGTTCCACATCCTCTTTCCTGATATACACCGGCACCTCGCTGGCCACTGTCACCGAATCATTAGCGATAAAGAATTGCTGGAGGGCTTCGTGCCGTTTTTTGTTTTCTTTCACTGTTTGTAGAACGAAATCCGCCAGCCGATTGGCATAATTGTTCTTTGACCTCACAATCATTTGGGATTTATCAAATTTTGTTTTAATTTCAGATATTCTCACGCCTTCCTGAAAATATTGATGAGGTGTTTCGCTCGACACGCCATCAAGATACTCTTTCAGAGGTTCAAAATGTCTGTTCTTGAATTCCTGCAGAGTCAGTCGCATCTTAGCCCGATGATACAAGAACCGGTATATTTGGCGGTGAGCCATATTCATCACTTCTATTGTGTCTTCCGGCTTGCACATTTTTATCCCAAAAGAACGCAAGCGAGAATAGCGACACAATGGTGAATATTCATTTACCCAGCTTGCTAAAGTTGCCGGTGCCACCCCATCCTGTAGGCCGAACTTTCTGTTCAATATCCGGCAGGTGTCTTCCAGTCCGAAGCCGAGATTATAATACGAAAGACCGTCTATTATCATATTCATCGGATAGTGCTTGCCTTTGATGAACTGGGCGGTAAAAGTTCGCGAGCAATCCGCGCATTTGTATAATTGCACCATCTCCAGTTTTTTCTTTCTCACTCCTCGTTTTACGAATTTTTTGGATTTACAATGCGGACAGTGTTCTGCTACTTTTTCTACACCGATGGATTGCTCAACACTACTGGCAACATCGGCATGGGGACGGTTACGCTCCCACTCACCCAAGAAACCTTTAAATTTGTTTATCCATTCTTTCATTTGACATTTTAGCTGACTTTGCTATACTTAAATCACAAATGGCTTCGGCCCGACTCCGTCGCAAGGCGGAGGAAAAAACAAAATCAAGGCAACAACGCCTTGATTTTGTTTATAAGTCCCCTGAACTCCTCTTTATTCATCTCTCCTATTCTACGACTTAGCCGTTGAGCATCAAGTAATCTGATCTGGGATAGAATGGCGACACTTGTGGTTATCGCATCAAATTGAAAAGCAAAATAGTATTTGTTTCTCTTTTTAGTTTTTGAGAGAGGAATAACCCAACAAATATCATTATTAAATTTGCGAATAATAACGATGGGGCGTTGGAAATCTTCACCAACACCATCCTGCTCAAAACCAACATTGGCACCTAGATGACAAAACCAAATTTCACGCTCATGGAAAAATGGCCTTTTTTCAACGTCATTAACCTGCTCTTTCTTTTTATGCCATGCCTGAAAATCTTTTTTCATAGTTATGACTTCATGTCACGATTTATATCTGTGTTTTGAGGGTACTCCATATCACGAATTCTGTAAAATCCGGCTATATCACGGCTATTCGTGATATAGAACCTATTATTTTTCTACGGTATTTTTAAACCAGTTACGGGGTGGGTTCGGGTGTAGATTCCGGTATCGGCTCAGGGATTGGTGTTGAGGTGGGGGTAAGTTCAGGCGTGGGAGTCGGTGCTGGGGTCGCATCTGGTGTGATGGTGGGAGACAGAGTTGCTTCGGGGGTTATCTCAGGTGTAAATTCCGGGGTTGGTTCCGGTGTCGGCTCAAGGGAGTTCTGGCATAGATGTAGGCGTTACTTCTGGCGCTGGTGTTTCCGCCGGAGGCGGACCAGCCTCTGGCTGGGGTTCAGGGGTAGGGGTTTCGGTTATTTGGTCATTTGGCGATTGTATCCCGTTCTTTTCCAGGAGGGTTTTGAATTGTTCTTTAGTTATACAAACATCATCCAAACAAAACTCCTTTGTGGCTATAATTTTTGCCACCTTTAACAGCCCGTTCTCAAACACGATATTAAACGCATCCTTAAACATAGAAACAACGGCGTTGAATATTAAACTGCCGTTTACCGTGTTGTCATTAATAATCATCTCGTCAGATTGTATTGAGGTAATATCCGGCGCCCAATAACTTAGATTAACGAGAGTCAGGATCATCTTTCCTCCTTCGCCGGAGGCTTCCCCCTTCAGTGAACTTTCGGAGGACAAGTCGGAGGACTTTGCGTCAGAGGCCTCCAGAGCAATGCCGATTGTCATTCCGGCTTCTGATGCTCGCATGGCGTAGCCGGGCTTGGTTTTGGAAACAGTCAGACGGTCGCCGACTTCAACCGGCCCGTTCTCATCGGATACCTTGACCGGCACCCGGCCGGCCAGGGCCACCGCAACCTGTTTGTTGTTGAGATATTTCGTGTAGTCGTATCCGGCCATATGGAGCGCCGGAGTTTGTGAAATAATTCCGGCTATGCTCTCGCCAAAAGACGCTCGTTTGACGAAAACCGGATTCTGCGGATCAAGGGCAACCACTTCTCCGGGCGCAAGCGTTTCATCATATGTCGGAAAATCTTCGGCCAAATCGCCGGCCGGGGTTGTGCGCGCCACTTCCCACCAGTAATTATTTAGCCGGGCCAGTGTAATAGTCGAGTTGGTAGCACATGTAAAGTTGGCCGAGTTTAAAAGTATGGCATTGCTGCGATTGATCGTCGTGTTGGCGTCGCCGCACTGGATAACAATGATTTGAGAAATTGATTCATCGTCAAAATCCGTAATTGTAACGCCGCCTTCAGCAGTATTGGCAGTTATAAAAACATTACTTCCCGAGACGCTCGGAGTAGTGTCGCTCTGCGCAAAGGTCCCGATGCTGGCATTGGCTATATTGCCACTGACCTGCAATTTCGCCCCTGGTCCAGTCGTCCCGATGCCGACATATCCCGTTGAGGCAATCGTCATCAAGCTCGTCATGTTGCCGTTTAGGAATTCAAGGCGTTCACCTAGGGTTGATGCCAATCCTCCGGCCCTGATGGTGAATTTGCCTTGATTGCTTGTTGATGCTCCTCCGGCTGGCTGGAAGTCAATTGAAGCCGATGAGGTTGCTCCGGTGGAACGGAGGATAAACTTGGTATCGGCCGAAGACATTTCTAGGAGTGAGTCGGGAGAGGTGGTGCCAAGACCGACGTTGCCGCCGCTTGTTATTCTCATACGTTCACTGCCTGTTGTATTATTACTTGATGCTGTCCAGAATTGAATGTTACTATCCGCATTTCCAACATTCATTTCAATTCGAGTATGTGTGTATCTTGAAGATAGTCCGAACCCATTTCGCCGCCTTCGGCGGCGGTGGCCAAAACTCTGAAAAATTGATTGGAAAATCTGAATCGCAATTCTGAATCAGACAATTTCAAGTTTTTCTTTGGCGGAATCGGATTTACTGAAATTCTAACGAATTTCAGTCTTGGCGGCAAATTCTTTGTTCCTTGAATTTATGAAAACGAAAAGGCGCTCGAGAATTTCAACGTCTTTTCGTTGTGTTTCCCGAACGCCGTTGCGCTACGGTCTCACCCTGCCTTATTATTGCCGAGATGGCTAGTCTCGACTCGTTTCGTGCAGGATCCCCGCTCAAGTTTGCGCTATAACTCTAGGCTAGGTCTAGGAAGACAAGAAACCATCATCCCTGAATGGCGGATAGGCATTGAACCAAACTTGTCCACCATTTTTCCGAATGAACTTCTCTGCTCCATAGCTGCCGACATGATGATGATCTGCAATCACCACGGCACCAACTACAAGAGTTTCGGATTCAGGACTGATAGAAAACGGAGCATACGGCTCCCTTATCTTGTCTACGACCACGGGGCTAATGCCATGCTCACCGAGACGCTCGATCCATTTCTGGACCACAGCACTCTCTCGGCTTTGACGGTATGCCTCGTCCTCTTGCAAACGAACGTGATCGATATGCGAGAGGCCTTCGGAGTTGTGATCCGCAATCTTAGCACGGACCAAAACTACCCGGGTCGCCCCTTTGGCAGCTTCGGCAATGTGTGTGGCATACCAATCGTAGGCCCCAACATTGTCTTGGCGAATTAACCCAATTAGGTGCATTGGAGCTTCTTTTGCAAGAAACTCTGCCCCCGCTGCCATAACGGTTCCGTCAACGTAGATCCCTACCTTATTCTGTCGCCAGAGCTTCTCACCCTCTGGAGATTCGCTGAGTTGTTTCAGCAAATCCCAGTAGGCTTCAGGCAGAGCCAAACGGATGTCCTCAACGGACATACTTGCCGGAAATTCTTTGACAAAATCCGGCTTGGCTCTCTGGACTCGCTCCGCAAGTACAGGATTGTGGCGGTAGATCACGATGTTCATGACTTCACCTCCTTTTTTCTCCGTAGCCACACGGAGTTGATGTAAAGAACTGATGGACTGGGTTGTCCCGCCAGAACTATCAATAATCCTTGATAACTCTAGTAGGACAACCCTAAGTTTCACCTGACTGTTTATATTATACTCCTTTTATATGACTTGTCAAGCTAACCGAAAAACCAACAAAAAAGCCCTATTTTAGGCCATTTTATGAGAGTATTAAAATTTTCTTTTATGAATATGGTTCGAGCCGATATTTTTATCAGGTTCTTTGGCAGTTTTTTGATTCAGAATTGCGGTTCAGATTTTCCAATCAATTTTTCAGAGTTTTGGCCACCGCCGCCGAAGGCGGCGAAATGGGTTCGGACTATCTTCAAGATACACAGCCACCGAGGATTTGTCAAAGAGTTGGAAGTCGCCTCGCTTCGCTCGGCGATTAAATCATAAGGAGAATTGGGCCTAAAAATCAGTTGGCGATTCTGAAGTCAGAAATAAAAGAAAATTTTAATAAAAATACTATGAATACAAACAAATACGTTATTTATGTTCGCAAGAGCAGTGAAGAAGATGATAGGCAGGTCTTAAGTATTGAAGCTCAACTTGTTGAGCTCAAAGAATTTGCTACCAAAGAAAAACTTGAAATTGTCGCTTCCTTTCAGGAAGCAAAAACTGCCAAAGAACCTGGGCGAACTTCATTCGCCGAAATGTTGTCATTTCTGGAATCTGGAAAAGCAGACGGAATCATTTCTTGGCACCCAGACAGATTGGCTCGTAATTCCATTGATGGAGGAAAGATTATCTATCTTATAGACACGGAGATTATTAAAACGCTAAAATTTCCGACTTTCTGGTTCGAAGCCACACCGCAAGGAAAATTTATGCTCCAAATCGCTTTTGGCCAATCAAAGTATTATGTAGATAATCTTTCCGAAAATGTAAAAAGAGGATTAAGACAAAAAATTCGCCGAGGAGAAATGGTTGGTGTTGCGTCAACAGGATACTTAAATGATCTAGTTACTCATAAAATGGTTTTAGATCCCGAAAGAGCACCGTTTATCAAAAAATTATTTGAACTTTACGCCACAGGTAATTACAACCTCGTAGAAATGGGAAAAATCGCCGAAAAAATTGGTTTAAGAAGTAGGAATGGAAATATTTTAACCTATAGCAATATCCAGTATATTCTCAAAAAACCATTTTATTACGGACTCATATATCTAAATGGCGAATTTTTTGAAGGAAGCCACGAGCCAATTATTTCAAAGAGGCTTTTTGATAAGGTTCAAGAGATAATGAGAGAAAAAGGTAAACCGAGAAAGAAAACCATTAAAAATAGGTTCTTATTTCTCGGTTTAATGAAGTGCTATTCTTGCGGATGTTCGATAACTGCCGAAATTAAAAAAGGTCATCACTACTATCGTTGCACCAAGAAAAAAGAACCTTGTCCTGAAAAATATCTACGAGAAGAAGTACTAATAGAACAAATCCGTTCCTTTCTTCAAAAAGTTTCTTTGTCGAGCCAAGATATGGAAAGAGTTATAGTTGAATTAGAGAAAGACAAAATATCAGCAAAGGAAAAAGCCAAAACCAGTGTTCAAAATCTTAAGGAAGAATTAGGAGAGATTGAGATAAAACTTGAGAACTTATTAGACCTTTATTTAGGCAAGGGACTTTCTCAAGAAGAATACACGCTCAAAAAGCAAAAAATACTTAATTCAAAAATTGAAATTCAAGACAAAATCAGAGATTTTGAACAAAAGGGCTTATCTTGGCTCGAACCGGCACGAGAGCTTGTTTTATCCTTGAATAAAGCCAACACTTTGCTTGGTTCGGATAATTATTCTGAAATGACTTCATTTCTTAAAAATATCGGCTCGAACCATATTCTTCAGAATCGCCAACTGATTTTTAAGCCCAATTCTCCTTATGATTTAATCGCCGAGCGAAGCGAGGCGACTTCCAACTCTTTGACAAATCCTCGGTGGCTGTGGCACCTGTATTATCAAAAACACCATCGGAAGTCCTACGATTAAGATCCCAAATTGCACGACCAGTGGTCGCATCTGAATTCATATTAAAATAAGATTTAATTGAGGCACCGACAGTGCTTGATTCAAAAACCTGTTGAGTCCATGCTGTTGATTTTATATGCAACGCTCCTCCTGGCCCCGTCGTCCCGATGCCGACGTTGCCGGTACTCGCAATCGTCACAATCGGGCTGTTGTTGTTGTTGAAGATATCGAGCCGTTCAGTCCCATTGCC
>MGKI01000006.1 GCA_001795615.1 Candidatus Yanofskybacteria bacterium RIFCSPLOWO2_01_FULL_42_49
ATGGCTTATGAACCAAGGCAGAGATGGCAGTTCCAAGTCCGCTCTTGATATCCTCAAGGAACGCTACGCAAAAGGCGAAATTGACAAGAATGATTTTGAGAACAGGAAAAAAGACCTTTCCTAATTATGAAGTTAGGCATCATCCTACAATCCAACAAACCAGAACATGTCTGGAATACGTTTCGTCTGGCCATTACCGCATTAAAAGCGGGTCATCTGGTTAAAATCTCTCTTATGAATGAAGGAGTTGAAGTTGAAGATATTTCCGACACGGAACAGTTTGATATCTCCAAGAGAATCCAGGAGTTCAAAGACCTAAAAGGTGTCCTTGTAGCCTGTGAGACCTGTCTTAAGATTCGCTCTAAATCCGAGAGTAAGGTTTGTCCCATAGCCACGATGACTGATTTAGTAAAAATGATTGATGAATCGGACAAAGTTTTAGTGTTCGGCTGAGTGATTATATGAATCGGGCTTCTCCAACTTCGGCACATAATACGTCCGATGATTTCTTCTAATCCACGTTCGGACACAGGCAACAGTTCGGAGCCAAATAGGACAGTAAAAAACGGAGTTTATAACTCTGTTTTTTGTTTGGAGGAGGGGTGGTATAATTAGTTTATTAATTAATCCTAACTAAAAAATATGAAAAAAACCATCTTTTTTGTGGTTGCTATCCTTGCAACAGGGTCGTTCTTTCTTTTTAATACAGAACGAGTCAATGCCGCAAAACCTTCCGACTATGGCCTCAAAGAAGGCGACCTTATCAGCGCTATATTTTCCGATGACCCGGATGTTTATATTATCAACGAGCAAGGATACAAGCGGCTGTTCCTCAATCCGGAGATATTCAAGTTTTATAGCCATCTTGGTGGTTTTGCCAATATTAAACTGGTTACTCCCGAAATCAGGGACTCTTTTCCAACCTCTGGTTTTTTCAGAAATTGTGAAGACAATGACCAGAAAGTATTTGGCACCAGCGTAGAAGGCGAGGACAAGGGCGAGCTTCATTGGATAAACAAATCAGGCGATCAGGCCGTCCAGGAAGATCCGGACTTTTTTAAAAAAGTATTCTGTATCAACAGAAGAGAATTCAATTGGTATCCGAGAGGAGTTGAATACACAGCACTAAAGGAAGTTCCGCAATATAACCGAAGCGCAGAAGCTGAAAATCCCGTTATTTGCCATCGTCCACCTGATAGCCCAGAGAATATTCAGACGATAAGAGTTGCACCCGAAGCGTTGGATTCGCACTTTCAGCATGGAGATACTAAAGGGGCTTGTTTAATATCTTCTGAACAACGATCCTTTCCCGTTGACGTGAAAATTAATGGTTCAGACACCCCGTCGGGCGTTCCGTATGATTCGGTATTTACCGTATCCTGGACTTCAAACGGCGCGGTAAGCTGCCGGGACTTCGGTCAATATATTCCGACAGTTGACGGAGGAACGTGGGCTAAGTTTATAAATCTGCCGACATCAGGAACTAAATCTTTGTACGCTCGCGCCAGTGAGGGATATCTGGCAACATTGGATATTCAAGTCCAATGCTCTAACGCAGCTGGCCAAACTTCAGATGATGTAATCCACCTTGCTGTCCAATCGCCCACAACTTCCGTCCCAAGCATTCCCGCTTTACCTATGCCGGTTCCGACGACGCCATCCGTTGCTCAGGTTCCTGTTTCTATCGGTTCTCCGAATGGCGGTGAAGTTTACCAAAAAGGCACAACTCAAATTATTAAATGGAATTCAAGCAATATTTCAAAAATATATATCAAGTTGAGAAAAGGAAATGACACATATCCCGGAACAGAAGGCATGATCACGGATATCATACCTAATGTGGGTGGGTATTATAAATGGTGGATACCGACAACATTGCCGGACGGAAATGATTATTCTGTCCGAGTAATTGATGGGAATTACACCGGTGGGTTTGATGACAGTGACAAACAATTTAGTATTGTTTCGTCGGCAACCCAGACTCCGGTTCCAACTGCATCTTCGACTCCAACCGTTTCCACCACACCAACACCTACAGTTTCACCATTGCCAAAAGACCAGATGTTGAAAATTACTTCTCCGAACGGAGGGGAGCAATGGACAATCGGACCCAAGTATACAATACAGTGGGAAAACCCCGGTATGGTTAACAGTGTCGTTGTTGAACTCTATAAAAATGGGGGTCTTTTATCGGGATTGGGCGGCCTTGGATTTACTTACGGAGCTCCAACATCTTGGATCTGGAATACCATTGATACACCCAACTTTGTTCCCGGGTCAGATTTTAAAATTAGGATTAAATCCGGAGACCCTTCAATTTATGATGAAAGCGACAATTATTTCAGCATTAATATTACCAAGCCCTCTCCTACGACCTGCGATTACCTAAAATCCAATCCGGCCACCAGTCCTTATTTTGATCAATGTTCAAGCGGGGGTGATATAAGCTATGACAATACCTGCTTTAATAAATTTTATAGTACGTTCCAGGGATGCACTAAAAGCATTTATGATGGATGCACATTAAATAATGCCAACGCCAGCCAGAATATTTCTTGCCCTGTTTCGAACATTTCCACCCCGGTCTCGACTCCTACTCCAACTCCTACTCCAACACAAATTCCAACAACTCAATCCAATTTCTCTCGCAACTTGGCTATCGGCTCAACTGGCGATGATGTCAAACAACTTCAGGCTCTTCTGGTAAACAAGGTCGGCTATTCAGCCGATCTGATTACCGGTTATTTCGGCCGCATTACACGTGATGCAGTAGCAAAGCTTCAGGAGAAGTATGGCATCAAACCAACCTACGGCTATTTCGGCGAAATAACCCGTAAAGCACTTAGCGCATTGATGTCGGGTCAGTAAAAAGAAGGGGACGATTCTATCTTTTATCTAAAATCTGGGACAATCACCCTATTTTCCAAATAAAATCCCCATATCTCCTCAACTAAAGAGGTCCTAATACTCTCCTTGTCCCGGAGCCAAGATTTGCAGAAAGTGTTTTAATTGATATACTATAACTATGCAAAAAATCGCTACAAAAGTATTCGTCTGGGCATCCATTGCCTTCGCCATCATCGGGATGCTGATGGTTTTAACCACCTCTTCCGAAAGCAATGGTCCGAATGTTATTTTGTTAAAACTTCTGTTCACTGCTGTTATCGTTATTTTGACCTCATTCGCCTTGAGCATTGCCAGTAAGTATCTAAACGGTAAATCTTAGTTCTGGTCTCAATTCTTTCACTTCCAGTTTTATTTTTCTCCAAGGTTGGAAGCGGTCCGTCTGATATTTTATAACCTTCTCCATCTCCTCGGACCTCGACGCATGTGTTGGTTACCACCGAAACTGCGGGCAGGTCTGGTATGAGTTAAGAACTCTGCTTTTTCGTGAGGTTTTATGGGTATTTGCTTTCGTATGAGCCGTTCTATATCTCTGACATCTCTTTGCTGATCAGGCATAGCAAACGAGACCGCTCTGCCGACTACGCCGGCACGGCCGGTGCGGCCTATACGGTGGACATAATCCTGGACGTTGTCGGGAAGGTCGTAATTTACAACGAGCTCTATTCCACGGACGTCAATTCCCCGAGCAGCAATGTCGGTCGCGACCAGCACGCGATATCGGCCAGTCTTAAAACCGGTTAAGGCCTCTTTCCGCTGGCCAAGCGAGCGGTTGGAATGTATCTCAGCAACCTTGTGACCCATATCTCTTATGGCTGCGCATATCTTGCGTGCACCATGCTTTGTGCGCGAGAAAATTAAGACAGTCCCCTTGCATTCGTTGAGGAGTTCTCCCAACAATTTGAATTTCATTTCCCTTTTTACCAAAAATATTTCCTGGTCAACAAGTTCTATCACCGTTCCAGCCGGAGCAACTTCAACCCGAATCGGCGAGACCATATACTTTGCGGCAATTTGGATTATTTCTGCAGGCATTGTCGCAGAAAAAAGCATTGTCTGGTGTTTGGCGGGGACAAGGGCCAATATCTTTTTTATCTGCGGGGCAAAACCGATGTCCAGCATGCGGTCGGCTTCGTCTAGGACGACTATTTGCACTAAGTCCAGTTTTAAATTTCCGCTTTCAATATGGTCAAGAAGCCGGCCCGGAGTGGCGATTATGATGTTCGGGTGGCGGCGCAATGCCGCTACCTGTCTCCCCATATTCTCTCCGCCTATCAAAACAGCCGTTACAAGTCCTAACGAATATCCTATTTTATGAAGCATTTCTTCGACCTGGATTGCCAATTCCCGTGTCGGTAAAACCACCAAACCAATACCTCGCGAACCCCGGAGGCGCTGAAGAAGAGGCAACCCAAAAGCTAAGGTTTTTCCTGTACCTGTTTGAGCAATACCAACTATATCCTTTCCTTCCATTGCCGGCTTAATGGCCTGGTATTGAATGGGGGTTGGAACGGTAAAATTGTTGCGTTCTAAAATTTTTAAAAATTCCGGAGCAACGCCAAGGCCGTTAAAGCCCTGGACTGGTGATTGTGTTGTCATTAAATTGAGAGACCATATCATAACCTCGTATTCGGCTATAATCTTCAGAAATGGCCTACAACTTTGTGAAAATTCTTCAACATATCACAACGGATATGCTTCAGAATTTTCACTTTGTTTCGGCTCATTTCTGAAAATTCTATCTCGAAAGAAGGTTATGATATGGTCTCTTTGACCCGAGATCCTGAGAGTCACTATTAATGACAATTTGAGGTTCGCCCAGTCGGATGACTGGGCGACGGGTCGGATGACCCGTCGAGTCGAGACCCGTTAACAAAGTTGAGCTAAGCTCGACGGGTCTTATCTGCTTATGTTTAATCATACGCTACAACAAGAGTTAAGTCAATGTATGGACATTATAACTGTTTTTTGATTAAACTAATTATATTATGAATAAATCTCGCAAAATAATTTTCGTAACCTTGACTGCCGTTATTGCGGTTAGCGTTATTTGGAACATTTATCGCCGAGAAATTCCTGCCGATATTTCTGAACACATAAAATCAAAAGGCGGCCTTGTCATCATTGACGAGCCAAAGCCACTCGAAGCGATAAGCTCGCCGCTTACAGTAAGAGGCAAAGCAAGAGGACCTTGGTATTTTGAAGCCAGTTTTCCAATCGTGCTTACTGATTGGGACGGAAAGATCATTGCTGAACATTATGCCGAAGCAAAAAAAGAATGGATGACTGCTGACTTTGTGCCCTTCGAAGGCAAACTGAAATTTGAAAGCCCGGTCTTTGAGGGAGTCGGTAAAGATCATTTCAGCCGGCGTGGTTATTTGATATTCAAAAAAGACAATCCTTCGGGTCTGTCTGAATACGATGACGCCCTTGAGATCCCCATTTTGTTTAAAGATTGATAAATAAAATTTTATGCTATACTTAGCGGATAGTAAACTTTTTAACAAAAACATATATGGCAAAAAGAAGAACAGGTTTGGGCGGAACGGACAACCGCCGCAGAAAATCACACTCTCACAAAACCAAGAAGCGATTGGAAATAAAGAGAATCAGACTAGAGGCTCTGGCAAAGAGAAGAAGGCACAGATAACATAAAACGCCCCCGCACTTGCGGGGGCTTGTTGAGCCGGATAATCAATCTCTGGAAACCCAACTGAGGTCAAGAATAGTGTATGTCGGGTTTTGACTAAACACCGGCCTGATGGGCATACCAATATACGGCTCCCCGTCTCCAAATTCAGAAAGATAACTCATAAGTTTTGTACAGATGCCGGGAATTTCAACGGAAATAAGCGGGCAGGGAACGGTTGCCTTAAATCCAGCACCAGGATAGTTGGTCGTAGAATGCGTATAAACCGTCGCTTGAGAAGTATCTATTTTTACCCAGGACATTTCTTGCCAACAATCCGGACAATGCACGCGCGGAGGCAGCCATATACCAGCGTTGCCACATGAACCGCATACGGTTCCCCAAAGCGTGCCAGCAGCAAGTCCGTCAAAAAACTTTGAAATCCCACCGTATGAATGGAAATGGGTAATGTTCCTGGGGTTTTCTCTAAGAATGATGCCTTGGGGAATATTTTGTCGGAAAAGAACATCCGCCAACTTTGTCTTCGAATCAGCAGAAATGGTAACTTGCTGTCTCTGCTTACTCACTACTCCACCCCCTTTCCAGGATAATAGCTGTAACATGAGAACCTGTACCGGCGTGACTAATCGCCATACCTCGCCTTGCATTTGACACCTGCAGATTTTCAAAATTATTGGGCTTTGTTTTTCCAAAACGACCCCAATATTTATCGTCTGCGTGGAATTTATTCCATTCTCCCCGAATCTGCCAAAAAATTTCTGAAAGCTGGAATATCCCGGTCGCACCTACGGAATGCATGGAACCAAGGAGTCCGCCGGAAAGATTTGTGGGCAGCCGTCCGCCAATGAACGCATCTCCGCTCTCAATAAAATCAGCTCCCTCGCCATATGGCCGAAGGCCAATGTCTTCATAGGTTTGGATGTCTGATACCGTAAAAGCATCGTGCGTTTCAAGAACATCCAACTCTTTCACCGGATCAGTAATATCGGCCATATTGTAAGCAAGGTACGCGGCAAAACGAGCCGCAAGAAAACTGGTGAATCCGGGCCACTCGTTTTTTCGATCTTGATACAACTGAGGCCGCTCATTCGGCAAAAGCAGTACCGGCATATTTCTCCTATCGGCCGTACGCAAAGTATGCGAGCCCGAGCCAGTACCGACAACACTTACCGGATGGTCAGTCAGACGAAAAGCGGTCTCTTCGTCGGCAAGAACAATGCTGGCAGCACCCACACTCATAGCACAACATTCCGGAAAAGTAAGCGGGTCTGATACTACCGCTGATTTTAGAATTTCATCAACCGTATAATCACCGGGAAGCTGAGAGTAAGGAGAGAATCGCGCGTAATGATGATTCTTCTGGGCGATCTTTGTCAGTGTTTCGCGGTTTGGATTATATTCGTGAATATATCGACGCATCATAAGCGCATAATAAGTCGCATAAAGCCAGCCGAGTTCTGATTCAAAATCTTTGCATGCGGCAGATGCTATGTATGCATTGCCCTGACGGGTATTTACCTCGTCCATTCTTTCCCACCCAATAACCGGCACTAGCGAAGCATAACCGGACGCAATCGCCATAACACCCGCAAGCACAGACGAACCGCCGGTTGCTCCGCCGGTTTTAACCTCAATATTACCTAACGGGTCAAAACCGAGATAGTCATGAATCTTAGCGGCAGCAAGCAATTGATCGCCGAAGTGGTCCGCAAATTGCGAATAGACGCAAAAGTTGACCATTTTTTTGAAGTCACGAGGCGAAATACCAAGCCCATCTTCTACCGCCATTTTCAAGGATTCAAGACAAAGTTCGGTTGACTGTTTTTCAGGGTAGAATTTTCTGAAATCGGTCAGTCCGGCCGCTACCATATACACCGGACGAGACAACTTTGGAACCCTAAGATTGCCGTTGCCAAACGATATCATCTGAATTGATTACCCTTTGATTTTAATGTGCTTAGCCCAAGACTAATGACCTAGTTAACTTCTGTCAACTTGTAATTTCCGAATAATTTATTACGATGATTAAATATGAACAAAAAAAATCGTATTTATATAATAATAACCGGGGTCGTGGCGATAACTTTAATTTGGCTTAGCCAAAGCAATAAGAATCTCAGGCCGGAGCTTGAATCTCTGTCCGGAGCAAATTCTATAAACAACACCGTGGACAAACCAGTCGATACGGTTGAGGGAACTCTGTGGAGATCTGACGACGACGCTAAGGGCAACCTGATGTTAGTAACCAGTGACGCGATAATATATATCAGAACATCTCGAGACTTTAACGAGTTGGTAAGCAAAAATGTCGTCGTCTCAATAGACGGAACATCAGACAACTTCACGCTTCTCAATATAGAAAAAAACCTCGCCAAAGATGGGTTTATCCAAACAAATTAGATATCAAAAGTCCCGCCGTAGCGGGACTTTTGATATTATTCATATCCTTTTAACTTACCGAGTTTGTGGTGCTGACGGATTTTTTCAAGAGCTTTGGCCTCTATCTGCCTGATTCGTTCGCGGGTAACGGCGAATACCTTGCCCACTTCTTCAAGTGTGTGGGTTACGCCGTCAGTAAGCCCAAACCTCATATCGAGGATTTTTTGCTCTCTGAGAGTGAGGTCAGAAATAATTTCATTGAGATATGTTTTTAAAATTTTCCTTGCGGCGGAAGTTGAAGGAGAAATCGTGTCTTCGTCGGGAATGAAACTTTCAAGGGCGCTATCTCCGTCGTCATCTTCGCCCACCGGCGACTCAAGAGAAATGGTCTCCTGGGATATTTTCTGAATATGGCGGATTTTCTCAACTTCCACGCCCATTTCAGACGCTACTTCTTCCGGCAACGGATCTCTGCCCAAATCCTGCACAAGCCGACGCACCACTTGCTGGTATTTGTTGATGGTTTCAACCATGTGAACGGGAATACGGATAGTCCTGCCTTGGTCAGCCAAAGCGCGAGTAATCGCCTGCCGTATCCACCATGTCGCATAGGTTGAAAATTTAAATCCTTTTTTGAAATCAAATTTCTCTACGGCTTTAAACAAACCGATGTTTCCTTCTTGAATCAAATCGAGAAGAGTAAGATTTGCCGAACGGCCGACATACTTTTTGGCGATGGATACAACCAAGCGCAAATTTGATAACGCCAACTTCTGACGAGCCGATTCGTCGTTTTTTTCTATTCTCTTTGCCAATTCTACTTCTTCGTCTCCGGTCAGCAAAGGATATTGGCCAATTTCCTTAAGATACATCTGGACGGAATCAGATGTAGCCGCTTCACCGAATTCATCCTGGATCTTCTTTTTTTCGTCATATTCTTTTGTCTTTTCCTCTTCAAAAACACGGCCCGACTCGATTATGTTTATGTTGGAAGATTCAAGCCGGTCGTAGAGCATCTCAAGCCCCTTAATGTCTTTCTCAACTTCAGGAAAAGAATTAAGAATTTCTGACTGAGTGACAAAACCCCTGTGCCTGCCTTTTTCTATCAAAGCCAAAATGGCACTTTCGCTTAAAGGAGCGCCTTTTTTCTTGAGAGTTGTTTTTTTGCCAATCCTTTTCTTTATCTTAATTTTTTTGGCAACCTTTCTCTTTTTCGGCCGAGCAACTCTTTTCTTTACCGGTTTTCTTTTTGATGATTTTTTCTTCTTTTTTGACATTTGTAATTTATTTAGAAATTAGGATTTAGAAATTTGGGGGTTGTGTATCTCTGCCAATTCCCGCGTTAATTTGTTAAATGTTGCCGCAAGCTCACCTATCTTGGCCCTGTCTCCCACCGCTTCGGCTGCCCTTATTTCATAACCAAGATCAACCATTCGCGAATTGATAGTTTTTTGTTTTAATTTGTTAAAGATGTTTGAGAATTCCTCTTTTAGGTCTCCATCTTTGGCGTCACCCCACAACACTTGAGACCTTAAATAAATAAACTCCAGATCTAGCAACCTATCCGAATCAAACCTTTTTGTAAAGCTGCCAAAGTTGAATTCCTCCAAATTTTCTTTAGCCAATTCGACTATTACCTGAGACGCTAGAGGACTCAAAAGCCGCGAATCAGCAGAAGCTTGCCCTTGTTCGGATCCTTTACCGCAAAGCGCCGATATTTCTTCTTTGAAAAGCGCGGGTTTTTTAATTATTGCGGACAACAATGCCTCGTTCAAAATATCAGGCGCTTCTATCTTTGCGGCGACGGACGGCTTAGCCTTGGCTGTATCGGAAACAAGCTGAACGGAGTTATCATATACGGCTAAGTCGTCAGGAGAAGACATGATATCACTTTCCACGGCGTCTTCTTTGACTCTCAGTAAAAAAGCCAGCTGGCTGATCCAGTGGGATTTCTCCACCCTGCTTGAAAGGCGCTTAATGAAAGGCGCAACAGTTAGAATAACACTTTTTTTGCTTTCAGCCGATCCCGAATTATAGTTTTCCTTTGCTTTGTCAAAATAAAATTCGACGACCGGCTTTGCCTTCTCGGCCACTTCTGCCCAGCTTGCCCCGAGCGGAATCAAGGGGTTGTTTCCGTATTTTTGAACATAGTCAGCCGGATCTTTGCACTCTTTGTCATTAATGGAAACGACTTTCACATTGAAATCCTGGCTTAACGCCATGCCTATGCCTCTTTTGGTCGCAACTGCTCCCGCCGAATCGGTATCAAAACATAAATCAAGATTGGAAGTAAATCTTTTTAAAAGGCCAAGGTGCATCGGCGTAAGAGCTGTACCCGATGAAGCGACAACATTATTAACCCCCGCTTGGTAAGACATAATAGCGTCCATGTTGCCTTCAACAAGAAGGCACTTGTTCTTTTTTCTTATCTCGCCCCGAGCAAGATTAAGACCATACAATATTCGGCTTTTGTCGTAAATCAGTGTTTGGGGAGTGTTAATATACTTTGCCACGACGCTCTGGTCTTTGTCAGGCCCACTTTGGGCTTGATCAAAGCCAGAAGTCGGGGTCCCGACCGATTTGCGCGTCGGGACTACGCCTTCGAATATACGCCCGGTAAATCCCACAACCCTACCATTTACATCTGATATCGGAAACATTATGCGCGAACGGAATCGATCATAAATAGAATTTGGGGCTTGGAATTTGGAATTTGTAACTTCTCGCTTTACAGCGAGCCCCGCATCAACTATTTCTTTTTCGGTAAAACCAGAATTGCGCAAGTAACCGCTCAAAGCTTCCCAAGTATCCGGAGCAAATCCGAGACGAAATTGGGTTATAGTTTTTTCCTCCAATCCCCTGCCCTTTAAGTATTCAAGGGCTAGTTTCCCCATATTTGAACTGCCCAACTGCTTTTCAAAAAATTTCGCGGTAGTCTCGCATGCTTGGTACAAGCGGTCTTTGGAATCCTTTATCGCGGCATTAAACTCTTCCAGCTCAACACCAGCTCGCGCAGCAAGAATTTTCAAGGCTTCAGGGAACTCAACGCCCTCTATCTCTTTAACGAAAGTAAAAATATCCCCGCCTTTTTGGCAGCCGAAGCAGTGCCAAATCTGCCGTTCCGGAGATATAAAAAACGAGGGGGTTTTCTCGCTGTGAAACGGGCAAGGGGCTTTGAAATTTATTCCGGCTTTCTGCAATTTTAAATAGCCGGAGACAACGTCTACTACGTTTAAACGATCTTTAATTTTGGAGATGTTGTCGCCAGCCATTCAATGGAAACAACCTAACATAATTTTGATAAATAATAAAGCGGCCCAATTCAAGCTGGACCGCTGTTATGCTTTACCATTTGCCCCAGATGGGTTCTCTGTTTTCAAAACAGCCGAAACAGAAATCTTTCGGATCTTTATCGAAACATCTTACCGCATCGTACAAATCCGACAACAGCTGATAACCGACAAAATTGGCCTCCGTTTCAGCCGCAATCGACTTGCAGTCTACCGACAATCCTTCGACTATGTGACTGGCGGCAATTAACCGCCTGCCCTTCCCTCTCATATCTATGCCCTTACCGCAAGGCCCCAGTATCGGTGGTGCGCCAGACAAAACTGAAATCCACTTTACCCCAAAACCCCTCAATACCCTGATAATTTTTCGGATTGTGTTGCCTCTTACAATTGAGTCTTCAATTATCCAAAAACGCGCATCGGGATTATCTTTAAGAATACCATCGATAGCGAAACGCAGAAAACTAAATTTTATTCTAAGCGTATCATCTATCACCACCTGGCTTTCTTTGGTGAAACTTCTTCCAACAGAGTGGCGCCGAATTAATATAGTCGTTAACTTTCGGTTAAGCGCTTGGCAAAAACCCTCTGCGTATGAGTTGGAAGAATCAGGTATGTTAGTAATAATGTCGTCCGGTTTTACTAAATGACCAAAATTTGTAGCCAGTCTTCGCCCTAATTCTTTTTGAAACTCACTGACGGGTATACCGAATATTACCGATGACGGAATACTGAAATACACCCCTTCATAAACGCATTGGTTAAGAGATTGCGTCCCTCCTTCATCGTACAGCATGTGCGAAGAAAGGCCGCCGGCAGTAATTACCAAAATTTCACCGGGCAGAACATCGCGTTCGTAAAAACCGTTTACCACTTCAAAAGCAGAATTCTCTGAAGCAACAACATAACCGCCGCCAAGCCTGCCTAGCGACAAGGGTCTGTTGCCAGATGGATCACGCGCCGCTATGAGAGCAATCTCGCCTTTATAATTGGTTAGCATACACAAGGCATATGTGCCACGATAGGATTTTAAACCCTTCTTCAGCGCCTCCAATAAATCGTCGGTACCAGCCAAATTCATGTAATGCAATATCATCTCCGAATCGGAATTAGTAAACAATACCGATCCGCGATTGATAAGAACCTGCCGATCTTCTTCAACAAAAGGAGAATCGCCATTATGAACTACATAAAGCCACCCCCACGGCATTTCAAATTTAAGAGGATGGGCGTTATCGAATGATCTGGGGTCACCCGAGGTACCATACCTGACATGACCAACTCCGGAAAAAAAGGAGCCGTCGTTTTGAAAACCAGAACTGCCAATTTTTATAACTAAATCCGGAACAGTAAATTCTGTCCGTTCATAAAAAGAATCCCCACTATATTTAGCAAGAGCCAGCCCGGCACCATTTTCCCCCCGATATTGAAGAGCATTCATCAAAGAAGTAACCACATCATAAGCATCCGGTACATTTATAGCCCCAACCACACCGCACATGTTGTCTCACCTCCATTTCAAAGTTCCGGTTGTTATGATACAAAATTAAACCCCCTTCGTATAGGGGGGGCAATTTAATCTATTTTTATTTCCTCATGCCAGGAATTGTATTTTTTGGTAAAAGTACGCCGAAGATCTATATTGACGACATATTCGCCCGATTCAAGCTCATCAATCATCTGACGAAGGGTTAGACGCGGTTCTTCTTGAGCAAAGTTCTTCATTCCGTCCAAATGAATCTCTATCCCGACGGCACCAATTTTGTCCTCAACTTCCTTTTTAGATTTGACAGTAAGAAGTCTGACTGTAAATTCTTTGATCGCCTTAGTCTCTTTATGCTGAAAGCTGATTCTTAAATCTAAGCTAAATTCCGCCTCTTCGCCTTTTATTTCCCAATCAACGGCTAAATAACTACTAATGGACAAAGAAAATGTGGGGCGACCTGTTTTTAGATCTTTGCCAATTACTACTTTGGCCGGAATAAGCGAATAATCGCTGCTCTCAATAAAAGACCTGCCTTCAGTCTCCGGCTGGCCGAGAATAGTTGGTTTATATCTTTCCGCCGTCAGAGCCGCCGGTTCGGGCGGATCGAGAGCTCCAAACTTTTTTTCATCACCGTTTTCAATTACAATGTCGCTGGAATAAGCTGAAAATTCCGATAATGCCGCCCTAAAAGCGAATTCCATGCCGTTACGGTCGTTGCCGGCGACCAGTTCATCGTTCTGCACAAGTTCTTCCCAGGCAAACTGAAAGTCTTCCTGAGAAGACAGCCATCGGTAGCTGATTTCTTTCAACACGCTTTCAAGATCAATAAAACCATAGTGTTTGAACAGGGTCAGCCGATCAAACCTCCTGTAAAACAAGAATCTGAAAAGCGGGCGGTCGTAGTACGGATCAAAATAGTACCAAACCATCAACTCCATATAATCTCCGGAAAAACTGGCTTTAAAGTGGGGCTCCCCATAAAAAAGATAGACATGGGCCATGTCGCCTTTCAAGCCTCCGTTACGGCTGAAGCGCGTGCCCGGAATATCAATGTCTGAGGCAAAAATTTCGTTTTCAATGTTCTTAAGACGGCCGTCAATCATTTCTTTAAACTCATTCTGCGGAGTATTGATATCCGTATCTCTTATCTCCCAGAAAAATTTTTCGAACTTTCGAAACTCATCCAGCGTGTCGATTTCATCAAAAGGCCTAACTGATTCTGACAGCTTTGGATATTTTTCCAACGAATAGCCGATTTTTCTTTCGTCCAGAGTAATGAAAAAACCGTAATTTTTTTCAAAGCCACTCTTGGGCTGATAGACCGGATTGCCAGGATCAATCTTAACTTGCTTTCCGGCACAACCGGTCAAAAAGCCAATAGCCAATAGCCCATAGCCCATAGCCAGACAAGTTTTGTTGGTCATTAGCGATCTTCCTCGCTTGCCAGCCGAACAAGATCGAAGCGATCAAGTTTAAGTATGTGATATGAACCGCCGACTTGATATTTCCTACCAACAAGGATGTTGTGCGTTTTACCGTTGCCTACATTTTCGCTCAAAAATTCTATTTTTACTTTTTCGTTCTTTATAACCGGCAACCAGTTTCCATCGAACGGCCTGAACCAAATACTGACATCCCTGCCTTGCGCATCTTTCTCGGTACGAGCGTCTTTTTGAATACGCCACTGAACATAGAGGAAGGGATCAGTTTTTGCGGAAAGCTCGTTTAAGCGATCCCGCTCTTCTTTTTGGGCAGACGATGCGGCAGCTACTTCCCTGAATAGTCTCTGGTTTTTAGGATATTTTTTGGAAAGAACGAGTGGAAGATGACGGCTTATGACTCGTACAAATTCTCGCAAATTGGCCGGATTCTGGTACTTAACATCTAGGCCAAGATAAGCAACGGCGTCGTCAGATAGTCTAATTTCAATCCGTGAGACAGAAACGACAATCCAGCCGCTTATATCCGGCACAGACGGTGTATCTGCCCGAGCGGGCTCACCGCGAGCAAGATACGGACAAAAACAAAAGAAAATTAGCGCCAGTAGAGCTGTTTTCATTGCCAATCCTTGTCAATGAACTTTCCCCAACTCTAAATAAAATAAAGACCCGCGTCAAACGCGGGAATAATTTATTCGTGTGTGCGCATTCGTAGCGCGCTATTCGCATACTACCAAGGCAAAGTGACATAGAAACTTGGTCTCCATTTGCCATTATCTCTTGTCCAAATTGATTGCGCCGGCCAACCAATAAACGGTATAACATACTGGATTCCGACTCCATAGGTCTTGATTTCCTGAGCGGGAAAATTTTCGTCGGTAAATTTGGCCAATGCCGCATCGGCAAACAAGAAACCTCTTACGCCTTGATACAGAAGATATGTGCCCGGAATCGGAAATCTCAATTCTGCGCTGGCATAACCAATCTGATTTCCGGCAATACTGCCGTATTCACAGCCGCGGCCTCGTTCAGGCCCGCAAAGAAGCATAAAGTCGCCGTTGGCTCTGGAATTGGCCATCAGCTCAATTCTGCCGGCAAATAATGAATTTAAGCCCAGATGGCGATAAGTTCTCGCGGCAACATTTACGGACGCATAACTTTGAAATTCCTCGCCGATAGGCGGAGCAAATTCAACTTGTGCGCGGAAAGCATTGCCGTGGAATGGACCCCAAGTGTTGCTAGAAGATAAAACCGTATCCCGGACATAAGCCGCGCCAAATGTCCAGTTTGAACCGTTAGAGGTCTTCAAAAATCTATACATCTGCAGATCGGCATCGGTAAAATTCGGATCGGCCTTAATATCAGCTTCGCTTAATTCTCCCACCTTATACCCGAAAACGCTGAACGAACGATGGCGCAGACGGGAAAAAAGTTCCAGCCGGTTAAATTTGTTCCGAGGATAATCCAGCGTTAAGTCCAAAGCTGTTTCTTTAAACCAAGTATTGTTGAGAAGGAATTGATTCGGATAACGCTCGACAATATCATAAAACAAATAGTAATAAGGCATTTGATATTGATGGGCACCCCAGCGCCAACCGGTTCTCTTTTCCCGGTTTTGATACGAGTAGTCAATAAACCTGAAATTGCCGTTAAAAGCAAGTAAGCCGACATGTTGTTTTGTTTCAAGAAGGTTAGAACAGCCCAGGAAACTTTGGCCAAACATTCCCCAATAAGTACTAGCGCCGAAACTTATGCCTCCGCCCCCGCAGCTCCACTTTTCAGGCGGCTCTGTTGGATTCAGAAGCTGATTACCGTCCAGTTCAAACTGGAAAAGATCCCGGCTCGGATTGAAAACAAACTCTCCGGCAGGACCTGTGTTTTGGACTACATACTGCCGAATTGGCTTTTTTAATTTTGCTTCAAAAATTTTGTCGTACACGCCGCCGTTTTGAGTATCCTCTCCGGGCGACACATAGTAGACAACATCAAGGGTCCCTCTGGCAAAGACGGGGGCTTTGGCTCCTAGAGGAAATTCTGTCCATTGAGAAATTGTCCGCGTGGCCAAATCAAGTGTGTATAAATTCCAGATACCATTGGCTTCGTCCGAAGCATAAACAATCGTTGAGCCGTCATCTGACCAACTCGGCCAACCGTCATTGAATGAACCGAATGTCAGCTGTTCCTGCCGCCCCTCTTCCACATAGTGGATAAAAAGATGCTGAAAGTCGTCATCCTGATCAATATAAACAATCTTGGTTCCGTTGGGTGAAACCGACGGCGCTGTGGCAAAGTTTTTATTGTCCGTAATTTTCTGAACCTGAACCGTGTCTGGATCACCGATGTAAACCGCCCAAATGTTGCGGGCAGTATTCTCCGCTGCGGAGAAATAAACCCAATTGCCGTCAGGACTAAACGATGGCGAAAACGCCTGATCAAGAGGTAATTCTATCTTTCTTGATATTTTTCCCGTTTTAGCGTCAACAACCACTAAAGCATGGCCCCTGTTTATCCTCGCAAAAAATGCAATCTTGCTTCCATCCGGAGACCAACTCGCATCAAAACCGTTAAACGACCAAGTCTCAAAGCCTTGAGAAATAAGATATTCCCAAGGCACAGGAGGAAGTTGAGGAGTAAGATTCGTTAACTTTCCTGAACCGTTCGGACCAAAGGCCTTATTTCCGTTTCCTAGTTTTTCCCGCTCTTCTTTTGAAACATAGACTTTCTCTTTTGGTATTTCATACCTCACCAGCGCCACACCATATTTAAGAACAGTAAATGCCGCGAGTTGCGTACCATCCGGGGCAAGCATCGGCGAACTCATCGGGGCTGAGTGATTCCAAGGCATAACGGGTCGTCCCTCGAAGTTGTCATTCCGTTCATAGGGCTTGGGCCGGTTGTTAATCTCGTCTCCGTATTTGTCCATCCAAAATCGGATAATCGCTTGATTGAATTTTTCAGAATCTATGTCCGGATTGCCAAGTTCGCCTTCCGTAAGATCATAGATTAATTCACCGAGCCCGATCTTGCTTTGTTTAAATCCTGCGACCTGAAACGTCACTCCGGCATTAAACTTTTCTTCAAGGAATTCAAACGCCATAGCTCCGCCTGAATAAGGATTAACCTGTCCTCGATTAAGAGCTTCCCAAGTGGGAACAAAATGTCTGTCAGAAGAAGTAATTTTTTGATCATCTCTTCTGATGTCTCCGCGAGTATGCGGCTCGTATAAACCGGCGATAAACTCGGCGCCGCCTTCATAAAACCAGCCGGGACGTTGATTTTTCATGTTTACCACAAAGTCGATAATACCGGGATTTCGGATATCAAATTGAAATTCGTGCGCTAACTCGTGAACGCCGATAGCGCGGCCTAACGGTTTCGAAAAATCTGCCTTGAGCACCATCCGCCTTTTTTC
Source organism: Candidatus Yanofskybacteria bacterium RIFCSPLOWO2_01_FULL_42_49 (assembly GCA_001795615.1). GTDB lineage: Bacteria > Patescibacteriota > Minisyncoccia > 2-02-FULL-40-12 > GWA2-44-9 > 2-01-FULL-43-22. The sequence continues at coordinate 17,561 of MGKI01000006.1, forward strand.
TGATTCCGCAAAAGCGCCGACTCCTTCGGGCAGGAATCCGCCGACGATATTACTTGACTCCATATCGGTGTGGGTTTTATATAACCAAATAGGAATCCTTCTTTCTATCGTATGGCCATAAACCTCCTGACCGCTCATCCAATCACGGGCATTTTCCAGATTGGCAACAACCATTTCCAGATATTCCTTTTGAACAGGATCATTTGTATCAAGATTGTGCCAAACATCAAAACGATATGATTCATAGAATTTGTCCAACTGATTATAACGAACATTATTCTTCCCAAACTGCGCGCTAGCCGGCACAGAAAGAAAAATACCGAGAGCCATAACTAGAGCAATTTTCTTCCACTTCATTAGTGTTTTCCTGTTTATCAATGAGCTAATTACGGTTAAAGTACGACTATTCCTTTTGTCCGTCAAGGATAATCTAACTCCTGTGGATAATCGACTTGCGAAGTCGATTATCCACAGATAAACAAAAGCGGCGATTTTATCGCCGCTACTTAATACTTCACACCTAAGTCAGCGGGACCGAATTTCAGCGGAAATGCGTTGTCAATTGTTACCATGGTTACCTCGCCTGTAGGCAACAAACCGTACATTTCAACGCTGCCGTCTTCAAGGCAATTCTCCCAGATACACTGCAAACAATGTCCGCACGGAGCGGGAATCTCCGAAAACTTCACTTGCCAAATTTCACGCTTCTTAGTAATGACAGGCGGAAGGACTATATCTATGCTCTCGGGTCCGGCCACAAGCACTAGCCGTGCCAATTTAACTCCCCTGCCCTCAGCGGCAACCATGCTATCCAGCGCATTCTGCTCAGCGTGAGTCGTCTGGGTCCAACTGGCCCGCTCAACATTACAGCCACGATAAACATAACCAGTATTCGCGCTTTGTGCGGCAACTCCAACCAAATAACGAGAAGATGGCGCTTGAGCCTTTTCTCTGACTTCTCTGGCCACATAAAACATTTCTTTGACGACTCCATCTAAATCTTCGAATCTGCCCACCCATACAGTAACAGTGCGGCTGATTGCTTTCATGCTACCATCCCCGTTATTTCGTCGTATCTTTCAACAAGCTCTCGAAGCAAACGCAACTCAATGCACCGCGATTGGTCAACTCGGGCGCGGATTTCGTCAAGCCGGCCGATAACCTCCCATGTTTCAACGGGAATCCAGACACCGCGATAGCCGACCCCAAGCGCCGGAACGATGTCTTTTTCATAGTCATTGCCGACGCTGAAAAGCCGATAACTTTCTAAACCCTTAGCCATCTCTGTGAACACTTCGGGCGTTTTCTTGCTCTCAACAACTCTAACGGAACAAAACCTTTTTCCTGCATCAAGTACTGACAATTTTCTGCCTTGTACTCTCTTGTCACCCTTCGTAAGAAGGAGAATTAAATCTCCCTTCTTCTCCAGAAAATCGAGAACTGGAAAAGTGTCAGAATAAACATTTTTTCTGTATCGAGAGGAGTCAAAAGCTTTCAAGCCAGTGTATAAAAGCTCGGACTCAACACTACGGATCGGTGACTTGCCTACCCGTCGGCATATTTCTCTGTAAACTTCCACAAGCGAAGTCGGAAATCTTTCCATTGAATAACCGTATGGCTGATTCGTGGCCGGATTGATTTCCGCCACTCGCCGGCTGTCTATCTCCTGTTCAAGCGCAACAATCGCAGATACATGGGGAGCCGCATCGCCAAGAGTGTCAATTACTAGTTTACAGGCGTTAAGAATAGGGAAAGCATAATCATGGACATTGCTCATTAATGTATCGTCCAAATCAAACACCCAAGCATTTCTCGGAGAAGGCCCCTGTGCTTTAGCCAAGGTTTCTGTCGGTTTGTTCATAATCCTCCACAGCAAAGAACTTTGTAAAGACTATAAACTAAAGTTTAGAAAAACAAAAGACAAGTTTTATCTCGTCGCAAGCCGATCGGGAAAGTTGGAGAATGCGCCATCGGCGCCAAGTTTTTGTATTTTTTCAATATCTTCCTTCTCGTTTACTGTCCAGACAAAAACCTTGAAGCCCCGACGCTTTATATCAGAGATCAGATCTTCTGACGCTTTCTCCTGCGGCACATGGATAGAATAAGCCGCCACTTCTCCCGCGAAATCGAACAAATCGTCATAATTATTGTTAAACAAAACACCTATTCTGTTGCCAAAAGCACACCGTCTAAATTCTCTCAATTCATCCCAATCAAAAGATGAGACGATAAAAAGTTCGGGATTCCATCCGTTGCTTACATGTTGTCTGATAATGTCGGCCGCGGGTTGAGCCGTTTCTCTCCCTTTCAATTCTATATTCACTGCGGCTCTTTTATTTACTAGACTAAGCACCTCTTCAAGAACAGGAATCCTCTCACCCTTACCGGCATCCAACAATTTTAACTCTCCCAACTCCATATTACCCACCAGCCCTTGGCCATTTGTAGTCCTGTCTACGCTCTCATCGTGTATCACAACCGTTTCCCCTGTTTTACACAAGTGGATATCCAATTCAATCATGTCAACGCCCAATTCAATGGCTTTATCAAAAGACCGAAGAGTATTCTCCGGTTCATAACCCATCGCCCCGCGATGACCTATTTTTATGAATTTGGACATCTGTCTGCCGTTTTTAGCTGCTCTATGATTCTTACCGAGTGCTGTATTTAACCACGCAGTCTTTTCCTTTTTCGTGTTTGGCCACATACATTGCCTTATCAGCCCGTTCAACTAATTCTTTAAAGGACATGTCCTCGTCAAAACACGCTACTCCAACGCTCACTGTGACGGCCGTGTCTTTTACCTTAACACGGCTTTTGATAGCCGCCCTTATTTCTTCTGCTTTTTTATACGCTTCGTCCTCGTTCGTACCCACCAGAGCGGCGACAATTTCTTCCCCTCCCCAACGAGCAACAAAATCAACACTCCTCACCTTGCCGCTGATAATCTGGGCAACCCGCTGTAACATCTGATCGCCTATTTTATGCCCATGGACATCATTTAATTTTTTAAAATTATCGACATCAAAAAACAAGATACTTATTGAGTCAACGAAAAAATGGCGCCTGGCATCCTGATTTTCCCTGCCATAAGATATGTCCTTTATTATCCGGGAAACTTCCTCCTCAAACCCTCGCCGGTTGTACAACCCGGTCAATGGATCTTTGGTGGCTAGTTTCTTCAGCTCTCTTATTTGGATATCGCGTTTATAGATTTCCTGTTTTAATTTTTTTATTTCTTCAGACATAGATTTTACTTCCCGCCGTCGCGTTTTTCTGGCGGCAGGTACAATTCTATACCTGCCAGCCAGGCGCAAAATTGTGCCTGGCGGAGAGGGTGGGATTTGAACCCACGAGACCCTTTCGAGCCTGCCGCCTTTCCAAGACGGTGCACTAGACCACTATGCGACCTCTCCAACTGACGCAATATTTTACCTTAAAACTGCATTCTGCGCAAAATACGAATTCGTTCCTCTGTTGGTGGGTGTGTCAGAAACAAACGAGTAAACCAGCCGCTTTCTTGTTTGCCCTTAAACGGATTAGAAATAAAAAGGTGAGCCGTACCGCTGTGAGCGCGATGCATCGGTGTTTGGTCTTGAGCAATTTTTTCAAGCGCGCCGGCAAGGCCTTCAGGGTAGCGGGTCAACAAAGCGCCGGACGCATCGGCAAGAAACTCTCTTTTTCGCGAAACAGCCAGACGAATGATTGTCGCAATAAGGGGCGCGAGTACGGCAACCGCAATAGCCACCAACAGAATAACCGCTCCGCCTTGTTTATTATCATTATCGCGGCCACCTAAATTGCCCCCTAACCCAGCTCTCAAAAACCAGTCAGCCAATATCGCTATCAAGCCGGCGAGGACGACAACCACGGAAGAAATCAGTATGTCCCTGTTTCCAATATGGGATAACTCATGGGCCAAAACTCCTTCAAGCTCCGTTTTGTCTAACTTTGCCAATGCCCCTTCCGTAACGGCAATGGCAGCGTGCTTAGGGTCTCTGCCGGTAGCAAAAGCGTTAATCTGGCCGTCATGCATCACATATACCCTAGGCATAGGCAAGCCAGCAGTTATGGATAAATTCTCAATAATACGAAAAAGCTCCAAATGCGTCTCACGGGATGCCGGCTTCGCGCCGGACATTGCTAAAGCAACTTTATCTGAATACCAGTACGCAAAAAAATTCATAGACACTGCCAAAAACACGGCAAAATACAATATCTCCGGCGAGTTATAAATAAACCCGAAAAGCCAGCCGATAAAAATTATCAAAACCAAAAACACGGTCATCAACAACCATGTTTTGCGGATATTGGAGTCCTTATGCTGATAAAGATTTGCCACGGTGAAAAATGTATTCGTATGCCTTATAAACCGTAAGTATAAAAAACGGCATAATTAAAAAGAACAAGTATTCTTCAAGTGGTAAAAGCCAAATTTTGACACCGATAATACCTTCCCCAGGAAAAGACCAGTGGCCTCGCCAAACTGCAAAAGTATCCCAAGCTGTTCCTAAAATAAAGAAATGCAAAGTTATAACCAACCTTTCTTTCAGTGAGTGGTATAAGTGAATCTTATATTTCCACTCCACATAAAAAGCGCTGGCAAGAAGAAACAAAAGAATAAATAGATATTCGCCCACCATTTTTAAAAACTAACCTTGACTGGTTCGCGGGCCGCTTCTTCATTGAGCTCAAAGAAGTCGGCTTTTTTGAATCCATATATGTTGGCAACTATGTTAGTGGGAAACTGCTCGACTTGAGTATTGAGGGTGAGAATATTGGTATTATAAAACCTGCGGGCGGCTTGGATTTTGTTTTCGGTATCAGTGAGTTCGTCCTGAAGCTTGGTAAAACTTTCAACTGCTCTCAATTGGGGGTAAGCCTCGGATAAAGCGAACAAGCTCTTCAATGCGCCGGAAAGCATGTTCTCGGCTTGGCTGTGTTCTTTAACACCCGCCTGCGCAGATAAACCCATCGCCGCCGAGCGGGCCTTGATGACATTTTCCAGAACCTGGCTTTCATGAGCAGCGTAACCCTTCACCGTTTCCACGAGATTAGGAATCAGATCATATCGCCTCTTCAGCTGAACATCTATATCCGACCACGATTCTTTAACCCTATTACGAGAACGGACAAGCGCATTAAAAGCACCCGCCAGCCAAAGACTCACAACGACCAAAATTATAATTAAAATTAATGAAGTAGACATATTTTATATTTTACTCGCTATTGCCGCCTTTATCAACCCGATAAATAAGGGGTGCGGCGACAAGGGGCGGGATTTAAATTCGGGATGGAATTGAGTAGCAACGAAAAATTTATGGTTAGGCAATTCTATCACCTCAACCAACTGTCTTTGCGGGTTAACTCCGGCAAGCAGCATTCCGTTTTTTTCAAGGCGTAAGCGGTAGTTGTTGTTCACTTCATAACGATGGCGATGGCGCTCACTAATTAGCTTACTGGCATATAGCGAATAGCTTTTAGACTGCGGATTTAGACGACAGTGATACGCCCCCAACCGCATTGAACCGCCCATTTTCTTTTCTTTAATATTTACCAGTTGATCCGGCATCGTGCATATCACCGGTTTTGGCGTCCCGGGGTCAACTTCAGTGGTATGAGCCCCCTTCAAGCCGCAAACATTACGGGCAAATTCTATGACCGCCAACTGTAAACCATAGCACAAGCCCAGAAACGGTATATTGTTTTCTCGCGCAAACCGGATAACGGAAATTTTACCTTCGACTCCCCTTTTGCCGAATCCCCCAGGAATGATAATCCCGTTAAAATTCTTTAACTCCTCCAGGGCCGAGAGGTCATTTTCATAATTTTCGGCGCTCAACCATGTTATCTCCGGATCTACCCTTAAGGACCATGCGGCGTGCTTTATCGCTTCTAAAACAGAGAGATAAGAGTCCGTCAGTACAAAGTCCCCGGAATTAAAATATTTCCCCACAATGCCTATTTTGACTTTCTTTGTCGGATTGTTTGATTTATGAATAAACTTTTTCCATTCCCCAAAATCTTTTTTCCTCGCTTTCAATTTTAATTTTTTAAGTATCAAATCACTGAGCCGGTCTTTTTCAAAATTCAGAGGAATTTCATAAATATTTTTAACATTCGGGGCCGATATTATGTCCTCTCTCCGGAGATTGCAATTCAGCGCCAATTTTTCTTTTCTGCTGTCGTCAACCGGAACACTGCCTCGAGCCAAGATAATATCCGGCTGCAGACCGGCGGCGTTCAGCGTCCTAACTGCATATTGGGTAGGTTTTGTTTTTAATTCCGTACCCCCGGCCTCAAGAACCGGAAGCATACTGACTAATACCAGCGCCACATCATCCGGCTGTTTTATTTTTAGCATACGAACGGCCTCCAAAAATAAAATATTCTGGTATTCTCCGACGGTTCCGCCTATTTCCACAATAACAACTTTTGCGCGATTTTCTTTGGCCGCATTTTTTATTTTTTCTATAATAAACAGCGGAATCTGGGGAACCACCTCAACGCACCTGCCGCCATAGTCAAGGTTCCGCTCACGATTGATGACATCAAGATAAATACTGCCAGTGGTCATGTAGTTTTTGCTAGACAAACTCCGCCCCAAGAACCTTTCGTAGTTTCCCATATCCTGATCGCATTCCATTCCGTCGTCTAAAACAAAAACCTCACCGTGTTCGGTGGGATTCATTGTGCCGGCATCAACATTAACATAGGGATCTATTTTGACTGCAGTCGTTTCCAACCCTCTGGCTTGTAAAATCTTGGCGATTGAAGCAACGGCTACGCCCTTGCCGACTCCAGACATTACTCCGCCCGCCACAAATATGAACTTAATGTCTTTCATTAAAATTATTTTAACACCTAAAAACCAAAAGAGCGGTGGATAACCGCTCTTTTGGTTTTTAGTAGTCCATTCCGCCCATTGGCGGCATAGACGGTTTATTATCTTTCTCTTCCGGTTCGTCGGTAATAACCGCTTCTGTCGTAAGTATCAATGAAGCGACTGATACGGCGTTCACAAGAGTAGCTTTGACCACTTTCAACGGGTCGATAATGCCTTTTTCAAACATATTTACATATTCCCCAGTCACGGCGTTAAAACCCATTCCCGTTTCCATTGAGAAAACTTTGGACACGACTTCATTGGGATCTTTGCCGGAATTTTCGGCAATCGCCCGCAGAGGTTTCTCCAAAACTGTTTTTATAACCGCCACGCCTTTAGCCTCGTCACCGACTTCGGGAACTCCTTTCAGCCCTTTAACGGTTAATTCTTTAGACGCTTCAAACAAGGCTACGCCCCCGCCGGCGACAATCCCTCCTTCAAGTGCGGCTCTGGTGGCGTTGACGGCATCTTCTATCCTAAACTTCTTTTCTTTCATCTCGGTTTCAGTCGTAGCGCCAACCTTAAGAACCGCTACTCCGCCCGAGAGCTTGCCTAACCTCTCCTGCAGTTTTTCTTTATCAAAATCAGAAGTTGATTTGGAAATCTGAGATTTCAATTGGGCAACTCTTTTGTCAATATCGGGCTTTTTACCCTTCCCGCCGATAAAAGTGGTGGTTTCTTTGGCAGCAACAACACGACGAGCCCGGCCAAGCATAGGCAACTCAACGCCTTCAAGTTTCATCCCTTTTTCTTCGGAAATAACCTGTCCGCCGGTAACCACAGCCAAATCATCGAGCATTTCCTTTTTCCTGTCGCCGAATCCCGGCGCCTTAACGGCCAAAGTCATAAAGTTGCCTCTTAACTTATTCACGACAAGAGTCGCCAACGCGTCCCCGTCGACGTCTTCGGCCACTATTACCAATTCTCTCTTGCCTGATTTAGAAAGTTTTTCAAGCAATGGAACGATATCCTGAATTGAAGAAATTTTCTTATCGGTTATCAGAATAAGAGCATCTTCGAATACCGCTTCCATTCTTTCCGTATTGGTAACCATATATGCGGAAACATAGCCCTTGTCTATCTGCAGTCCTTCAACTAATTCTTTTGACATTTCGGTTGACTGGGATTCCTCTACAGTAACCACGCCGTCTTTACCGACTTCTTTGAAAACATCAGCGATGAGTTTGCCTATTTCGGCGTCATTGGCAGAAATGGAAGCTACTTCTTTTATCTTTTCGTGGCTTGAAACTGCTTTTTTCTTTTTATTTAAATATTCTAAAACCCAGTCAACAGCTTTATCCATTCCCTTTTTAAGCACCAGCGGATTGGCGCCGGAATTAACCGCACTGAATCCCTCGGCAACAATCGCTTGGGCCAGAACGGTAGCAGTAGTGGTACCATCTCCGGCCACATCGTTTGTTTTTGATGCTACTTCTTTTACAAGCTCCGCTCCGACATTTTCAAATTTATTTTTGAGCTCTATTTCTTTTGCAACAGTCACGCCGTCTTTAGTAATGGTCGGGGAACCAAAACCTTTATCGAGCACAACATTCCTCCCCTTGGGCCCAAGAGTAACTTTAACCGCATTAGCGATTTTATCTACACCTCGTTTTAACGCTTCTCGAGCTTGTTCTTTGTAGTAGATTTGTTTAGACATAAATGTTTAATAATCTCTAATCTCTAATCTCTAAACCCTAATCTCTAAATAATATCAAACTTCAAAAGTTTTATTTTAAAAGTTTTTGATATTTGGGTTTTGGATTTGTTTAGAAATTAGAAATTCCGCAATTTTGACTTAAGTCAAAATTGCGAGTACATCATCCTCTTTGATTATCAGATATTCTTTTCCGTCGACCTTAACTTCATTCGGGCTGTATTTGGTAAAAAGTACCACATTGCCCTTTTTGACATCTATGGGGATATGCTTTCCTTCTTTATCCCTTTTACCGGGACCGACAGCAATAACTTTGCCCTTCTCGGACCGCTCTTTTTCAACGGTATCAGGCAAGATAATGCTGCCTTTTTTCTTTTCTTCCCTTATTGGTTCGACCAATATATGATCACTTAATGGCTTTATCATTTCTAACTTGCTCGCCCTCCGCCAGCTTTCGCTTGGCGGTACGGGCCCTACGGGCTTGCCCGTCTTCTTTGTCAAAATCTACAGAGTTCCTTGACCGGCTAAAGCACGGTCAGGAAATCACTCCGAGCCCGCTTCTCCTTCACCATACTACATACAGTATGACTCAGTCGAATGCTCGATTTTGCCTCGAATACGGCCAAGCGCGCTGCGTTATAAAAATTGATTATCCCTAGCGACTAGTTTTTGCTAGTGGCTATTTTAGTTAGCAGTGTATCCCAACGAGTGCTAATCTGTCAACCCCATAACAAAAAGGCGGCATTGTTGCCGCCGATTATTATTAAAATATCCGCCAGAATTTCAAATAATCAAACCATCTTTTACCTTTCTTTACAGAATCGTCAGGCGAAACTTCCAACTTACCAGAGACATTTACCGAAATTGTGAAGGTTGCATCAAAGTCAATGAAATCGCCAAGCAGCGGCGTAACGGTGAGCAGAACTTCTTTGTCGCTGTTTTGTGGCAACCGACGCAAGGCGCCTTGATCCAATTCGACCCAGCTCCAGTCTGGCTGGACTAGTGACTTAGTCTTCTTTTCGACGGCCTCATCACTTGCTTTGGTCGGCGGCATCAACTGTTGAACATAAAGAAGATTTGTCTTTCGATCCGCCGATTCATTCAATCTTCGAATCATATCGCCCAAAGAAGCGGGCGGTTCCAAACTGGCCTTGTCAACAAATTTATTAGCGCTCTGAACAATAACTGTAACCACTGATGGGCTTACCGGCGGCTTTATCCTATCATTGAAATCCTCGGGGATTTCAATCGGAATACTGATTTGCTTAGTAGCTCGGCTGGAGTATTCCTCAAGAACGACATTTACATAGACAGTATCACCCGGTTTTGCCGTTCTTTGCGACAGGAATGATCTTTTAGCCGTCCACACGCTTATTCCTTTAACAAGGTCAATGTGCGTGCTTATCTTTTCAAGGTTGTAGTTGAAACCGCTTTTATTTAATTCCTCCAGCGCGGCGCTAACTTTGGTAAAAACTTCGGCAAAAGGATTTCTAACCACTTGCGCCGGCACTAAACTTTTCAGAAAAATTTCCGGCTCGTCTGTCACGGTTATTCTCGTCTGATAAGATACGGACACGAAACTCGTATCCCCCAACAACTGCTGAACCCAAGCAATCGGCAATTGGTTGATAATCGCAGAAGCCATGGGACTCTCTGCAATCTCTTCCTGGAACAAAACGAGCTCACCGCCAACATGCAGTTCCGCTTGAAGTGGAAGCATTCTAGCCGTGGAGCCGATAAGACCGGCCATTTCGTGCGCCCCGTCCATGAGCATTACGCCTTCAGTTTCGAGACTGCAACCAACAATCTTATGGGCTTGATACGGCGTTTGAAGCGTATCCGCTACCGATACCTGAACGAAAGGATAATTCACCGCACCGGTGCCAAAGAAAGGGTGGCCGAAAATATAGATCTTGTCGCCGTCTCTCCAGGTCACCGTTCCTGAACCGCCTACATCTCGAGAACCTCTGGCCAGAAAAACAGTTACCATTGAGCCGGGTTTGATATCGCTCTTGACCGATTCGTCGCAAACATCACCCGCTGAACTTCCCTGAACAGGCAAAGAACCAACACCACCAATGCCGGAAAAAAGCATTAAATTGTAGAACTCTCTGCCGTCAACAACAACTTTGTTTGGAGGACGAACCGAGAACTGGCTCGACACCCCATAACCGCCTAACCGACTTCCCAACATATATCCCGCCGGGGTTAGTAAGACATTCGTTCCGCCAACGATAAAATAGCCGGCGGCATAGCTCAAAGACCCGACAAGAAACACATCGTTATCGGCAAGAACTGCTTTACTTACACACTCATCAAGCTCAAGACAATCACCGATGAATATCGGACTGCCGCTCATTCCGGCAATAGCGCCGATCTTTTCCAAAGCCGTTTCCATCGGACCACCGGAAATATGAGACAATATCAAATTAAATCCCTCAGCATCAGTTACCCCTCTCAATTCAACATCGAACCGCTTAGGCTCAACTCCCCTGAAAACGGAAAATCCAACGGCCTTTGTGCCAAATTGAACTTCAGATAATTCCAAGATCTTGGGAGTTTGGGCGAAAACCGGCGGACCGGTCAGCAGTATAAACAAAACCGAAGACAGAAAAACTCTGAACATTTTCACCCTTTTAGTTAACGAACTTAGCCGAAAGTTAACATAATTAAAAAAAGACGCAATACGGCTATTTTCTAGGAGAGACCCGAATCATTTTCCAATTCGCTTGAGATGCCCGCTTTCTTTAACTTGTTATTGTAGTTATCGATAACAATTCGCTCGAAAGAACGCGGATGGAATTCGAGTTCTTTGTCGTTGAAAATTATCCGGCCGCCGGATTCATAAGTTGCGGGGTTGTTTTTTATTCTTCTCTGTTGAAACGATCTAAGTAATTTTTCCAGGAAATCTCCGAAAAAGTTATTTAACGCATATTCTCCGACCTTAGCCAGAGCAATCATAATCCTGCTTGGCCTAACGCCTCTATATTCTCCCGTCTGCTTAAAATTATGACAATAAAAATTAGCCCATTTATTCGACGCCATGAAATTATTAATGACCCCATTAGAAACAATCGCCGGTTTCATGTTGGCCAACGACTGCGCAATATATAAACTGCGATGGGTTAATTCTAAATTATCGTCGGTTACATAATGGTTAAAACAGAGCTTATCTGGAGCAACAAGATCAAACCGGCCGCGTCTTGCTCCCAATATTGAAGAAATAATCCACAAAAAAACCCGTCCAGTGTAAAGCCTGCCGGATTTAATGACGACAAAAACATCAAAATCGCTTTTAGGGTCGGGGTTATTGGCCGCAAGCGAACCGCTGACAAAAACAGCCCGAAGATACGGCGCCGCTTGAAGATGTTTCGCTAACCGCAAAAATTTTTTCCATTTCTTGCCGGCCAGCTTGTCTTTTTCAATTCTTTCTTCATACAAGTTTTCCCTTCCCGGCATAAAATAAAATCCGTTCTTGTGGCCCACAACACCCGCTCTTGCCATGTTGTCCAGTTCTTCGGCAATATCTACCGCCTCAATGTTAAAAACCGAGCTTTTAACATTTGGATGGGAAAATCTTCCCGGATTTATAAGGTATTTATAAACCTCGGCGAGTGTGAGCGGAAAATCAAAAGCGTCATAGTAAATAATCGTCGCCAGAATTGGACTGCGGATATCCATCATTAAAAACATATACTAAAGATTAAAAATTAAAAAGTCCGCGCAAAATAGAGCGGACATTTTATTCGTTTCGCAAGTATCCCTGAAAGGGGTAAGTTACAATTCCCAAAGCCAGAAATCCAATTGCGGCCAGCAAACAGTATTGCCAGAACTGTCGGTCGTTATCTCCCGCGACAAATTCAAATAACGGCCGTCGATTTGAATCCAGTACGTGACCCAGATATTGTCTCGCATTGCCCTGTGAATTTTCCACTGTCCAGTCATACCCCAACAGATCGGCTCCTGTTGTCTTCGCCAAGCTAGAAAGCCGATCTCTGTCTAAACGCGTGACTTGGCCGATCCACTCTTTATCAAGCTCTGGGGGATAGGTCCCTTTTTTGTAGCCTTTCAGCAAAAAAAGCCAGCTTACGCCTGTTCTTGTGCCTATGCCAACGGGATATATTTTCAATCCTCGCTTTTTGTATTCGGCCATAACTTTATCGTATTTTTTGACATAATCGGCCCTAAGTTTAGCTTCTGCTTCGTTTTTGGGTTTGGAGTTGAAGAACTGATCCTCCCCATCGGAAAAAACAAGAACTATTCTGTTTGTTCTTTTTTTAGGATTATATCTTTGGTTGTATTCCTTACCTTCCAGAAAAGCATCCTGCCTATCCAATGACTGATAAATATGCTCAAACGCGGTTGCAAAATCGGTATCGAAAATTGTTTCGTCGCTTAAACTACCGGAGAGACCTGCTCGCGAAACTTGGTCAAAAAATGTTCCAAAGTCGCTAGTTAGATTAAGCTTGATATGAGATTCTTTTCCGAAGATGAAAAGCCCGACCCTATCGCCTTCTCTCATGAACGAATCGATGCTAAGTATTTCTCTTCTGGCTATTTCAAGACGCGAAGGCTTGATGTCATCGGCTTTCATGGAAAATGAGTTGTCAAATAAAACGATAACTTGCACATCACCGTTAGTCGGTTTTATTTCACTGCCGGAAACAGCCGGCCTAGCCAAAGCAATTACCATCAATATGGTCGAGGCAAGAGCAAAAACGCCCCAAAGCTTAATCTTGCCGATAATCGGATATTTTGAACCGTAGGTTTGTTCAGGCCTTGAAAATAACCCAAGCACGACGATTAACAGCCAAAGAAAAAATATGGGCGCAATCAGCAATAACGCCCATAAATATAACGGCTCAGAAAAAGTAAAATTCCCCAAAAATCTCCCGATAAAGTACATGATTACGGCCTCCTTTGAGGACCGCCCCCGCCGGGATGTTTTTCATCTTGCTTTGATCGGGCTGGAAATTTACCGGGCGGCTCGCCGGGACCGTCATCTTTCTCTTTTATGGGACCCAGGATAAATTCCGGGGGAGTATTGCCCGGCTGAATTATGGCTTCTTGAGCGTCTTTTTTGTTACCGGAAATATCATAATTCCAAACCCGGTCAAAACATTCAAGATATTCTGAAACTTTCAAACAGTTCCTTAGGTCTCTCTCAAAATCCTGTCGCACTTCGGTCATAACAAAGTCCAAGGGTGCTTCAATCTTATGAGTAGCCCTATACTGGACTTGAGCCTGCCTAAATTTGGCAATTCCGTAAAGAAAGGACCTGGGATCTTCCTGTTTATCCTTTAGTTTATTCCTGACCTCTTCCCAATTCTCCGTCAAATATGTGTCGGCCACTTCGTAGAAAAAAGCGTCGGTGAAAAGATATCTATCCGCCAACCATTGAATTCTCCACTTCGCACTTAAAGCGTAGAAGTAGTGAAGTTGTCCAAGCTCTTCTTCTGTCCCGACAGAATCGCCCATTTGAAGATAGAAATTGAACTTTTTGACATGGTCGCAAAAATCTCGAATCGTAAGGGTCGGTACAGCAACAGCAACAGCAATCACGGCCAGCAAAAGTAGTTTGGCAATCAATCTGACCCAACTTCTCGTCTTAACAGCCTTAGTCTTCATGGATACCTCGCATTGTCAATGTTCTGATTAGGGCCAATTGTAAAACAAGTTCGTCGGGAAGGCAAGACAACTTAAAATCCCTCGCCAATTTTAAGAAATTGGCGAGGGATTAACAAAAAATTATGGGAATTCTTCTCTTACAATAACCCCCAAAATCATGGCAAAAAACGACAACACTAGAGCAACCATCAGCGGGCGCTGGAAAATAAGAACTCTGAAAAGATGACGGACAATATCAAACGGAGCAGTTTCCAGCCTGTTTATCTCGGCATAAGCCCGTTCGGCGCTTGCCCTGTCGCTGACATCGAACACAACACCGCCATACTGCCTTACTCTCTGTTTAGTAAGTTCGGCGGTTTCAAGTTTCCACGAAGCATTAAATTGCCTCTCGCCAATCTCATTTGGCTTAACATGGATCATGTAGGGAATAATATTTCTCTTTCTAAGTTCCATGAATTCAGTTTCCGGATCCGCTTCAACCGCCGCATCGGTTACGATAAGCAGCGACTTTCTCCTTATATCTTTTCGGCCTTCTTCATCAAAATATTTTATAACCGCTCGGAGACCGCCTATCAAGTTGGTAGCGGCTTCGGTTTCTATTATTTTTACCTTATCCCTGGGAACAATATTATCTAGATATTGGTCGTTGATATCGTTTTCAGGCAAAGACCAATGTGCTCGATTAACCATTACGCACGGAGCATCCTCCACCTGCATCATATAAACATCGTCGTCGATTATAAAACCCTCTCTCATGTAGGGGTTATTGGAGAAAACCCAAAGAGAAACTCTATCATTCTGGCCGCGTCTCATTCTTAAAAATCTAAGGTGAGCATCTCTCGTCACTTCGCAAGCAGATTTTCCGGAATTACCAAAAGGCCAGCCCATAGAAGACGAATTATCTATAAGCTCCGCTCTTTCTCTTGATTCAACGATTGTTTCAATCTTTGTTCTGGGAAGATAAGGATTAGCAAGAGTTATCAGCAAAAAGACCGCGGACAAACCAAGCAAGAACTTGGGAAATGCGCAAATCAATCGGCGAAGCAGACTTGCCGACTCATCATATTCAGCCGGTATTTCGTGCCCGGAATAATTGTGACGAAATTTGTTCCTTCCCCAAAGCATCTTGCACAAAAACACAGTGAGAAGAAAAAGGCCCGCCCCAAGGGCAAGGCCTAAAGAGCCAAAACTGACCTGTCCAAAATCCGTATCTTTAAAACTTACTAAAACCGACCAGATGAGGTTAAGGACTTCCTTCGTTCGGTCAAGCATATCGGTTACCTCCGCAGACTTCTATAAACAAGATTTCTTGCCGCATTTAAGAATTTTTGCCGCAAACTGATGTGTTGGACAATGCTTCTCAATTGGCCAATCTCTGTTTTCGGGCTTATCAAGCAATTGCCCGATTCCAAACTTTCATAATAACTGTCGGACTTGAGAACAAGCGCAAGAACCACGCCGTATCTACGGCCCAGTTGTTTCTTTTGTTTATCGCTAAGGCCGATGAGATATTTGCATATTTCTTTAGGGGTCTGGGCATCGAAAACCCTGACTGAACCTTCGGAAAGTTCGGCCAAG
This sequence comes from Candidatus Yanofskybacteria bacterium RIFCSPLOWO2_01_FULL_42_49, assembly GCA_001795615.1. Classification (GTDB taxonomy): domain Bacteria; phylum Patescibacteriota; class Minisyncoccia; order 2-02-FULL-40-12; family GWA2-44-9; genus 2-01-FULL-43-22. The sequence goes on from MGKI01000006.1 coordinate 33,307, forward strand.
ATAAACGGCCTGACGAGCTGATAAAGTCTAGCCGCGGCCAAATCCCGCGTTTCTTTGTTTTCGTCCAGTGACGCAAACTCCTTCTCCAGCGCGTTAAGTCTCTGAAAAAATCTCTTCCTTGCTTTTTTGAGAGAGATGCTTGGCGTTGCCGTATTGGTAACTTCCTCAACAACGGTTTCAGAAGCATCATTGCCCTCATCTGTCTTTTGAGATTTCGGTTGGCGGTAAAACCTAAACAGGACAACTAGGGCCGAAAGGAACATTAGGCCAATAGTTCCATAAGCAATCTGATTTGCCCTGATTGCCATGGTTTCAAAATTATCGAATTGGATTCCATCTCTTACATTAACAGTCGGCGGCCTAACAACGCTGGTAACATAGACGATGCCAACTTCTTTGGTTGGAAACTCCTGTAACTCTCCAATATCTTTGACCTCAGCAACGGTAGTGCCGGCTCCTTTTCTGGCCCATATAAAGTTGAACGAGGGTAGTTTATAACTGCCCTTGCGTTCGTTAATTATCAAAAATGTATAAGTAAAATCTTGTACATTAATGTACCCCGTCTCATCATTGCCATCCCTAATTTTCTCTCCGATGGCAAGACTAACGACTTCGGCCTGAACATTGATGACTTCTGGTACCGCTGATTTAGGTTTTTGACCCCCATCTTCTACAAGAAGAGCTAGAGAATTAAGCTGCATCTGATCCTCGATAATAAGCACGGCGTCCGTATATGTTGCCCGGTAGTTAACTGCGAATGACTCACCTGACTTGACTACACTCGGAATTGGCTTGCCGGTTTCAACGATAATCGGAGACATTTTTTGGGCGAAAGCTCCGAACGGCGTGGAAATAAGGAATACGAAAGCCAAACCAATCAGTTTGTATGTCATTTTTCTTCACCAAATTATAAAAGTGCTTGCCAAAGATGGTAATTAAAAAAGGCGCCATTGTCAACGCGCCTTAAGACCTAAACAATTCTTGCCTAATAAGAAAGAATCTCTGTAGTCTTTGAAAATGTTTGCCGTATTCTAAAACGATAGAGTCAATCCCAATTCCTCGCAGTTTCTCTCTTTCAGCTTTTCTTATTTTTCGTATATTGATACCTAGCTCTTTTATCTTCCTGCGAGCCACGACCGTTTGCTTTCCTGTTTCCATATTTCTCATCTTTAGATGTCCAGCTATACTTTTACTTTCAAATTCAACCGGATCGTCAAGAAAAATAAATACCATTTCGTGATGCGATAGTATGTCTTCTAATACTTTGGGGTTGGGTAGGTTTTGTAATCCTATGAAGTCCGAAACAACTATTATAAGGCAGTTAGTATTAACATAAGTCCTCATAAGAAAGTCAAATGCGTTATAAAAATCAGTTCTGCGTCTATCCAACTTCCCCTTACCATCTGAATAAAAACCGTTAAATAATTCGTATAACTGTTCAGTCAGATAAAAAACATGGTCTTCTCCAACCTTAGGCAATTCATTAATAACAACATCCTCGGCAAAACCAATCAGTCCCATTGGATCTTGGGCGTGAAAACAAGCTAATCCTATATCCCCCAGGGTCTCAAGAAGCATCCTTTCTTTATGCTGGCAATCCCTAACTCCAAACGCCATAGAAGTCGAGAGATCAGCCATCATTATAACGGAAAAATCCTTTGTAACCTTAGACTCCCTTACGAATACTTTATCTCTGGTCATAGACCGCCAATCAATTTGAGCGATAGAATGAACCTGCGGATCATACTCCACCACTCTATCAAAATCATGGCCATCTCCCCTAAATTGACTTCTGTGTTCACCAAATCGAATACTTCTAGACGGCAATTCGATCGGCAAGGTGTCAGCCGCCCGATAAACACTCGAAAATACTTCTTCGAGGGTAAATGTCATTATGGCAGAGGCGTCAAACGCAAAATTTCTTCAACGACATCATGCTGTTTAATGCCACGGCCTTTAGCCAACGGCTTTAACATTATTCTATGAGCCATAACAAGACGCGCCACATCTTTAATGTCGTCAACGGAAATATAATTTCTTTGCCTGAAGAAAGCGAGGGTTCTGGCAACTGCTTCGAAATGAAAGTTAGCTCGAGGCGACAAGCCGGCTTTAACATAATTATCGATAAACTTTTGTAACTTTTCCGGAGAATGAATGCGTCTTTCTTCTTTATTCTTTTCTCTGGGTCTTGAATTTTCTACAAGTCGTTGTAGCAACTCGTTGGCAGAATCATCAGGAAGTTCGTTGATTGGTCTCACGTCTTTGATAATGAAGCCGGTCATGTTCCAGACTTCGGAAAGATTTGTAGCCTTTTGGACCATTGGACTAGCATTTTCATCGTAAGGGTTGTAAACACTCGTCAAACGAATTCTCTTTTCATCTTCTCTTTTTGGAAGATCAATACTTCGACATGTAGTAAATCGATCTAGCTGTGCTTCCGGAATAGGATAAGTTCCCTCTTGTTCAAACGGATTACCTGTACCAACAATCCAGGAGATGCATCTTTTTTCTTCTGATTTGTCGGAAATAGGTACCAAACGCTTAACTTGACTAACAATTCTCTTGAGAACGGCGTCCATGCGGCTGGCAATGGCCACTCTCTCTTCCATAACCTGAAGAAGACAAGCCTGGGTTTTTGGATGACCACGGCTAATTTCGTCAGCCAAGACAATGTGAGATGAACAAATCGGCCCTTCGGCAAAGTAAAAAGAACCGGAGGATGGATCGTAAATATCAGCACCGATAAGGTCGCTTACTTTCATTTCTGGATTAAACGGAATAAAAGAAAACTTGCCATCAATAGCACTGGCGATAGTAACCGCAGAGTCAGTTTTACCAACCCCTGGCGCAGCCATTAACAAAGTAGGCGGTTTGCCTATTCTTTTGCGGCCATTTTCTGAATAAGGAACTCCCGTCAGAAGGTCTCTAATAAGGCCTTCCCCAGTAGAGTCAAGGCCAATAAGTATTTTTCTATACTCCGCTAAAATAGCGGCGGCCTTTTCAAGACAGAAGTCTCTATTGACTTCTTCCTTTTTCTTAAACATGTCAGTCTCCTGTCTCTTGGTTTTCAATGTGCTTTTGTTTACAAAGAGTAAATAAAAAAGAACGGGTCGTCAATCCCGCTCTTTGCAAGGTTAATTTATCGCATCCGTCTCGCATACTCAGTCTCATCGGCAACCGACTCTATGGGAGTAATCATCATGGTATTAGAGACCATGGGGGGCATACCGCACGGACTGACTAAATCGCCATTTTCATCGTAGTCCAGAATTACCGGCCTTTCAGCGGTAACTATTCCGACTGCTTCCGGCTCCCCGTCTTTGTTTAACCTGACCGCCACCCCGCCGCTTAAACCGCCGAAAGAAAATTTATGATTTCTTGAGGTCTCAACTCTAAAATATGAGTTGGCATCGTATTTTAATTTGTCCATGGGACTGTCCCCTTGGTCATCTATTTTGATATGTAGGCCAAGCTCAACCACCTTTGCCTCCAGACTGTCAAACACTATTTCGGTATCCACACATTCGTTTCCGGCCCGAAGTTCATAAAATGTTCTGAATATGGGCATAACCGTGTCCTTGAATCCTTCTCTCTCATTTGCATCTCTTATCTCTTTAGGGTGAGGATGGAGACCTTGAATAAACAGCTTATCGCCAATTTTGACTTTTTCTGTCGCTATTTTATATGGTTTTGGCAGTTCCGAGGAGTTGAACGGGCTGGTAAGCTTAAGGACGACAGCGTCCCTTAGAGGTGGCACTCTGGCGACCACACAATCATAAACCCTCCCATATAAAAATATCTTGCACTCACTGCCACCCAACTCGATACGGTCATTCAGGAAAGCATCAACAACATGCTTCGCGCTGAACAGAACGCCGTTTCCTCCATCAATCAGCCAAGCCGAACCCATGACTTTGGCCTTGCCGGCCCACTCATTTACTAAAAACGCCACGGGCACATTTATCCCTCCGGGGAAGATGCCGTGCTTGCGGTAAATATTTTCAACAGGGGGTGGACTGCAGTTGATAGCCAGTAGCAAATAGCCAATAGCGAACAGAGAGAAAACTTTTCTGCTTAACATTATTGCACCGCCAATCTTGATTTTATAGAACTGGGCATAGGATACATCGGTTCATACTCTTGCACAAGAATATTTTTTATAATTCCGTAGTGAATCGGAAAATTATCTTTTAAATACTCCGGCCATAATACATACAAGGCGAAGGTCTCGGCAAAATCTTCACCCCGCCCTTGCTCTCGACTATAGAGAGTCACCTCTCCCTCCATAGCTCCATCTACCACCCAATAAACACGGGGAGTTGACTCGATAATCGGCACATTATTGGTTCCGTCCCAGCCCCAAAACGCCTGACCCTGCGACTCAATACGGTAAATGTCGAGAATATTCAATTCGCGCCCGAAACTATACATGTGGCCCATTTCGTGTAAAGCCACAAAAACTCTTTCTGATTCTTCAAAACCATTCTCATTAAACGATTCCCAGTTCATCCAACCTGGCCCTTCTGTAATTGGCATCGGCAGAAGATTGATTAATCCCGGATTGCCCGTCACCCAATCATTCGTATTAATCCTGAAACGCCATGTTTGAGTTCCAACCTCTCTCAAGAAAGGCCCCGGGAGCATGTTAGCAGCTTTTTTTATAGACCCTACCCAATCATCCATTCCAAGGGCTTTAAATGTGTCAAGTTCCAATTGATTATCCGGATACACAAACACCGCGTACTCAAGGTTGTCGGATGCCGGAGTAGCTTGTTCTGGAACCTGACCGTAAACCGCAGAGATAAATCCGAAAATTAACACCAGCACCGCTGTCCATGTTTTCATTATTTTCTCTCAAGTTATTAAAGTTCTTGAACAAGAGTAAAACAAGTTTTATGGATGTTGTCAAACCCTAGTTTTAGCGTTATGTTTCAGCCCATGACAACCGAGCAATTGAAACTTGTGTGGAAAAACTTACCGGAAAAAACTGGTATTTATTTGTTTCAAGGCGCCAATAACAAGCCCCTTTATATAGGCAAGGCGCTGAATTTAAAAACCCGGGTTAGCCAATATGTGAAAACCGGCGATTTAAGATTGCAAAAAATGGTGTCCCTGGCAAAAGACATAAAAGTAATTGAAACAGGATCCGATATAGGGGCGCTGATCTTGGAGTCCCAGCTTATCAAAAAACACAAACCCGCATTCAACATAATGCTCCGCGACGATAAACAATACTTCTATGTGATTTTCACGAAAGAAAAATTTCCCAAAATTTTTCTTTCGCATCAGCCATCAGCTATTAGCCATAAGCCATTAACCAGCATTGGCCCTTTCACCGACGGCACAGCCCTCAAAACCACCCTTCGTTACCTAAGGCGGGTATTCCCCTACTGCACCTGCAAGAAACCTCATAACAACTTCTGTCTTAATTATCATATAGGAAAATGCGCCGGCATTTGTTGCTTAAAGCAACAAAGCCGAATTTACAATTTTTCCCGATGGCAAAGCCATCGAGGATCCTCGACAAAGTCGGGACAACTTTTCCGCCAAAGGCGGATCCGCCTCTGGCGGACAATTTCCAAAGAAAAAGAATACGGAAGAAACGTTAAGGCCGTTAAAGATATTTTAAATGGAGAAAAAACATCTTTGTTAAAAAAACTTGAAAAAGAAATGGTCGCTTTGGGCAAAAAAGAAGAATTCGACAAAGCCATAGAGACGAGGAATAAAATAGATAAAATAAAGAGAGTGTTTGAAAACGCCAGCATTATCCAAAATATCCCATACTATGATATATCAAATAATCACAATGAGCGTGCGTTATTGGAACTGAAGAAATTTTTGAAACTGAAACAACTGCCGCACCATATTGAAGGATATGATGTGGCGAATATTCAGGGCAAATATGCCGTCGGGGCGATGGTCTTATTCACCGACGGTAAACCTGATAAATCAGGTTACCGTCGGTTCAAAATTCTAAATCCTAAATCCGAAACTCTAAACAAATTTCAAATTCTAAATTCCAAATTCAAAACAGGCGGAGATGTGGGAATGCTTAAAGAAATTCTAACTCGCAGATTCCGCCATCCGGAGTGGTCGCTACCGGACTTGATTGTTATTGATGGCGGGAAAGCACAACTTAACACAGCGTTGGCTGTGTTAAGAGAATTAAGAATAATGAATAATGAATTACGAATAACCGCACTGACTAAAGACGAGAGGCATCGAGGCAGTAAAATTTTTATCGCCGGCAAGAAAAACGCGATTCCCCTTTCACGGTTACCGATATCGGTAAAAAATCTGCTTCTCCAAGTTAACGCCGAGGCACATAGGTTTGCGATAGGATATTACAGACAACTGCACAGAAGGTCCATTGAAACGAGAAATTTTTAATGCTATGATAGGATTGTAATTATGCTTGGTTTTCTTATTAGAATCTTAGGCAATTCTGTGGCCATCTATGCTGCTTTTTCGTTTGTACCTGGATTTGTGATTAACGGTGGCATCAAAGAATTCTTGCTTGCTGGCATACTTTTAGGATTTCTGAACAAGATAGTCAAGCCGCCGATTAAGCTCCTGACCATGCCGCTCATAATACTGACACTGGGGCTCTTCCTTGTAGTTATTAACGCTCTTATGCTATGGTTGGTTGACTATACGTTTAATTTTGTGATCATAGAGAGCATAACGGCCTTGGTGTGGGCAACGATTATCGTGGCCATAGTAAATGCGATAATGGCGGCGTTTAGCAAGATAATAGATTAAAATTGACCTAAATATTCTAAATTAACCTAATTGACCTAAATAATTCGCCAGCTGGCGAACCAATGCCTCAATGACTAAATCGTTTTGGACATTTAGAGATTGGGTATTGGGTATTATTTAGAATAATTAGAGCAATTAGAATAATTAGAATAATTTTATGAACACCATCTTAACCTATTCCCAAATAATCTTAGCCCTACTGCTTACCGCAGCTGTTTTGGTTCAGCAAAAAGGAAGCGGGTTATCCTCCGCTTTTGGAGGAAGTGGCGCAGAATACAGCACAAAGAGAGGTGCGGAAAAATTCTTTTTTTACGCCACAATAGTTTTGGCCATACTCTTTTTAACCCTTTCGGTTCTAAGAATCATTTAAGTGTAGTGCAAATCCGCAAATGACATGCGAATACCACTAATATTTATTTGCGGCATTCGCGCAGATTTGTAGTTTTGCATTATGTGGACGTGAATAATAACAACCAACTTGATGATTTCTTCGGCTTGAAAAACAAAGAAGACGACAAAAGACCAAGCATAAGAGAGACTATCGCTCAAAAAATTCAAAGCAAGCTCCGAATACGACTCATTCCAAAAGTCCTTTCGACTAAAGAAAGGTATGTTGTCGTTGCTCTGATTCTTATAGTGTTGGGCTCTGTCACCGCAATTCCCTTCACCACCTATTTTCATTTCACCAAAGAAGCTCCCGACTACGGGGGCAAATTCACCGAAGGAATGGTGAACGAGCCGCGCCACATAAATCCTCTTTTGTCACAGGCAAACGACACCGACAGGGATCTCGTATCGCTGATATATTCCGGACTGCTTAAATATAACGGCGAGGGTAAAATTATACCGGACATGGCCCAGTCGTATGAAATCTCAAGCGATGGTCTGAATTACACTGTTTACCTAAAAGAAAACGCCCGCTGGCACAACGAAGAAAAAGTTACCGCCGACGATATAATATTCACGATTCAGATAGCCCAAAATTCCGACTACGGAAGTCCCCAGCGGATCAATTGGCAGGGGGTAGAAGTGGAAAGAGTGAATGATTTTGCCGTAATGTTTAAGCTCCAGAACAAATACGCCCAGTTTCTCAACAACCTTACCGTAAAGATACTGCCCAAACACATATGGCAGGACATAAAACCGATTAACTTTGCTCTTTCTGAATTTAACCTGAAACCAATCGGTTCTGGTCCGTATATATTTGACCGTCTTAAGAAAGACAGCGACGGAAAAATACGATCCTACAATTTAAAAACAAACAAGGATTTTTACGGGGGCAGACCGTTTATCGACGAAATAGAGCTTAAGTTTTATGGTTCTGAGGACGAAATGATTGAGGCTTACAATAGAAGCGAGATAGAAAGTTTAAGCTTCATTTCGCCTGATAACTTAAAAAGGGTTAAATTTAAGCATCGCCTTAACTTAAGAGAATTGAAATTACCCCGTTATTTCGCCGTCTTTTTCAATCAAAACAAAAGCACCGTCTTGTCAGACAAAAATGTCCGTCTGGCTTTAACCCATGCCACCAACAAGGAAGCTCTGCTAAATCTTGTCCTTGAGAAACAAGGCATAGCCGTTGATTCTCCAATGATGGGAGGGGTGCTAGATGTCCCCAACAATGTCAAAAAATACGAGTATGACCTTGAGTTGGCAAAAAAAATACTTGAGACGGCGGGCTGGGTTCCTTCGCCAAAGCCAAATAGCGAAGGCAAACTCACAGGCGAAGACAATATTTTAGCAAAAAAGGACCAGAAGCTGGCAGTTAAAATAACCACCTCAACATGGCCCGAACTTACAGAAGTTGCTAAAATATTAAAAGAACAGTGGGGGGTGCTTGGGGTTGATGTGTCTATAGAAGTATTGCCTACGCCGGAGCTTCAGCAAGCAATAAAGGACAGAAATTATGAGTCACTACTTTTTGGAGCAGTGCTAAACATAGACCCCGATCCGTTCAGTTTGTGGCATTCCTCCCAAAAAAGAGACCCAGGGTTAAACCTTTCACTTTATGATAACAAAGCCGCCGATACTCTCCTTGAGGATGCCCGACAAACTCTTAATCCCCTTGAACGAGCAAAAAAATATGACGATTTTCAAAAATTAGTAATAGAAGACATTCCCGCCTTGTTTCTTTATAATCCCTTCTACGTCCACGGCCAAGCTAAAAAAGTAAAGGGGTCCAACGGCAAACTTATATCATTGCCCTCGGATAGGTTTATAAATATTGAAGGGTGGTATATAGATACGAAACGTGTCTGGAAGTAAAACTCTAAATTCTAAATCCTAATCTCTAAATAATATCAAATATCAAAATCCGAAACACAAACAAAATGTCTAATTACTAATTCCTAATTTCTAATTAAATGTTAAATGTTAAATTTCAAAAAATTAAGACATTAAAGCATTGGGGATTTTATTAGAAATTAGATATTAGAAATTAGAAATTTAAACCATGAGAAACCAAATTCTAACCTTCCCATCCCAACTATCCGCAGGCGCAAAAGTTGCCCGGGATATTAAAATTGACAAACGCTACGACAAAGTTGTCATTTGCGGTATGGGCGGTTCCATTATGCCGGGAATGATGCTGTTGACTTACAAGGAACATAAAAACAAGGGCCCTGGTGTTCCCGTCATTATCAACAACAACTACGACCTGCCTTCGGATGTTAATGCCGATGACTTAGTAATATGCATTTCATGGTCGGGAACAACCGAAGAAACAATTTCCGCATTCAAGACCGCAGTGAATCGCGGGATCAAACCGATTGTCATAACCAAAGGCGCGGAACTCGGCCAACTGGCTAAAGATAATAATACTCAACTAATCGTGCTTCCAGATCAGCCAATCCCTCCCCGCTTGAGCGTCGGATATATGGTGGGCGCGCTGTTTGCCGTACTGGGATTAGAAAAAGAACTAGACATTGAACTTAACGCTGATAGCCACGAAAACACAGGAAAGGAATTAGCCGACAAGATCGGCTCCGCAACGCCGTTGATCTATACATCTTATTCATGGCGCAAGCTCGGCGCATTATGGAAAGCGAATTTTAACGAGACCGCAAAAACCCCGGCTTACTGCAACTACATACCCGCTATGGCCCACGATGAACTTGCTGCGTACATCCGCAAGAGTCTGCCGTTCCATCCCATAATTTTTAAGGACGATAAGGATTTGCCTCGTTATGTCCGTGATCTGGACGCCACTATTGCAATTTTAGACAAACAGGAGTATAATTACAGTATCGTTAATCTCTCTGTAGGTGACAACCCTCTCGAAACAGTCCTAAACAACTACATTTTAGGCCTTTGGACGAGTTTTTATCTGGCACAAAAAATCGGGGTGAACCCCGAAGATATTGAACTTATTGAAGAGTATAAGAAACTCAAATCCTCTATTTAGTTTGTCTTAGGGTACGTGGCGGAACTGGTATACGCGTACGGTTCAGGGCCGTATGGGAGCAATCCCGTGAGAGTTCAAATCTCTCCGTACCCACTAAAAATAAACCCTAAACTCGAAACTCTAAACCCTAAACAAACCCAAAATTCAAAGTTTAAAAGTTAAAAACGTTTTTAATCCTTTGACCTTATGGCTTTAAACTTGTTTAGAATTTAGAACTTAGAACTTAGAGTTTCTAAAATATGGAACAAAACAATAACACTTCTCAAGGCGAGGTCATACTGGCCTCTGCCAAAGAGACATCATCTAGGACAAATACTCCTAGACCCCAAGGTCGAAACTATAGAAAACCGGGAGATGGATCCCGAAGACAAGAAAGAGACGCAAAGCGCCGATGGATGAAACCCACCGTGCGCAGAGTTAAGGTGCTTGGAAGAGGCCCTGTCGGAGGCGGGTCTGCTTATGGCGGAGAAGAAGCCGAAAAGTTAAAAATCGGCGGTCTTAAGATAGTCCACCTCGGCGGGCTTGGCGAAGTCGGCCGAAACATGTCGGCCGTACAATATGACGACGAGATAATTCTCATAGACGCCGGCATAAGTTTCCCGAACGAGCAGATGCCCGGCATTGATTTCATTTTGCCTAATGTCGGTTATTTAAAAGGCAAAGAGCACATGGTCAAAGCAATGTTCTTTACCCACGGTCACATGGACCACACAGGCGCCCTTCCTTTCATCCTTGATAAAATAGGCGACCCAGACTTCTATGCCGCCGCTCTGACAAGAGCTCTCATAATCAAGCGTCTTGAAGAATACAAGGACAGAAAACCAGTAAACATAATCCAAGTTGAGGCCGGAGAAGAGATAAAAGTAAGCGATAAGCTGTCAGTAAAATTGCTACGCGTCAGCCACAGTATTCCCGACGACCTGCAGATAGTGATAACCACTCCGATCGGTAAGATCGTACACACTTCTGACTTTAAATTTGACGACACACCCGTAAATGACAAACCGGCACAAATAGAAGAGATGCAGAGAATGGGCGATAACAAAGAGGTTCTGTTAATGATGTCCGATTCTACCGGCGCGGAGAATGAAGGCCACTCTCTGTCTGAACAGGATATAACTAAAAATCTGGAAAAAATATTCACCGACGCAACCGGAATGCTTATCATCGGCACTTTCGCTTCGCTTATAAATCGTATCCAGCAAACAATCACTATTTCCGAGAAATTCGGACGCAAAATCGTAGTTGATGGTTACTCAATGAAAACCAATGTGGAGATAACTAAAAAACTAGGGTATTTGAAAATGCAAAAAGGTACGCAGATAAGCATGGATGAGATAGACCGTTATCCGAGAGAAAAAGTAACCGTAATCTGCACCGGCGCCCAAGGCGAAGGCAATGCCGTTCTAATGCGCATCGCCAACGGCGAGCACAGATACATTCTCCCTCGCAAACATGATACTTTCGTTTTCTCGTCATCGGTCATTCCGGGCAACGAACGAAATGTCCAGTTCTTGAAAGACCAGCTCTACCGCAACGGCGTCAGAGTCTATAACTACAGAATGATGGATATTCACGCCGGCGGACACGGAAACAAAGAAGACCTGCGCACGATGTTGAAGCTGATAAGGCCTAAATTTTTGATGCCTATTCACGGCCAGTATTCAATGATGGTAAACCACGGCTTTCTCGGCAATGAAGAGGGTGTACCGGAAGAAAATGTCATCATTGCCGACAACGGCACCGTGGTAAACTTGGAAAAAGACAAATTCTGGTTTGACAAAGAACGGGCGCCATTTGACTATGTGTTCGTTGACGGTCTCGGCATCGGCGATATCGGAAATGTTGTTTTAAGAGACAGACAAATACTCTCCGAGGACGGGATGTTTGTGGTTATCGCCTTAGTCGACCACGCCACTCACACGGTCAGAGGCAGCCCCGATATTATTTCCCGCGGTTTCATATACCTGAAAGAAAACAGGGAGCTTTTGATGCAAGTGCGAAAGAAAGTCCGCCAGATAGTGGAGAGTCAGAAGAATGTAAGAGAACCAAACCTTGCCGACATCAAAGACCAGCTCCGCAACCAGATCGGCTTATTTTTATTTCAAAAGACACAAAGGCGTCCGATGATACTACCAGTTGTTATTGAGGTATAATCAAGGAATTAAAAAACGACCACTCCGCGTGGTCGTTTTATTCTAAACTTAAACCTCCATACATTTTAAACTCCAGAACACGATAAGAACCAACTAGTTCAGCCGCAAACCGATCAGCCTCTTCTTCGGTTTTTTGGTCTGACTGTGTGTGTCTCAATTGTATGTGACCTAATTCATGGGCCACTATCACATCGAGGTACCTTCTATACTTCCCGTTAAGAACTTGCTTAGTTAGAATTACCGTTTTACTGTAAAAATATAGGCCGACGGGAGTTACGGCCAACGCTTCATAAGGAAACTTTGTAACATTGAGATCCTCAATCATCGAGCTTCCTCTGTCCACTCGAAAATAGACCGGGCCCTCTGTAACTTGAGGATTATCTGCAATCTTCTGACAAAGGTTATAAGCAGACTCATCAATCAGCCTTAAATCCTCGGTGTGAGCGTATGTGTCATAAATCAAATAAATCTGTTCACTTAATAAAAAAGTGGAATAAGCCGTAGTTGCTAAAAACAGTAAACCTAAAAAACCAATACCGAGAGTTGCTCTTGCGTTCATCCTCATATAAACCTCACATAAACCTCTCCGGATACTAAAGGAACATGCTTATAGTATAAACTCAATAATAACGACCGTCAAGTTCAACGGTTCAAGTGCCGACTGGCTGACAGAAAAAAAATAAGGTATCATTATTTTCATGGTTAAAGTTTTCTCCGGTATTCGGCCGAGCGGGAAATTACATCTGGGCAACTATCTCGGGGCTATAAAGAATTGGATTGAATTGCAGAACTCTGCCCAGCAGTCAATTTTCGCCGTGGTTGATTATCATGGCATCACCACTCCCTATGACCCCAAGACATACCAACAGCAGATAATGGACGTCGTTCTGGACTACCTCGCCGCAGGAATTGATCCTGATCCGTCAGCTGACGGACCACTGCTCATCCGCCAGTCAAAAGTCCCCCAACACACGGAACTGGCGTGGCTTTTCAATACAATTACTTCCATTGGCTGGCTAGACCGCCTGCCAACATACAAAGAACAACTTGAAAAAACCGGCGTAAACAATATGGCCCTGCTTGATTATCCAGTACTAATGGCTGCCGATATTTTGATTTACAAATCAAATCTCGTGCCAGTCGGCGAAGACCAATTGCCTCATATTGACCTAACTAACGAAATTGCGAAGCGATTTAATTCCCTATTCGGCGAAACTCTTCCTGTGGTAAAACCCCACCTTGCCGAAGGTTTTAGAATCATGTCTCTTCAAGATCCTACTAAAAAAATGTCCAAGACGGGAGACGAGGGAATTGCTTTGTCCGATGACCCGGACACTATCCGAACAAAAATAAAAAAAGCCGTTACTGATTCAGGAAAAGAGGTTAGATATGACGAAAAAGAAAAACCGGCAATATCAAATTTGCTTACTATCTATCACCTGCTGTCCGGAAAAGAAATTAAAACCCTTGAAAAAAAATATGACGGCCAATCTTATGTTGAATTCAAAAACGACCTTGCCGAAGTGGTAGTAAACTTCCTAAAGCCATTTCAGGAAAAAAGAAAGAAGTTTGAAGATAACCCCGATCGGGTTATGGAGATATTGACAAAATCGGAAGAAAAAGCTAGAGTATTGGCCAGTTCTACGCTAAAAGAAATTAAGGAAAGGATGGGGTTGGAATGACTCTTCGGTCTTTCTTTCTGCTCTGGATATTTATGTCTTTCTTAATTGCTCCCATAGTCGGACGCATTCTCAAGGAAATGGGCAAATGCTATCCCGTTATTCAAAATGCCGGAGAAAGATTTTGCAGCCATAATTACAAATTGGTAAATTCCGCTGGATATGAAGAAGGAGATGTGGTTTTCAATAGATACGTCTGCAATAAATGCAATCTAGAAAAAATTGTAGCCGAGCCGTGTTAAACGGCTTTTTTAATTTCTAAGATCAGTTCCTCTTTTTTTTGTTCCATTAATTCTTTTGTTCCCGCCTCAACAACAATTCTAATTAGCGGTTCGGTATTAGAAAATCTTGCATTAAACCACCACTCTGGATACTCAACCGTTATCCCGTCAAGAAAGTTTTGCTTACCGTCACTGTATTTGTTTTTGAAATTCTCCATAATTTTAGATCTTAAACTATCATTTTGATTTATTTCTATATTTATCTCGCCGGAATTAACATATTTCTTGAACGGTTCAACCAGCGCCGACAGCGTCTTTCCGGAAGACGCTACAATATTTAATATCCTCAACATCGCCAGCATAGCCGACTCGGCATAATTCATTTCTTTAAAGTCAAAATGTCCCGCCAGTTCTCCGCCAAGATCGGCGCCAATTTCTTCCATTTTACCTCTTACATAAACATACCCCGTTGGAGACGGGAATCCATTTTTACCGACAAGCTCTTTTATGGATTTGGAGAACCGCAGGTCATAGACCACTTTAAGTTTTCTAAATAATCCTGACTGCGCCTTGAATAAAAGTCCGACAACGAACTCTGCTGGTAACTTGTCCCCTTTTTCATCCAGAACAGTAAGCCGGTCGGCATCGCCGTCAAAAGCAAATCCCAAATCTGCGCCAGTTTCAATAATTTTATTTTTTAACTGCTGGAGGTTATCTTTTTTGGAAATATCGGGAGAATGATTTGGAAAGTTTCCGTCAATGTCAAAATTTAGAAGAACCGGATCCAGATTTAACTTTTCCAACAGAGGTTTTAAGACGACCGGAGCCACACCGTTAGATGCGTCAATAACAAATCTAATGCGTTTGTTTTTGCCGCTAGATTCTCTGACAAGAAAATTAAGATACTGGTTTAAAACACTAATTTCTTCCACAGAACCGGCTTGCTTGCTTGTATTATCAAGCTCCAGGAGTTTTTGTATGTCCTTTAGGCCTGACCCAGAGTAAATCGGAACACCACCCCGACCCACAATCTTAAGTCCGTTATATTGCGGCGGATTATGAGATGCGGTTACCATGATTCCCCCATCGGCACCAAGGTTGTTAACCGAGAAATAAAAAAGCGGCGTCGTGCATTGGCCGATATAATAAACATCGCAGCCGGCTTTTGTCGCTCCTTCAAGAACCGCCTTTCTTAACGCTGGGGATGATGTTCTCGCATCCTCTCCCATAACCAATTTCTTAGCATTCAGAAATTTAGCTGTCGCACCGGCTATTCTGCCCGCAATTTCTTCGTTCAATTCGTCGGGATAGATTCCTCTGATGTCGTAAGCCCTAAAAGTTGACTGATTCATAAGGTCAGACATTGTGTCAATGAGGAGGAGTGACAAAGGAATCGGCTAAAGTGATAAAATTGACACAATGTCTGACCTTAAGTATACTACTTCTAGCACATTATTAAAAAGAGCAAATACGGTGGCAGAACTAGGCGACCTTCCCAGCAACGGAGTAAATGTCATCGTCCAAAACAAACTTGGGCACTATCTGCTTGTGCATGACGGGAAAAAGTGGTCATTGCCCGGCGGTGGAATTAAACAAGGCGAAACTTCAAACCGAGCAGCCCTGCGAGAGACCCTAGAAGAAACTGGGTTGATGGTAATAGGAAAGTTGATACTTGTTGCCGATGTGCAGTTGGTAATAAAGTGGAAACACAAAGTGCTTCTGTTCAAGGCAATTGACTGGAACGGTATTATTAACCCGCTGATGAAAGACGAGATACGGGAAGCCAGGTTT
The DNA here is from genome assembly GCA_001795615.1 of Candidatus Yanofskybacteria bacterium RIFCSPLOWO2_01_FULL_42_49. Taxonomy (GTDB): domain Bacteria; phylum Patescibacteriota; class Minisyncoccia; order 2-02-FULL-40-12; family GWA2-44-9; genus 2-01-FULL-43-22. Next base: position 49,319 of record MGKI01000006.1, read on the forward strand.
TTCAAACCGGAACAAATAAAAGACAATCCGGACATTTACCGGGCGCAAAGAGTTTTTATCCAAATCTTTGAGACGGCATACTTAAAGCTCCCCTTACCCGTATATGCTCTTGCTTCAGACCCCCCGGTCATTGAATGGTAGTTAGTCCGCCGGAGCGGACTTTTTAAATAATAAACAAGTATGCAAGCAATAATACTCGCCGCCGGAAGAGGCACGAGGTTTGGGGAACTAACAAAAAAAACACCTAAATCCCTCGTACCGGTTAACGGCAAGCCAATTTTAGAATATACCCTTTCCTCATTGCCATCTTCAACAGAAGAAGTTTTTATTGTAATCGGCCACTTGGGAGAACAGATAAAAAAACATTTCGGAAACAGTCACGGCAGATTGAAAATTACCTACATAAAAATTAAAAAACTTAACGGAACCGGTGGAGCTTTGTGGCAGGCAAAAACTTATCTTAAAAAAGACAGGTTTCTGGTTCTGAACGGCGACGACATTTACCGAAAATCGGAACTGGAAAATTTAATAAAACACGGCTGGTCAGCCGGCCTGGCAAAAACTATCCCCCCAAGTTCCAAATATTTAACTTTCGAGTTAGATAAAGACGGCATGCTGCTCGGCGCCAGATATCCCACCAACGAAGAAATGACCCAGGGAATATTGATAAGCACAGGGGCTTTTGTGCTAAACCCTGATATTTTCAAATACAAGCTAGTTAAAATATCAAACGGAGAATACGGCCTGCCTCAAACTATTTTAAAATCAATCCGCAAACACCCGACAAAAGGAATTATAATGAAAAACTGGATTCAAATAAACTGTCCGGAAGACGCCAATAAGGCAGAACAAATTTTAAAAACAAACAAGATTCTACCCTAATTTTCTGCTATTATAATAAAATGTTAAAAATTGGCATAGTCGGGCTTCCAAATGTTGGAAAATCTACCCTATTTAAGGCATTAACAAATGTTGCTGTTGATATACAAAACTATCCATTTACAACGATTGACCCGAATGTGGGAGTCGTAAGGGTTCCTGATGAAAGAGTTGACGCATTGGCTTTGATGTCTAATTCAAAGAAAAAAATTTATACGACTATTGAATTCATAGATATCGCCGGATTAGTAAAAGGCGCGGCTCAGGGCGAAGGCCTAGGCAATAAATTTTTAGCCAACATCCGGGAGGTGGATGCTATCGCCCATGTAGTCCGCGTTTTTGAAGATAAGAATATAACCCATGTCCATAATAAGATTGACCCCATAAACGACATAGAAATAATTCAGACGGAACTAGAACTCGCTGATCTCCAGACAAAAGAGAGCCGAGCCAAGAAAAAAGACCATAGAGACTTGCCTGAGTTGGATTTACTGGCCGATAAAAAAGTTATTTTCGTACTTAACTGTTCCGAATCACAACTAGCAAATAACTGGACTCCCTCCTTCGTTAAAACTTCGGAGGGCAAGCCCGATGATAATTTATTAAAAGCCATTGCTGGTAGGGACTATGTGGTTCTCTCAACTCCACTTGAACTAATTCTTTCTGAATCAACACAAGACGAGAAAAAAGAATACCTGACTACTTTTGGTATAAAGGAGTCGGGTTTAGATAAACTCATAAAACAGAGCTATAAGACATTGGACTTACTCACATTCCTGACCACCGGCGAAGATGAAACGCGAGCATGGACAGCGCATATCGGCGACCCTATTCCTAGGGCGGCACGAGCAATTCACACCGACTTTGAAAAACTGTTCATCCGCGCTGAAGTCATCAATTGGAAGATGTTATTGGAAAGCGGATCGTGGGTTGAGGCACGCAGCAAAGGGCTTCTCAAAACAGTGGGTCGTGACTACATTATCCAAGAAGGAGATGTGGTGGAAATTAAAATTTAACCGTTGACCCTGGGTCCCTTGAATTTCAATCTAGTTATTGTAGTATCAAAACAGACTCTTTCAAAAAGAAGCCAAATGAGCAACGCCAGTCTGATTGAAAGGATAAAACAAGCGATACGGGACATCTTCAAGAAAAATAACAATACGCCGCTCCTAACGGAAGAACTGGTACCGCTGGTTGACAAGAAGATCGGCAACGGCGAGATAAACGAAGGACTTACAGTAGCCGCCATTGAAACAATGCTTGACCGATTTGAACTCGTTCAGTTGCCTAATACCAAATTGGAATTAGCCCAGCACTCTTAAAAAGAGTGTTTTGTTTTGGCATAAAAACCTGCCATTTGACTTTTCAACTCCCAACTGATAGCATAAGGTATCGTTATTAAATAAGCTTTTAGCCCGATAGATCCCTTAGTGGACCACAAGGCGCCCCATCGCGCCTTATCTGTCGAAGTTAAGCGCTATTCAATTGGTTCAGACCAACTATGAACTTGCTTTTCATTTAAATCCCGACCTTGAGGAAACGCAAGTCAAACAAATAGCTCAGGATATAGAAAGTTACATAACTTCCAGTAGTGGAGTTGTTTCATTCAAAAAAGAACCGGAAAAGATACGACTTTCTTATACCGTCAAGCACAAGAGATTGGCCTACTTTTGTTACTATCATTTTAGTCTGGAGTCAGCAGAGGAGTTGTCTAAAATAGACGAACAAGTTAAAGTTAATAAAGATGTTTTGCGATATATGATAATCAAGATACCGGCAGACTCAGGTAAGGCAAAGCCGAGGTTCAGGCCCCAAAAACCAAGAGTTATGACAGAAAAACCGGCAGAAAAACAAACACCGGAACAAAGCAAAGAGCTTGATAAAGAACTCGAAGGAATTTTAGAAAACCTATAGAATATAATCCAAATCTAAGATATAGTATCCGAATGCCACAAATAATATAAATTATAACGCAGCGCGCTTGGCTAAGATTGAGACAAGAGCGAAGCCCGAACCGAGCCATACAATAAGTATGGTGAAGGGAGGACTGGAGCTCTTAACGAAAATATTAGGCAAGCCCGTAGGGCCCGTACCGCTTATTTATATAAGCGGAGGGCGAGCAAGTTAGAAAATGAATTTAAATAAGGTATTCCTAATCGGCCGATTAACCCAAGACCCGGAACTGCGATCCACCCCAAGCGGACAAAGCGTCGCTACTTTGCGTATGGCCACCAATCGCGTCTGGAACGATCCCTCGGGCAATAAAAAAGATGCAACCGAATTTCATACCGTTGTCGCTTGGGGACGATTAGGTGAAATAGCCAATCAATACTTGAAAAAGGGCGGTCTAGTAATGATAGAAGGGCGCATTCAGACTAGAACATGGACAGACCCAAACAATAACAAAAGATACTTTACCGAGGTAATAGCCGAGGGACTCCAACTGGGACCGAGAACTAGCCGTCCCGCTGCCGAAGTTGACGGGATTTCTAAAACGCAGGGACAAGAAGGACAAGTCCCTTCGGCTCAACGCGAAAGACAATCTCGGAACGGGAACGATGACATTCCGATAATTGACGCTAACGATCCCATTTCATCGGGAGTTGAAGAAGATGAGGTTAAGATCAAGGAAGAGGACCTACCTTTTTAATTTAAGAAAATCTCTAAATTCTAATCTCTAATTTCTAAATAATCTCAAATATCAAATCCCAAAAGTTTTAAAATTTTTCTCCCTTTGGGAGATGTCCCGGAGGGACATAATTTTGAATTTTGATATTGTTTAGAGATTAGGGGTTAGAGATTAGAGGTTGTCATAATTTTAGGATTTAGAGATTATATTCAATGCAGTGTATTTTTTGTCAGGAAAATATAAATAGAGTTGATTATAAAAATACTCAATTTTTGAGGAAATTTGTCACATCTCAATTTAAGATCGGCTCGGCCCGAAGGAACAAGCTCTGCAGTTCCCACCAGCGTTTAGTCGCCCATGCCGTTAAACTCGCCAGATACATGGCGCTGATGCCATATACCCGCGGCCAAACCTCTCGCTAGTTGCTCGGCCTTGCCATATCCTCACTATCTGGTGAAAGGTAAATTCTTCTCAGACACGCCTCCGGTCGCCCAGCGTGCGACCTCGGCTACTTTCTCCCAACCTTTTCTCGGGCAGTTTAACGATTATACTGCCCTCGTCCATGCAAAAGGTTGGGTCTCTAGTGTCTTTGAAGAACTTACCTTCCACCCTTAGGGGTTACTAATGACAAGCGAGTCGCAACTGCTCTATGAGGAGTCCGTGGTGAGAAATGGGGGTGGGGCAAGTGATGCATCTTAAGTTATAAAAACAAAAAAGCTCCGCGAATCCTTTTGGACTCAAGCGGAGCTTGTTAGTTTTTCGAGAACAGGGTCTAGGGTCGCTGAGGCAACCCATCTCCTGCCATAGGCCGGCCAACAAAAGGAGCCAGTATCCCGAAAACTTTTATTAGACTTTTTTCAAAAGAACAGCGAGGCACACTACAGGATCGGGTAACGTACGCTTCCCCGAGTGCAGGCCGCCTTTTTGTCAGGTAGTGCCGGAGCAACTACCCCGTCTCTCGCTTCCCGTAGGTAGGAGAGCGCGACTAGGCTCACGAAACCTACCCTCTGCGGTGCCTCGCTACCAGACCCACCAAGCTGGGTCAAGTTTGACTTGATCAAACTTGGCTCTGCTTCTTTGATGAAGCTGGTAGCAAGGGGAAGCTTGGAGCTTCCCGTAGAAAGAACAAGGGGCAGCCAGCGCTCTGCCCCACCGAATTTTAATTGTCGCTGACCAAAAAGTGGACAGATAGATTCGAGAATTGAATCGGCAAATGCGCTGGTATTTGCCTCATCTAATCCCTTATCTCCTGCTTCCCGGCTACCACAATCGCACGGCCGGAAAGAATGGTGCGAAGCTTAGGCTCTGTATCAAACACCGTATTGAACCCGACGGTGGGACGGGCGAACCCTTAGCCTCGCGGAATTGAGCCAAAAACATATGTTTTTGAGCCAATTTCGCGAGACCACTACTTCAGTGTATACCACCATTATACTCCCTTCCACATAATTTGTCAAGTGTCTGTACTGGACGGATACATCAAGGACACACTGATAAAACTATGTCTAAAATCAAAGCTTCAGAAAATCTTTAACCGATAGCCCCGCTTGTTTGATAATCTTATTCAGCAAATTGCGTCCGATATCCTTACCTCCATGCATTGGAATAGAAGTTATGCGCTTAGTAACTGGGTGTTGAAAAAAGTAATGACTGCCTTTTGCATATAGAAAACGAAAACCGGCATGCGCCAGTTTCCTCATAATTATCCTAGCTGTCAAAATCGGCAAAATACTCATGCTATCAAAGACTGCTTGCCGGTTTTTATTTTTATATCGCCTCGATTTTCTGCTTTAGCAATAATTCCGGCTTCAATTGCCCCTTCGATTGCTTCAATAATCATTCTTTTTGCCTCGTTAAGATTCTTTCCCCAAGAAACGGCACCAGGAACACCACGCGCCTCAACAGCATATCCTCCCATGTCCTTTTCCGACTCGAATAGACACCTAAAAGAGCCGTATTTTGTTTTAATAGTAATAACTTTATTGCTCATAGTTTCATTATATCACAAAGATGCCACCAAACAATAGAAAAAGTAGTGTCGGCATTATGCCTCGCGGATTGCCGCTTCTTTGATTTTACCTAAAATTTCCCGCTCCACTTTAGGATTATCTTTGAGAAACAGTCGCGAACCGTCTATACCCTGGCCGAGTTTTATCGGCTCGCCACCTGCCTGTCCGGTAGGCAGGTAGTTGTACCAGCTTCCCGCCTTAGCCACTATGCCGTATTTAACTCCGGCGTTAACAATATCGGAATACTTTGAGATGCCTTCATTGTATAGAATGTCGAATTCGCAAGTTCTGAACGGAGGCGCGACTTTATTTTTCACCACTTTCACCTTAACCCTGTTCCCAACGATCTTCTCCCCTGCCTGGATTTGAGCGGCGCGCCTGACTTCTATCCTGACCGAGGAGTAAAATTTAAGTGCCAATCCTCCAGGAGTCGTTTCCGGATTGCCAAACATTATACCTATTTTGTGTCTGATCTGATTTATAAACAGGACTGTCGTGTTCGCCTTTGCCACTATCGCCGTGAGTTTTCTCAATGCATGAGACATCAACCGTGCTTGCCCTCCGACATGCTGCTGATCCATCTCTCCTTCTATTTCAGCCCGAGGCGTAAGAGCCGCCACAGAGTCAACAACAATTAAGTCAACCCCTCCGGACTTAACAAGAGACTCGACAATGTCTAACGCTTGCTCGCCGGTATCCGGTTGGGATATCAAAAGCTGATCAGTCTTAACCCCAATTTTTTTAGCGTATTCCGGATCAAGCGCATGCTCTGCGTCAACATAAGCCGCTACTCCACCCATTTTTTGCATTTCAGATACCACATGAAGAGCAAGAGTCGTCTTGCCGGAGCTTTCCGGTCCGTAAACTTCTACCACCCTGCCCCGTGGAATTCCACCCACACCAAGCGCCAAATCCAAAGATATTGAACCGGTAGGGATAGCATCTATATCGACATGCTTCACCTCGCCTAATCTCATTATTGACCCTTCGCCGTATTTCTCCTGAAGTTCTTTAACGGCCAGATCAACCTGCTTTGACTTTGACTCGTCAGTTTGTTTTTTTACCATTTTATAAAACGCTCCCCCAGCGTTTGAGTTTAAATTAACTTTATTATTTTATAAAAATCCAAACAAAAAAGCAATGCCTTCTAAAAAACGCTGAAGCGAGCCATTCCTAAATTTAATCATTTGACGAACCGAGGGTATTTATGAAGATAGCCCTGATTTTATCCGATAATCATAGGTCGAGCGCTGAACGATAGTGAAGAGGCAAGCGAGGTTTACCTGTGATTATCGGCCATAAAATCAGGGCTATTCTGCAATGAATACCCGAAGGTGAGGAAGTTGATTTAAATTTGGGGTGGTGAGCTTTATTCTTCTCTTTCTGCTTCCGGCGTATCCGCTGATATTCCAGTTGCCTCAACAACAGGCCCACCTTCACCTTCATGTTTTATGTATACTTCTCTTGGCTTGGCTCCGTCACCGGGTCCGATAACGCCTTTCTCTTCAAGAATATCCAACAGTCGAGCCGCACGGGCATAACCAACTTTAAGCCGCCTCTGAAGCAACGAGGCTGATGCTTTACCGGCCAGAGTTATGACTTCTTTAGCGTCGTTATATAGCTCGTCGTCGGCGTCGTCTTCTCCTCCAAATCCATGGCCGCCGATACTTGCCTGCGTATTAAAATCAATCTTGAGATCATTTTCTTCTTCGTCAGCGTCAACTGCTTCAGCTTGGGTCTTAAGAAACTTAACCACATCCTTGACCTCTCGTTCCGTAACCAAAGCTCCCTGCAAACGCCTTGGTTTTGCAGTATCGCTTGATAAGAAAAGCATATCGCCTCGGCCAAGAAGCTTCTCCGCCCCAGCCATATCCAAAATCGTTCTTGAGTCAACTTGGCTGGCCACCTGAAACGCGATTCTTGAAGTTATATTAGCCTTGATAAGACCGGTGATAACTTCCACCGACGGTCTCTGCGTAGATACTATCAAATGAATACCGACGGCCCTGGACATTTGAGCCAGACGGACAATCGCCGCCTCCACATCCCTGCCGTAAGAAGCCATTAGGTCTGCGAGTTCGTCGATAACTATAATCAATAAGGGCATAATAGATTCCTTGCGTTCAGACATTTTGGCATTATGTGAAAATATATCCCGACAGCTTGTCTTGGAAAGCTGGTCATATCGCCTGTCCATCTCATTAACCGCCCACTTCAAAGCGCCAAGCACTTTTTTATTGTCGGTAATAACGGGGGTAACTAAGTGCGGAATATCGTTGTATAAAGTCAGCTCGACTCTTTTGGGATCAACCAATATCATTTTCAAAACATCAGGCGAATGCTTGTATAACAAAGACAACAAGATTGAATTGATGTTCACTGATTTGCCGGTGCCCGTAGCTCCAGCGATAAGGAAGTGAGGCATCTTTTCAAGGCCGGCGAAAATAGGATTACCGGAAACATCCTTGCCCAAAGCGAGAGGCATAAAGAATTTTGATTTCTTGTATTCTTCGTGTTCAAACATCCCTCGAAGACCGACAATGGCAACTTTTCTGTTGGGGACTTCTATGCCAACAAGTGACTTGCCGGGAATAGGCGCCTCTATCCTTATGGGGTGAGACGCCAGAGCCAAAGACAAGTCGGAATTAAGAGCGCCGATGCGCGAGAGTTTAACTCCCATCGCCGGCCGCAGAGTATATTGAGTAACTGTCGGACCAACCGAAACCTCGCCCATTTCCACATCTATGCCAAAGTTGGCCAATGTCCTCTTAATAATATTCGCGCTTGCGTTAATGTCGCCCGTAAGCGCTTGCTCCTGATCGTCGTTCAACAAGTCCATCGGGGGCAAAGTCCACTTTCCCTTTCTCAAATTTTTAATGACAAATTCCCTATCCGGTTCAATGTTAGTCTGTCGAACGGGCTTAGCAACCGGAGCCGGCTTAGAAATCTGGGGTCTTTTTTCATCAATCACCTCGTTGCCTCTTTTTATGACTATTTTGTCGACAAGCTCTTCTTCTTTGTTCTCTTTCCCCAGCAACCTGTGAATCGGAATATTCAAAGCGACAAGCATGGCAATGATAATTAAAACCAATAGAATAATCAGGGACGCGATGAACCCAACCGAATTAAGCAGAGGGAAGCCCAAAACAATGCCCAAATATCCGCCTTGGGTTAACCTAATATCGAAGTTACCGCCGCCGAATATATAAAACAAGGCAAGAAAGGAGAAAACGAACAAAGCCGTCCCGAAAACCGCGCTATGATATATCTGCCTTGAAATTGATTTGATGAAAGATGCGCCGAGGATTATGAAGGCGACGGGAATGATAAAAAACCCCCAGCCGAAAAGCGATTTGGCGGCAATGGCAAATAAAACACCGGCAGTCCCGGCCTTGCCGGCAAAACTTAGTATGCTCAAAGCGGCCAAGCTTAAACTCAATATACCCCAGATGCTGTTCTTGGTTTCCTGGGATATATCAAATCTGGAAACAGCGGATTCTGCCCGCTGTTTGGCGGTTTCTTTAACTTTCTGCTTTTTATCTGCTTTTTTCCGTCGTATCATTCGAATTAGTATTAAGTGTTATGTGTTAAGTATATAGTATTGGGGCTAGTTTAATCAAGGAAAACAAAAATCGGCCTTGAGAGCCGATTTTTAAAACTACTCCAGATCTGCCCCCAATCCCGTCCCTGCCGGTATCAACCGGCCGATGATGACATTTTCTTTGAGACCTTTGAGCATGTCTTCTTTGCCGACAGTAGCGCTGTCTATCAAAATTCTTGCAGTCTCTTGGAATGACGCGGCAGACAAGAAGCTGTCTGTGGTTAATGAAACTTTAGTGATTCCCTGTAGTAATTGTTCAGCAGTCGCCTCTTGTTTTTTATTTTGCTTTGCCCTTTCATTTTCCTGCCAAAGCCGTTTCTTCTCAACAACATCGCCGGACAAAAGGTCCGTATCGCCGGGATTCATGACCTTAACCCTTGAAAACATCATTCTCACGATTAACTCAACATGCTTGTCGTTAATACTGTCGCCCGTCGGATAGTAAATGGCCTGTACTTCTCTGATAATATACCGGGCAACCATGTCAATATCATTTGTCGTAGCAAACAATTCTTTCAGGTCCACATGCCCTTCGCTTAATTGCTGGCCGACCGAAACCAGATCTCCTCTGGTTACGGATACGGATAAGTTAGGCGCAATTGCATATTCTTTCTTTTCCCCGTCATTTGTCTCGACGGTTATAATTTTCTGTTTACCGGTGTCTTCAACCGATAGTACTTTTCCGTCCACATCAGCTACCAGCGCCTTAAACTGGGGCGGCCTTGCTTCAAATATTTCTTCAACGCGAGGAAGACCCATGGTAATGTCAGCGCCGCCGGCAACACCGCCGGTATGGAATGTTCTCATCGTAAGCTGGGTTCCCGGTTCACCTATGGCTTGGGCGGTAACGATACCTACGGCCTCACCTGATTTTACCAATTTGCCTTTTGACAGATCATAGCCATAGCAAAGGCGACAAATACCGTCCAAGGCCTTACATTTGATGAGAGACCTGATCCTGGCCCTATCTATCCCGGCTTCATCGACTTTTCTTGAAGCCTCCTTGTCAACGATTTTTCCTTTTTTGACGATAACTTCGCCATTTTTATCTAGCAAGTCTTCGAGCACAACCCGACCCTTTATTCTTCTACCTAAACTTTCTCCGCTTATCTTGCTGTCCTCCGCGTAAATCGTATAACCCTCTTTATCTTTGCAATCGTCCTCAAGCACAACCACGCTTTGCGCAACATCAACTAACTTTCTGGTAAGATATCCGGCGGTGGCTGTTTTAAGAGCCGTATCCACCAAACCCTTCCTGGCGCCGTGAGTCGATATGAAATATTCAAGAGATGTCAGTCCTTCTTTCAATGAATTCCTCACTGGCAACTCTATGAGCTCTCCGGCCGGATTGGCAAAAATTCCTCTCATACCCATCAACTGGTCAATTACGGACCAAGTGCCTCTTGATTTGGAATCAACAAGCAGGAAGGCCGGATCTTGTCCGCCAAGCTGTTGTTTTACCAAAGATGACAATCTGGACTTTGCGTTATTCCATATTTCAATTGCCTTTGATTTTCTTTCGTATTCAGTCAAAAGGCCTTCGTCATATAGACGCCTGTTTTCTTCAATGGAGTTATCGGCTTCTTCAATGATCTTCTTTTTCTCCGGCGGTATTTTCAAATCACCCATGCCCCATGAGACACCCGAAACCGTGGCATAGTGAAATCCTATGTCTTTGACCTTATCCAAAAATTCTACCGTTGTTTCTTCGCCATATTCGTCCCAAATATCGGAACCTATGGATCTCAAATCGGGCTTGGTAAGAACTTTATTAACATACTTGAATTCTTTCGGCAGAGTTTTGTTGAAGATTATCCGTCCGGGGGTTGTCTCTATCATCTTTGTCTCTTTGTCATTGTCCTTATAATCAGGATTGGGAACTTTTATCATGGCCCTTAGGTCGATAAAGTCGTTTTCAAACGCCAACAGCGCTTCGTACCGTGAAGAAAATACTTTACCCTTGCCTTTTGCATTTTCCAAAACACTGGTTAGATAATAAATGCCGAACGACATGTCATGGCTTGGCGAAGCAACAGGCTCGCCCGTAGCCGGCTTAAGGATCCCGTGGGAAGAAAGCATTAAGTCTCTGGCCTCGCGCTGGGCATCATCCGTCAACGGCAAATGGACGGCCATTTGGTCGCCGTCAAAGTCAGCATTAAAAGCGTGAGTCGGAAGAGCGGGAATTTTTATCGCCTTACCTTCAATAAGAGTCGGCCTAAACGCTTGAACCGATAAGCGGTGCAAAGTCGGAGCTCGGTTAAGCAATACGAGTTTGCCGGCCATAGCTTCTTCCAAAGCCGCCCAGACATCAGGTGTTTCCTGTTCTATCAAGCGGCTGGCTGATTTAATATTATGGGCCAGTTCTTTTCTTATTAAAATTCCAATAACAAAAGGCTTGAATAACTCCAAAGCCATGCGCTTTGGAAGACCGCATTCGGCAATGCCCAATTCCGGTCCGATGACAATAACGCTCCGGCCGGAGTAATCTACCCGTTTACCGAGAAGATTTTGCCTGAATCTCCCCTGTTTGCCTTTCAACATGTCGGCAAGAGAACGAAGCGCTCTTTTCTGTCCCGTAGAAGCGGCGGTGGTGATTTGTCCTCTTCTCATTGAATTGTCTATGAGAGCATCAACCGCCTCCTGAAGCATTCTTTTTTCATTCTTGGTGATAACCTCCGGAGCCTTGAGTTCTAATAAATGCTTTAATCGGTTGTTCCTGTTTATCACCCTTCTATAGAGATCGTTCAGGTCTGATGTTGCGTAGCGTCCGCCATCTAAAGGAACCATCGGCCTTAAGGCCGGCGGAATAACCGGCAAGGTGGTCAATATCATCCATTCGGGCCTTATGCCCGCTTTTTGCATGCCTTTTATAAATCTCATCCTCCTGGATAACTTTTTATATTCAAGAGGGTTAGTTTCTCCTTTGATCTCGCTTTCTATGTCTGTAATCAAATCATCGAAGTCAATCTCCTCCAGCAACCGCTTGACCGCTTCGGCTCCTATACCGGCTTCAAAAACCTCTCCATACTTCAAAGACAAGTCCCGGAAATCAAGTTCCGATATAACTTGATACCTGCGGAGGTTTTTGAGGTTGTTTTTCTCCCGGTCTTTTAACTCCTTGAGCGATTCTTCTTCGGTTTCGTTTTTAGCGCTCTTTATCTTTGACTTGAATTCGCTTTCTATTCTTTTCATCGCCTCAGCTTTCAAATCTTCGTCAACTTTCATCACAACATAACTTGCAAAATATATAACTCTTTCAATCTCCTGAAGGCCGACTCCGAGCACGGTGGCGACTTTAGACGGCACGCCTCTCATAAACCAAATATGAGCAACGGGCGCGGCAAGTTTAATGTGGCCCATTCTTTCCCTTCTAACAATGGACCTCGTAACCTCAACGCCGCATCTGTCGCAGACAATGCCTTTGTACCTTATCCTCTTATATTTTCCGCAGTAACATTCCCAGTCTTTAACCGGCCCAAAAATAGCCTCGGAAAAAAGGCCGTCTCTCTCCGGTTTCTGAGTTCGGTAGTTTATAGTCTCTGGTTTCGTGACTTCGCCGTATGACCAAGACAAAATATCCTCAGGAGACGCTATTTTTAGTTTTATAGATGATAAGTCCATCAGGTTTTAGGTTTTAGGTTTTAGGTTTTAGGTTTTTTTAACCTAGTCACCTAACACCTAGCACCTAGAAGCTATTTCTCAATTAATTCCACGTTCAATCCTAACCCCTTAATTTCCGACAGCAAGACTTTAAATGATTCCGGCAAATGCGGGGCCCTTATTTCTTCTCCGTTAACTATTGATTCATAGGTTTTTGCCCTTCCAAGCACATCGTCAGATTTTATCGTAAGCATTTCCTGCAAAGTATAAGCAGCACCATAGCCTTCAAGGGCCCACACTTCCATTTCTCCAAATCTTTGGCCACCAAACTGCGCCTTGCCTCCAAGGGGCTGCTGAGTAATCAACGAGTAGGGGCCGATGGACCTCATATGAAGCTTGTCCTCAACCATGTGGCTCAATTTCATAAAGTAAGTGATGCCAACGGTTGATTTCTGTCCAAAAGGCAATCCAGTCTTTCCGTCAAAAAGCTGCATCTTTCCGTCAACGGGAAAACCGGCCTTTTTTAATTCCTCCATAATAAGCTCCTCCGACGGCCCTGCCATGGCCGGTGTCGCGGCTTTATAGCCAAGTTTTTTAGCGGCTATCCCCAAGTGAGCTTCAAGCACCTGTCCGATATTCATACGGGAAATAATGCCCAGAGGACTCAATACAATGTCAACCGGGGTGCCGTCTTCAAGAAAGGGTAAATCTTCTTCCGGTAAAATGACGGATATGACTCCTTTGTTGCCGTGACGGCCAGCGAGTTTGTCTCCTATTTGAACCTTCCTAAGCTGTGCCACCGATACTTGTATTTTTTTGATAACTCCCACATCCAGTTTGTCCCCTTCATCTCTTGAAAATGTTTTAACGCCGACAACCCTGCCCTGCTTTCCGTAATCAAGACGAAGCGAAGTGTCTTTAACATCTCGGGATTTCTCTCCAAATATGGCCTTCAAGAGCCGTTCTTCTGCGGTAAGATCGCTTTCGCCCTTTGGAGATATTTTGCCGATAAGAATATCCTGCGATCTGACTTCGGCGCCTATTCTTACCACGCCGTCGGGATCAAGGTCATTTAGCCGCTCCATCGCTACATTCGGAATATCATAAGTCGTTATCTCTGGCCCCAACTTTGTTTCTCTCACATCGCAGATATAGTCCTCGACATGTATGCTTGAAAATACATCTTCTTTTATCAATCGCTCTGAAATAACAATGGCATCCTCAAAATTAGATCCCTCAAAAGACATATACGCAACAACTAAATTGGCGCCTAAAGCCAACTCGCCCTTCTCAGTAGAAGGACCGTCGGCCAGTACTTGCCCTTTTTTAACTTTTTCGCCTCTTGCAACCAACGGTCTTTGATTTATTGATGTAAATTTATTTGACTTAGCAAATTTTAGAAGTTTAAATTCATGCTTTTTGCCCTTATCTGACTCAAAAACAATATGAGAAGCATCGACTTCTTTAATGGTTCCGTTTTCGGGAGCAATTACCATAACGCCCGAATCAACAGCAACTCTTGATTCAAGACCAGTTCCGACAAAAGGCGATTCGGGTTTTATCAAAGGTACAGCTTGTCTCTGCATATTGGAACCCATCAGAGCCCTGTTGGCATCGTCATGCTCTAAGAATGGAATGAGAGAGGTAGACACTGAAAATTGCTGCTTTGGAGAAACATCCATATAGTTAATATCTTTGGGTTCAGCCGTGCCCGGTTCTCCGTGAATACGGGCAGTTACTTTGTCGCCGACAAGATTATTGTCTTTATCAAGAGGAGCTCCTGCTGAAGCAATAATAAATTTCTCTTCTTCCACGGCATCCATATATTCTATTTCGTCGGTAACCTTTCCTTTGGTTACTTTTCTGTACGGGGTAAGAATAAAGCCGAGATCTGATATTTTTGAATACAGGGCAAGGTGGCCCACAAGACCTATGTTCGGACCTTCCGGAGTAGCAATGGGACAAATTCTTCCATAATGAGAAGGGTGGACATCTCTTACCTCAAAACTGGCCCTCTCTCTGGTAAGACCGCCCGGACCAAGAGCTGACAACCTTCGTTTGTGTTCAAGTTCTGATAAAGGATTATCCTGATCCATAAATTGAGACAACTGGCCGGATGAGAAAAATTCTTTCAAAGCCGCCACAAAAGGCCTTGCGTTTATAAGCTGGGATGGCAGAACGGTTGCAAGGTCTGATGTGCTCATTCTGTCTTTGATAATCCTTTCCATTCGAGCAAAAGCAATTCTTAACCGGTCCTGAAGCAACTCACCGAGAGTTTTAACTCTCCTGTTGCCCAAGTGGTCTATATTATCGGGTTGCGCAGAAGGATCGTTGTTTAAACGGATAATTTCTCTGAGAATGTTAACAATATCTTTTGCCCGGAGAACACGATCCTCAGCTTTATCTACAATTAAGTTCTCTCCGAATCTCTTGTTCATTCTAAAACGGCCAACTTTGGACAAATCATATCTGGAGGGATTGAAAAAAAGATTATGGACCATCTGCTTTGCATTATCCGGAGTCGCCGGATCACCGGGTCTTATGCGCTTATAAAGCTCAATAAACCCTTCCTCCTCATTAGAAGAGGGGTCTTGCAGAATAGTCGCAAGTATATACTTAACATTGGGGTCTGTGTCTACATCGGCAAATAATTTCTTTATTTCCTCGTCGTCTTTAATCCCAAACGCCCTTAAAAGCGCTGTGGCGGCAACTTTTCTTTTTCGGTCTATTCTTACAGAAATAACTCCGTTATACTCTGTTTCAAATTCAAGCCACGCGCCTCTTGATGGAATTAGTTTTGCTCCAAAAAATCTTTTATACCTGCTTGATCTGGATAGAGAAAAGAACGCGCCGGGACTCCTGATAAGCTGTGAAATGACAACCCTCTCAATGCCATTTATAATAAAAGTTCCTCTTTGAGTCATTAGAGGAAAGTCGGTGAGAAAAAGTTCCTGATCTCTTTCTTGTCCCGTTTTCTTGTCGATCAGCCGTATTTTAACTTTCAGAGGAGCCTCATGTGTAATGTTCTTTTCTATGGATGTCCTCTCGTCGTATTTGGGCTCGTCTAATTTATAATCTAAAAAGTGGAGTTCGAGTTCTTTATTGGTCCAGTCTTCAACCGGAGAAACTTCTTTCAACAGCTCCTTGAGTCCGTAATTTAAAAACCAATTATAAGAATCCAGCTGAACCTGAACAAGATTTGGCGCTTCTGATTCTGAATAATTTGCTCCGTATTTTGAAAATATTTTACGCATTTGGTGAAAATGGCCTTTTATTCTCCCTGGCGAGCTTGGAAGTTCCCGTACAGACAATAAAATAAATCCGCTATCGATAGCGTTACGGGATTTTTTATTTAATTTTAATTAAAGAAGCGAAACAATGGGCTGCTCAATTTAGCAATTAAACAATCAAGCAATCGGATGCGAGTTTAGTATTTGTTAATTAAATTGTTTGGTTGTCTAGTTGTTAAATTATTAGAGCTTTCGCTACTGAAATGAGCAACATCCCCGCAAGGGATCCTGCCTCAATTTCCCCTTCTATTTCAACACTTTTTAAGGATAATCCTCCTATTTTATTCTTATGGAGAGCTTTGTCAAGGGTCCTTATCAACAGAATATCAAAACCTTGACCCACTGTCAAATGAGTGTCTGCTACAACTTTGTTTCCTTTTTTAAGTCGTATTTTAACAACTCCTGGTTTAGTAACATCAAAAATGACACTCATTTGAAAATCTCGAAATCCTAATCTCTAAACTCTAAACAAACCCCTGCCTACCGGCAGGCAGGCAAAATTCAAATCTCAAAACAGCCCTTCAAGCATGTTCGCCAAAGGCGAACAGTTTTGAATTTAGATATTTGATATTGTTTAGGATTTAGGATTTTGAGTTTAGGGTTTGGAGTATTAGACGTTATGGTTTTCAACCATAACGTCTAATACTCTGTAGTATCCCCAATCCTATCATAAGAGAAATCAGATTGCTGCCGCCGTAACTTAAGAACGGGAAAGAGAGTCCGGTCACCGGAAGCAGTCCTATGTTAACTCCGGCACTGACAAATACATGGGAACCTATAAAAATGGACAGGCCTATGGAAAAAAGTTTTCCAAAGTTAGAAACAGTCCTTGATCCTACATAAAGAATACGCGACATGATAGTCGTGGCCATTGCCATGACAACGGCTATGCCAACTAGTCCGAATTGTTCGGCAAAAGCGGCAAAGGCAAAATCATTGTGAGGTTCAGGCAAAAACCCAAGGTTGCTTTGGGAACCCTTTCCAAGTCCGTTGCCAAATATATATCCCGAACCGATGGCTATTTTTGACTGGATAATATTATAGCCGCTTCCCCTTGGATCATTGTAGGGATTTAGGAAGGAGGTTATCCTTGTTTTTTGATACGGCTGTAATGCAAAAAGCCATGCTAAATAACCGACTGATATCCCCGCCATTAGAAGCATAAACAGGTGGCGTTTATTTATCCCGGCCGCCAAAAGAACGCCCAGCCATATTGCTAAAAATATAACGGAAGAGCCCAGATCCGGCTGAAGGAATATTATAGCAAACGGCAAAGAAAAATATATGCCGGCCACAATTATGTGGCGAAAGTCGTTTATGTGAATATGTCTTTGAGAGAAATATTTCGCCATCAACACAATAAGCATCAGTTTGGCCAGTTCTACCGGTTCAAATGTTAAGTTCCCCAGAATAATCCAAGAATTCACTCCTCGGACAGATCGAGAATAAAAAGTCAGAAGCAATAAAAATATTGAAAAAAAGTAAAAACCAAGCACCGGCAAAGAATAATTTTTCAGATATCGATAATTAAAGAACGAAAAAACGATCATAACCAACACGCCGATGGCGATAAAAACCAGTTGTTTTTTAAAAAGCGGACTATCGGCGCCGGAAACTCCCCATAAGTTTACAGCCCCTAACAAAGAAATTGCCACCACTGTGGCAAAAAGAGGGAAATCGATTTCCGCAAAATATTCCCTAATAATATTTCTGAAACCTTTCCTGTGTCCCATATCTTTTAATAAAATTTGAGTTTTCAAAAACATTAGTCAAGACCTCAATGTCTTGCCTCGCTATGTTGGCCGGTAGTTTAACCGGCCAGCTTACTTTGAAATACCTTTCGGTCCTGGAAATAAAAGTTCTGATATCTGTCTTGTCTGCCGCAACGATATTATTATCTTCACCAAATAATACAACCCCCACTTCAACTTTATCAAAGTCAAAGTCAGAATTATTCAGTATTATAGCTTCAAACTCGCTGAAAGTTCCGTTCTTGTCTATAACCGCGTAATTCTTGCTCTGAATGGGAAAACTGATATTTTCAAATTCTTCAACCTTCCCCCACTCCACTTCAGTAATATTAAGAACACCGTCATTCAATACACTATTACTCCGTATCCCCGAAACAATAAGATAACGGGTCTGTCCCGGCAACATATAGAAAGTACCTGTTTTGTTAAAAGATGTTCCGTCTTCTGCCGACAAGACTAGGCTGTACCTGGCCAAAATTGCCCCAAAGAAGGAATTGGGATTGTTTACTCGGGACACAAAGTCATAGTCGCCCGGTTCAATTTCAATAAGTTTCTGGGACTGGATGTTCAACGGCATTATTGCCGGTTCGCATGCAACTCCGCAAGCCAGCAGGCCGCAATCAACCCCCTCTTCTTGGCCGTTTTTGGTATTATCAAAACAAGTTGCTTCGGTAATTAAAAAGTAGTCAACAAATCCGTAGCCAATACCGCTGACGATCAAAACAAAAATAAAGCCGATTATTAACTGTTTCTGGGTCCGTTGTTCCATAAATACATTATAAAGTTTTTAAAAGAAACAAAAAAGGGGGCTATGCGCCCCTATGCCTCTGAAACATCGACCACTTGAGGAGAAACTAAACGAATTTTCCTTGCAAACTCTGTCGCCTCATCATCTGGAACAACGACCAAGGCATCAAAGCACTTTTGGTTGGCCAACAACAAAAAACAACGGTCTCCTACTTCGGTCTTGCCGAGCGACACTCTTATCTCTCGTAACCCAAGTCCGACTAGCCTCTCGGCAATCCAATCCCTTGAAGTATTCAATTTTAAACGAACAATCAGAACGGCCATCGTTCTAATCCAATGATGAGGTTAACCTCTAGGAGTATGGGCCTTAGATTATAAAAAGTCAACTACTTGTATTGGGCTTTTTCGCTTCTATACGACAGTCTCGTACAGCATGCGCGCTCTCTGAGTTCATGAACATAATAAGGCGACTACCTACTTTCGCCAACTAATGTTGACTATCATGGGCCATGAGGGATTTCACTTCTGTGTTCGGGATGGGAACAGGTGGAGCACCCTCGGCATAGTCACCTTACTATGACCACGACAAGTGCATGCGCACATGCTTTAACTACGACCTTATTTCTCTAATTAATTTTATCGTCCCGAAAAGAAAGGAGGAGGATGCCTGTCTGCCTATTTGTGAGAGTTCCTCACTCTCAGGCAACTGTGCACGCAGGTCACCCCCCTCTTCTCGGGAAAATAATATTAAACCTAATTTTATACCGAAATCAAAAATTACTCAAATGATTTATTAGTAGCTCTCGGCTGAATCCGTCACCGGACTTACACCTGAGCCCTATCAACGTCGTAATCTACAACGAATCATCGGACTTGCGTCCTGATACCTAATCTTGAGGCCTGCTTCGCGCTTATATGCTTTCAGCGCTTATCAGAACCGAACATAGCTACCGAGCGGTGCCCTTGG
>MGKI01000007.1 GCA_001795615.1 Candidatus Yanofskybacteria bacterium RIFCSPLOWO2_01_FULL_42_49
GCAATGACTTGCTTGTTTCCGGGGACTTGGAAGTTGACGGTTCCATCTCTGCTCAATTCGCTTCCATCTCCCAGATATTCATCGCCAACAACACCGCCTCGGCTTCGGCATTCTTTAGAGGCAATGGTTCCGGCGGAGTTAACCAAAGTAACTTCTCAATCGGATTGGGCAACGGCACTGAACGGCTCAATATCTTCAACAACGACAATAGTCCGATTGTGACGATTGCCTCAATGGGATATGTCGGCATCGGGACGACGGGACCAAATTACAAGTTAGATATCAACGGTCAGTCTGGATTCAAAGACAATTTATTTATCAGTAATACCAAAGATATTAAGTGGGGATATACAGGAGATGCTTCATTGGCCACGGGATCTCTTTATTGGTGGGATGGAGATGATTTTCAAAGTTGGATAAAACATCCGTCGCAATGGACGCTAACGTTTGGCACAAACGGCGGCGAAAAAATGAGGATCGATTCCACCGGCAATCTTGGCATCGGGACCACCTCTCCCGACTCACTCCTAGAAATGTCTTCGGCCGATACCAAGTTTATCCTCCGTTCCACCGGAGCAACCTCATCGGCTTCAATTGACTTCCAGCCAGCCGGAGGAGCATCAACAAGCAATCAAGGCAAATTCACCATCAGGGCCGGAGGATTGGCATCAACCCTAGGTGAACGCCTTGAATTCCTAAACGGCAACATGACGAGCTTGATGACGATTGCCTCAACGGGATATGTCGGCATCGGGACGACGAACCCTGGATCGCAATTATATATTGGTGACGGAACCGGGACAGGTGGTAAAAGTATTCAGATAGATACCGCGCAGTCAGGGGTTGCTGTCTTTGGGGTTGAAACCAGCGTCGGAGGCGGTACACTGACGGGCTCTAGCGCGTATGCAACCGTGGTTGCCAATTCCGGCGCAAATCCGATTCAATTTGGCACAACCGACGCGGTCAGGATGACAATTTTAAGCACCGGCAACGTCGGCATCGGGACGACGGATCCCAGCTCCCACACACTGCAAGTGACCGGTTCCGCCGGAAAAACGGTCGGTGGGACCGCTTGGGCTGATCTTTCTGACTCTCGTCTGAAGAATGTCCAGGGAGAGATAAAGGGGACGGCCTTGGATATCTTGATGCAGTTAAGACCCATCTCATTTAAGTGGAATGAGACCAGGCAGGCGTTATATGGCGGTTCTACGGACAATCTGATGTATGGCTTTGTGGCTCAGGAGATAATGGAGGTCATACCCGAATTCGTGAAAGAAGGCGGAGACGGGTACTTCTGGTACAACCCTTCGGGATTTGAGGCGATACTGACCGCGGCGGTACAGGAGATGGATGGCAAGATAGCCAGTTTATCCGAACAATTCTATATCACGGATAGCCGTGATATAGCTGAATTTTCCAAAATTCGTGAGGTTTTGACCCTGCAAAGCCGTGATATGAATCGTGAGGTTGCGTCATCGGATGGCGGCGCGACATCCGATGACAACGGGATAGGCGGCACCGTCAACAGCAATCTCGTCTTCACTGCTGTTATTGGTATGTTTAAAGATGCGTTTAATATCGTGTTTGAGAAGGGGTTGCTGAGGGTGGCGAATGTGATTGTTGAGAAGCTTACAGCCAAAGAAGTAGCGGCTGATAAACTCTGTCTCGGCCAGACCTGCGTCACCGAGAACGAATTAAAGGCGCTGCTTCAGCAGAACGGAATTCAGTCGCAATCAACTTCTGCGCCTACTCCGACGCCGACGCCAGAACCAACGCCGTCTGAAAGCCCGACTCCAGAACCGTCACCAAGCGAATCACCGAATCCAAGTCCCACGCCAGAGCCGACTCCAACAGAATCACCTACGCTGACACCAAGCCCGACGCCAGAACCAACTCCAGAGCCGACCCCCGAAACTACTCCGGAACCAACACCTGCGCCTGAACTCACGCCAGAACCGACGCTTGAGTCCACTCCGGAACCAACGCCAACCTCCATTCAGGCTGAATAATTCAAATCTTTAAATATTTGAACATTTAAACTATAATCCCGGAATGGCTACCATAAGAACATTTGAAGAACTGCTTTGCTGGCAGAAGGCACGACTGCTTACGAAAAACATATATAAGCATTTAAATATTCAAAAATTTAAAGATTCAAACATACCTGCGGATTATGGCTTCTGTGACCAGATACAAAGAGCAAGCGTGTCGATAATGAGCAATATCGCCGAAGGTTTTGAGCGCGGCACCAAGCAAGAATTTCTTAATTATCTGTATATTGCCAAGGGTTCTGCCGGCGAAGTTAGGGCGCAACTATATGTGGCGTTAGATGTCGGATATTTAAAAGTTGAAACATTTAAAGATTTAAACGAGTTAGTTCTAGAATGTTCTAAATTGTTAAGCAGTTTTATAGAAAAATTAAAAACATCGCAGTTTCAAGGCCTTCAACACAAAAGGGAATATCGCAAAGGGATGTCAGATATGAACAAAATGTTGTTGGACGATCACCCCGAATGGAGAGAACTATATAACGTGGAAAAAGATGAAATAGAATTTTGGAGAAAACAATAAAAACTTAAAAGTTGAAACATTTAAAGATTTAAATATGTCCAAATACAATCCTAAAAAAATAGAGCACAAATGGCAACGCTATTGGGGGGACAAGAAGCTTTTTCGTGCAGATGATAGCTCAAATAAACCGAAGTATTATCAACTCGAAACTTTTCCGTATCCGTCAGCGGCCGGACTTCATGTTGGCCACCCCAAGGGCTACATAGCCGAAGATGTACACGCCCGATATGTACGGATGAGCGGGAAAGAGGTTCTGTATACGATGGGATGGGATGCTTTCGGTTTGCCGACGGAGAATTACGCAATTAAGGTCGGCAAAAGTCCACAGGAAGTTGCTGAAGCTAATATCAAAAACTTCAGAAGACAAGTGAAAATGTTCGGCCTTTCGTATGACTGGGACAGGGAAATAAATACTTCCGAGCCGGAATATTATAAGTGGACACAGTGGCTCTTTTTACAACTATATAAGGCCGGAATGGCTTATCAGAAGTTGTCTAAAGTAAATTGGTGCCTCAGCTGCAAAACTGTTCTTGCGAATGAACAAGTTTTGCACAAAACACAAAACACAAAACACAAAACACAAACAAATTCCAAATCCCAAACTCAAAACTTAAAAAACGAAGAAAGTGTTGGTGTGTGTGAACGGTGTGAGACCCCAGTCATTCAGAAAGAAATGAAACAGTGGTTTTTCAAGATTACTGATTATGCCGATCGGCTGCTTACTGATCTCGAGGGGCTAGATTGGCCGGAGGAAACTGTCAAAAGACAAAAGGACTGGATAGGGAAATCGGAAGGAGCTGTTATAAATTTCGAAATATCGAAATATCGAAATATCGAAATATCTGTTTTCACGACTCGGCCGGATACGCTATTCGGAACGACATACCTCGTGCTTAGTCCAGAGCATGGTTTAATTGAAAATTTAAAATTTAAAATTGAAAATTGGGACGAAGTCAGTAAGTATATTGAGAAAGCAAAAATAAAAACCGAACTACAAAGAAAGGAAGAAGCAGGGGAGAAGACTGGGATTGAGTTGAAAGGCGTGAAAGCGATAAATCCCGCGACGAAAGAAGAAATACCAATTTGGGTAGCTGACTATGTATTAGGCGGTTATGGGACAGGAGCGATTATGGCTGTGCCAGCGCACGACGAGAGGGATTTTGAATTTGCTAAAAAATTCGATTTACCTATTCAAAAAGTGGTTGAGGGCGGGGAAATCTCTAGAGAAGCCTACGAGGGGAATGGTAACTTAACCAATTCCGGCAAATTTGATGGAATGGACTCGGAAAAAGCCAAGTGGGAGATTACAAAAGAAGTTGGCGGAGAAAGAAAGACGCAATATAAACTACGGGATTGGTCGGTTTCGCGTCAACGATACTGGGGCGTGCCTATACCCATCATTTATTGCCATAAATGCTGGGAAACTCTAACCTCTAAATCTGAAACTCTAAACAAATTCAAAGACCAAAATTTTAAATTCCAAACGACGAACATTGACGAAATAGAATACATGGTTGTTCCCGTTCCGGAAAAAGATTTGCCGGTTAAATTGCCGAAGCTGGAAGATTATAGGCCAAAAGGTGTGCCACCACTGGCAAGTTCAAAAAAATTCCTAGATGCCAAATGTCCTAACTGTAAAAATACAGCCAAACGTGATGCCGAGACGTTGGATACTTTCGTAGACTCTTCTTGGTATTTTTTACGATATATTGATCCGCACAACAAAAAAGAATTTGCTTCGAAAGAAAAATTAAAACATTGGATGCCGGTAGACTTGTATATTATTGGGGCAGAACACGCCATCCTTCACCTTTTGTATGCTCGTTTTATTAGCAAATTTTTGCATGACCAAGGGTATTTGAGTTTCAAAGAACCGGTTTTGAAATTAAGACACATCGGTTTGATTTTAGGCGCTGACAGACAGAAAATGTCTAAATCGCGCGGGAATGTAGTAAACCCGGACGATGTTGTAAACGAAGTTGGGGCAGATGCTTCAAGATTATACTGGATGTTTATGGGACCCCTTGAAGATGCTCAGCCTTGGGATATTAAGGGAGTTGCCGGTCTTTATAGGTTCTTGAATCGAGTTTGGAATTTTATCAGCAAATTAGAGGAACCGGGTAAGGAGAATAGAGAAGCAAACAAGATACTAAGCAAATACATTAAAGAGATAGGGGACGATATTAAGAACATGAAGTTTAATACCGGGGTTAGCGGGTTGATGAAGCTGTTGAACGAGCTGGAAGACAAGTGGCTTACCAACAAACAGTACGGGACATTCCTTAAACTTCTTGCTCCGTTTGCGCCACATATTGCGGAAGAATTGTGGCAAGAAGTTTTAGGCAACAAAAAATCCATACACCTTGAAAGTTGGCCGGAATACGATGAAACGCTTTTGGCGGAAGAGACAGTGCGGCTTGTAATTCAAGTTAACGGCAGAGTTAGAGATACAATTGAAGTTAAAAAGGGGTTGTCGGAGGAAGATATTAAAAAAATAATTCTTGACAGAGACAATGTTAAGAAATATATAACTGGGACGATTAAAAAAGTAATTTATCTACAAGACAGAATAATCAATTTAGTTGTGTAGGGTATTTGACATTTAGCAGGTTTTCTTATAAGATATAGGCATTAAAACATAAGGGTCCTCGTAAAGCAGGATATATCCTGAACTTGTTGAAGGACTGGTCGGAAGAAATTTATAAATTGTTAAATGAATGGTGAATACTGTAGGCTACCCGCCTACGCTAAAGCTTCGGCGGGCGCTCATTTTTGCAATTATTCACTGCGTTCATAAGCAAAAATGGCGGAAGATAGAGATAGAGAATTTGTAGAAATGATCATCAAGGAAATCGTAAATAACCCCGATAAGGTTAAAGTAACGAGGACTGTTGATGAACTCGGAGTATTGCTCTCCGTGGTAGTTTCCCCGGAAGATATGGGGTTGCTTATCGGGAGAAGCGGTTCTACCGCTAAGGCCATCAGAACTTTGGCAAGAATCGTAGGAATGCGAAACAACGCCAGAGTCAACCTTAGAATAGAAGAGCCGGAAGGTTCTACTCATGTCAGAGGCGAAAGCAAAACCAGAAACGTCGAAGACGTTATGGGAGAACTCGGAGGAATGTAAGCAGTGGTTTGCGCACAGCAAAATCAAAAATCCGACAACTGTCGGATTTTTGATTTTAGCGAGCACAATGACCATTGCTTACCCCGCTCTAACTTTGCCGTGTTAAATTAAAAAATTTTATTGTGAAGATAGACTTATGTTGAAATGGCGCAGGCGACCTGAATAGGGAATTCTGCCGAAGGCAGAACTTTCGCCCAGCGCCGTGGAACTATTCGCAAAGTTAGGGCCGGGGTGGCGTCGAATAAAGCTTATCGCGACATTTTTACCTTTGTAAAATTAAAAAATTGCCCGGAGGCAATTTGTATAAAAACAGACCTATTTTCGTGCAAAGAAATTTGTGACGAAGGCGCCAGCGTATAAAGATAACACTAATAAAACCAATGGCACAAAAGTAAGAAAAACCCTATTCTCCTCGCCAGGACTCACTCCTCTGCCATAAATTCCTGCTACAAGAGTAAACTGAATGAACAATGCTATTCCTAGTAATGTGTAGCTGGTTAAGCCTAAAATTACTTGAACGACTATCGAGCCATTCACATTCATTGGGCACCACCTTTTCAAATAACTCATTTTGTATTATACTAAAGTTTAAAAAATGGTCAAGTTTGATATCATCACAATTTTCCCGGACTTGTTTAAGGGATTCGTCAGTGAATCCCTTTTGGCGCGGGCGCAGAAGAAGAGGCTGATAACTATAACGACTCACGACTTACGACGCTGGACAACCGATAAACATAAAACCGTTGACGATCGGCCATATGGCGGAGGAGCGGGAATGATTTTAAAGATAGAACCAATTTTTAAATCAGTATTAAGTATTAAGAATCAAGTATTAAGGGGTAAGAAAAATAAAAAAATCAGGACGATTTTGCTTTCGGCGAAAGGCAAGACCTTTACTCAAAAAGACGCGAGGCGGTTGGCTAAATACGACCAGATAATTTTAATTTGCGGAAGATACGAGGGGGTGGATGAGAGAGTGGCCAAACACATTGCCGACGAAGAAATATCTATTGGTAATTATGTTTTGTTTGGCGGAGAAGTGCCGGCTATGGTTGTGATCGAAGCCGTCTCAAGATTGATTCCGGGAGTAGTGGCAAAAGAGGAGTCGGTAAAAAACGAAAGTTTTAGCAAATGGCAAATGGCAAATGGCAAATGGCAAACGAATAGGGAGTACCCGCAATATACGCGGCCGGAGGTTTTCGTTCCAAAAACCAGTATTAAGAATAAAGTATTAAGTATTAAGGAAAATAAGTGGAGGGTGCCGAAAGTTTTACTGTCGGGAGATCATAAGAAAATTGAGGAGTGGCGACAACGAAATACTGAGTAGAATACTACGAATGTGTTGATAGAATGGAGAAAAAAACAAAGTCGGCTTGCGGGTGTTGACATTGAATCTGTTAAAGAATAAAATACAACATTATGGACATGGGTAATTAAAAACATTTTGAAAGGTGAAATCGTATGACCGCGATTGCTCAGATATTCCGAGCAGTCGCGGTTGTATTATTGGATAGATGTTTGTCAATTTAATATAGTCAACCAGCGAATTCTAT
>MGKI01000008.1 GCA_001795615.1 Candidatus Yanofskybacteria bacterium RIFCSPLOWO2_01_FULL_42_49
GTTGACAGAAACGACTCGCAAGTTTTTATTAATCACCAAAAACGGCTCTCTTAATGTAGCGATAATATTATCAGCATAGTTCAAGGCTATTCTAACTTCTTTTTCCTTGGCCAAAGCTTTGTGCTTGATGATTATTTTATCTGATGGGGAAATAATATTTTTTTTGTTCATAACAAAAACTGCCAACGCAAAAGTTGGTAGAATAATTTAATTCTATTGGGTGGGTCTTTACGAGAGAGAGAGAGAGAGAGAGAGAAGTTGCCCGATTGAAATTGCGTTCGTGAACATATGTCTACATTTTACCATAAAACAAAACGAATAGCAAAAGAAGATACCATGTGGACATTTATGACACTAAAAACCCTTTAAAACCCGTCATCGAGGCCGCACCCGCCGCCATGCTCGTTCAGAGCAGAATACCACAGAAAAGTTTTGTTTTTCTTTTAGAAGAAAATCTGTCGCGCGCAAAATCAAAATCGCAAACAAAACTTTTCTTTGGTGTGGCGAGCGTTAGCGAGCGGCAGCGGGACGGCTTCCTTTGGTCAGAGATTTTTGATAAAATGAGTTCTAATCTGTTCGTATAATCCCTCTAAACAAAAAGCGGCATTACGCCGCGCTCTACCGAATCACTGATCCGATGTTTTTACCTACAAGGACTTGCCTTAAGTTTCCCTCTTTAAAAAAGTTAAAAACTCTAATTGGTATATGATGTTCTCGAGCAAATCCAACAGCTTCAAAGTTAATTATTTTCAGATTAAGAGCCAAATAATCATCGTGGCTTATTTGTGGAATGAACACGGCGTTTAAGTTATTAATTGGATTTTCCGTATAGATACCGTCAACTTTTGTGCCCTTCAACACTGTCTGGATTTCCAGTTCTTTGGCCCGCATGACCATGGTCATATCAGTTGATAAATTGGGCATCCCGCTTCCACCGGCCAAAATCACTACTCGGCCTTTTTCAAGATGAGATAGAGCCACTTCATAATGGTACGGCTCACAAACATCATCACATCTGATCGCGCTCATTACTCTGCTTTCAACGCCGTGTTGTTTCAATTTTTTCTTAAAACCTACGCAGTTGATCATGGTGGCCAGCATCCCCATATAATCGGCTGCAGCCGTATCTTCTTCAAAAACATTTTTTTTCAAATCCGCGCCTCGCAGTATGTTGCCGCCGCCGATTACAATCGCCAAACCGATGTTTAATGTCTCCATGGCCGTTTGTATCTCATGGATCATAAATTCCAGGGGCGGCCGGCTTATACCGAATTTACCTTGGCCCGACAGAGACTCTCCGCTTATTTTTAAAAGAACTGTCTCTTTTTCTTGGTTCACAAAAACCCCACTAGCGTTATGCTTGAGGAAATGTGCCAAATTCAATAGAGTTTGTCAAAAGCCGCTAGAGAGGTTTTAATTTGCAGGTGAAATGTCTAAGGGAGGAGGGTTGCCAGATTATTTTAAATCCACGGTATTCTTTTTTA
Source organism: Candidatus Yanofskybacteria bacterium RIFCSPLOWO2_01_FULL_42_49 (assembly GCA_001795615.1). Taxonomy (GTDB): domain Bacteria; phylum Patescibacteriota; class Minisyncoccia; order 2-02-FULL-40-12; family GWA2-44-9; genus 2-01-FULL-43-22. Next base: position 1,485 of record MGKI01000008.1, read on the forward strand.
TTGGCTATGATTTTCTTAAACACCTCAACCACGAAATCAAAATGAGACTGAGTGTAAGTCCTTCGCGGAATAGCCAAACGGACAAGGTCTGGTTTAGCTTTCTGACCGAGCATAAGGAAACCTATCTCTACGCTTCTTATTCCGCCTTCCTGATAAAGCGCGGCGGCCAGAGCTTGTCCTGGAAATTCGTTTTGGGGTATGTGGGAAAATAATTTACCGGCATCTACATAGACGGCGTGCCCGCCCGGAGGATTAATTAACGGTATGGCTATTTTAGATAACTCACTGTGGAGATAAGCAACTTGGCCGATTCTGTGTTCAAGATAAGTCGGTTCAACAACTTCTTCCAGACCACGGGCGATTGTTTCCATTTCTCTGCCGGCCATTCCGCCATAAGTGACAAACCCTTCATAAAGCACCGCTAACTCTTTCAACTTGGCGGCTAATGATTTATCGTTAGTAACAATGAAACCTCCGCTGTTCGCCAAGCCGTCTTTTTTGGTGCTCATGTAGGCAATGTCAGCCGAAGCAAAAAGTTTGCGGATAATACTTTTGATACTACCTTGCCTTTTTTGTTCAGTAAGCCATATGAAATAGGCGTTTTCAGCTATCCGGCAAGCGTCAACTATAAATTTAAGTCCCCTTTTGCCGGTTATGGAAGCGGCAAGTTCTACATTTTTTAGAGAAGCCGGCTGTCCGCCGCCGGTGTTATTGGTTAATGTCATTAAAACAAACTTAGCCCGTTTCCCATAACGGCTTAAAAGTTTCCTGAGTTTTTTCCCGTCGATATCGCCTTTGAATAATTTTGGCTTCGAGAGGTCGGCTGATTTTTCCGTTGGAACATCTATACACATTGCTCCTCGATGTTCAAAATTCGCCCGAGTAGTGTCAAAAAAACTATTTGAGAAAGCAATATCATTTTTCTCTAAAAGCGCCTCGGCGATAATCTTTTCTGCTGCTCTGCCTTGATGTACCGGGATGACTTCTTTTTTGCCGGTAAAATTTTTAACCGCGGTCTCAAATCTCTCCCAACTTTTCGCTGACGCGTAAGATTCGTCCCCAAGCATCATTTGAGACCATTGCCCTTGAGATAAAGCTGAAGTGCCAGAGTCAGTAAGAAGATCTATGGTTACTTTTTCGGATGGAATTTTAAAAAGATTATAATCGGCTTCCTGTAACATTTTAACGCGCTCCGATTTATTGAGAATTTTGACCGATTCCAGCACCTTGATTTTATACGGTTCAAAGGGATAAAACATGCTGTCAGGTTATGTAAATTCAGGCAATTTGTCAAAACAAAAAGCCCGTTGTAGTGGGCTCGACTAATTATTCTTAAGTTTCTCCGCATTCGTAAGAATTTCTTCCACCATTTTATCAGCCACGCTGTGGGTAGGAACTTGTTCGCAAGCGCTGCGTTCAAATATATTTTTAAGCGTATCATAGATGCACGCAACCTTGCGAAGCGTACGTTCGCGTTCATAGCCGTTGAGCTCACGCTCACCCGCTATGTTTATGAGTCCGCCGGCGTTAATCGCGTAGTCAGGCGCATAGAGGATACCGCGAGTAAAAAGAGTATCGCCGTGTGTCGGAGTGGCAAGTTGATTATTCGCTGCGCCTGCCACAATACGACACTGAAGCTCGGGAATCGTTGCGTCATTTAAAACTGCTCCCAGGGCACAGGGTGAATAGACATCCACTTTTTGGCAATGAATAATATGTGGCTCTACAACTTGAGCACCTTGGAATTTAGCCAAGGCTCGTTCTACCAAGCGATTATCGGTATCCGCGATTATGAGCCGCGCGCCTTGCTCGTAAAGAAGGTTGGCGAGACAAAAGCCGACTTTACCAAGACCTTGAATGGCAACAGAGCGGTCAGAAATAGTGTCATTTCCAAAAATTGTTTCAAGACATGCCCGAATGCCATAAAGCACGCCAAGCGAAGTAACCGGTGAAGGATCACCAGAACCTTTCACGTCGCCATGGAGACCTTCGGAGCGGCCATTTACGAAAAGCGTTTCTTTAGCAATAACCTCAATGTCTGCAACTGTAATACCCACATCTTCACCCGTGAAAAATGCACCATTAAAATAGTTCAGGTACTGCCCATAAACACGGAGGTAGGCCTCGGTCTTGTTCTTTTTGGGATCGCCGACCAAAACCGCTTTGCCACCGCCGAGTTTAAGTCCGGCAAGTGCAGCTTTATAAGTCATGCCACGTGAGAGGCGAAGTGCGTCAGTGATGGCCGCAAGATCATTTGGGTAAAGATACATCCGTGTCCCGCCAAGCGCGGGTCCGAGGATATCATTGTGAATCGCAACGAAACCGTGAAGTCCTGTCTGCTCATCATTGATCATGGTCAGTAACTTGTGACCCTTGAAGTCGGGAAGTGTCCGGAAATCCATAAATTCCCTTTCATTTGTTAGAATAAAAATGTACCGTTTTTATTCTAGTCCTGTTTCAAGAAATAGGCAACATCGCGTCCAGTTAACCATATGAGGTAACAAATCTGATAAGATGGGGTAACCAAGGTTAACCATCTTAATTAAATCCCCATTATTGGGGATTTTGGATATATGCATCTATGCTTTTTTCAATTTGATCAGGAAAATTTGCTGCCGGTTCAACTAAATTTCTTCCGTAAATTTCCCTTACAATCGTCTTAAACACTGGCAATGCCGCTTTAGCGCCGGTCTCGCTACCGCCAAGTTTTCTATTATCATCATAACCGATTCTTACGGCCACAGTAATGCCAGTAGGGCCATATGTAGACCCAACAAAGAGAGCGTCTCTGAAGTCATTAGTAGTTCCCGTTTTTCCCATGACCGGAACGGGGAAATTCTCAAGAGTCAAAGAATAAGCCGTTCCACCCGGGATTCTCACCGTACCTCTTAGACCTTCTTGTATAAGTTCCAGATGGGCTTCGTAGAATGGGGCGACTATCGTTTGGAGATTTGCCTCAAAAATAACCTCGTTCGCATTGCCGGTAACCTTTCTGATTATGTAGGGTTCGGCAAGCATGCCCGATGCCATGGCCCGATAAGCATTCGCCAGTTCAAGAAGATTTACTTCCGACGCGCCTATTGCGGTTGTAACATACGGCTGAAGCTCTGTTTTGATTCCTAAAACTTTGGCAATGCTTATGATATCCTTAATGCCACCAACTTGCAGGGTCAACCCCACTGTTGCAGCATTTCTAGATTCAAATAGTGCTCTGCGCAAAGTCACACTTCCTTTGTATTTGCCATCATAGTTATGAATTATGTGTCTTGGCCTGTTCGGGCCCATATATAAGAACAGGGGAATATCCGGAATAGTATCTTCCAGCGTCCAAAAATGGGTTATTGCGGCAAAAAATACGAATGGCTTAAAAGCTGATCCGGGCTGTCTTAATGAGTGTCTCGCGCGATCCAGATCAGAATAAACAAGGCCCTTTGATTTATAATTTTTCCTCCCGCCGACTTCCGCAAGAATCGCAGCATCGCTGTTTCTTAAAACAATAACCGACCCCTGAATAATATCTTTGCCCTCAGGGTGGCGCCCTTCAAAAAGTCTAAGTCCTTCTTCAAGAGCATCATTGGTGATTTTCTGGATTTCAAGGTCGCTTGTGGAAAAAATCTTAACTCTTCCATCAAACAGATTATCTGTGTTTACTCCGGTCAAAGATAATTCCTGGAGAATATTACCCACAACTGACGGAGCATCAGTGAAACCGCGTTTATCTTCCGGTAATGGCGGATTTTCCTGTTTAAATTTTTCCGATTCGTTAGAGCTTAAATAATTATTCTTGACCATGAGGTCAAGAATCTCATTTCTCCGGCTTATGCGGTTTAAATTTTCAGAGAAATCGGAAGTCGGGGCATATCTGCTGGGATTTTTAACGATACCAGCCAGCAAAGCCGCTTCGCCATGATTCAGTTGACTCACCTCTTTCTTAAAGTAATAGAGAGAGGCGGCTTTTATCCCGTATACTTTTCGAAAATATGTATAACTTAAAAATCTGGCCAAAATTTCATCTTTTGTCCTAAGTTTAGAGCCGAAGTATTGCGGTTTTGCAAGTTCTGCTTCCAACCATATAGCCAATCGTAATTCCTCGAGCTTAATGAGGTACCTTCTTGGAAGCAAGCTCCACGAACTGCTTTCTGTTTTATTGACGGTGTAGTTAATATGGTTCCTATAATAAAGGCCAACGATCTGGTCAGTGATTGTAGAAGCTCCTTGCTGAACGATAATCGTGATCTCTCCTTTTTGAATTAATGTTCTTAACGAACTGTTGGAATTTCTGCCGACCGCCCTTAACAACAACGCATCCCAATCTACCCCGTTGTGTTGGTAAAAATCCTTATCTTCGGCAGACAAAAAAGCGTTTCTAACGGGAACGGTAATTTCGCTCGGTCTGATTATCAGTCTGTATTCTCTGGCTAAATTTATTATCGGTTTTTCTCGAGCATCATAGATCACGCCGATCTGGGGCACATCGAAATTAACAAACGACTGGAGGTCTGGCACATTGTCACGATTATAAAATATGTAATGAGCAATAAGACCGATGGAAATTAGTCCAGTTGTCAGGCTCATCAAAAGAATCCAGACAATGACAATGCCAGGCCATCCGAGACAATAGAACAAAGACCAGATGAATTTTCCCAGAGTCATGCCGGGAGGGCCTTTTTGAGGGATCAATATTTTTCCCTTTTCAAAGAGCTTATAACATGAGTAAGTACCACATTTCATTGTTAAAGTAAATGCGATAAACAATTTTACTTATCGATATTTTTATGATAAAATAAACAAAATAGTTGCTAGCTGCATAGTTTCTATCCCTTCGTAGCTTAATGGATAAAGCAGGGCTCTTCTAAGGCCTTGATGGGGGTTCGATTCCCTCCGAAGGGACATAAAAAACAAAAAACAGGTTATCTTGATAATCTGTTTTTTGTTTTCTCATCGGAGAAAATAAACTATTCCATTGCGTAAAATCGCAGATAGTAATACTATTTTCTTTAGTTCTGGATACGGTAAGACAGAGGCAGGGTTCGAGTGGAAAGAAAAAACCGCGCTGAAACGATCGGCAGAAAATCAGAGAATAAAGTTCACCGCGCTCTTGATATTTTACGGTATCGTTGGAAAGAAGTTGTGAGGTTTATTCACGCTGAAAAAAATGGGGAACTCGATCGGGAACACATTGACTTTCTCATCATACTTCGTTCCAATCTGTCACTGGCATTGCAAGTTAAGTCCTCCCGCTGGCGCGCAAAGATTCATCTAAAAAAGTATCCCCATATTAAGGGCGTCATCTGGATAAGAGAACAGGACACGCCGCAAGAAATAGCAGAACGAATTAAAAAAATTATCCTTTTATACTACAAAAAGATAAAAAGGGTCAGTTAACCAACTCCGCCAATGCGGAGTATTTATTCAACTTCATTACTAGTGTATGATTATTGGATAGAATATTAGAGCAATAACCGGGCCGTAGTGTAACGGTAGCACGAGTCCTTTGGGAGGATTTAGTCCGAGTTCAAATCTCGGCGGCCCGACAAGAGTAAATAAAACTATGCCAAAAGAAGAAATAACAATGCTTCAAATTGGAGTTGAGAGTACGCAAGATCACATTCAGGAGTTATTTAAAGAACTCGGTGTTAATTTTGAAGAAATAAATCCAAATATCATAAAAAAGCTTCGGTTGCTTAGCGAACGAACTGAGACATTTAGGGACGAGGAGAGATCGCTGGGCATAGCCCACGCCCTTTTTCAATACTACGAAGAGAAGCTGTCCGATGAGAAATTTACAGAAGATGAGCAGAGGACGGTTCTTGTCGGTACGATTTTTACCGATATCGGCAAAACCGGTCCGCGAAATGCCACTCTGGAACAGGAAACAATTATACTCGACATTTATAATGTTGAAAATCTTATAGCCCCGGAAAAAACATCTCTGTTGGAATTCATCCATAATAACTTTCCGGAAGACGGAGAAGAAAGATTATCTGCCATAGAAGCCATAGACGGGATAAGCCGGAACATGACGATGAGAGAATTTTACAATCTGCATCCCAGGTGGACATTAGAAATAGTAAGCGGAGACGGAGTGCCTCCGGAAGCCGTTGCGGCGGCGGCGACTCACCATATGCTTGAGGGCATAAATCCAGAAGAAATAGTAGACAAAGACGGCCGATTTACGAAGTATTTTGGCGACAATATGTTTTTTGACCGAGCTGAAAAATTAATAATAATTCTGGATAAATATGATGCATTTAGAAGAAGGGGAGGGAAAGAACATAAGAAAGCAATAGAATTAGTCAAAGACAAGATTGAGTCAAACCCAAATTTTACCGGAGACAAGGAATTTGAAGAATTGTTGAACAACTTGGACACAATGATATCAACAAACGCAAAAACATATCAGAGCAATAAATAATTTACAATAAGGCCATTATGTTGTATAATATAAATTGTCTTTTTAGCGCATAGCATAATGGGGACTATGGTGAAATGGGATCACAGCTCTCTGTGGAAGAGCGGTCGCGGGATCGAAACCCGCTAGTCCCCCAAAACAATAAAACAGAACATCCTACAAAATTATCAACTTTTCTCCTTTACTTAGTTTTTTAAAATTCTAAAATTAGATTATGAGTTTTCGTATGAAGGCATCTCTAGTAGTAATAATTTTAGTTGTATTTGTTGTCATTGGATTTTTATGGTGGCAAACTACTCAAAAACAACCCAGTGAAACACAGGGAGGACTGGGAAGCGAGCTTTATCAAAATACCGAAAACCCGGCTGAAAACCTTCCGGCAGTTAACCCTTTAGAAAACAAACCGGAAGTTAATCCTTTAAGCGATACAAACCCCTTTTCCGACATAAAAACTAACCCGTTTAAATAACTTACCGTGAAACCAAATAAAATCATCGCCGTATTTTTCTTAGCTGGAGTCAGTGTGTTGTCTTTTTTTACCGTTAAAGCATTGGCTGATATTTCCGATATCCAATACCCCGTCTCCCAGCTTGGAAATTGCACAAGTGAAACCGACTGCCGAAGCTATTGCGATAAACCCGAAAACATTACGGCTTGTTTGAATTTTGCCGAACAGAACAATTTGATGTCTAAAGAAGAGATCGAAATGGCTAAAAAGTTCTCGGCCGTTGGTAATAAAGGCCCCGGCGGATGCACGGGTAAGGATTCTTGTGAAACATATTGCAACGATATTTCTCATATCGACGAGTGCGTTTCGTTTGCCGAACAAAACAACTTAATGCCGCCGGACAAATTACGCGAAGCTCAAAAGGTCCGCGATGCTATAAAGCGGGGTGCCAAACCTCCGGCTTGCGGCAGCAAAAAATCCTGTGACAGTTACTGTGAAGATCCAAGCCACATGGAAGAATGCATTACCTTTGCCTCTGAGGCCGGCCTGATGGAAGGCAAGGAGAAAGAAGACGCCCAAAAAATGCTATCAGCCATGAAAAAAGGAATTAAACCACCGCCTTGCCGAGGCAAACAGGCTTGCGATGAATATTGCCAACAGCCGGACAACATGGAAACATGCATGAATTTTGCAATTGAAGCCGGATTTATGGGCGATAAAGAAAAAGAAGACGCCCAAAAAATGCTATCAGCGATCAAGAAAGGAGTAAGGCCGCCTAATTGCAGAGGGCGGGAGGAATGCGACAGTTATTGCCAAAGCGATGAACATTTTGAAGAATGCACTAATTTTGCGGAAGCGGCCGGTTTTATGAATGCCAGTGACGCGGAAATGGCGAGAAAAACAAAAGGCAAGGGCCCCGGCGGATGCAAGGGTAAAGAAGAGTGCGAATCATTTTGCAATAATCCGTCCAACCAGGAAACGTGTTTTAAGTTCGCTGAAGAGAATGGCATGATACCGGAAGAAGAACTCCAAAAAATGAAAGAGGGGATGAGCCGAATGCGCGAAGATGTTGATAAAATTCCGAGTGAAGCAAAAGACTGTCTGAAATCTGCTCTGGGAGAAGAAACGGTTAATAAAATCCGGTCGGGAGAACTTACGCCTGGACCTCAACTGGGAAATGCAATTCAAGATTGTTTCCGAAAAATGCCTCAGCAACCGGAAAATATGCGCCTGCCTGCCGGCAGGCAGGGCGGGCAAGGTGAACAAGAAGGAATGCCGCCACCGGAAGGAAGAGAGTTTCGCGGCGGTCCCGGAGGTTGTTCTACTCCCGAAGAATGTCAAGATTACTGCTCCCAAAATCCGGAAGCTTGTCAAAATTTTCAAGAACCTGAACATGGACAAAGACCGATGGGTCCACCCGGTCCGGATCAAAATTTCCAACCGCCGAGAGGGCCAAGAGAAGGGGAAGAACCGCACGAGCCGCCTTTATTTGAACGGCGGATGCCATCTGGTGAACAGATGCCTCCGAAATTTCAGCGGCCAGAACAAGAGATGTATAGACCCGGCACTGAGGAAGGATCTTACCCTCCAAGTTATGATGGCCAGCGGCCACCACAAGAATTCAATCAGCCCATGATGCCCAACCAACCGCCGATTGGAAGTGGGGTAATTCCGCCACCTGAATTTGACCGTCAGGTACCCATGGAACAATTCCAGCCATCCGAACCCATGCCACAGATAGAACAGCAACCGCAAGGAGAGATAGCGCCACCACCTCCTCCACCGTCAGAGCCGGCGCCTCAATCTCTGTTAAACAACAAATACCTCGGGGCTATTTTCAGACTCCTTTCGGGTAACTGATACTTAACGCAATAAGTCAGATTTGACCGCAGGAACAAAAATTACAAAAAACCGTCCGCTGGGTTAGGACGGTTTTTAATTTGCCGTCATAAAATAATTGTGGCAAACTTCGAAAAAGTTCATTGACAGAGTAAAGGTCATGAAGAAAGCCGTTCTGCCGATGTTTTTATTGTCGTTAGTTTCATTGCTGACTATGCCTGCGATAGGTCAGGATAAAGAACCCAGGATCATCAGCCGTTCCAGAGAATTATTTGAAAACACGAATTGCATAGCAACAAACACTTGCGACTTAAAACAGATAAGATACCTGGCTGAGGATTACGAAATTATGGTTGATGGCGGTTATCATTATGGAACTCGACTGTTTGCTTGGTATATCACAGAAACCGTTGAAAATTTAGAAAATTATGCCTTCGTGCAGTTTATTAAAGGCTGCCAATATCAATCTACAGATAACAACAATACGACATGGGTTGCTCGTGACTATTTTCTCGAAAGAATTTTGTTTAAACATAAAAATTGGGTAATTGATTCCATCGACTCCGACCCTGTTTATTACTCAACTCCGAACTCCAGACATTTTAATTACAAACAGGATGAAGAGAAAACATACGGTGCAAATAAGCCAACGCTACCGGAATTGTACATAACTGACCGGCCGGGGACTGCTTTTTATATCAGCCCCACCGCCAAAAACATATCTTTAGCCTTTAAGACTTGCCTCTACAGGACATCCGATGTGCCGATTAAAACTACTCCCGACAACATAAACTTTGCGGAACCAATCTCTTGTTTTTACTGGTCTAGTTCTTGGGTTTATAACCACGACAAAGACAAGTTTGAAAATCCTCCTCAAATATCACCGGTCTGTGATAAACCTGATGATTAATGAATAGCCCCGCATAAAAGCGGGGTTTGTAACACTAAAATTCATGTTTCTTTCTGTTGCCGAAGCGAGTTAGCCAAGCATTTCGCCTCAACTGGCTTATCTGTTCATCTGTAAAATTATATGCCCTACAGCATTTCCAAAAAACAGTATGGATGTCATCCATAAACAAATCGTCATCCGGGTGCAAAGAAACCTTAACTCCTCTTTCAAACAAGACATCCAGTTCCAGTTCACGGATATCTCTTATAAGCCCCGAATAAAGATAACTTCCAGGACAGCTTGAAACTCCGATATCATTGTCAACCATATATTTGCAAAGTTCAGAGTCTCGGGAAAGCAAGCGAAAATGACTGCCTCGGTTTATTTTTAGCATATGGACTGCCGTTCTCATGTTTTCCATAAGTTTCGCCGGGCTACTGGCCCATTCTCCGGCATGAGCATCTGTCATCACGCCTCGTTCATGCGCATAATTAAAAATCTCAATATGCATCTCCGGCGGATATGTTAACTCATCGCACACCAAACCAATTCCCACCAACCGACTTCTGTCTCCGTCGGCCACGATATCAACTATCTTTTTAGCTCTTTCCACTCCACCCCATTCTAAGTGTTTGGGGTCTACAATCTCTCTGCCGATGGCAATCAGCACATTGGCCTCAATTTTTGGGTATTCTTTTTCTGCCGCTTCCACTCCTGCCAAAAGCGCGCTGACAGCTTCTTTTTCAGTTAACCTGGCTCTGGACTTATTGTCTCCCCGCGTATGGTACTGAGGTGCAAAAGTGCCTTCGCAGTACCGCATTTCTTGGCCAGCCCGAACCTTGACATATTGGTGACCGAAAAGAAAAAGGGTGTCAGGATTTTGTAAAACATCTGTAAGCAGTCTGAATTTAGTGACGATGTCTATTTGAGGATTCGCATACCATGCGGTTGTTCTGTGTTTTAAGTCGTCGAGATTTAGAATATCTTTGAAATGAGCCGGCATCTCAAAGCCGCTGAGTTTATAGTAGTCCTCAATCGCTTCTAAGTTTGTTATTGCGCCATCCATGTGATCATGGTGCAAACAATCAAGTCCGGATGGAATAGGCACGGATATCCCTTTTTTAAAAAACCGTTGAGTGGTATACTATCATAAACAAATTAAAATCTCTAATCTCGAAACCCTAATCTCTAAATAATATCAAAATTCAAAATTATGTCCCCTTGGGACATCTCCCGAAGGGAGAAAAATTTTAAAACTTTTGAGATTTGACATTTGAGTTTATTTAGAAATTAGAGATTAGAATTTAGAGATTATCGTATAACATGTTAATTGAATTTTACGGGAAAGAGTGCGGCCACTGCAAAAAAATGGATCCACTGATAGAGAAACTAGAGAACGAGCTGGGAATTAATGTCCAGCGAATGGAAATATGGCATGACGAGAGTAATGAGAAAAAATGGGCGGATGAATCTAGGGGTATTTGTATGGGTGTGCCTTTCTTTGTAAACACCGATACGCAAAAAACCATCTGCGGCGAGGCGTCGTACGAGGAACTCAAAGAATGGGCCAGGAAGTAGCTAACAACCAGAAAATTTGACATCGAGTGAATTTTATAATAAAATAACACTAAATTGTTCCTGAATATCACAGGAAGGAAATCATGAGGAGACTGATCGCTCCTTTTAAGTTTCTGATTTGGCTTGCCGCCGGATTTTTTTTGCTGAGAAACACCGAACAAAAAGAGAATGAGCCAACCGTACATTCAAAACGCTCTAAAGCGCTGAAAAAGCAAGTCCGCAAAGTAAAAGAATTAAAAGAATTTCAAAGAAAATTCCGCCATGGCGAAGAATAACTGGCAGGCGCGACTACAAGTAAATCATTAGAGGGGCTCCGGTCTCTTTTTTATTTGCTTTGAGTTTGGTATCTTAAATTAATGACCCACTCGGAAATTAGAAAAAAATTCCTAAAATTTTTTGTGGAAAGAGGACACAAGATAGTGCCTTCGTCTTCGCTTGTGCCGGAGAATGATCCGACTACGCTTTTTACCGGCTCGGGCATGCAGCCGATGATGCCGTATTTATTAGGCGAGAAACATCCTCTTGGAACACGCCTTGCTGATTCCCAAAAAAGCTTCCGCGCAGAAGACATTGAAGAAGTAGGTGATAACCGCCATACTACATTTTTTGAAATGCTCGGTAACTGGTCTTTTGGAGACCCCGACGCTTCGGATAAGGTCGGGGCAGGTTACTGGAAAAAAGAACAATTGTCTTGGATTTATGAATTTTTAACAAAAGAGGTTGGATTAGATCCGAGCCGATTATATGTATCTGTGTTTTCGGGAGGATCAGGAATCAGCCGAGACGATGATTCCATTCAAATTTGGCAGGATATTTTTCAATCTGCCGGCATTTCTTATAAATATTCCCAACTGGAAACATTAGAAAAAGCTGGCAACAAAGGTGTGGAAAAAGACGCAAGAATTTTTGGCTATGGAATAGATAAAAACTGGTGGAGCCGTGCCGGAAAACCCGAAAATATGCCTGTCGGCGAGCCGGGCGGCCCAGATTCAGAAATCTTCTTTGATTTTCAAACCCCACACGATATAAAGTTTGGCAAAAAATGCCATCCCAACTGCGATTGCGGGAGATTTCTGGAAATCGGTAATTCTGTATTCATGGAATATAAGAAAAAATCCGACGGAGATTTTGAACCACTGCCTCAAAGAAATGTAGACTTCGGCGGAGGACTGGAGAGAATTATCGCCGCATCCAACGATAATTCGGACATATTTAATATCGATGCACTTTATCCAATCATAATAAAAATAAGGGGGCTGGTACCCAAAGTAGACTCCAGGTCCGAAAGAATTATTGCCGATCACATGCGCGCGGCAACATTTTTAATTGCCGACGGGGTGACGCCTTCCAATAAGGTCCAAGGATATTTCTTGAGAAGAGTAATCCGCAGAGCTTTAACTTATGTGAGGAAATCCGGCGTTGAGAATAATATCGCGGCAGAACTCGGAAAAACAGTCTCTAAAATTTACGAGAAAGAATATCCTGAACTGCAGAATCCCCAGATCGCGGATGTTTTAAATGCCGAAGAATCTAAATTTAGAAAAACCCTTAACAACGGACTAAAAATCCTGGAGTCAAAAACAGAGATCACGGGAAAAGAAGCTTTTGACTTATTCCAAACCTATGGTTTTCCTTTTGAACTGACTCAGGAGCTGGTTAGGGTGATGGAGCCGGAAGAGTTCAAAAAATACGCTCTCGAACATTCAGAATCTTCCACCACTGCCTCGGCCGGAATATTCAAAGGCGGACTTGCCGATCATTCTGAAAAAGTAATTCGTTTGCACACGGCAACTCATCTGATAAATGCCGCTTTGCGCAAGATTCTTGGGGATCAGGTTTGGCAGAAAGGTTCTAACATTACCGGCGAAAGAACCCGTTTTGACTTTACTCATCCTGAAAAACTTACAGACGAGCAGAAAAAAGAAGTAGAAGATATGGCCAACAAATGGGTAAAAAGAAATCTTGAGGTCAAAAAGGATATTATGCCGTTGGAAGAAGCCAGAAAGCTTGGAGCGATAGGAGTATTCGGTGAAAAATATCCCGACACAGTAAATATCTATTCCATCTTGGACCCTAAAACCGGAGAGGTTATCAGCCGAGAATTTTGCGGAGGACCCCATGTTTCTTATACCGGTAAAATCGGAAAAATTAAAATTACCAAGGAAGAAGCCGTCTCAGCCGGAGTTAGAAGAATCCGCGCAATCGTGGAATAATTACTTGATATACCAAAACCAATCATGGATAACTTCTGGCAAAAACTGGAGAGGCCCTTTTTTGTTTTAGCGCCGATGGCAGATGTGACGGATATGGCATTCCGCCAAATTATCGTCTCCTGCGGCAAACCGGATGTTTTATATACTGAATTCGTGTCATGCGATGGATTGTGCTCAGAAAAAGGCAAGCTTAAATTAATGCCGCATCTAAGATTCAAAGAAAACGAAAGGCCTATTGTGGCTCAGTTTTTTGGTTCAAAGCCGGAGAATTTCTACACATGCGCTCAACTGGCGGTGGAGCTTGGTTTTGACGGAATTGACATAAACATGGGTTGTCCCGACAAAAGCGTAGAGAAACAAGGTGCGGGAGCTATGTTAATAAACAATCCTAAACTTGCCCAAGAGATAATAAGGGAGACGAAAAAAGGCGGAGACAAGTTGCCAGTGTCTGTTAAAACTCGCCTCGGTTACAACAAAATAATCACAAAAGAGTGGGTATCTTATTTATTAGAATCTGAACCCGCCGCAATTATCATTCACGGCCGGACAAGAAAAGAAGTGTCATCCGTTCCCGCTCATTGGGATGAAATAGGGGTTGCTAAAGAAATAGCTAAAAATGCTAAAACATTGATAATTGGCAATGGCGATGTCGTGGATTTGAACGACGCAAAGAAAAAAGCCAGAGATTATAACTTAGACGGTATTATGGTTGGTAGGGGAATATTTACAAATCCATGGTTTTTTTCCGACGAAGGCGGACCCGTCTTTAGCGGAAGTGACTCTTTTAAGAAGACACCCGAGCAAAGAATAGAATTAATGCTTGAACATTTAGATAATTTCGAAAAGTTGTGGGGTTCTAACGGAAAATTCGATACGATGAAAAAGTTTTTTAAGGTTTATATATCTGGATTTGACGGAGCTAAAGAATTAAGAACGAAACTGATGGTAGTTAAAAACAAACAAGAAGTTGTGGATATATTGGCAAAGACGATGTGATACACTAAGGGTAAATGAGTGCTACCAAAATAATCAATGTTCTAAGGGGTGATAAGTTTGAAGAACTTTTAGGTATTGTAAAAGACACCGAGGCTTCGGAAGTGATATTTGTATTGCCTAAAAAAACTAAAGCCTTCGGAACGGAAAAACAGTTTGCCCTGCTTAGCAAGGAAATAAAAGACAGCGGCAAGCTGGTTGCTTTCTTGTGTTCTAACCCTGAAACAAACGACTTGGCTAAAAAATATAACTTTGACACTCTGTCTACCAAAACAGAATCCGGTTCCTTAAGAAGAGTCAGACAAGCCCAGCCGAGTATAGTTGCAACTGCTGCCAAAAACAACGGCACGAGTGATGACGATACGGAGGAGATAGACGATTCCGAAGAAACAGACGAAGAACATAAAGAATCAGAAAATGAACTTGGGGAATTTGTAAAAGACGAGGAAACGCTCCCAGAAATTTCTGACGAACAAATAAAAAACGAGGAATCCTATGACGACGAAGAAAAAGACCTTAAAGAGGAGGAGGAGGAGGCGCCATTCGGAACAAAAGTAGATGACGATGGAAATGTCATATACGATGAAGGAGAGGAAAATATTGCCGAAGAGACAGCCTCCTCAGACAATACTGGAGAATTCCAAGTTATCGGAGCGGTTTCTAAAAAAATGGGAGATGTAATTCCGCCCACATTCGGTAAAAACATAAAAATCATCCAAAAAAGCAAGCGACCGGTTAAACTTGAGACTAAAATTGGACAGTCGGGCCTTGATTGGAATAAGGGGGAAGAATCAGAAAATATATGGAGCGGAATCTCAAAACCATCCGTGCCTCGGTCTTCGGTTTTTAAAAAATTTAAATTATTCAAAAACCGAATACCTAAAAGTGGTCTTTTAAAATTCAACCGCGATAATTCGCAAAGACGGTGGATCGGGGTTTTATCTCTGGCATCAATACTTATTTTAGCTTCTATCGTTTTCTTTACGACCGGAAGCGCCAAAATAAACATCAAGCCAAGGTCAGAAAAACTCGACCTTCAGCTGAAGGTCGCCATTTCGCCTAACTTTGCATCTGTTGACGATTCTTTCAATCGAATACCGGGCCAGCTTTTCAAAATAAACAAATCCGCAGTTGACGAATTCAACGCTACTGCCGAGAAAGATGCTGTTCAGAAATCAAGGGGAACGCTGACTATATATAATGAGTACGGTACCTCGCCCCAGCCGCTGGTTGCCACTACCCGATTTGAGTTTATTCAAGAAGATAAAGTGTCTGGTTTTGTCTTTAGAACGCTTCAGTCCGTTATCGTGCCAGGGATGAAAGTTGAAAATGGCATAATCACTCCAGGAAAAATTAGCGTAGAGGTCATCGCCGACAAAGCCGGACAAGCATACAATATTCCGGCCGGCAGTTTTGGTATCGTAGCTTGGAGAGAAAAAGGCGATACGGCAAGATACGAAAAAATATACGGCAAATCATCCGAACCCATGCATGGGGGAATACTTGGAAAAGCAAAAGTAGTTTCAGAGTTTGACTACAACAATGCCAAGGATCAGCTTACCGCCAAGGTTAAAAACGAAATCAACGAGTCACTGAAGTCTCAATCAGCCAGCCTTGAATTGCCGCCTGGTATTGAAGCAAAAATAGATTCAGCAGAATCAACCGCTGGAATTGATGATGCCGCCGATACTTTTACTGTCACAGTTGAAGGTTCCATTGTCACCATCGGTTACAAAAAGGAGGACTTAATGGCTCTTGTCACCCAATATGTAGATCGGACTAAAGATCTGATGGCCGTTCCTGAAAAACTTGAATTATCATATACGGATGTTGCCATAAATTCAGCCGATAATACTCTCAGGATCACGGTAAATATAAGCGGAAACGGTTATGCGAAAATAGATAAAGAAGATGTAATTGGCAACCTAGCGGGCAAGAACGAAGCCCAAATAAAAGACTACCTGGGTTCTATAAATAATATTGATTCCGCAAAAGTAGTCCTCTCTCCGTTTTGGGTCAAAAAAATTCCCAGAAATCCACAAAGGGTAGATATATTATTGACTTTCTAGGACATATTTGCTAACATATTTAAGCTTTTAACATTAGATTTGAACAACAGCGACAAACAAAAAACAGAAGGTCAGGTTATTGAAGCTTTACCCAATACGACTTTTAAGGTTACACTAAATGACGGAAGAGAGGTATTGGCATATCTTTCGGGCAAAATGCGCCTGAACTATATTAAAGTTATGATAGGCGACAGGGTGACCCTCGAATTAAGTCCGGACGGAAAAAGAGGAAGGATAGTGCGACGGCTATAGCCGTTTTAGGGATTAGGTTTTAGGGATTAGGTTTTAGGTTTTCATTGACCCTAACACCTAACACCTAAAAGCTAACAACTAACATTAAAGTTCGTGCTTCGGTTAAAAAAATGTGTATTAATTGTAAGTTAGTAAGGCGAAAAGGTCGCCTCTATTGTTTGTGCAAAAACCCTAAACACAAGCAACGACAAGGATAAATAATGTGTAACACAAATCTACGAATGGCATGCGAATACTACGAATAACTATTTGTAGCATTCGTGTAAATTTGTAGATTAGAGTTATATTGTGAGCCAAAGTGAACAATGAAGGTACGAGCTTCGGTTAAAAAAATGTGTATTAATTGTAAATTAGTAAGGCGAAAGGGTCGCCTCTATTGTTTGTGTAAAAATCCTAAACACAAGCAACGACAAGGATAAACTCGATATTTCGAAATTTCGATATGTCGATATTTCAATAATGCCACGCATTAGCGGTATCGTTATTCCCGATAATAAAAAAATACTGTATTCATTGCCATATCTATATGGCATAGGTTTGCTTTCGAGCAGAATTATTCTTAAGACAGCCAACATTGACCCCAATAAAATAGCAAAGGATCTTTCGTCTGATGAACTGAACAAGATACAAAAAATTATAGATAAAACTTATAGGGTAGAGGGTGACCTTAAAAAAGAGATAAGCCAAAACATTAAACACCTGAAAGAAGTCGGATCATGGCGTGGTTTAAGGCATTCCAGACGTCTTCCTATTAAAGGAAGAAGCAAAACAAATTCCAGAACAACAAGAGGTAATGTGAGAAGGACCATGGGTTCTGGCAGAAAATCAACATCGGAAAAGACTTAACGCCCCGCTGCCGAAATTGAACCGAGTCGCGTTGAGCGGCAGTCCCAAAAGGGACCGGTTTCAACAAAAGGCAACGTCGGCACTGGGACGATGGGACAGAAGAAAGTCATTACAAAAACTGAAATCACCGAAGGAGCTGCACAAGCTCCGGTTGAGGTTTCTAAGAAATCTTTAAAACGGCAGGTTATAAATGGTGTCGCCTATATTACTGTTTCATACAACAATACGATGATAGTCGTCGCTGATACGCGAGGCGAAATAATTGCCTGGTCTTCGGCCGGAGCTTTGGGGTTTAAGGGCGCAAAGAAATCAACTCCTTATGCCGCTAATCTTGTGGCTAAATCCTGCGTTGAAAAAGCAAAGAAATATAATTTAACTAATATTAAGATAATAGTTAAGGGTGTCGGCCCGGGGAGAGAATCGGCTATTCGGGGATTAGCTGGAAGCGGATTGAATGTCACAGCTCTAATGGATAAAACTCCAGTAGCTCATAATGGGGTAAGGGCATCAAAACCCAGACGAGTTTAAACTTGATATTTCGACATATCGATATATTCAT
The DNA here is from genome assembly GCA_001795615.1 of Candidatus Yanofskybacteria bacterium RIFCSPLOWO2_01_FULL_42_49. Classification (GTDB taxonomy): domain Bacteria; phylum Patescibacteriota; class Minisyncoccia; order 2-02-FULL-40-12; family GWA2-44-9; genus 2-01-FULL-43-22. Next base: position 19,583 of record MGKI01000008.1, read on the forward strand.
AATGGCACGCTACACTGGTCCAAAAGAAAAAATAGAGCGACGATTAGGTGAACGGCTTCTTCTTAAAGGAGAGCGTTCGCTTTCGCCCAAATCAGCAATTGTCAAAAAACCATATCCGCCCGGCATTCACGGTAACAAAAGACGGAGCCCCAGGAAAATGTCCGAATACGGACAGCAATTACATTCCAAGCAGAAAATAAGAAATACTTACAGGTTGATGGAAAGACAATTTAAAAATTATGTAAAGTCGGCCCTTGCTTCCAAAAAAGATCTCTCCGAAGCCGTTATGAATAAATTGGAGTACCGCCTGGATAATGTAGTCTATAGATTGGGCATTGCTCAATCTAGAGACCAGGCAAGACAAATCGTTAACCATGGCCATATCCTTGTAAACGACAGGAAGGTCTCTATTCCATCATATGAAGTAAAGATGGGCGACACAATAAAGATTAGAGAAGGGAGCAAGAAATCTCCATTTTTTGCTATATTATCACCGCAATGGATTGCAAAACACGAAGCGCCGCCATGGCTGGAATTAGACAAAAATCAAATGACGGGAAGAATCAAGGGTCGCGTAAGTATGGATGAAAGCGGAATTAATCCAAATGACCTACAGGCAATAATTGAGTTTTATAGTAGATAAAAAGTTTCTAGTGTCTAGCTTTTAGTTTCTAGTGATTTCTAAACTAGCCAACTAAAATCTAGCAACTAAAAACCAAAGTCATGATACAGTTACCCGAACAAGTAAAAATACTAAAAAAAGAGGGGCATCGGTCCACTTTTGAAATTTCGCCGCTCATGCCTGGTTACGGCGCCACTATCGCCAATCCCTTAAGGCGTATCCTTTTGTCTTCTCTTGAAGGCGCCGCCATTACATCCATAAAAATAAAAGGCGTTGATCATGAGTTTTCCAGTGTTCCTGGAGTAGCTGAAGATATAATTCAAATAATCTTAAATGTTAAAAAAATAAGGTTTAGGCTCCATTCGGGAGAGCCTGTTAAATTAACCGTGAGCGCAAAGGGGGAAAAAGAAGTTACCGCAGGAGACATCAAGACGACTTCAGATGTCGAAATTATCAATACTGATCAGCACATTGCCACTTTAACCGATAAAAAAGCTGATTTTGAAATGGAACTAGACATAGAAAAAGGAGTAGGCTATGTACCAGTTGAGCAGAGACAAAAAGAAAAATTAGCCATAGGTGCAATCGCTATAGATGCTATTTTTTCACCTGTTAAGGTGGTTAATTTCACGATAGAGAATGTCCGTGTCGAACAGAGAATTGACTTCAATAAAATAACCATGGATGTTGAAACTGACGGTTCCATTGAGCCGGAGGAGGCCTTGAATAAAGCATCAGAAATACTTGTAAGCCATTTTGAAATTACGGGTTCGGTTGAAGTGCCAGTGAAAAAAGAAAAAGGAGAGAAGGCAAAGAAAAAGACGGCAAAGAAGAAGAGATAACCAATACTCAACATCCAATCAAACTACAAAATATTAAAAAATTAAAAAAAGTTTAAAGAATTGGTTATTGAGTTATTGATTATTGCCTGCCTGACCTCCGATAGGCGGGCCGGTAGGCAGGATGATTAAATCATGAGAAGAGGTAAAAATAGAAAATTTGGAAAAAAGAAGCGCTTAAGAGAAGCATTATATAAATCGCTGGCAACAGCCCTTGTTGATCGCGGCAAAATAAAGACGACGACAGCCAAGGCGAAGTCATTATCTGCTTTTGCCGATAAATTGGTTACCACAGCCAAAAAACAGAACATGGCCTCGCGGAGAGAATTAGCAAAAACATTTCACGCAAAAATTGTTAAGAAATTAGTCGATGAGATAGCGCCTAAGTTTAGTGAAAGAAAGGGCGGATATACCCGTGTAATAAGATTGGGTCAAAGAAAATCAGATGGAGCAGAAATGTCCATCATAGAATTTACACAATAATGCGAAACTACGAACAAATTATGCGAACACTACGAACGGTTCGCACAGTTCGCATTTAAGTTCGCGATGTTCGCATTATATATTTTATAGATATGACCAAAGTAGAAATTGATGCAACAAATGAACCATTAGGACGGCTATCAAGCAGAATTGCCGTGCTTTTGCGCGGTAAACATCTGCCTGCCTACCAGCCGAATGTTTTGCCTCAGGTTGAAGTGAGCGTTAAGAATCTGAAAAAGATTAAATTTACCGGCAAGAAATTCACAGATAAAATTTATTATAAATATTCCGGATATCACAGCGGTATTACATCAAGGACATTGGAACAGAGATGGGAGAAAGATCCGGCTGAGGTTTTGCGATATAGCGTGTACAGAATGCTTCCGAAGAATAAAACCCGTGATAAGATAATAAAAAACTTAAAAGTCGTCAGTTAATTTTAATTACAATGCCCAAAAAAACGACAGTAAAAAAAGGGGTTAAAAAGACTCTCAAAAAAGAAGTTCAAGTTAAGGTTGAAACTCTGGTACCGGAGGAGCCGGTAAAACCAGCTACAAGAGAGAAATACTACGAAGCTAGGGGCGGGAGAAAAGAATCGGTCGCGCGTGTCCGTCTTTATACTAAAAAAGCCACCGATTTGTCTGCGCAGGCAGGTGCCGCTACAACTGAAGAAAAAGCTCTTATTATCGTTAACGGCAAAGATTACCGCGAGTATTTTACTGATGCTAATCTGTGGGAAGTAGTTGAGTCGCCGTTAAAAAAATTAAAATCCATAAATCGGTTTAAGGTTACCGTCGTCGTCCACGGCGGAGGCAAATCAGGCCAGGCCGGTGCTATTAAACATGGCATTGCCCGAACCTTGGTGGAATTTGACGCAAATTTTAGAAAAAAACTCAAAAAATCCGGTTACTTAACCCGCGACCCCCGCGCCAAAGAACGCCGCAAGTATGGTCTGAAGAAAGCTCGCAAAGCCCCAAGATGGGCAAAAAGATAGTTTTCGTTTGTTTGTTTCAAACGGCTCACCTGGGGTGAGCCGTTTATGTTGAGCTCATCGAAGTATTGAATTTTGAGCGGGGGAATGGTAGTTTATTTGAGGTTCATTTTGGAGATTTTTTCAGCTATGAAACTGTGCCGAAAACCCCCTAAGTCTAGAAAAGCAAAAATTGTTTTGCATCACGACGACCCTCCGTGCGAAGCGCGTCTGGATCCAGATAATTTTTGCTCGAAGTGCCAACTACATCCGGATACGCAAAGCACGGCCTTCTATCTTTACTGCCCGTCCTGCGACATCCCACTGAAAAATCTAATTTGCCTAAATTGTAATGAAACATTTGAAAGACCCGTTTAGGGTCTTTTTAAATGAGAAGTCCATTAGAAAAAGAAGCGGGGTTTTCGCTTGCTTTAAACCTCCACAATATTTATGCCGCCCCTTGTATCTATTTCTAGTATTCTATAAGTGCCGGAATCAACTTGTGGTGAGCTCGTCGAATCCACAATTAGGTGGTCATCATCTCTGAACCAGGCCACCTTTTTTATTTGCGTTGAAAATCGAGTAATAAGCTCTTTGTCTCCCTTTTTATGATACGGCTGATAATCGGCGTCATTAAGCCACATCACCCAGACCTCGTTGGCCGTCCACCAGGCAAGTTTATGTTTATCTTTTGAAAGAGCGAAACCCTTAACACCGTTGGCAACCTTCTCGGGTGTTTCGCCGGTGGTTAAGAGAACTCCCTTTTTGATTACAAACAACTCAGCCGCCGGTGCCGGTGACGGACTTACCGAACCCTTCGTAGTTTTTGGCGCCGGAGAAGGGAATAGTGAAATAATCTCTTCATCTAATTCCTCCGAATCGCTCTCATCTTTGGAAATTATTAATATTTTTGAAAATTCGCTTACAAAACCCTCATCTACTGTTATCTGTTTTTGCCAAGTCGAATAGTTATTTCTTTGAATTCTTATTGCGTACTTATCGGGCAAAAGACCTTCTATCCGATATGAATTACCGAAAAATGAAGTATTGCCGAGCAGTTTGTCATCCATATAAACATCGGCGCCAGTATTAACTTTTAAATAAACAGCACCCGTTTTGAAAAATCTATTTTCTGAAAAGCTGTATTTATATCCTTGCGCGTAAAGAATGACGACATAGCTCAAAACCAAAAAAACCGCCACCGCGGAATAAAAAAGGGTCCGTTTAAATCTCTTGGTCATTTCGCTGTTGATTTTAGCATAAAAATAGTTTAACTTCAACTAAGAAAATTAGAACACAACTGGTTTGGCCAAGATTGAGGTGGCCGGCAAATTGTAATATGGCAAAGATAGGAATTGACCTAGGCACAACTAATACCGTAGTATTCGTCCCCAAAAAGGGGATAGTGATAAATGAACCATCCGTCGTGGCCATTTCGGTTTTGGATAACAAAATAATCGCCGTCGGAAATATGGCCAAAGAAATGATAGGCCGTACTCCGGATAGCATTATCGTTTCAAAACCGCTTGTTGACGGCGCGATCGCGGATTATCGGATAACGGAGGCGATGATCAAACATTTTATAAAAAAATCCGGAGGATTTTTAAGTTTTGTGAAACCGGAAGTCCTTATTTCCGTACCGGCCGGTATTACTTCAACCGAAAAAAGAGCCGTGATAGAAGCCGCTTTAAATGCGGGAGCAAAGTCGGTGTACCTCGTTAAAGAACCGGTCCTTGCGGCAATCGGCGCAAAAATTCCGATAAACAGCCCTGCGGGCAATATGATTTTGAATATCGGCGGCGGCACTACGGAGCTGGCCGTCATTTCCCTCGGAGGCATAGTAAGCTGGTCATCGGTAAGAATTGGCGGGAATAAATTGGATCAGGCGATTGTTGGATACATCAAGAAAAAACACGGACTCGCTATAGGAGAGAGAACGGCTGAATTGATAAAAATCAACATCGGCAGCGCCATCAAAGAATCCCAGGAAGATAGAATTAACATTAAAGGAAGAGACCTGGCCACTGGCTATCCCAAGACAGTAGAAATAACTTCAAATGAAATAACCGAGGCCATAAGCGAGCATTTAACCGAAATAGTGCAGATTATAAAAAGCGTCCTTGAAGTTACGCCTCCGGAATTATGCTCTGATATTATGGACAGAGGAATTATGATATCAGGCGGGGGAGCAATGTTAAAAAATATCTCTACGCTTATAACCAGAGTTACGGGCGTACCGGCCCGGGTCGCCGACGACCCGTTATTCTGCGTCGCCCGAGGAACGGGAATTGTGTTGTCCAACTTGGATAGTTATAAGAGGAATGTGATGGCGAAAAGGTAACTGCTTTGTGTTGTGGTCTCGAGGCCATCAGATAATTTTTTACGCCTTACGCTCCATTAACAAATCCAGCGATAATTTCTCATTGTTCAGACAAAAATTTAGCATCCGTTCCTCCTTCGGCAAGCTCAGGATTTTCCGGCTAAATTTTATGGAAGATTAGGTAAAATTAACATATGTTAATTTTACCTAATCTTTGCTTACCTGAACAATTTCTAAATTATCTTGGATTTGTGATAAAGGAGCGTAAACGCTAGAAAAATTATCTGATGGCCTCGTTCCCTGGACGGTTTAATTTAATCGATGAAAATTCTATGGTGTATTCACTTTGATACATCAAAGTATCATGGTGTTATTAGAAATAGAAAAGCCCCACACGGATGAAGCATTGTGTGTTGCTTCTCCATGCGGGGTCTACCGCATTACGGCTGAAAGAGCCGTGCCACCGTTCTTGATTGAAACTCGATCTCATGCACGGAACCGTTGCCGGCGGCTCCGTTGAAGCCAAGCTTGCCGAGAAGATTCTCGATCTCCGGCATATGGCTCACCGCAATGACGGCGGTGAAGTCCGCGTTATCGACGGCGAATTGCGCCAAACTTGTCGCCGTATTCTCGGATGTCCCGCATCTCAGCCACGACTTGGGCAGAACTTCGCCCAATCCCAAGGTCTGCCGGATGATCTCCGCGGTCTCAACAGCTCTGGGAAGTTGAGATGTGAGTAGAACGGTCTTGGAAGCGTCAAGCCCCAGTGACTTGAAGAAATCGGCCGTCCTGGAAATTTGACCTCGTCCGAAATCCATCAGCCCACCCATCGCATCGCCGTGTCGCACTAAAAAGATTCTCATTTTCCCTGCTCCCTTTTGTAAAGGTTACCGAAGCCTAACTATGCTTACATTATAGCAAATTAGAGATACCTTGTCAATATCACCATTTCGCTAAAAAATTGGTATAAATAGATTAGAAAAATTAACCTAATTATTCTAATTAATCTAATTATTCTAAACTTTTGAAATTTATAATTTGAGATTCCTGCCTGCCGGCAGGCAGGTGTTTAGAAATTAGAAATTAGAAATTTAAGTGCGTTTAGCACTTGTCCATGATTGGTTAAACACTCTTGGGGGCGCGGAACGCGTTTTAATTGAGTTGCACAAAATTTTCCCCGACGCTCCGATTTATACGCTTTTTTATAACAAAAAATTCAGGTCCCAGTATTTGCCTAACGCTGACATTAGACCAAGTTTTCTCCAAAAATTTCCTCTGATCACTAGGCACCATAAACTATTCGCTATCTTGATGCCAAGCGCCATAGAGTCATTTGACCTGTCGGATTTTGATACGGTGATTTCATCATCGGTCTTTTTTTCAAAAGGCTTAGTATTAAGACCGAAAACAAGACACATCTGCTACTGTTACAGCCCGACTCGTCAGCTTTGGGATTTAAATAAATTAGATACTAAAATTGGAAATTTAAACTTGGAAATTGGAACTTCCGTAGCAAAACATTTGCTACGGCTATGGGATCGTCAAGCAGCGGACAGGGTTGATGAATTCGTTGCCATTTCCGAAATAGTGCGATCGAGGATACAAAAGTACTATAAACGGGATGCCAAAGTTATTTACCCCCCCATTACCCTAAATCCTAAACTCGAAACTCTAAACTCTAAACCCCAGTACCAGGGCAAAGCACGGTACGGGGCACGGCAAACTCAAAACGACTATTACTTAATTGTCTCAAGATTATATCCTCACAAAAATATTGATGTTGCCGTTGAAGCATTTGCTAAGCTTAATTTACCGCTTATCATAATCGGCGACGGACCAGAATATAAAAATCTCAAATCTCAAATCTCAAATCTCAAATCCATCATAATTACGGGTTTTGTGCCTGATGAAAAATTGCCTTTTTACTATCAAAATTGCCGAGCTTTTATAATGCCACAAGAAGAAGACTTCGGCTTAACGCCGCTTGAGGCAATGTCATTCGGTAAGCCGATTTTAGCTCTGCGCAAAGGCGGAGCGCTTGAGACGATTCGGGAAGGAGTAACCGGAGAATTCTTTGACAACCCGATACCGGAAGCGCTAGCCGATGGAGTAAGGCGATTGAATGAAAATTATCCTAATTATCGTCCGGAGGTAATTCAATCCCACGCCAAACAATTCTCGGTAGAAATTTTTAAGAAAAAGATCCTGGAATTAATTTCTGCTTAAATTATTAATTGCACAAAAATCATAAATTTTGATAAAATCGACTGATGCACATCAGCATTGTAACCCTCAATTATAACGGTTCAAAGGAGACGCTTGAACTGCTCAAATCTCTTAGAGAACAAGCCGACCAAGATTTTGAAATAATTGTAGTAGACAACGGCTCGGAAGAGACCGATTTCGCCAACCTTCAGTCACTTATCCACTCAACGCCACCAGGTGGCGTTTATCCACAGGCAGTTAAAAATGAAGAGAATCTGGGGTTTTCGGGGGGTAATAATGTTGGTATTCGCCACGCTCTCGAAAACGGCTCCGATTGGGTTGTTTTGCTCAATAACGATACTTGGGTAGAAAAGGACTTTATGGAGCGTTTAAGGGCTGTTTTAGAAGGCAAAAGGGGGATTGTGGGGTTGCCCATGGATGAGGGTCAGAGAATTTGTTATGCGGGTAGAGTAAGGTGGCTAAAAAGACCTCGCAAGTTTCATATTAATAGTTTAGAAGAAGCAAAGAAAAATAAAAATATTTATGCAATTGGAGGGGGAATGGCTATACATTGTAGTGTCTTTGAAAAAATAGGTTTTCTGGATGAAGAATATTTTTTATATTTTGAAGATATTGATTACTCTGTTAGGGCAAGGATAAAAAATGTCGTCATAGAAATAACAGATAAACCGGTTATACATCATGCCGTTTCGTCAACCACAAAAAAACTTGGCAGTTCAACAATCCTAAGATACCACTATCGCAATGCTTTATATTTTAACCTCAAGAATGGCCCATGGTATGTTAAGTTTCTCGTCTGGCTGTGGAGTTGGGTAATAGTAATTAAGCAATTGAGCAAAATAGTAATTGGGAAAAATGTTAAAGAATCAAAAGCGATATTGGCAGGAGTAATAGATTTTTATAAAAATAAAATGGGAAAGATTAACTAGATATTAGCTTCTAGGTGATAGCTTTTAGAAAAAGGGCTAAAACCTAAAACCTAAAACCTAAAACCTTGCTAAAGATCGGAATTGAGTGTGAAAATCTGGAGGACCCCAAGTCGCGTTGGGGGATAGGCAAGATAACTTTGAATTTGCTCAAAGAATTCGCAAAAAATCCCGAATGGCAGAAGAAATATAAGTTATACTTATACTTCAAAAGTCGTATTCCTAATGATGAAGTTCTCAAAAGCCCAATATTTGTAAAGAGGGTATCGGGTTTTCCTTCGTTTAATATTTTCTACCACATCTTAATGCCCCTGCGAGCCATGGTAGACAGAGTGAATTGGATGTTTTTCCCGGCCTATCAGTTGCCGCCGCTATATTTAGGTAAATCTATTGTTGTACTAACAGAAGACGCTTATTACGAATATAAATACGGCACTTTACCATTTCGTTATAAATTATCCTACAGAATATTTACGAACTGGGCGGCAAAATTTGCGACAAAAATTTTAGCAATTTCCGAGACATCTAAAAAAGAGTTGGCAAGGATATATAAAATAAATCCGGATAAGATTTTTGTAAATTATTTGGGAATTGATACATTGCCCTTCTTCGCGCAAAGCTTCGAAGGACGACAAACACAAGGTAATTACCTTTTGTTTGTCGGGCAGATGTTTCCGCGCCGCCACGCTAAAGAAACCATCCTGGCATTTGAAAAACTCCTTCGACAAAGCTCAGGACAAGTCCTCACAGAACATTCCAACATTCTGCAGAATGTTGGAATGTCAGAATTAAAATTAATTTTAATCGGACCGGATAAATATCCCGATCTGATTATTAACCCGCTTGTGGCACAGGTGAATAAGCAGCTGGGCCGAGAGGCAATCGTACACAAAGATTATGTAAAAGATGAAGAACTTGTCGAATTATATGCTAGAGCAAGAGCATTGGTCTATGTCTCCGACAGGGAAGCGTTCGGGTTACCGCCAATGGAAGCTTTGTCATTTGGCGTCCCGCCGATTGTGATGGATAATGAATTGGGCCACGAACTTTTCGAGGACCACGCTTTTTATTCAAAAAGTGGAGAAGTTGACGATATCGCGGATACGATAAAGCAAGCATTAAGTGATGATAACCCTTCGGCAGAGCTCAGGGCAAGAATAAAATCCGACGGCTCGGAATTTGTGAAGAAATACAATTGGAAAAGTTTCGCGGATTGTTGGTTCCAAATTATAAATGAAAAATAATTTTTTAAATTGGTTTTTCGCAGTTGAGGTTATTTTGTTTAGCTTAATAATCACTGGTATTTTGCCGCGAGAGATAGCACTTTATCTGGGTGCGGCTTTGGTTATATATTTTTTGGCCGCGCCACTTGATGATTCTCTGGTATTTTTTGTGAGGTCAATTCCGCTATTTTTGGCACTGCCGATTACAGCAGGGTTTGATAATTTTAATGTGTGGAGGATACTCGCCGCAATACTATTTTTGAAATGGCTCTTCAAAAATAGTATTAAGTATTATGTATTATGTATTAAGGATTGGGTCAAAAATTTCAGTTATAAAAAACCGCCCTTTTTGCTTATCATTTTATTGATCCTCGCGGTTTTATCCGTAATTCCGGCGCCGGATAAGATGGCAGCAATAAAGCGAATAATATTTTTCTTAAATTTTGCTGTACTCGGAGTAGTTATTTGTGATAAAGCAGAAAACCAAGAGTTCGTAAAAAGACTAATCAAAAATTCAATTATTCCCGTCATTATCGTTGCCACAGTCGGATATATTCAAGTTATCTCAACCTACTTTATTGATATTTACCAATTCATGAGAATCTGGGGCGAGGGGATACAATGCCGCCAGTTCGGCGAACAGTGGTGCAACATCGCCGTCCAGCTTGGCAACACTTGGTTCGCGTATTTTGGAGAACAGTTATCGTTGAGGGTTTTTTCTCTGTTCCCTGATTCACATTCATTCCCGCAGTTCGTATTGCTTGGAATTCCAGCCATACTCGCAATGCTATTGCGAAAAAACACAAATCACAAAACACAAATCACAAATAAAACCCAAAAAATAAAAGCACAAATCCCCAGAATAATCATTTTATCGTCGTTGTTCTTAATAATAATATTGAGCGGAACACGAGGAATTTGGGCGGCAAGCGTGGGGGTAATTTTACTTGCCTTAGCAATAATTTTCTACACAAATAGACAAATGCCAACAAAATCTGCAATTGCGGAAAATGTTGGCACTTTCAAAAATTTAACACGGTATTTAGTTATATTTTTCGTAATGTTTGCGGTCGCCTTTCCCATATTCTCCTCTCCGCAATTCTTAGTAGGAAAGAGTGATGATATTCTAAAAAACCGAATTAAATCGATAATTGACTTCGGAGAAACATCCAACGCCCAGCGGATAGAAATTTGGAAGAAGACATTATCGTCAATTAAAGAAAAGCCGTTTCTTGGTGTTGGCATAGGCAATTATCCGGTCGTGTTGGAACAGGACATACGTTTAGCCAAAGCCGGTTCATCGGCGCATAATTTGTATCTTCATATTACGGCAGAAATGGGAATTCTGGCCGGAATAATTTTCATCTGGTTTTTGTGGCTTTTGTTCAAGAGAAATTATGATATTTTTACTAAAGAAGGTGATAAGCAACTTGGAATCTACTTTGCCGCTACACTTTTATTCGTGCCTTGGGTTTTGATATATTCTCTCACCGATATTGCGATTTTTGACGAAAGGTCTTTTTTGATGTTTGTGACTACAACGGCTTTAATTTTGGGAACAAAAAAGCCCGATTAAAATCGGGTTAAAAATCAAATCCATCTAATACTGTCGGCGGGGGAACTGCCCTGAACACCGCTTCAACACTAAGCATGTCGGTTTTTACCCTGAAAGATACTCTTACAGTATCGGCCTCACTAAGTTTATTCATGGCAATCAAAACTAAACCCAAGTCGTTATGGCTTATATTATACGGTTCGCTCATTAGACATCCAGTTAATTCTTGCATCGTCATGCTTTGATGTCTAAGCAACTCATATATCGTGTTCTTTAAAACCACAATTTTAGGTAAATTTACATTACTAAGTGATTGTCCTGCCTTTAGCATTTTATTTACCTCTCGTGTTTTCAAAAATCCTCTAAAATGTTAGGATATTTTCTGTATTATGTCAAATCCTTTGGTCACAATAAACCTCGTGGTTCTCAACGGTGAAAAGTACATCCGCCATTGTTTGGATGCGGTTTTGGCGCAGACATATCCGCATAAGCTGATCGAACTAAACATTTTAGATAACGGCTCAACGGATAAAACAAAGGAAAATATTAGAGATTCGAAATTAGAGATTAGAGATTCCGAGTTTTTCACTTTCAATCTCATTGAAAGTCCGAAAAATCTCGGTGTTTGGCCGGGACAAGAAGAATTACTAAAACACACGAGTGGCAAATATATAGTATCCTTGTGCGTTGATGTATTAATGGACAAGGACTTTATTAAAAATGCGGTAGAAGTAATGGGGAAGGATGAAAAAATCGGCGCGCTCCAGCCGAAGATATACAGCTTCGAATTGGGAATTATGAATAAAGAATCAAGAAGTGAAAACCATAATTCATTATTCCCTATTCATTATTCACGCATTATTGACACTTGTGGTTTTAAAATTTTCCGATCACGCCGTGTCATAAACATTGGCCACGGCGAGAAAGACCATGGCCAGTACGACAACCTCGGAGAAATTTTTGCCGTTGAAGGAGCAGCGCCGGTATTCCGCAAAGAAGCCCTAAAAGACTGTCAAATTAAATTAACGACATCGGATGGCCGTTGGACATCCGATGTCCCCGCAACTGAAATCACCGACCACGACTACTTCTGGTACGGCGACGATCTGGATCTGGCTTGGCGGATGAGGTTATTCGGATGGAAAGAAGTATTCGCGCCCAATGTAATCGCATGGCATGACAGACAGACAACGAAATCGATCAAGAAAAGCTGGTCCGACTACATCACCAGAGTTCCGGTGCGCAGGCAAATTCCCATCAAAAAACGCCGTCTCGACTGGAGAAATTTGCGTTGGACATTAGTTAAAAATGATTATATAATAAACATTCTGAAAGACTTGCCCCAGATCATGTTAAGAGAGATAGCCGTGCTTGGATACGCAGTTTTATTTGAACCGGCGGTGCTTAAAGAAATACCGGCATTTTTCCGATATTTACCCAAAATGCTGAGAAAAAGAAAAGAGATAATGAGGCGGACAATCATAACGCCAAGAGAAATAAGGAAATGGATCAATTAGATTTTAACTCCCATGATTTTCAAAATAAAAAGAAGCGAAAATGGGGTCGCTTTTTTTTGCTTGCCGGATTTTTAGCCGTAAGCTATATAATTTTTAACACGGCTCTATTTAATAAAGAATTTGAAATAAAAAACGAATTCGCCGAAGAAGATAAGTTTGAAGCGGCCTGGCTCAAGAAATTTGCCGGTTTATTGTTCTTCAATCAAAACCACGCCGAAGAAATAGACAAGAACTACATCATGCCAGAAAAAGAGCCAAACCGACTGGACATACTGATCCTCGGCATAAGGGGAGAAGGCGACGAGAACGCTGAAGAAGGCGGAGCATTGCTTACCGATACAATGATGGTGTTTAGCCATGACCAACTTACCAAAAAATCTTCTCTAGTTTCAATCCCCCGGGATTTCTATGTCAAAATAGGCTCAAATAAAAATAAAATAAACTCCGCTTACGAATACGGACTTCTGAGAAAAGAAGGGGCTGATTACGCAAAGAAATTAGTATCTCAAATAACAGGCGTTTATATAGATAACGCCGTCGTGGTAGATTTCTCTTCGTTTGAAAAATTAATAGACCAGCTCAGAGGCATAGATATAACTCTGACCAAATCATTCCGCGAAGAAGGCCAGTGGGGATATGCTTTTGAACTGCCGGCAGGCGAAAACCACCTGAACGGACAAAATGCTTTGTATTATGTCCGCTCGAGATATTCGTCTAACGATTTTGACCGCGCATTCAGACAACAGCAGGTATTGTTCGCGATAAAAAACAAAGTAACAACCCTGCATTTGATTTCTGATCCTATAAAAATTCTATCCGTAATTAATACATTAAGCCAAAACATAAAAACCGACATCAACATCTGGGATGTGAAAGAAATAATTGATCTTGCCAAAGAAGTGGACACCTCGCCGGCCATGTTTAAGAAAGAAGTCTTGTCAACGGAAAACCTTCTCTACCAGTCAACTGGCCCTCAAGGAGCTTATATTCTATTGCCGCAAGGAGATAGTTTTGACCAAATCAAGCAGTTATTTCAAGAAATAATAAAATAAATCTCTAATCTCAAAACCCTAATCTCTAAACAAATCCAAAAACCCAAATCTCAAAAACGTTTTGAATTTTGATATTTGAGATTATTTAGAGATTAGAAATTAGAATTTAGAGATTAGAATAGTGACTTCCATCATCATCGTCAACTACAAAAATCCGCCGTTATTGAGATTGTGTTTGTCGTCGTTAAAAAGAGCCCTCTCTGCTAACTTCAAACACGAGATATTGGTCGTTGATATTGCTTCTATTCCCGAAACAAGAAATGTGATCAAAGAATTTCCAGGGGTCAAAATAACAACATTCAAAGAAAACATCGGCTACACAAAAGGCGTTAATGAGGGGGTCAAGGCTTCATCTGGAGACTATATACTGATACTTAATCCCGACATCGTGCCCATGACAAAATCCATTGAGGGGCTTACTTCATACCTGGCAGCCAATACCAATATCGGCCTTGCCGGACCTCGACTCTTAAATTTTGACGGTTCGGTCCAAAATTCCGCCTTCCGATATTATACGCCCTTAACAGTACTCTGCCGGCGCAGTCCTTTAGGCCATACCCCTTTCGGTAAAAAAATATTGAACAAATTCGTAATGGCAGATAAAAAATTAAACGCACCCTCGGAAGTTGAATGGCTGATGGGTTCTGCTATGCTGGCTTCTCGAAAGGCAATAGATAAGGTGGGACTGATGGACGAAAATTTTTTTATGTACATGAGCGATGTTGACTGGGCAAGGCGGTTCTGGGAAAATGGATTCAAGGTGGCATATTATCCGTTTTCGGAAATGTACCATTATCACAAGAGAAGTTCGAAAGGCCGCTTCGGTCCATTAGATATTTTCATGAATAAACAGAGCAGATTGCATTTAGTTGATGCGGTAAGATACTTTAGGAAATACGGAATAAAAATTTCTAATACCTAATATCTAATTACTAATGAAATGTCTAATGCTCAAATGTCCAATTAGAGATTTGAAATTAAACATTTAGAATTTTATTAGAAACTAGGAATTAGAAATTAGATATTTTGGTTGTATTTTAAGCCATGCTAACTATTTCAAAAAAACTTTTTATTCCGTTGTTGCTGGTCGTTTTGATTGTTGGTTTTGCCGGCGGTCTTTTCTTTGAACGCTTCAACGGAGTCGAGTCCAATCCGGTTAAAATATTACTCAACAAAGACCTCGGCCAGCCTGATTATGTCGACTTCTCTTTATTCTGGGACAATTGGAATTCTTTACATAACAAATATGTAGATCAGGAGAAATTAGACACCAAAAAACTCCTCTACGGAGCGATACAGGGAATGGTAAACAGTGTCGGCGATCCGTACACGGTATTTTTTGAACCGCCGGAAAGTAAGAAATTCCAGGAAGAAATATCGGGCAGTTTTGGAGGAATAGGCATTGAAATCGGAAAAAGAAACGGCGCGCTTACGGTTATTGCGCCCATTAAAGATACGCCCGCCTTCAAGGCTGGTTTGCAGGCGGGAGACAAAATACTGCGCATAGACAGCAAGTCAACAACCGACTTGTCTATTGAAGAAGCGGTTAATCTGATAAGGGGCAAGAAGGGGACGCCTGTGGTTTTGACGATATCTTCCAACGGTTCGGACACCCGAGATGTTGAAATTGT
Organism: Candidatus Yanofskybacteria bacterium RIFCSPLOWO2_01_FULL_42_49; assembly: GCA_001795615.1. Classification (GTDB taxonomy): domain Bacteria; phylum Patescibacteriota; class Minisyncoccia; order 2-02-FULL-40-12; family GWA2-44-9; genus 2-01-FULL-43-22. The sequence continues at coordinate 34,947 of MGKI01000008.1, forward strand.
GAGAGATACGATTAAAATACCGACCGTCGAGTGGCGGATAATAGAATCCGGCCAAAACAAAATAGCATACCTGCAAATATTTACCTTTAATCAGAATGTCGACTCTGAAGTTCAAAAAGCGGCGCAGGAAATATTAAAATCTGAAGCCAATAAACTAATTGTGGATTTGAGGAACAACCCGGGCGGTTTGCTGGATTCGGCAATCAACATCGCCGGCTGGTTTTTGGACAAAGACCAGATCGTCACAGTGGAAGCGTTCAGAGACGGCTCAAGGAATGAATTTAAGAGCAGCGGTAACGGATCATTGAAAGTTTATCCGACAATCATTCTGATAAACAACGGCTCGGCGTCTGCTTCGGAAATTTTAGCCGGCGCGCTGCACGATAACAGAAAAATAAGACTAGTCGGAGAAAAGACATTCGGCAAGGGTTCGGTTCAGGAACTGGAAAAATTTAAAGACGGCTCATCGCTTAAGGTAACCGTGGCCAAGTGGCTCACTCCGAACGGAATATCCATTTCCGATACCGGGATTGAGCCTGACACGAAAGTTGAGCTTCCGAAAGAGAAAATCGATAAAGAAGAATTTGAATTTGAGTTGGGCAAAGAGGGCAAAGACCCACAGTTGGATAAAGCCCTTGAATTATTGGAATAATTCAATATAATGCAAATCTACGAATTTATGCGAATGCAACGAATAGTTATATGAAAATTATTATACTTCAAAATATTAAAGGACTCGGACAGATAGGGGACATTAAGAATGTCTCTGACGGTTATGCCAGAAATTTTTTGTTACCGAGAAAAATGGCTAAACTGGCAACTGAAGCTTCAATAAAAGAAGTTGACGCGTTAAAGAAAAAACTAGAAGTGGCTCAGAAGCTAGAGAAAGAAAATGCTTCAAAGGTAGCCGAACAATTGAAAGATGTCGTGTTGGAATTTACAAGGAAAGCGACCAAGACTGGCAAAATCTATTCGGCTGTTACCAAGGAGGATATCGCTGAAATACTGACCAAACAACTCTCCGCCGAAGGCGGGCCAGCCTTTGGCTGGAAGATTGAACCAAACTCAGTTAATCTTGAGGGGCATGATGGAGGCCACATCAAACAGCTCGGTGAACATCTCGTCAAAATAGAACTCGCGCCAGACGTGGTTGCGGAGGTCAAGGTCAAAATTTCACAGGAAGAAAAATAATTCCGCCTTCTTTTCGCTTCAGACTCTAGCCATCCTCGACACGCCTCCGGTTCCCCCGCGAGGGACCTCGGCTACTTTCGCCCAACCTTTTCTCGGGCAGTTAAACGATTATACTGCCCTCGACCGTGCAAAAGGTTGGATCTCTAGTGTCTCGTCATGACTAGAGTCTTAAGCTACCTTGCTTGGCGTTCGACAGAAACTTCTCTGAAAACCTGTCACTATTGGAATCCATCGCCAGCTGGCGGACCGGTTAAACCTCGTCCTCTTCCTCAACTCATCAAGTGATTCGAAGATAATAAGGCCTCGCTTCCTTGATGGCTTAGCTTGTACTTGTTGGCCAGCGAGAAGCCATCCCTATTTGAATCACTATGACAAATAGATAGCAGTTGCAGATGAGCGACGCGATTTTTCTGGGAAACCGAGTCGGGGATGTCAGGTTCGGTCGAGCTCAGCTCGATCCGCATGGCCTGACAGGGGTGACCCCGAGCGGTCAGAAAAATTAGGAGTGAATCGCAACTGCTCTATGAGGAGTCCGTGATGAAAATGAGGATGGCTTCGAACGAAAGATGAGGAATCGTGATGAGAAGACGACAAGGTCGAACAAAAATATATATCTTTTACGCTATTCATTGTATAATTAAATCATGCGAAAAGAATTCCAGACAAACGGTTTGAGATGGATTCATATATCTAAGCCAACCGGGGAAGATGCTGAATTTGTAAATACGCTTTTCCCTTTTAACCCTTTCGTCATTGAGTCTATCACCGCCCCGACCCTACATCCTTTGGTAGATGATTTTGACGATCATCTTTTTCTCATAATGCACTTCCCGATCATCTATAAGGACTGGCAGTCAAATGAAACTGCCGAAGTTGATTTTCTTATAACTAAAAACTTGCTTATCACCGTTACTTATTCGGACTTTGAGCATATTGAACAAATCTTCGGCTTTCTTAACAGCAACGAGAAATTAAAAAAACAAGTAACCCGCCACCATACCGGTTTTATGCTCCACCATATAATTGACTATATGTTTCAGAAACTCGTCAGCCATCTTGATTTTATGGAAGGGGAAATCACGGAAATCGAAGACAGGATTTTTGAAAAAAGAAATGTCAGGATGATAGAAGAAATTTCTCACATCCGAAGGGATATATTGGATTTCAGGAGACCGCTTAAACCGCAGTCAGCCGTTCTCAAAATGTTTGCGGAAAAAGCTGAAAAGTTTTTCGGCAAACCGATGGCGCCGTACTTAACCGATATAATCGTAACCGAAGACAGGATAATGAGCATCATCGATAACCAAAAAGAAACCGTCGACGCTCTTTACCAAACAAACGAGTCGCTGATGTCATCCAATATTTCAAGCATCATTACCATCCTTACAATATTTTCAGCGGTCATAATGCCGCTTAATCTCATGGCATCTCTTTGGGGAATGAATCACCAGACCATGCCGTTGCGCGACGGACAGTTTGATTTTTGGATAATCATGGGGATTATGGCTATCATCGCAGTATCACTGCTTGTCCTGTTCAAGAAAAAAAGGTGGTTATAACTTCACAAAAATAGGAAAATAGGGTCTAAATTGAACTATTGACAAGATGGTTTTTTTTATGTTATAATTAAAGGGTAGTTATGTTGACAACAGCTTTGCTGGGCCGGTCGTCGAGTCGAACTCGACTAATCGCATAGTGCGAGCCGGTTTAGCGAAGCACAGCCCCGGCCAGCTCAGCTGGCCCCGTAAACCCCGCAAAATGGCCAGGCCATCGCGGGGGACGAAGGAGACAGAAATGCAGCGTTTTCAAATCGTTCGGCAGATCTCGGGCGAACGGAAGCAGATCGACGGCCGGCTAGTCGACACACTAATGGCCATCGTCCGATTCCCGGACAGTGACACGACCCGCCACCTCCAGCGGCACGACGGCCGCTGGACGGGTTGGAACTCGGACCGCGCTCGTCGTGAGCGCGCCGGGATTCTGGAAACACGCCAGAACTACGACGAAGCCGTCGCGGACGGCGAGTCGTTGGTCAGCAAGCTCGAGGCAAAGCTCGCCGATCTGAAAGGCAAGCGAGGCACCAAGGCCACAGCGGAGCGCAAGCGTCTCCGAGAACTGATCAAGGGCAACAAAGCGACGCTCGCGGTTCTCAAGACAGGACAAGCCCACGCCGTCGCGATCGCAGACAAGGTCGACGAGACCCACCCCGAAATCGTCGAGTTCGCGTAACCCATGAATTCGACCCCACCACACAAGACGCACCTGCCACAGGCAGAGCCAGCGCCGCCCCGACCACAAGTCGGGGTTCCTTTTTTATATCAAACTAAAACCCGCCTCTTCGGCGGGTTTTAGTTTGCAACCACATTCACTATTTTTACTAATCGCCTCTGACCGTTGAAGAGTTTCTTTTTCTTGGTGGTAAATTTAACCTTGCCGACGACTACGGCATAGATAGTATAATCATGGCCGAGACGAACGCCGTCTCCGGCGAGAAATTTAGAACCTCTTTGGCGGACGATAATATTGCCCGGTTTTGCAATTTGACCAGCGTATAATTTTACGCCAAGATATTTGGGTTGCGAATCTCTGCCTAATTGTGTACTGCCGATGGCTTTGGTATGTGCCATTTTTGCCTACGAGTGCAGCGAATAGCTGCAAACATGAGCATCTCGCCGAAGTCTGTAAGACGTAGGCGGACGCCAATGTTTTCATAATTATGAAGTATACCCTATCAAAATTCCTCAACTTAATCAAGTCCCATCAGCACCATCTTTTTCTTGCCGCTTGTATCGGCTTAATTAGCATGATCAGCTATAACTTGGGTCAAATTAACTCACTAGAGAAAACACCCATCAGCATTAAAAATTCAGCGAACAACAAAGCTGAAATTTTTGATGCCGTAAACCCTAAGTCCCAAACTCTAAATTCTAAACAAACTCAAAACTCAAAACCTCAAACCCAAAAACTAGATACAAGGGTTGTTGTTTCTAAAAATTTCGATAAGTACCACTATTCTTGGTGCTCCGGCGGGAAAAGAATCAAACCGGAAAATCAGATATGGTTTAACTCCGCTCAAGAAGCAGAATCAAAAGGATATGTTTTGGCAGGGAATTGTGCTAAATAAGAAGTTGACATAAAACTAAGGCCGTGCTAACATATTGGCACAGTTTTCGGTTCGTTGAAAAGGAGACAGAATGTCAAAATTAGATAAAAAATACCTCAAGGAAGTGTGTAAACTTGGTGGAGGGACATTTGCTTGTAGTTATTTAGGGATGGAGGCCGGAGGAGCTGAGTGTCTAAAAGGCACTAGTTTCCAAAGAATAATTGACCAGAGACGCGCTGAAAAAAGCATGTGGGCTATGGGAGATAATTGTTCTGGTCATCCAGATTTCAAATTGACTCAAGAAACTATTAACTAAAAAATTCGATTACTTAGCGCGGCAACCCCGCGCATTTTTTTATTTGACAAATTATAATTTTTAGCTTAAAATATATATTCTGTTATGTTTTAATATCTAGCCAATGCAAATCAGAAACATCGCAATTATTGCTCACGTTGACCATGGGAAAACAACCCTTACTGATGCCCTAATGAAACAAACAGGTATGGTTGAGGAGGGATTCAGTATGGACATAAACGCGCTTGAGAAAGAGCGCGGTATTACTATTTATGCCAAGAACGCCTCTCTTTTTTACAAAGATACGAAAATAAATATCGTCGACACTCCCGGCCATGCGGATTTCGGTTCAGAAGTAGAGCGAGTCTTAAGATCAATTGACTCTGTGTTACTTATCGTGGACGCCCAAGAGGGACCGATGCCCCAGACCAAATTTGTTTTAAAAAAGTCTCTGGAACTGGGGCTAAAGCCGATACTGGTTATAAACAAGATAGACAAGCCGGCGGCTAAGCCCAATGAAGCCCACGAAAAAGTTCTGGAACTTTTCATGGATCTAGGGGCCAACGACGAACAGCTGGACTTTAAAACCATCTATGCCAACGGACGAGCGGGAATAGCAAAATTAAAAATGAAGGACGAGTCAAAGGATTTGTCTCCTTTGCTTGATCTGATACTCAAAGAAGTGCCGCCGGCGCCTTCTGATACTTCAGCTCCGTTGCGTTTTCAGCCATTTAATCTTGGGTACGATAATTTTTTGGGCCGGCTTGGTATCGGCAGAGTTTGGTTCGGGACTATGAAGGTAGGGGATAGTGTATTTATAAAAAAGCCGACAGAGATTCTAGGGGCGGCTAAAGCACACCCCCAAGAAACTTCTCCGAGCACTGGTGAAACTCGCACGGGAAAAATAACTAAATTATTTAATTTCCGAGGGATGGAGAGGAAAGAAACCGATGAAGCACAAGCCGGCGATATCGTCATGATTGCCGGACTTCCGGACATATACATCGGAGAAACCGTATGCGCCTCTCCTGATGTGGAGCCCTTGTCGGCTATCAGCGTAGATGAGCCGACCATATCTTTGAACTTTCTGGTTAACGACTCTCCGTTCGCCGGAAGAGACGGAAAGTTCGTGACCAACAGACAATTAAAAGAACGACTGGAAAGAGAGCTTGAGGTCAATATCGGGCTGAAAATTTCCGCCGAAGGCGGATCCGCCTCTGGCGGAGATTTTTCAAGTACTGCTTACAAAGTTTACGGCCGAGGAGAACTCCACATCGCTATCCTGCTTGAAAATATGAGAAGAGAGGGCTATGAGCTTCAGGTCTCACAACCGCAGGTGATTATCAAGGAAATAGACAACCAAAAAATGGAACCATTTGAAGAGGCGCTTATTGACGTTCCTGAAAATCTGTCCGGAGTGGTTATACAAAAACTCGGCAAGCGAGCCGGAAAAATGATGAATATGGTCCAACACCACGGCGAAGTTCGCATTACTTTTGAAATACCGACACGCGGTCTTTTGGGCTTCAGGAACGAGTTTATGATTGATACTAAAGGCGAGGGGATACTCGCAAGCCACTTCATCGGCTTTCGACCCTATGCTGGGGAAATAAAAAAGAGAAGCGTCGGTTCTATGGTTTCTATGGAAACAGGCAAGGCGCTTGGTTTTTCGTTATATAACCTCCAGGACAGAGGCAAGTTATACATCGGGCCGACTGCCGAGGTCTATGAGGGGATGGTCATTGGTGATGTATCAAAAGGAAACGACATGTCCGTTAACCCTATCAAAGGTAAAAAATTAACGAATATGCGGGCTTCGGGTTCAGATGAAAATATAATTCTCGTCCCTCCGTCTCCGATAACCCTTGAGACCGGTCTGGAAATTATGCAAAACGACGAATACCTCGAAGTAACGCCTAACAACGTCCGGCTGAGAAAAAGATACCTTACGGAAAATGACAGAATAAGAGCAGCCAGAAGTTCAGCTTCTCAATAAAACCGTTCAGCCAACAATTATCATCGAGATGTCAGAAATTTCCCAGCAGAAATTCCTAATTCATTCTCCGGTTTTCGCTCCCCTTCACTATGTTCAAGAACCGGCCCGCTCAAACCTGCGGTGCTCTCTAATAACAGTCGGCCTCACTCGATAATAATCAAGCGAGGCCTTGGTTCTATGAAGAAACTTACGAAGGCTGTAACGGGTAGAGTTCGAGCGGTAGCATTTATATTATTTTACTTAACCAAAACTCATTCTCCCAACTCCATAGTTCCTTACAGGCGAGGAATGCCTTAATATCGTTTTCAAAGGTGGTTAACTCCTTCAATTCGACTTCGCCCTGCATCGGGCCCCATTCGTGCTGGCACTGGCCTTTCTCGCCACGAATTTTTTCACGACCGCCCTTGTCTCGCAAAGTTGCGGGACATTTAAGGCAATGCTTTGACTGGTCAAGACGCAATATCCAACGGGTCAGGGGAGGCATAGACGGATCTTCTTTCAACGCTTCAATATAAGCTGATGTCTGCACATTATAATCCCGATAAATCGCCATTGAGGTTTTAATGTCTAGAACGCCGAGTTTACCGTTGAGTTCGGCAAGTACATCCATCGTACCAGCATAATGATGTTTTTTACTTACCACTCGTTCTTCCACTTTATGAGCGACGAGTTCATTCTGGCCGTAAAAATCCATAAAGGCCGACACTGCTGGCTTCACGGAATCTGGGATAACTACCGGCTCTTTGCGCAATATAGCCTCGACTGTTTCATGAAGCAAGGTTCCTTCTTCTGCCGACTTTGCTTTAATTGCTTCTCCGGTTTTAAAATCAGGCAAAGCGGCATAATACATATATAAAGCCGGCTTGGCTTTTATGCCGACAATAGCCGTCACGCGAGGATACCAAAGGTCGTCAATGACATAACCGTTCGCATCCATGAAACTTTGTTTGTCTTTGTACCACTGCATATTACAAGTTTAGCAAATTTCTAATTACTAATTCCTAATTTCTAAATATAATGTCTAATCCTTAAATTTCTAAAATTGGTCATTAGAAATTGGGGATTTGATTAGAAATTAGATATTAGAAATTAGTAATTCATCAAATAAACCTTGTTTATTTGATGTTAATGTATTTTTCCCAACACTCATAAAGTTTCTCTGTTGCCAAAACATCATCAAAACAATATTCGGCGATTTTCATATATTCTTTGTCCTTGAATAATTGTGCGACATCTTCACCTGATATTCCTTCCGACTTGGGACTTTTGATACCAAAGGCCCGACACCACATGTGTAAACCGCCCTTGCGCCTCACCGCGCCAAAAAATGTCAGACGGTCCAGCAAATCAAGATGTGTTATTATTTTGCCGTATTGCTCCGATTCATATCTATATGTCATTAAATTCTTGGCCGGTTTAATTTTATTTATCGCTGAACGAATCATCAGATACGGAGCATCAAAACCGCGTCCGTTGAATGTGATGAATTGATCGTAGTGAGCGGACGCGTCCCAGAAGCTCTTCAGGAGGTCTTTTTCGGTTTTATGGCGAATGTATTGGACATTATCGTTTTCTGTTTTTTCATAACTTCCGTCAGGAGAAAGAAAGTAAACAGCACCCTTACTTGTTTCGGGATTTAATACTCCTATTGCCACCACCTGCCCCGTTAGGGGAGAGAAGCCAAGCCCGTCTTTGACCGCTTCAACGTCTTCAGGTGTTTCGGCAAAACGCAAAAGCAGTTCCTGTGACTTGTTGTCCAGGGAATCAAATTCAACACCAACGGTCTCAATATCGAAAATCAGTTTAGGCATTTGTTAGCCACTAGCAACTAGCCAATAGCGATTAGAAAAGCGATAAGCAATACTTATTGTAAAATTTTATTTTACAAATGACAAACCTAGATATTCAAAAACCGACAGGGGAATGCCGGCTTTAATCTTGATAGTACGTCGCGCAATATACCTTTTCAGACGTTCAAATACTGGCCTAATTGAGACGTTACCTTAAAAACCCCAATATGAGCTTAAGTATTTGAGAAGTTATAGATATAACTACAAGAAATATTTCAATTACTAGAGTAACTACCGCTTTTACTGCCCCCACAAAATCGTCTGAAGATATATCTCTGGGCGTTAAAAACTGCCTTAAGTTAATATCCGGCAGATCTTGTGATTCGTTAAATTTGGGGCTTATGGGTATATTCGTATCTATGTTTATCTTATTAAAGTTAAGCGGCAGATTAAATTTAAACCTTTCCAGTGTGTCTCCGGCACCTATGCTCTTGATACCGGCTTTATTTATGTTATCCAGCGGATTTAAATTTAAAGAAGATTCGGAATTTAAATTTAGTTCATCCCCTGCCGCAAAATTAAAATTTAGTAATGAAAAAGCACTTAGAACAATCACACAAATCCGAATATTGGTTTTTGACGATTTAACCATGAATTAAATTATACTACTCCCCCACCCTAGCCAGCAAACTTGACTAAATTTAGTAAATATTGTGTAAATATAATCCCTAATCGTTCTTGATGAAAAGCGTTATCTCCTGCCACATCAATGCTATTGCTGCCTTAACGGGAAGAATTGACAACATGTATTTTAAATCAACTAACTCTCTAATCACCCAGCCCCAGAAACCTTTTACATTTACGCCTCCCCAAAGATGGGCAAGTGCATATTTGCCGCCAACGGGGGCTATCCAAACATCAAAGAAGGGGTTATAGCTTACTAGCTTATCAGATTTTAGCGACCGCAAAATGTTTTTGGCTGCTATTTTGCCCTGCTCCACGGCAACATAAGCCAAAGCCGGAACTAATCTTCCGGTTTTCTGATCTTGAAATTCAACATTATCCCCCGCCGCGAAAACATTCGATAAGCCGGCAACCTTAAGACTGTCGTCAACGACTATTTTCCCGTTGCCGGCCAAAGACATGCTCGGCAAGTTTTTGAGAATATCCAGCGGTTTTACTCCGGTAGTCCACACTACCAAATCAACATCTATGGTTTTTCCGTTCTTTAGTTTTATGTAATCGCTTCTGACTTCTTCAACCGCCGCTCCTTCCGTTACCTCAACACCTAACCGGGTAAGCCGCTCCATTATAACAATCCGCTCTTTGTCTGAAATCATCGGCAATATTTTTGGAGCCGCTTCTATTAGAAGCACTCTCTCGCAACGACCCTTGATCCCGCGTGCTTGAGTAAATTTTTTGACGCAGCAAGTAAGTTCGGCGGCAACTTCAATTCCAGTGAAACCGGCGCCGATGACTGCAATTTTTACCCCGTAGTGAATTTTCCGAAATTCTTTTGGCGACTTCGTCGCAGTCGGAAAATCTACTACGGGGTTTATAGGCTCGCTTTTGACATCGCCTTCGCGTTGAGTTGCAAAAACCAACTCGTTTATTTTTTGATTCAGCGCCAGTCCGTTTTCTAAACTTTTAAAACTAAAGGCGTATTCTTTAACTCCGGGAACTCCAAAATCAGATGACTGGCTGCCGAGCGCGATTATCATATAGTCATAATCGAGTATCTCCCCTCCCCTGGTGGCAACTTTTTGATTCTCAACATCTATGGAAAATATCTCCGCTTGGATAAATCTAATTTTCTTAGCAGAAAAAATATCCGAATATGGGATACATATCGTTTTCTTTAACCGAATGGCGAACGGATCTTGTTTTAACCCATAAGCCGACGCCACTTCATATAAAGCTGGGACAAATAGGTGATAGCTGTTTTTGTCTACTAAAGTTATCTCGGCTTTACTTCCAATCTTTTTTTCCAAATCTAAAGCGCAACGAATGCCACCAAATCCTCCCCCCAATATCAAAATTTTATGCATAAAATTTACAACCCCTACTACAAGTAGTCATTTGGATTTACTGTATTATTATAATTGAAATACAGTTGACCATTCTTTTCATTAATATAGGTGAAAAACTCTTTATATATGCTCAAGTGGACATGAGAACCAGTTGAAAATCCAGTTGAGCCCTCATAACCAATTATATCACCGGCTTTAACCTGGCTGCCAACTCTTACAAACTCAAAAGCGCTCAGGTGGCCGTAAACACTGACTAAATCATACGGCGGATGCTTGATAGCCACCCAATTTCCCCATCCGTCATTTTTGCCGTTAGCAACAACCTCTCCGTCGCCTATCGCCTTAACCGGGCTACCGTAACCGGAAGCCATATCAATGCCGTTGTGAGGCGCTCCGCCGTAAGGTCCGCGCCTTGAGTTACATCGAGCATATCTGGTACATCCGTATCCTTGAGTAATTCTATAGTCTTCTTCCGGCCACTTGAAAAGATCGGTTCCCTTTTTAGGCAAGTTGTGCGCTTCCACACGAAGAATATACAGTCCACCCTGTATAATCTTGGTCTCAATCTCTTTCATCTCCGTAAAAAAGAGCGACTGTTTTCTCTCCACTTCTTCAAGCAGCCTTTGATACTCGGCTTCCTGTCCTTTGGTAACTTTTAGCAAGCCATCTTTTTCTTTTTGGGTACCGCCTAAAGCTAGTTTCTGACTAGACTGCTGGCGATTTAAATTTTCAAGTTCCCGCTTTTTATTTTCCAGGTTAGATTTATGGTTTTCGTAAGCGTTTTTTGTGGAACGCAAATCGTTGACTAACGAAAGCAGACTTTCGCTGACACTGGTTGCCTGCTGAACCCGGTTGAGAAAATCAGAGATGTTGGCATTCTTCATCATGGCAACAAGCAGGCTCTCTCTGTCTTGCCGATAAAGTTCAAGCAATAGTTCCCCAATTGCGCTTTTCTGATATTCAATCCTGCCTTGAGTGGTATATATTTCGTCAGTCGTGTTTTGTATTTCTATGCCCGTGCTGTTGATTTTTTTTATAGTGATATTTATTTGGGTTTTAAGGCTATTTATCTGATTCTGGAGAATTGAAATTTCTTTATTCAACGATTCAGCATTGGCGTGTTCTTTAGCAATATTCTGGCGATATTGTTCGGCTTGCTGTTCAAGCCGTTCTATCTCCTGGCGCAATTGGGAGATTCGTTCATCGTCGGTTTGGGCAGTAGCTGCTGGCACAAAAAAAATCAGCGCAAAAAAAAGAAGCAAGCCAATTAGAGACACTAGAGACCCAGCCCTTTGCATGGTCGAGGATAGTATAATCGTTTCACTGTCCGAGAAAGGGCTGGGCGAAAGTAGCCGAGGTTGCACGCTGGGCAACCGGAGGCGTGTCGAAAATTGGCTTGCTTCTTTTTTTTTCATGGCAACTTATTGATTGCTGTGTCTATTCTTCTCAAGACGGTCTCTTTTGTCAGTATAGCCGCTACATCAACCGGATCCGGAGACTTTTCTTTGCCTGTTAACGCAACCCTGAACGGCCAATATACCAATCCCCTGCTTGCCCCGAGTGGAATCGAGGGATCGCCCAGTTTTTTGCTTAAATCATCCAGAGCCAACCGCAAGGAGTCTTTATCAGAACCGTTCCAATTTTCAATAACCCTTTTTGTTTCATTCAAGGAGTTTGTAATTTCATCTTTTGTGAATTTTTTCCAATTCAAAAGTTCAGAATCATAACTTGGCTCTTTCCATAAGTAACTAAAATCATTTATGTCAGACAACTTATTTAACCGTTCCGTGATAAGCGGTATAGCCACGTCAAGCATTTCCGGCAGATTTGTTAATTGTTTAATTGTTAAATTGTTTAATTGTTTTATGTATTGCGAATTTATCCAGTTCAATTTTTCTACATTAAAAACTGCGCCAGCCTTGTGGATTTTTCCGAGCTCAAACTCGTTTACCATTTCCTCTTTTGTTATGATTTCTTTACTGAAGGTGTAACTTAATCCCCCGAGAAAATTTAAAAGCGCTTCCGGTAAATAATCTTGTTTATAATCCAAAGTTCCCGTACCGCCATGGCGTTTAGAAAGTTTTGACCGATCTAATCCTAAAACAAGAGGAAGGTGGGCAAAGAAAGGAATTTTAAAACCAAGAGCTTCGTATATTAAAATTTGCTTAGGAGTATTGGAGATATGATCCTCTCCTCGAATGACATGGGTAATGCCCATCTCAGCGTCGTCCGCCACAACAGCAAAATTATAAAGCGGATCTTCAATAGCTCGAGCAATCGAAAAATCACCCAACAACGCCTCCTGAAACTCTATTCTCCCTCTGATCTGATCGTCGAAGGAAATAATGCGGCCAGAGCTTTCATTTACCGCTAAGCGAATAATGCCGCCGGGTATTTTATTTTTGTCCGTATTTTTATGCTCGCAGAAATGGCGAGGCGCCTCTTTTCTGGCTTCTTGCTGTTGCCGTTCCGCTTCCAGATCTTCTTGGCTGTGGTGACAATAAAATGCTTTCCCTTCGCTAAGTAATCTCTCCAACAACTCTTTATGTTTATGTAAATTGTCGCTTTGCCTGACAAAATCTCCGTTTGGCATTAAATCTAACCAAGCCAGTGCCTCTCTTATGCCGTTTTCGGACTCTTTGGTTGAGCGAATTTTGTCTGTGTCCTCAATCCGCACATAAAAATCTCCGCCATTTTTACGGGCAAAGAGCCAGTTATAAAGCGCAGATTGAGCATTGCCGACATGGAAAGATCCGGTCGGCGACGGAGCTATCCGTACTTTAACTTTATCCATGTTGTAATTTTACTCTAAAACGACAGTATCCTCAACCTTTTAAACACGAAAACCCCCGGCGCGCATTTAACTGCACCGAGGGGTTCAGAGCTCATCTTCCACTTTCATTGATCTCATGTCGCACCTCCTGTGTTTTAATTATACACCTTAATAACCATTTTGTCAACTTCTTTTGTTTTGATTTATCTAGAATAATTAGGTTAATTAGGATAATTGGAAGTTTTCACCTTATGTTCATCGTCGAAGTTATTCCTTTAACGCTTCTCCCTCCCAATGTGCCTCAAATTTTGAGTTACTTTTGTGATTCTCGACTGGCAAAGGGGGCAATAGTCGAAGTAACTCTAAACAAAAGAAAAGTTAAAGCCGCAGTCATATCTTCAAGTTCTTTAGAAAAAGAAAAGTTAGCGCTAAAAAAAGTCGATTTTCAAATCAAAAAAATAAGTAAGGTATTGTTTGAAAAACCCCAGATAAGCGATTACCAATTAAAACTTGCCATCTGGATCGCAAAATACTATCACGCTCCGCTTGGTTATACTCTCAAAACCATTCTCCCCCCTTTCGCCTTCAAAAAGAAATACCCAATAACTCCGCAAACCCCGCTTATCCACAATTTTTCATTAACGACACGGAATGTCGTTAATCCGCAGTTGTGGGTTTATAAGACAAAGGGACTAATTACTCACCTTGAGTCATTAATAAAAAAAACAGTTGATGATTCAAAACAAGTTCTGATAACGGTCTCGGAAAAAGCGTCGATTAAGTATTTTTTTGAGAACCTTTCAAAAAAATTTGACGTTTCAGTCATATCTTCCGACTTACCGAACGAGAAGCTATACGATGCTTGGAGAAAAGCCGGAACAGGAGAGGCAAAAGTAATTATAGGAACGCGCCAGTCTTTAAATATGCATTTCAAAGATCTCGGTCTGATCATAGTCGATGACCCGTCTCATGAATTTTATAAATCTGATATGGTTCCGCGCTATAACGCCGTTAAACTGGCAGATAAAGTAGCCGAACTAAACGGGGCTCGGCTTGTGCTCACATCGGTTCTTCCAAGCGTTGAGGATTACCACAAAATTAAAAATGGCTCTTACGAATTTAAAAATCTGGAAAATCGGCCGAAATTCGAAACAGAGATTGTCGACATGTCTCAGGAAATAAAAAATTCAAACTGGTCGCCTATCAGTAAAAAACTGGGCGAAAAACTTCTTGAATACCTTAAAAACAACAAAAAGATCCTAGTCTTATCCCCTCGAAGGGGCTATGCCGGAATCCTGATATGCGGCAACTGCGGTTCGGCCGTGAAATGCCCTCAATGCGAGGTCGCCATGCGCACACACAGATCAGTTGAAATGATTTTGGCTTGCCACCATTGCGGAATATCCAAATCAATGCCTGAAAATTGCCCCACATGTGGAAGCCATAGCCTGAAAACCGTCGGTCCTGCCGGCACTCAGAAAATATATGAAGAAATAAGACGCCGTCTCATCGCCGCTGACATTAAGTCTCCCGTATTAGCTCTTGATACGGATATAGTAAAGAACGAAACGGAAGAAGAGGAGATAATTTCGGAAATACTTGCCCCGCACCAAGCCCGCCCCTCATCCGTCAATAAGACGGATTGGCGGTCAGCGGAGAAGCTTGGTGCGGGGTCTAAACCAGGGCCATCAGTTCTTGTCGCTACGCAAATGGTTTTCTCCCACCGTTTCTATCTTAACTTTGACTTGATAGGCATTGCTAACGCGGACGCTCTCATAAATATGCCAGATTTCCGATCTGAAGAAAATTTATTTTACCACATAGAAAAACTTGTCGGCTTCGAACCAAAAAAATTACTGATACAGACATACAATCCTGAAAGTATAATAATCGGAAAAGCAGCCCGCAACGATTATGTGGAATTTTATGATAATGAGCTCAAACTTAGAGAAGCATTAAATTATCCTCCGTTTTACCGGCTGGTTAAATTAACCTTCCGGCACAATGACAAAACCAAGGCGTCTTACGCCGCCAGAATAACAACGGAAAAATTAAAAATGGCTGTTGCGAGATCGCGACTGGGCGAAGAAATAAAAGTCATAGAAGCAACCCCAGCATACATAGAAAAGGAAAGGAATCTGTACGCCTATAACATTTTTCTGAAAGTACGAGAAAACTATCAGAACATCAACGAATTACTTAAATACGCCGGCCCAGGGTGGATTATAGACGTCGAACCAAGAACGCTCCTATAATGTAAAGAGTCATGATCGCTGCTTTAATTTTGAGTTTCTATATTAAGCGGGGCCACTTCTATGATCTTTTTATTTTCCGGATTGTAGAGAATCGCTTTTTTATTATTGGGATAGATGAGCACCTTATCCCCCGCTTTGGCTTTAGTGAAAAAGGGCTGATTGGATAGTTTTACCGGATCGTTGACGGTAGCTATAACAGGAATTTCGTTATTAGGCAAAACAATGATTTTTGATATTTCAGCTAACAATTTGATGGTTTCTTCTTGAGCCACTCTTTCGGGATCTTTGACCACACTCTGAACTCCATACCAGTAAAAAATAGATAAGCCTATGGCCATTGCCACTAACCAAACCAAAACAGGCCGTTCCGTGACAATTGCTTTGAGCAAGTTGAATTTAGGAACTAGAATATTGTTAAAAGCTCGGTTTTTAACAATTCGCGACGGCCAAGTCTCTTCTGTTTCTAGTTCAGTTATCACATCGGGGGTATTTTTAGAAACCAAAGTTTCAGACAGTAACTCCTGGGGCGATTCTAAAACCGGCCTTAAAACCGGCTCTACGACAAATTCAGGCACTTCTTTTTTGACCGTTCTTGTCTTTCTCGGTTTTTTAATTAGCACTGCTGAAATGTCTTTTTTAAGCATGAGGATTTTGGTGCCCTCCTCTAATTTTTAGTATCATCAGACCTGCTTACTCAATACCCTGACAGCTCTTTCGAGAATTTGAACTCGTTTTTGTAGATTAAGAATATCACTTTTCTCAAAGCGTTCCACGATTTCTTTGACTTCATCTATTTGGTATTCCAGTTTACTGAATCGCCTGTCATGTTCTGATAGTTTAGCTTCAACTCGATCCAGCCTTTTGTCTGTACCCTCAAATCCTCTTGCAACCATTACGGCTAATTTTTCCAGAGTCATTTTCCCGTTTTTATTTTCTTTTTTGTTTTTCATCATTCTTTTTAATTTTATTCAGAAAATTTAATACCGGCTTACCGCATTTTAAACAAAAAGTTTGTCTAGAAAAGTAGGCGTCTGCTCCAGCTAACACCACATCGCCCTTAATTTCTTTTTTACAAACATCGCATTTAGTGACAAACATGCTGACAATATAACAAAAGGAGATATCCTTGCAAGTGGACAATGATGTCGGTCTATTCCGCAAGTATTTCAGCCGATGTTTCCGGGGTACTTTCGGGTGATGCTTCGAGAGTAGGAGTTGGTTCTGGCGTTGCTTCCGGCGTCGGTTCGGCGGCATCAGAAGATGTCGGCGCGACATCTTCTGATGCCGTTAATTCTGGCTCTGGCTCAGGAGTTGGCAATTCAGAAGGACTTGGCGTTAGTTCAGGCTCTGGAGAAGGCGTCGGGCTTTCTAAAGGCGCAGGCGTGTTTACCGGCTCGTTTTCCCCAGTAGTAGAAGTTCCGGTTACGGCTTCGCCGAAGACCTGTCTAAACTTTTCTCTGGTAACACAGATGTCATCAACGCAAAGTTCGTTTGTCTTTACTTTTTGGAAAGTTCCGACAGTTGCCGTAACGTTTTCCGCCACCACATGCGCCACTCTCAGCAGCCCCTTTTCAAACACGATATTAAACGCATCTTTAAACATAGAAATAACGGCGTTGAATATTAAACTGCCATTTACCGTGTTGCCATTAATAACCATCTCATCAGGCACCAGCTGGCCGTTGGCTGCTTCCAAGACCGTGATCTTGTCATTGAGTTCCTGAATGGCTTTAACAATTAATGGGGTCAGGCGTCCGTAATCAACTGACCATGGATTCATTTTTGGATCATCGCCGCCGACAGTAACCGCATACGGGTATATTTCATACAGTTCTTGAGCAATGAGTCCTTGTGTTTTGGCTTTATTTGGGTCGCTGATAAAGTTAAACTCACGGACTGATATCTCTATTAACTCATTTAGACCAAGCCCTGAATCAATGATATTTTCCTTGAGACGCCGGTCTGAAGTGGTATTATATGTCACAGCCGCAGCGCCTGAATTTTGCGTGACACTGCCTATGATTGAATTAGCCGCGTTTCGAAAGATAATATATGTCCCTGCTTCAACATCAGCGCTTGGAAGTAAGTCAAGATGTGCGCCAAATGTACCTTTAATAGTGAGGATTGAGCCTGAGTTAAAACTCGTCGTCCCGATGCTGACGTTGCCGCCAAGTGGATTTAAGGCAATAGGATAGGAGTTGCCGCTTGAAGAAGTATGACGATGTTGAATTGAGGCGGCAAATGGGGTTGTGGTGTCAATAGTAAATGCCAAATCTGTTAATCCGTTGTCAATGTTCAATAATGCGGCGGTATCCACTGTAAGTGATGGGTCAGTATCGCCACCCACTATTGATAATTTTGAATATGGCCCCGTCGTCCCGATGCCGACGTTGCCGGTGGAAGCGATTCTGACCATTTCGGTATCGCCTACAAAAAGACGAATAGAATTTGTATCTGTTGTGCCGGTTGTGCCGGCATGAAGTTCTAATAAACCGCCGGCCCCGCTTCTGTTGGTGCCGCTCATGCTAATTCTTGCGCCACGAGCTGACGAATCGGCGCCGGCAGCTGATAACACAATATATCCATCATCAGCCCCATTGGTAGTGGCCAGACCGATTACATTGTTTTTGGCTATGGACAGTAGTGTTTGCGGGCTTGTTGTCCCAATCCCCATGTATCCCGTTGAGGCAATCGTCACAATCGGACTATTGTCGTTGTTGAAAATATTGAGTCGTTCAGTGCCGTTGCCCAATCCGATTGAGAAGTTACTTTGGTTAACTGCGCCGGAACCATTGCCTCTAAAGAAAGCCGAGGCGCTGGCGGTGTTGTTGGCGATGAATATCTGGGAGATGGAAGCGAATTGAGCAGAGATGGAACCGTCAACTTCCAAGTCCCCGGAAACAAGCAAGTCATTGCTTGCCGAGATGTAATTTGCATGGCCGGTAGTTGATGTCCCGAATCTGTTGTAGCTTTGCGAGCTGAAGCCCCCGACTTGCAATGCTCCGAAGAGGCCGTAGCTAGCCGAGGCCGTGCCTTGGACTTCAAGGACCGTAACCGGGACTGTTCCAAGGCCGAGTCTGGCGAATTGGGGGGTGGCCGAAGTATGAATATCCTGGGGTGTTGACAGAGTGACGGTTCCG
>MGKI01000009.1 GCA_001795615.1 Candidatus Yanofskybacteria bacterium RIFCSPLOWO2_01_FULL_42_49
TTTCGCCTTTTGCGTAGCGTTCCTTGAGGATATCAAGAGCGGACTTGGAACTGCCATCTCTGCCTTGGTTCATAAGCCATTTTACAAGGGCTACGATACCAGCAACAATCAGAACCCACCATAGAATCATAAAGATAAAACCAAAACCTCCGAAACCGCCAAAACCAAAATTCATCATATCGTTTGTTGAATAATTATTATTGCCAAAGGGAGACGACCACCCTCCCCACATCATATTCATCATAGGCATCCAGCCTATGCCTTCTGATGAAAAAGTTGCCGAAGTATCGCATCCAGAAAGGCGTTTGCCCATAACGACATGAATCTGTTCTTCGCCTTCTTCCCCATGCATTCTCGTCATCATCTCGTTCATTGAAGCATGAGAATCTCCCAACATTTGTCCCATAAAGTATTCTCCCAGTACCCCGAAATCTTCATCGGATAAATCATCACAGATAGTTTGTTTTGTCTGCAGTTTATCCCAGACTATTTTACCCTCGGCTTCTTCACGGGCTGTGTGGTCATCATTTTCCGTAAAGTCATTGCCCATCATTTGGGCATTAGTTGATATTGCTGTTAGAAGTACTCCGAAAACAAAAATTGAAAGTAGTATGTTTTTCATATACCCAATATATCATTATTATTCTGCCCAGCCAATGTTTTCTCGTTCGAACATTGATTGCAGAGAATTATTGTATTATGTGCCAAAATTGGAGAAGCCTATTCAAAATTTTGAGCCTTAATTTCTAATTCCATTTCTGGAATAATTGCCCCGCTTTTCATCCTGAAATGTTCGTCTGAAAATCTTTTGCCAGTATCTTCAAAACCCAGTTTCTTATAAAACTCAATTGCCTTCGTGTTGTAGGTCGCCACTTGCACGATGGTATTTTTTGAGGGGTCAATGATTTCTAATGCCCTATCCCATAACAATTTGCCTATACCCCTCCTTTGATGGTCAGGAAGAACATAAATTGCTTGTAGTTGATTTTTATCAGCGTGTTTCATTATTCGGCAAACACCTACAACATTATCTCCATCTTTTGCAATAAAGAAGCTTTGATTTTCGGGAGGGTTGTTTATACGACTTCTTAACTTATTTAACTTTTCTTCCCAAGCATCTTTATACCAATGTTCAACGTCGTCTATAGTTATTCCGACTTTATCGTTTGGGTAAGTATCTAACCACGATTTATAGAAGACATTCTGAATAGCTTCGGCATCTTCGAGTTTGGGAAATTCGATTTTTATTTTCGTCATAAGTCAATTTAATCATCTTTAGGTTTCCCAGTCCACACTGGGGTAAAATAAAACACTAGGAAAATCCTAGTGTTTTATCGTTGCTCCCCGAGTCGTGCTCGAACCATCTTGGAACCAAGCCCGGTAAGGGTTTCTCAAGCGTCCCAGAATTTGAAGGAACGACCCGTCTCGTGCGAGCCAAAAAGTGACAAAAGTGACACAGGATGAGGGATTGTAGCTTTTTGCCAACTATTGCAAGGGCTGAAAATCTATGGTATAATATAGGCATGGTTCCTCATAATCTGGAGGTGTAGCTTGACCCGAGAAGAGTTTGCCGAGAAAATCCGCTGGGATGTCATCATCTGGACGGCGGGTCTGGTGAACGTGGGCGCTATGCTCCCACAGCTTTACCAGATTTTCAAGACACGCAATGTCGAGGGGGTGTCCCTTGAGATGTTCGTCATCTACTTCTTTTTGCAGGTGGCGTTCAGTCTCCAGGGCTTCTTCCGACGAGACAAGATGCTGATGGTCTGCCTCGGTCTGAGTGCAGTTGTCAGTGCAGTCATCATCGGCCTCGTGGTTTATCTGCGAGCCTGAAAGGAGAAACAATGGGCCTTGATGCTAACACGGTGATTTGGATCGGTGTTCAGATGGGCGAAGCGACGAACCCCCTCGAGAACGCGCCGGATGAGATATATGACCGGCTCGAAGACAAGGGCGAGATACAAGTCGCGGGATTGGACTTCCGAAAGTTCTATCACGCCGACGAGCCGGTTGGTTTCGGAGTCGAGCTTCTGGACCGAGGTTGGCGGGATGGTTCCAAGGAATTGGACCTCGTCGCCCTGAACCGGAAAGTTCAGGAACTGATGCCGAGAATCAAGACAGCGTTCTCGGTGTTGAAAATCACAGTTGAGCCCAAGGTGTGGCTCGGAACACATCTCTAACCTGCCCGCGAGAGCCCGCACATTCGTGTCAGCCTCGCGGGCTCTTTCTTTATCTGGCTAAAATGGACGAATTCTGTTAATTTTTAATAAATGAAGACAAAATTTAAAAGCGATAAATATAGAAAGGCACGGGGCGGGCATTCCCGCCTTTTAGACGTGAGCTGTGCTAAGTGCAATACTCATCTTTTCTACTACCAGAAAGACGGGCCGGGAATTTTAAAGAGAACTTATTTAGACAGAATAGTCGACTCGAAGGTCGGTAAATCAAATCTTGTCTGCCCTAAGTGCAAAGAACTTCTCGGAGTCCCTATTATTTACAAAAAAGAAAGCAGACCCGCTATACGTTTATTTGAAGGGGCAGTTTCAAAGAAAATTACTAAATCATCCAAACTTAAATAGATGTCTGATAACCTACTAACAAAAGAACTTATCATCGCTGTCATTGAAAAGGACGATACTGTTTTAATGCGTAAGAAACCTGCTGGTTCACCGCCCTACGAAGAAACATGGTATTTGTTCGGATGTGAACCAATTGCCGAACAAGACAATCCCACGACTCTAAAAAATTATCTTAAGACAGAATTGGATATTGATGTTGATGTTAGTAATGAATTGATTCCATCCGATTTTGAAATTAAACAAGACCACGATGGTATTGAGAAGAATTTTATTTATATAAATTTGCATTGTAAATATCTAGGCGGCGAACCCAAAACTCCTAAAGGTGTCGAGCGTGTTGAATGGATACCAAAAGACAAACTTACCGAATACGATATAGTACCGCCATCAACTAAACTATTTAAAACACTTAGATGGTTACAATAACTTATTTTGTTCACGGCACGACTACCGATAATGAGAAGCATATATCATCCGGCTGGTATGATGTTGAGTTATCTGAGCTAGGCATCAAACAATCAAAAGAGCTTACAGAAAAAACCAAAGATAAGAAATTTGATGTTGTATTTTGTTCTGATTTAAAAAGAGCTCATGATTCAGCAAAACTAACCTGGGGAGGAATTTATCCGATTATTACAGATTCGAGATTAAGGGAATGTAATTACGGAGATTATAACGCTAAGCCATCAGAAGTTGTTGAGCCAATGCAAGAGAAAATGATAACCGAAAGATTCCCAAACGGTGAGAGTTATGCAGATGTAAAAACCAGAATTGCCGATTTCTTAGAATTTCTTAAGCAAAACTATGACGGAAAACATATAGCTATCGTCGCACATAAAGCTCCGCAACTTGCCTTAGACGTTTTACTAAAGAATAAAACCTGGGAACAGGCATTTGCTGAAGATTGGAGAAAAACTCATGCCTGGAAACCCGGATGGGAATATATATTAGAAAATTTATGAAAACAAAGTTTATCTTACATGGAGGATTTAAGCCTGGCCAAACAGAAGAAGATAACAGTAAATTTTACAATGAAATCTTAAAAGATGCCCCGGAAGGAGCAAAGATATTGTTAGTTTGTTTTGCTAAAGATACGGAGCGAGTATCAGCTGCGACTACAAAGGTTATGGCTGAATTTAATAAAAATAAATGTCAAAAAGAAATTACTTTTGAAATAGCAAGCGAGGAATCTTTTGTTGAACAGGTAAAATTTGCCGACGTCATCTATCTGCATGGGGGTAGAACTTTAAAATTATTGGATACCTTAAAAAGATTTACAAATTTGAAGGAATTATTTAGCGGAAAGATCGTCGCTGGCGAATCAGCAGGAGCAAATGTCTTAGGTAAATTTTGTTACAGTCCAAGTGCTGACGAAGTAATTGAGTGTCTAGACATTCTCCCAATTAAAATTATTCCCCATTATTCTGAAGAGTACCGAGGCAAACTTGATGGAGTAGGAAAAGAGTTAGAATCTGTATTTTTATCAGAGTATAAATATAGAGTCTTTAACATAGAAGATTAGAATGAATAACATAGTTTTTATCTACGGGGTGCCCGGTTCCGGTAAAACTTATATCAGCCACAAAATGTCTGGTAATTTGAGTTTGCCATTATTTGAGGCTGATACGCTGAAAGAAGGATTAAGAAAAGTGACTACCAAAGAAGAGTCGCCATTCTTATTCTTAGGCACAAGCCAGGCATACAGACATTTCGGAGAATTCAATAAAGATAATGTTATCAAAGGGCTTAAGGCAGTAAGGCGGGCTTTGGCTGAAAGTGTTGCTGAAGAAGTTAAAAATCATAACGAAGTTATTATGGAAGGAGCATTTTTAGATCCCAATTTACTGAAAGATTTAGGTAAATTAATTCTAGTTATTACTTCCAATGAAGAGCAACACAGAAAACAATTTTTCCAGCACAGAGAAGAAAGCGAAGATAATATAAGCGAGTTTGAGGCAGCCCGAATTATACAAGACTTTTTGATCGATGAGGCCAAGGGCTTAAATGTAGAAATCAAAGAAAATGAATAAAGATTTAAAATCGACATATAATCGCATAGCCAAGGACTGGTTCAAAGATCATCAAGAAGATACTTGGTGGGTTAGTGGCACGGATAAGTTTGCGTCTTTTTTGAGGCCGGGCGATTTGGTTTTGGATGTCGGTTGCGGTGCCGGGGTAAAATCCAAGCATTTAATTAAAAAGGGGCTGAAGGTGGTCGGGATTGATCTTTCTGAAGAAATGATTGAAATTGCCAAGAAAGAAGTGCCGGAAGCTAAATTCAAAGTAGCGGATATAGCCGAACCGCTAGAATTTGATGAAAAATTTGACGGTATATTTGCTCAAGCAGTTTTACTCCATATTCCCAAGAAAGATATTAAAAAAGTTCTAGCTAACCTATTAGGCCAACTTGGATCCGGGGGTTATTTGTATATAGCAGTTAAGGGAATTAAAGAAGGCCAGCCAGAAGAACAGATCGTTAAAGAAAATGACTATGGTTACGAATATGAAAGGTTTTTTAGTTTTTATTCAAAAGAAGAAATGGAAAATTATTTAACAAATTTAAATCAGAAAATTGTTTATAGCGATATAGTTTCAGTTGGCAATACCGATTGGATTCAAATAATATCCAAAAAATGAAAACCCTGAAATTTAAGCACGATTTTGTTAAGGAAATCTTGGCAGGTAGAAAGATAACTACTTGGCGGCTTTTTGATGATAAAAATTTACAAGTCGGAGATGAGATAGAATTAATAGATGCCAATACTGGCATCGCTTTTAAAGACGCCGTTATTATAAGTGTCGAAGAAAAGAAAATCAAAGACCTAACCGACGAAGAACTAAAAAAACATGAATATGCCAGTAGAGACGCAATGATCGAAAGTCATAAAAACTATTATGGCGATAAGGTGGATTTAACTACAACGGTAAAAATAATAACATTTAAGTTGCTATGAAAATATTAATTACAGGTGTTGCTGGCACAGGGAAATCAACAATAGTTAAAGCCCTGGATCAAAGGGGCATTTCTTCTATAGATCTTCACGATGTACCGGGTTTATTCTTTTGGCAAGACAAAGAGACTAAAGAGAAGGTTGAATATGCTCCTGTTCAATCAAGGGAGTGGTTTGATAAAGTAGACCGGTTTTGTGATGTTAGCCGATTAAAAGGAATACTTGATCAGCACAATGACATTGTTATGGCTGGTACAATAAGTGGTAATCAAGAAGAATATTATGCACTTTTTGATAAATTAATACTCTTGCAATGTAGCCCTCAGACCCTTATTCATCGCATGGAAACAAGAATCAATAAGTCTGGCTATGGCAAGACAAAAGCTGAACAAGAAGATAATATTGCATGGCAAAAGGAATTTGAACCGCTACTTCTCTCACGAGGTGCGATCCCTGTTAATACCGAGGGGAACCTAGACGAGGTAGTAGATGAAATTATTAAAATAATTAAATTTCGGTTAGATGAAGAAGATAATCCTAGTTGGACTAAAACGTTGAACAAGGATAGAGCCTCTGGGATAGTTATTAAAGATGATAAGGTTTTACTTATACATAGAATTAGAGACGATAAGGAATACTGGGTTTTTCCTGGTGGAAGTATTGAGGGAAACGAGACTATCGAAGAGGCATTAGGTAGAGAGTTATCTGAGGAATTAAGTATCACCGTTAAAGATAAAAAGTTTCTATTTAAAATCGAAAATGCTGGTCGCTTTGAACACTATTTCCTCATAACAGAATACGAGGGCACACCTAAAATGGGTGGTCCCGAACTTGAAAGGATGAATGAGAAAAATCAATATATTCTTGAGCAGAGGGACGTGAAGAAACTTTCCGAAATTAATTTATTGCCAAAAGGAATTGCCGATAAAATCACAAAATTATGAGTCATATTAATATCGAAATAAAAGCCAAGACTAGCAGGGCTACAGAAATTAGAAATATCCTTAAGCAAAATAAGGCAAAGTTTATTGGCTTAGACCACCAGATTGATACTTACTTTAAAGTTCAAAATGGCAGATTAAAACTCAGAGAAGGCAACATTGAAAATCATCTTATTTATTATGAAAGAGGAAATCAAAAAGGACCAAAGCAATCCAAGGTATCCCTATTCAATACATCGAGCAAAAGTCCACTTAAGGATATGCTCAGAAAAGCCATTGATATATTGGCTGTCGTAGATAAAAAACGAGAAATATATTTTATTGATAATGTTAAATTTCATATAGATAAAGTCAAAGGACTCGGCAATTTTATTGAGATTGAGGCAATAGATAAGACCAGAAAGATTGGCAAAAAGAAACTGTTAGAACAATGTAATTACTACATTAAATTATTCGGTATTAAAAATGCTGATTTATTATCTAATTCTTACAGCGATCTACTACTTAGGAATTAAACCGTAACGACCCACTCTTTACTATTGGTCAAATTGTGTTATCATACAGCCCAGTTTTAAGTTCATTCACAAGGAGTATCGAATGGTACTGAAGAAAACTGGTCCCTATATTGGGGTCACAGGTTTTATGTCTAAGGTTGAAATTGATGAGGCACTATCAGTAATTCCACAAGGAGCCACTCATCGTCTAATGGCCGGATACTTAATGAGCTCCAAAACTCTTGCTAGCCAGCAGAATAAGTGGCCTGGACGCTATCCGAAGAAAGAAACAATTCAAGACTTACTTGTTGACGATGAGCGAGTTTTGAATCTGGTTCACTATAGCACCGATAACCCTGAGACTCTTTGCTCTCAACTTGTTGAGATAACAAAGCTTGCTGGCCGACATTTGAATGGTTTCCAGCTTAATATGGCCTGGCCTAAGATATCGGAACTCGAAGATTATAGACATTTGTATCCTGATAAATTTGTTGTGCTTCAGGTTGGAAAGAAAGCGATGGCTCAAGTCGGATTGTCAGATTTCGAATTGTCGGTGGGAGCTTACGCTCACGTAATAGATGCGATTCTAATTGATGCAAGTGGCGGCACGGGCGAACCGCTTAATGCCACAATGGCAGCTGATTATTTATGGGAGATAGTTAATCTTGGGATTAGTCTAGGTGTCGCAGGAGGCCTTGGACCAAGAACGCTCAACCTGATCGAGCCACTTATTCGTCAGTTTCATCGCGATTTGAGCATAGATGCAGAAGGCAGACTTCGAACGCCACAGCCAGAAGACAAGTTATGTCTTGATTCGATGAAGGCATATGTTTCCGGATCATTCTTAATGTTTAAATTTTTACCCTAATCTATATAGCGGTGCGATAACTTCGCCCGCTTTTTTATTTGCAGAGAATGAGTAGCAAGCTGAAATAAAATCTGCTATAACTATATTGGAATAGCGAGAGTTGGTATTCTTTGGTTTTTAATCAAAGACGGGGGTTGTGCAATAAGTCGGCTTATGCCGTAAAAAGCAATCAATGGTCTACTGGATATACCAAGAGCTGGGCCGAGCATAAATGGAGCATCTACGAGGGCCGAGGAGTGAACGAAGATAAAAGCAAGCGACGAAATCTTGTTTTCCTTCAAGTAGCTCGCTACTCCCACAAAGAATTCCCGATAGGGAGTTTTTTGTTTGATTTTTAAGAAATATCGGTTATTATACTCCCAGCATTATTAACAAGGAGATATTTATGGACGTTTTTGGTAATAAAAAACTAATGTCAAAAGAGCTAGAAGAAGCTCTTACAAAAGTAATCGACCAGCTACAAAGAAACCCCAAACCATCAAAAACACATTTATGCGATACCAAATTACATGTCGAATGCGGACAAAAATATATTCGGGTCTGGTTTAGCTGGACAATACTTGTTTTACTTCCTAATGGTGATGCATTTGAATCAGCTTCAGCCAATGGTGGACGGCTACCCAATCGAAATCGTCCCGTCGGAAATGTAATTGAATTGGTAAAAAGACCTGGCTGGCGAAGAAAAGTTAAGTTTGTTACCGGTCAATATGATTACCCTTTTTCTATCAGTTTCGGTAGCTTCGGCAGTGAAAAACCAGAATGTATCTGTGGACGTACAGAAAATATCCAACAAACTGTTCTGGGTCCTCGATGCAATTACTGCCGCGGTGCCGATATTCGGCATATGAATTCCGTCCGTCAATTAGGTGGCATGCCAAGAGTCGGCGATAATGTACTTCGAAGTAATTCTGATTATTATAGAAATAGCTAGGAATAATAGGAGAAAATAATGCTAACAGCAGTCGGAAGCGATCCGTCGGATTGGGAAGGTAAATATATAAAGTTTTATCTTTCTGAAGACCAACCAAAGAGCGGGAAGACTAGTATTTGGGAGGTCACTGCAAAGGCGGGTGGTTTCCTGGGACAAGTCCGATGGTTTGCGAGATGGCGAAAGTATTCATTTTTTCCAGCACCCGATTGTGTGTTCGAGGAAGTGTGCCTCGGAGACATTGGCGATTTCCTTAAATGGGCCACCCATTCTCATAAACACGGAGTATGAATTAGTATGCCGACTATTAGCTAGTCGGTTTTTTATTTACAAAATAATTAAGTTTTGATAATACGGAACTATTATGCTATCACAAGAAGCAATTGATGAGTTTAAGGAGATTTATAAGGATACGAAGGGTGAGGAATTAACTGACGCTCAAGCAAGCGAAGCGGCCAATAATCTAGTTAACTTTTTTAGCCTGCTCTATAAGCTAGAGATTAAAGACCGACAGAGAAAGGAAAGATTAAAAAAAGAGCCGGATGGATTTATCCTGCCTAACGACGGCTATACCTGCGGTATCTGCCATCAATATAATCAAGGCGAGAAATGGTATCATTGGTATGGCATTGCCTGTACGGTTTGCCGAAAAGCCGTTGCGAACGGGGTCATACCGGCATTTGTTGGCCAGCATCGGGAAAGCTGGTATTCAACTTGGCAGTTAACAGATAAATTTGGTATCAAAAGCCCGACAGCTAGAAAGCTTGTCCGACAAGGCCAATTAAAAGCTAGAGTTATTCTTACCGAAGATGGCAAACCTTATGAATATATTTATCTTAAAAAAGAAAATCCTGAACTAATTGATCCAGGCCGACATTCTCCGGCCAGGAAGTCCTATGACCGGAATAGAAATAAAGTTTTAGATATGAAGATTCGGGAGGAGAAGAAAAAATTTAGAGCGGAGAGGGATAAGATTAAAAAACGTTTATCTAAAAAAGTTTGATACGAAAGTAGCTCCAAATACCAAAATAAATTAAAATAATCGGAGTAAGGATAAAGGCAATCCAGCGTGTGATATCAGGATGTACCTCAATTCCAACTTTCTCAAAAGTAACAGAAAGCAAGCCCCTTATTGTCCAATGGGTTAGGCTCCCTACGGCACTATAAAATTGTGACATAAGTCCACGTCGTCTCATTTTTTAGATACTATATTCTCAAGAGATTTTAGAATAAATCCGTATGGATTCCCGGTCGAATAATCAAACCAGAAATAACTATGAATCATTAGGTCCTTAACGATGTCTCCAAGATCTTCTATCAAACTATCCTTAATCAAGAGATTCGCGGCACCAGCCGGAGAATCAAGTAGCTTATTTTTATGGGCCGATGACTGGTGTCTGATTTTATGAAAACCGAATTTTTCAAACTTATCTTTAATCCTTTTTAAATCTTTTAGTCCATTCTCCATTCGATCTTTTTTTCTAATATCAGCTATTATATCTCCTACCATCCTGTCGTCGTCTTTTTTGAGAAAATCATAGCTGAAATAATCCGGACTAGGATAATCTCTTTCGATAGCTTCTTTAAGCTTTTGAACCTTTTCTTCGGATATATCAATTTTCAGAGACCCTTCTTTATTTAAAACTTCTTCCAGTAACGGCTTGATCCTGAGCTCTTCTTTTTTAGGCGAGCAAAGTAATGTATATAGAATTTCCAAAGATTCGTGAAGCGCGTTATTCGCCGATAAGATTAGGAAATCTTTTCCAGTAAAATCTTTTTCTTTTTTATTAGCAATTTCTCCATATATTCTTTTGCAAACCAAATAATCAATATCAGCTAGATAAATTAGGTCAACCGTATTTCTTAAATATTTCCATTCCGGAGGTATTTTTGTCATTTTTTAATTTTTTAAAGTCATATATTCTTGAATCAATATTCTTGCATAACTATGCCCGAAGTTATTTATCAATAACTTACCAAGAAGAACAATAAGGGTGTATATGGCTACTGTAGAGAAAGATAGTGCCAGGGCTATTTTATTGGAATAAATACCAGAAAAAATAATTAAGTTAACTACGGAGAATATCATTGCAACAACAGAGCAACCTGCTAAGTTACGGATGAATCCGTATTCGTCGCTGTGCTGACCAGTGAGACTACCACGACCAACTTTGGCACGAACCAAGCTCACTGCTTCGATAATTTTTTTTCGTGACTCAAGCTCATTTTTTTGTTCTTCCTGCCGATCGGGAATTTTAATTCCAAAATCAGATAATATTTTTTGATGTATTGCTGATTTATACTCTGATGAAAAATAAGAATTGGAATGAAGCAAATAATCAGTAGTCGGCATTCTTAATCCATTACTAAATAATTCCTTTTCTATTAATTCTTTTGAGATAACCCTGCCAATGTGTCCAGATAAGTAAATCACTGCGGCTGAAAAGCCAAGATCAGAAACCCATTTTATAGCTAAGACCAGATCAAAAAAATTACCGGTCAGTGGCTTAACCAGAAAGAAGTAAAAGATTAAAAACGGTATACTTCCCAGTATTGCCGGAAATAACCTACCTGTAATTTGATAAGAATCTATTTTCATAACGTTTAATGGTTCCGGGAGTAATTATAGTTCCATCAAAACCACAGTCAAAGACGAGCGTTCCAAGTTCTCCGGTTGTATATGTTTTGGCATTAGGAGCGGCTTTTTTATATTTTTCAGGGACAATATGCTCACACTCGGTAGAAGCAGAAAAAATAATATGTTTCGGATTCATCCACTTAACTGCCTCTTCATGAAAAGCACTTTCCCGACCATGATGCGGAGCTTTCAGTATATCTATATTTTTAATCTTATCCTTATGATTTTTTAGAATATATTCCCATCCTTTTGTTTCTACATCCCCCGTGAGCAGGATTTTTAGACCGTTAAATTTAATTAATAAAACATAGGATAGGTTATTTAGCGCCTGACCGATCTCTTCAGCGGTTCGACGACTACCATCCTCCTTAACATGAACAAACTGATGAAGCTCATCTGACGGAGACAAGATTTCTATCTGGTCTTCATCCCAAAATTTCATTTGATTATTCTTATCAGTATACTTTAATACGGTAGGGCTCCCATTGGTACTGGCTCGAACAAGTTCATAACGCCCCCAATCGTCTTTATAATCTTCCCAGTCCTGACCGTTTTTATCCGGCTGAAACCGATGTTCGATATCCCAAAAGTTCCAAACCGAAACTTCATTAAATAAGGCATCGAGTCCTTTTATATGGTCTTTATGAGGATGGGTTGATACATAGCGAAAAATTGGCCTTATGTTGCCCTCTGAATCCTTAAAATTCCTCTTATAATAGTCCAGAACATGTTCATAGTCATCATGATCTTCGTGATGGTGAATATCAACCATCATAACTCGCTCACCATGTCTTTCCTGGGAAGATCGAACTATCCTGGCTGGGAAATCTATTATAGTACAATCGCCGTCACCAACATTAAGAAAATGAAGTTTCAGACCACTCACGTTTTTGGTAAACTTGAATCTTTGATAATATCTTCAATTCAGGCCTACATTAGTTATTCATGAAGATGGTAGCAAAACTAATTTAAGCTGTCAACGCGTCCGCGACTTTTGACGTGTGGATATCTCCCATGATATAATGACTATGTATGAATAAGGCCCAGGAAAGACTACTAAAATTATCAGAGACCACAGACCTTGGTAAGCTAAGCTTTCGTCAGATAGGTAAAATGATAGGTCTGGAACACTCTCCCCAGGCGGTTAAACACCACCTCCTTCAGCTTGAAAAGAACGGTTTTATAAAAATAAATCGAGCCGATAAGCTTATTGAGGGTATTCGCATAAACATCGCCAAGAAGAATAGCTTATTCGCCGTACCTATCCTCGGTGGCGCCAGCGCTGGTCCAGCTGAAATATTTGTTGATAGCAATATCGATGGATACCTACGAATATCTAGCAAATTATTAAATAAACGAAAAGGTATTTTTGCTGTTAAAATTTATGGCAAATCTATGAACAAGGCAGATATCAATGGTCTTGCCATAGATGACGGTGACTTCGTCATCGTTGATTCAGAAGAAAGAACACCTAGTAACGGTACTTATGTTCTTTCAGTCATTGATGGTGTTGCTAATGTTAAAAAATATTATGAAGATCCTGATAATGACCGAGTAGTCCTTATGTCTGAATCGACCGTAAATTACGCTCCGATCTTTATTCATAAAGATGATATGGATAAATATATAGTAAATGGAAAAGTTGTTCAGGTGATAAAAAATCTAAAAATATGATACCACCACCCAAAAACTTAATGGAATTGCCGGATATCCTCCGTGGCAGATACATAAGCACAACGGTTCATTGCCCTGTTTGCGGCACAGTAATAGGCCGAAGGCTGGGTAATAAATGGACTTTCGAGAAAAAGAATGGCGGTATTACTTCTGAAGTCCCAATGATAGTAAATGATAAATATTCCCAAGGAGGTTACAGAGTCGAATGTCCTGATAAAAAATGTAAAGGTGCCCATATAGTTGAATGGTTTAATGAAAATATAAAAATGGAAGAAAAGTTCAATGCGGCGGTAAATCAAGATATCAACACTTGACCTTCTTTTTAGCCATTATATAATTAGAGGGTAAGGTAAAATTAATTGTGCAAGTCTGGAACGCCCAGACACTAATCTATGTTTTATACATGGAACAGTGTCTGGGCGTTTTTCCGTTCTTGTACTAAAAACAATGGTAAAGCTGCAGTGGTACACGCAAAGGCGTAGAGTTGATGACTTAATTCCCTATGAGAAGAACCCTAGGAAAATAAGTCCGAAACAAATAAACGATCTCAAGCGAAGTTTAAGAAAGTTCAACTTAGTTGAAATTCCGGCAATCGATACGAACAACAAGGTTATTGCCGGCCATCAGAGGTTGAAAGTCCTTCAGCTTCTTGGCAGAGGTGAAGAAGAAATTGAAGTCAGAGTTCCAAATCGCAAACTTACCCAAGAAGAATTTCAAGGATATCTAATTTCCAGTAACGCCGTCGGCGGTGAATGGGATTTCGATAAACTGAAATGCTTTGACCTGAATCTGCTTAAAATAAGCGGACTGGACGATGACTTACTCTCAAAGATATGGGACCAGAATCTCAGGGCTGAGGATGATGATTTTGATGTTGAGAAAGAATTGTCCAAAATAAAAATCCCAAAGACAAAACTAGGTGACATTATCCTTATGGGTCCGCATAAATTAATCTGCGGAGATTCAACCGACCCCGCTGTTCTGAAAAGATTATTCGGCAAAGAAAAGGCCGCAATGATTTATTCTGACCCGGTATATAACTTGAAAGTAAACTACAATTCCGGCCTTGGCGGTAAACAGAATTACGGCGGAACTGTGAATGACAGCCGAAGCGATGTGGAATATGGGGAGTTTATTAAAAAGAGTTTAGTAAATGCTCTTTCCGTAGCTGAAGATAATGTTCATGTCTTTTACTGGTCGGATCAAACGTACATTTGGTTAATTCAGCAGTTATATCGGGAGCTTGGGATTGAAAACAAAAGAGTGTGCCTTTGGGTGAAGAACTCTCAGAATCCTGTGCCGGGCGTTGCGTTCAATAAATGTTATGAACCCTGCACGTACGGGATTAAGGGTAAGCCATATATTGCTAAAGCAATTCAAAACTTAAACGAGGTGCTAAACAAAGAGATAACAACCGGCAACGCCCTTATTGAAGAAACCCTGGATCACCTTGACCTATGGCTTGTTAAAAGGCTTCCGGGACAGAGATACGAGCATGCCACATCAAAGCCACCCAAACTGCACGAGAAGGCAATCCGGCGCTGTACTAAGCCTGGTGACATCATTCTAGATAGCTTCTCTGGCTCAGCCAGCACCATGATTGCCGCCGATCAGCTCAAGCGTAAGGTTTACGCGGTCGAACTTGAGCCGATATTCTGTGACCTGGCGATAAAGAGATATGAGGCGATGACAAAAAATAAAGTTAAGGTTATACGCTAATGAAAAAAGATCGAGTTAAAAAAGCTTTTCTGGAACAGTTAAGAAAGATTCCGATAATTGCTGTTAGCTGTGAAAAAATCGGAGTATCCAGAAACAGCGTATATAAGTGGAGAAATAAGGATCCTTCTTTTAAAGAAGAAATGGATACCGCTTTACTTGAAGGTGAGGCCCTTATAAACGATATGAGCGAGAGTCAGTTACTCTCCCTCATTCAAGAGAAGAATTGGTCAGCCATTAGTTTCTGGCTAAGACATAGAAATCCTAAATTCCGCGAGCGTGTAGAGGTAACGGCGACGGTCCAATCTGCTCAGGAAGAATTAAATCCTGAACAAGAAGAAATCGTACGCCGAGCCCTACGCCTTGCGGCTCTTATCCAACATGATAAATCCAATAAGCAATCCGGGGACGTTGTCCCAGGACATAGTGACGGCGATGTTAAAGGATCGTAAGGTCCGCACCGCCATCACCAGGCAAAGTCATTATGCATTTTTTAACTTTTACTTTGCCCATTACGTAACATATCAGACGGCACCGTTTCAGCAGGAAATTTTCGGATTAACAGAACGTGACGATATTAATAATTTATTCGTCATCGCTTTCCGTGGGTCAGGTAAATCAACTATCCTTACCACCTCATATCCGTTATGGGCCATCCTCGGCCGACAGCAGAAGAAATTTGTCCTGATACTGACTCAGACTCGCAGTCAAGCAAAACAACACATGATGAACATGCGTCGGGAACTTGAGGGCAACACACTCCTGAAAAATGATCTAGGGCCGTTCCAGGAAGAAGATGACGAATGGGGTTCAAGCTCGTTAGTATTCTCACGTCTAAATGCCCGTATTTCCGTTGCTTCAACGGAAACCAGTATCAGAGGTCTGCGTCATAATCAGCATCGCCCCGACCTTATTATTGGCGATGACGTTGAGGACTTACAATCGACAAAGACACGAGAGGGACGACAGAAAACTTATCAGTGGCTTACCGGGGAAGTGATTCCAGCCGGAGATCGTAATACACGCCTGATTATCGTAGGTAATCTTCTTCACGAGGACTCTTTGCTTATGAGAATTAAAGAAGATATTGAACTGGGCAAACTGAACGGAGTATTCAAGGAATATCCTCTGATAGAAAACGAACAGATTTTGTGGCCGGGGAAATATCCCGCCCTTGATGTTATTGAGAAAGAAAAAATGAAGGCCGGAAACGATTATGCCTGGCAACGAGAATACTTGCTTCATATTATTCCCGCCGAGGATCAAGCCATTCATTCTGACTGGATTCAGTATTATGACGAATTGCCGAAGAAAGGTGCAGTAGATTCTGACGGTTGGCCGTTTCATGCCAGTATACGTATCGGCGTTGATTTGGCCATATCAAGACGTGATACGGCAGACTATACGGCGATGATATCAGGATTGCTCTATGGTCCCAGCAGTGACCGCAAATTATATATTCTGCCTGACATTATAAACCGTCGGGTAACTTTTCCCGAGACCTTGGATCTTTGTAAGGCGTTAAATATCAAATACGAGCATAGTATTTGGGGGAGGCCGACATTCATTATTGAAAACGTGGCTTATCAAGATGCCCTGCCCCAACAGCTCAAGAGTGAAGGCATAGATAATGTGAAGACAACCAAGCCTGGAACATCAGATAAGAGAAGTCGGCTGGTACTTACGGGAAATTTGATTCGAAGCGGTCGGGTTCTATTTCCAAGACACGGAGCCGAAGCCCTTATTAACCAGATAGTTCATTTCGGGGTGGAGAAAAATGATGACATGGCAGATGCATTTACTATCCTCGTATTGAGCATGTTGCAAGACCCACCCTATGAACCCAGGATCTTCTGGATCTAGCTTTACTTTCCCCACCAGTCTGTCATCAATGGGGGCTATGAATATACAAACCAACGCCCAAATCGGTAGCCCTGTTCAAGCCCCCATTGAAAAAGTGAGGTATTGCCTGTATGCCCGTAAGTCGACCGAGCAAGACGAAAAACAAGCCCTGAGCATCGATTCCCAGGTTAAGGAGATGTTAGCCATAGCCGAGCGGGATGGTCTTGAGGTCATAGATATTAGGAGAGAGGCTCATTCGGCTAAGGATTCCGGTCAAAGGCCGGTCTTTAAAGAGCTACTGGAAGATATCCGTCGGAAACGATTTAACGGGATACTTACATGGGCCCCAGATAGATTAAGTAGAAATGCAGGCGACCTCGGGTCGCTTGTTGATTTAATGGATCAGAAATCATTAATTGAGATTCGGACGTATGGACAACATTTTCATAATTCGCCCAATGAAAAATTCTTATTAATGATTCTGTGTAGTCAGGCCAAGCTGGAAAACGACAATAAAAGTATAAACGTAAAACGAGGATTAAGAACCAGGGTTGAAATGGGTTTGTGGCCATCGGTTGCTCCGACAGGATATTTAAACGAAAAGCGAGTCGATAGAAAGGGTTATGTTTTAATCGACACGGAACGGGCCCCGGTCATTAAGCAGATGTTTGAGAAAGTGGCTTATGAAAAATGGAGCGGAAGAAAAATATATCATTGGCTTAAATTCGAACTGAATTTCAAAACAGCGGCGGGTAACAAAAATATTTCCCTTGGTAATATTTATACGATACTTCAAAATACCTTCTATTACGGAAATTTTGAGTATCCCAGGAACAGTGGTAATTGGTATACCGGCAAGCACGAACCGATAATATCCAAGGAACTGTTTGATATGGCTCAAGAACAGGTAAAAAGCCAGTTTGTTCGTTCTGAAACTAAGGAGTTCGCTTTCACCCGGCTTATGACTTGCGGGCTATGCGGTTCAGGAATAACGGCCGATGAGAAGTTTAAGAAGCAGAAGAACGGGAATATTCACCGGCACGTATATTACGGATGTACCAAGGTTAGGGACCGGAACTGTAAATGTGGATATATCAATGAAACTGACCTGATCGAGCAATTCCAGCTTTTAATAGGTAAAATAGATTTAAACGAGATAGGCGTAAGAGAAAAAATTAAAAATGAGGTAGAACGAATTAAGAAATTTAATAATGTATGTCTTGGAATCAAGAGCAAAACCGTTGTAAGTAGTATTGATATCCGAAACTATGCCAAATATTTATTGACAGAAGGTACTGATGTAGAGAAAAGAGAGCTGATGTCCTGCTTTAAGAGTAGGATTAAACTAGAAAATAAAGTCGTGAGTCTATAGAGTTTTAATTTACTGATTATCGATTTCCTTTTGCCCGATTGTGGGTCTTGCACAACATCTCACAATTATTCGCTGAAGTAGCACCGCCCTTGCTCCACGCTGAAACATGGTCTGCTTCCATTTCACCAAAACTCCAAATCTTATCCTTATTAGCGTCGTGTCCAATAGCACAATGTGAGCAGTTTGATTTTTTCTTCTTTTCCGCCTCACTTGTTTGTTTTGCATAAACAGATCTTTTTGTGGCCTCATCAAAAACTCGGATATCTAGCAATTTTGTATCTTTAGACCCGTTGAGAATGTATTCAAAAATTCCTCTGCGATTTTTGACATACGGATCACCATAGAGCTTACGCACTTCGGCTGATATTTTAGCTGGGCTATACGTCTTTTTATGGTACTCTTCATAAAGTCGCCCCCACTCAAGCCCGCGCATTTCACTTTCTACGTCAGTAAATACACTAGATATCCAGTCAATGGCGGTATTGAAATATTTTTTCAGCTCATCAATATTTTTATCTTTACGATGCTTACTCATATAATCGCCAATATTGCCCTTGCTTACCCAATCAAGAGCACATTCCAAAAATTCTTGCCTGTTGGCACTACCTGATACATACGCACTCCATTTTTGAATATTAGCGTTTTGGCTATTACTGAACTCCTCTTTAGCTCTGGTTACAAATGGGCCAGAATATACGGCATTAAGTAATTCCTGATTATTGAGCGGAACGCCAGCAATATTTATGGTTCTGAACCATTCTTTTATTTGGCTTTCCGTTCCTTCGCATTCATAAATGAGCAATTTTGTTTCCAAAATCTTTGTTTGTTTGTCTTTTGCCATGCCGCCGAAATATTGCGGGCTTCCATTTTCATCTTTGATGGCAAATTTATTGGTGATAAATCGTCCGAGGCTCGTGATGCGTTGCTGTCCGTCCAAAACTTCTAGGTTGTCGGCAGAAACTTTATTAAAGTAGATTAATCCTATCGGATATCCCTTGAGGACTGATTCAAGGACGGCCATTTCTCTTTTGCCACCATCAGACGCATAAATATAATTTCGTTGATACTCTGGTTGAATGGTGAGCTTGCCAGACAAGCCAAAAAGACCCTTGCCCTCAAGCTCGTTGTAGACAAATCCATCGCAGATTTCTTTGACAGTTATGTTAGTTTTTAGAGTTGTTTTCATATTATTTCTTTTTTATAAATATCCTCTTAAATTTATTTTTTCCGTTTATTATGCAATGGGGATTTTTGCCATCCCAAATTCCACCAGAAAAGCCCTTTCCGTTATCTTCTGCCATTCCTACAATTTCAAATTGTTCAGGATTGTATTTATCCAAATAACTAATTGGCACGCCCATTACACCCTCATAATCACCCGGGATAGCGTCGGTAAAAGGTACTTCTATCGCATCATAATTGTCATATTTATGATATTTTTTTTCGCCTTTAATCTCTTTGTGCTTACTGTATTTCAAATTTTCTTCCAAAGTCATAAGCGGCAATGGTTGATGCCGGCGCCCATGGTCAAGATTAGTGAGCCATAAACAATTATTTGTGGCAACAATTCTCTCCCCATTTTCATCTATTCGAGCTTCTGTTCCGTACAGGTCGTAGGATTCAGGTACAATGAATCCAGAAATCCATCTACCCATCCCATTACCCAACCATATTTGATTATTCTTAATTTTGGGGAATATTTCTTTATATGTTATGCAATTAATATTGCCAATTATCAAAAACTTTTTCTCGTGCTCACAAAGCTGCTTAACATACTCACGAAACAAGCTAAAAGGTGGATTAGTTACTACTATATCAGATTGCTTGAGTAGTGCGACGCATTCGTCACTACGAAAATCACCGTCACCATGCAGTGGCGTCCATTCATTGTTTTTATTTGCCTTTAACTGTTTTGCAACATCCTTCAAATTAAACTCGCCATCGCTATCCATGTCTTTTACTTCGTTGATAATAAATTTGTTGGCGGTTATTTTCGAACGGCCCTTTTCTTTTTTAAGTGTTTTATCGTCGCCAAACAATCCAAGTTGGGTATTGGCGACAGGAGATGGTTTGTAACTCGTTGTGATAAGTCTTTTTAATCCGAGCTTATTGAAATTAAGCACGAAATAGCGAAAGAAATTGCTCTCGAATGGATCGTCGCAATTGCAATATACTACTTTGTTGCGAAAAGTATTAGGATTATAATCTAGATACTTTTCAATCTCTTTTTGAATATCAATGTACCGAGTATAAAACTCATCGTTTTTTGATCGTTTTGCATTCGTAAGATTTTTGACTGATGCTTCTCTAGCCATAATTATCTTTTATTTTCCCACTATTTTACGTGTTTTACAAGCCTACGACTTAATTGCTTAGAACGTCTTTTTTTGATAAAAT
The DNA here is from genome assembly GCA_001795615.1 of Candidatus Yanofskybacteria bacterium RIFCSPLOWO2_01_FULL_42_49. Taxonomy (GTDB): domain Bacteria; phylum Patescibacteriota; class Minisyncoccia; order 2-02-FULL-40-12; family GWA2-44-9; genus 2-01-FULL-43-22. The sequence goes on from MGKI01000009.1 coordinate 20,401, forward strand.
TAAGTATAATGTTTATGTTTTCCAATAAATCATTTCTGCTAAAATTTTCTAAAATAATTTTATCAACACAAATTGCATTTTTTGCATTGACATACATCTGGGATGACACTAAACTGCCTAACGGCAGTTTAGTGTCATCCCAGAGCTAAATACTTATCCTATTTATTCCTTCGTAACAAAACCACCGATTTCGGTGGTTTTGTTTTTGTGATAATTTGGCCATGCGCGTCGTGCGCGATAACCTATCACGACTTGGCTCTGTATTCTTAAAACAGTTCGAACCCATTTCGCCGCCTGTGGCGGCGGTGGCCAGAAATCTGAAAAATCTGAACCGCAATTCTGAATCAGACAATTTCAAGTTTTTCTTTGTCGGAGTTCGAATTACTGAAATTCTAACTAATTTCCGTCCTGGTTCAATACATGGGTAACACTTGATTAGGTTGAATAATTTTTCCAATAGTTTTTTGATAATATTCGTTTGGCGTCATATAGTCCAGTGATTGATGAGGTCTGAAATTATGATATTCATCAAGCCATCTATCAATACGGCGTTGCTGGTCCTTGATATCGCTTACCAGATTCCCTTGTTGTACAAATTCACGCTCGAGAGTCCCAATCACTCGTTCCACATATGGTTTATCATCTGGACAGTAAGGATATGCAAAGTAGTGGGGAATGTCTTTCTCTGTAAGCTTAGCATGAAAATCTTTTAAATTCTCTGGCCCATGATCATTCTCCCACGCTTTAATGCAAAACGGAAACGTATCTTGAGCGGCCTCTATGACCGTGGCGTTTTTCAAGGATGATGGATTTGTCGCAAGGTGTATGACTACTCCCTTGCCCACGCAATCAATGGCAACAAAGGCGTATCGTTTTTTACCAAGAAACGGCAAATGTTTTGTATCTGACTCAATTAAGTCTCCGGGCTTGATAATGGCGTAATCCCGAGGCAAATGAAGCCGTTCTATGATTTGTTTTGAGGCATAACGCTTCTTTTTAGATGGATACTTGGTTTTGAAGAAGAGATCATGTTTTTTAATGATTCGGCCAACCGTTGAAGCCGAAAGAATGACTTCGTGATCACGCTTCAAAATGACCGCCAGCTTGTACTTGGAATAGTATGGGTATTTGGTACGGAGATTTTTTACAAGCAGTACTGTTTTGAATGGAATATTCGAAGAACGAAACCGCGTTGGTTTTCTTGAATGTGACTCTAAAGACGGCAGATAGTATTTTAGGTACCGTTTCTTCCACTTGTGAAATGTTTTTCTGGATATACCGAAGTAGCGACAGGTTTTTGCGGCATTACCGCAAATGCGGTAATAATCGAACCATTGTATACGTCGTTTTGCCTCTGCTGATAACCTTGGGAGCCGGGCAAGGTTTGCTGCTCCAGGAAGAACGGTACCATAGGTGTTCATAATACCTCCATTATATCTTCCTTTATCGTTTCGCCGATAAAACATAAAGACACATAGTGTTACCTATGTGTCTGAACCTGGACAGGGGCAAACTCTTTTAAAACAAAGAGTCCCGCACAGAGATCGTGCATTCTGCACGGGACTCTGTCGGGACTGGTGTTACCGAGGTACTACTTCACAAGATGCCAGGGCATATTCATGAGACTCAACTGAGCAGCCTCGAGGAAACCGAGAACCGTTTCTCGGTTGTTCATGTCGACTTTGGGGAGCCGATGCCCTCGCGCCTTGAATGCATCTCGTATTCTCTTGTGACTGAGATGATCTTTTCTGCCCTCTTCGACGATGCCCAAGAGCATACAGCCAAGCGCAGTTTTGAGACCCCTACGGATATCATGCCAGGTCCCAGTGCCGCGCAATGAGCTTTTTGGATGTGCTACAAGCTCCTGTTGAAAGGCAGCTCGCATCCACAGTACGGCATCGATAACCAATCGACTGCTCGTGGCAGCCAAGATCTTTCTCGCCATGTGCTCCTGATAACCCATGGCGCGCAGGTGGTCTATGACCGCTGCACGCAACAGATCACTACGCCGAGGTTCGTCTTCTGCCTTCTTCACCTCACCGTAGTTTCTCGCAGCACCGAGGATTGCATCGCGCATTCCCCAGTGTTCGGAGCTGTAACCATCGATGAGATGCTCGAGCTCATGTCGAAGGTTTATCGGAAGCTTGGCGAGGAAATCCTCGTCCGAGAGCTCCGACAGGTGCCTCCTCAACCCACCCTTCTGGAGCGGCTGGCTGATAATCGTCTCTTCGATCCTCAGCACGGTCAGATCCCATTGGGTTGGGGTGTAGGGGTTTGCGATGGTCGACGCCGGAACTTCTCTTGCTTGGATGAGCGCCTCGATCACTTGTTGATACATGACTTTCCTCCTGGTCCAACCGCTGGACCACTTGCATTGTCAAGATCCTACTATCCGTGACGGTTTGTGCGGTTTCTGTTCTCTGCGAAGTAGGTCGCTGAGAGGGAGGAAAGGTCTTCTCCCTACAAAATGCTAATAGAATATAAGGACTTTGTAGGAAGAAGACTGGCACTTTAGGTACTGGTACAATTATAACATAAAATAATACCTATGTAAATAGCAACAAAAAAACAGCATTTCTTCTGTTTCTTAAATGAAAATTTTCTTTATTAATATGGTTCGAGCCGATATTTTTAACAGGTTCTTTGGCAGTTTTTAATTCAGAATTGCGGTTCAGATTTTTCAGATTTCTGGCCACCGCCGCCACAGGCGGCGAAATGGGTTCGAACTGTTTTAAGAATACAGAGCCAGTCAGAAAATTGCAAGTTTTTAGATGTCGCCTCGCTTCGCTTGGCGACCAAATCATAAGGAATCTTGGACGAAAAATTGAATTGGCGATTCTGAAGTCCAGGAAAAGAAAATTTTAAGAATTAACTAATAAAAATATGAAATACATAATATACGCACGAAAATCAACCGAAGAAGACGATAGGCAGATTTTATCTATCCAAGCGCAACTCACAGAGTTGCGAGAATTTGCCGCCAAAGAAAAACTTGAAATTGTCGCTTCCTTTGAGGAAGCAAAAACTGCCAAAGAACCTGGCCGAATTAAATTTGGAGAAATGTTGTCATTTTTAGAATCTGGAAAAGCCGAAGGAATTTTAAGCTGGAATCCAGATAGATTAGCACGTAATTCTGTAGATGGTGGGAGAATAATTCATATGATAGATCGGGGATTGATTAAAGCATTAAAATTTCCAACTTTCTGGTTCGAACCGACACCGCAAGGACTTTTTATGTTGAGCATTGCTTTTGGCCAATCGAAATATTATGTCGACAATTTGCGAGAGAATACAAAACGAGGATTAAGGCAGAAAATCAGAAACGGAGTTTGGCCTGGCTGGGCGCCATTAGGATACTCAAATAATCTAAAAACAAAGGGTATTGATATTGACCCAAATAAGGCATCAAAATTGAGAAAAGTTTTTGAACTATATGCTACAGGAAATCAAACTCTATATTCTCTCGCAAATTGGTGCGACCAAAATCAATTAAGAGGAAAGTTGGAAAAGAAAATATCGGTCAGTAATATTCATTCGATTCTTCAAAATATTTTCTATATTGGATTGATGAAATATAACGGAGAAATATTTGAAGGAACTCACGAGCCGATAATATCAAAGAAACTTTTCGATAAAGTTAAAGAGATATTGCATGAGCGATCGAAACCACAACAGAAAGAGAAGAAAAATAACTTTGCCTTTCTGGGCTTAGCAAAATGTGGTTCTTGCGGTTGCTCAATAACCGCAGAAAAACAGAAAGGCCATAATTATTATCGTTGCACTAAAAAGAAAGGTTTTTGCCAAGAAAAGTATATCCGAGAAGAAGCGTTAATAGAGCAAATCAAAAAATTTCTTCAAAAAATCTCTTTACCGAGCCACGATATGGAGAAAATACTATTAGAATTAGATAAAAACGAAGAACAAGCCAAAGAAGAAGCAAAAATTACTGCTCAAAATCTTAGACTAGAGTTAGGCGATATTGAAACTAAACTTGGTAAATTGTTGGACGCTTATCTCGGTGAGGTAATTTCTGCCGGTGAATACAAACCAAGAAAAGAAAAACTACTTGTCCAAAAAGTGGAACTTGTGGATAAAATCAAAGATTTTGAGCAGGAGGGGCTGTCATGGCTCGAACCGGCTCGAGAGTTCATAAAATCCTTAAATCAAGCCATTACTTTAATTGAAACTGAAAATCTCTCTGAAATAACAACATTTCTGAAAAATATCGGCTCGAACCATATTCTTCAGAATCGCCAATTCAATTTTTCGTCCAAGATTCCTTATGATTTGGTCGCCAAGCGAAGCGAGGCGACATCTAAAAACTTGCAATTTTCTGAC
>MGKI01000010.1 GCA_001795615.1 Candidatus Yanofskybacteria bacterium RIFCSPLOWO2_01_FULL_42_49
AGCTGCCATACCGCGGGCACCTGTCTAACTTGATTACTGATGTTTGAGAGTTGGGATTTGAGATTGTTGATTTCAGATTGAATCAAGGCGAGAGTGCCTGAGTCAAGGTTTCGGCTGGAAGGCACAAAGACCTGGATTGGAGTGGAGATTGGTTTGAGAAGCGATACGGAAATGTTTGGTGTCGGAGAAGGGATAATATTTGGTGTTGGCGTAACTGCGGGTTTCGATATTGAGCCATTAGGAGCTGATATGACGGCGGGGGCGGGAGTCAAGATTGGAGACGATACTTTAACCTTGGCATCGGATATCAGTTGGTCGACAATTTTTTTGATGGGGATTAATGAGAGAGCGGTCTGATCGGCGACGGTGTTGATGCTTCGGGCGATATTGTCTGTATTTTTATCTGATAGACTTTGGACTTGTTCGGATATGTAGAAGAGTGATTCGGTGAAGACGTCAGTTTCGTAGATTATCCTGTCAGAAACGGATTTGATTGATTTGGGGATAGCGAGAAAGAGAGATCCAACGGACTTGGGCTTAATCAGAGAGAAATTGGTGTTGGTGTTTAATACTTGGGACTTAGAATTTGAATTTATGTCAAAATCATTCCACCATGATTTCAACTCAGAAACAGGGTTGCTTGAAAATGCGATTGGAATAACCGCAAGAGAGAAAACTATATTTTTTAATTTCCCCGCCAGAGGAACGGGCAGGCAATTTCCAAATTTCATAATTTCCAAACTTAAAAATTTCCGAACTGTTTCTTAGTTTTAACCATCGGGTTTATGAGTGATAAAAGTTAGGTTTTTCCTACATTAATTATACCATGGAGAGGAGGGTAAGTGTGGATAAAAGGCGCCCAGTTTTGCTGGAATTTCTAATATCTAATTACTAATTTCTAATAAACGGATAAATTTAGGGGTTTGGACTATAAATTACTGCTAGTTATCAACATTGACCAAGTCCAGTCAATAAAGGTAAAATTAATACATAAACAGTTATAAACATTGATAACAAAGATTAGTAAAAATTAATAAATCTAATCACTTTCTAAAATCTGTCTTTAATTCTGACTGTAATATTGTTAGAGATTAGAGATTAGAGATTAGAGATTAAGAGAAGGTGCCTAAGAAATTTTTAACAGTCAGAGAAGTCGCTAACTTGCTTGGCATTACGCCCTTGACGGTTCGTAATTGGGACACAAAAGGCAAGCTTGTCGCCTACCGCAATCCAATGAACAACTACCGTCTTTATAAAATTGAAGACATTGAAGTGCTGATGAGGCAGATCGAAGGAAGCAAACAGAAAACAAGAAAACTCAAGATAGACGTCTATTAAAAAATCGGCCCATGGCCGATTTTAGTTTATTTAATGGGCTCAATGCCCCATTGCTTAATATATGAATTGACAATAGCAAGATCATCGACCGGCTGAATTGGTTGGTTTGCTCCATAAAAAGTTTTTTCCGTCATGAAAATTCTACTAGAGCTTTTGAAGTAGTCATCTCTTCGAGAAAGTATTCTCAAAAACCCAACACCCTGGTCAACCATTTTCATCTTATGCCTTTCAAAGTTAGAACCGTGTTTCATGGTACCAATTTCCTGTGAATGACACTGGCCCAGATCTTGGTCCCACTCATCTACACTTTCCCCGACATGGAAATTTGCGCCGATAACAACTTGGCATCCCTGCCGTTTCCCATAGTCCATCATCTCTTGAGGCCGTATTGAAGTTGTCTTTGCCCGCGACATATGAGGATGTTGAATAGACATCTTCAGACCGGATGGCAGGTCAAATGTCTCCTGACACAAAACCTTACTTTCAACTAACTTTGTGAGTGGCTGATAAGAAAGTTTCTGGTCCGTTAGGTGTTCATGAAGGTGGTCGGTTAAAAATCTTACCAATGCCCCTCGGAAAACAACAAGTGGTTCGTGGCCATCCCCTGATTCCCAGAGATCGTGATTGCCCAAAATGTAGATAAAAGTAAGCAGAGATCTGTTGACCATCTCGTAAACTTTATCGGCATTGAGCTTGTCTTTGTCGCAATCTCTGAAAAGAGCAGTAAATCTTTCCTTGAAAACTTTAAAAATTACTCCGCCGACCATATTGGCGGCGTATTTTTCTTGTCTGGTATTATTGGCCAATCCAGGCAAAATCTCACCCTTTTTATCCAGGTCGTGTTTCAGTCCTTCTTTAGTATCTCCGGCATCGACAAGAATATGCGAATCTTGCTTAAGGATAATCTTTGGAACTTCGTTCATAAAGAATGCGTAATCAGTTTCTTTCGAGCCTGCGTGCATACAAGCAAATGAAACAATCCTATCTTCGTTAAAGGGCCCGCTTGAAGTCGCATATTTCAAAGACCGCTGGACATAATCAAGATCAAAATAATACTTCTTACTCTTCTCCCGATATACAACACCCGGCCAATTTTCTCCATTTCTCCGGAAAGTCAGCTTTTTCATCAGACTTTCCATCGCCTTGTCAACTTCCTGACTTGAAACTCTAAGTTCGCTGACAAGAATCCCGCGAGTAGCCCATCCTTTAGCCTTCATTATTTCAATAATTTTTTTCTGAACGCTTGAAGCGCCCTTTGGAGGCACAATAAAGCTTAATTCTTTTGAAACTAGGTCCTTGAGGCTGTAGGTTCTAAACAAGTGTTGACTTCCATCGGCTGGAAACTCAAGAACGCTGGCTCCTATTTGGTTCTCGTTAACCCTAGTTTCTTCCAAACGACAGCTTGCCGGAACCGCGCAATATTGATATTTGAGTTCGCCTTTGGGCTTAAGAATGCTCACAGCGAAACAACCAACAACATAGATATCCGGTGAATCTTGAGAGGTCTGCTTAATCTTGTCTTTGATAACTCTTTCTACGGAAGTTGAATAATAGTCACCCCTCATCCAGACTGCTTTGGTTGGGGTTAAAACCCACAAAAGTTTATTAACATATCTTACCGGAAATCTGTCTCCTCCCACATTCCAGACTCGTATGTCTTTCCTTATTTCGGAAAGAATTTGAGCAATTCTTTCGCCAATTTCTCCGTCAAAAGCAGGACTAGTAGTAATAAACAAGTCGACGGCTCTTTCTTTGGTCGGATTCTCCGGGTCAGGTTCTGTCAAAACCGGAATAACCTTGGCCAGCTGCTCTGCCACGGTTCTTAAAAAATCTTCCTCAACAACCGACTTCCTGACAACAAGATATTCGCCGGTTAAAAGCGGCGCCAAGGCCAACGGCTTTTTCCTTTTCTTATTTAGCCTCTTAATCCGTTCATTTCTGTCCCGAATTTTATCCCTTTCGGTTTCTAAGACATCCTTTACATAAGCCTTCATCTTTCGCAACACGGCTTTTTCTGCGATTAACCCCCCCGCAAGCACATTGAAATGAGTACCCTCTTTCCGAAACAACTCAAAATTAGCATTTACCACTGACTGACGAAATCCTTTAGAACCGAAATCAATTCTAGAAGCGAAACCGATTTTCGCGCCTTTCTGAATTTCCATTTTTCATCCTTGTAATTTGTAAAAGTTCTTGCCGACATAATAACAAAAACCAAAAATACCGCAATATGCGGCTAATGGCTAATAGCAAATGGCTTATGGTTTTAACTTGGCGGGAGTGGGAGGAATTGAACCCCCAGTCACGGTTTTGGAGACCGTTGGTTTACCGTTAACCGACACTCCCATAAAACAGCGAGGCAATTGCCTCGCTGTTAATAATATCAATTCTTACCCAAATTAACCAGTAATTCTGGCTTCTTTATGTGGAGTGCTTTTTTTACACCATTTGCAAAACTTCTTCATTTCCAGCTTTCTTTCAACTTTCTTTTTATTCTTTGAAGTATAATAATTGGCTCTTTTGCAAACGGTGCATTTTAGCCTTAGTAAATTTTCTTGTGGCATATAGCTTGTATTTATTAACTCTGGAGCCGTTGGTCGGATTTGAACCGACGACCTACTCCTTCATTGCTACCCCTACTTACTTAATGCGCTATAAGGGGACTAGACTGTATCTTCCCCCGATTCAAATCGGGAGCCCTTGTCAGTCGTTCGAGCGTATATACTTCGTATATCTGGTTCGCTCGGACAAAATGTAAGCACGCTTCCATTTCGTCCTCACTGCCAGATATAATGATACGCCACGGTCTGAACCTGCGCAAGGCCTTTAACCGTTATTCGGGATTCATCCCAACGTTACCATCGAGATGGGCAATTTTATTTACCATGGAGTTGCTCTACCAACTGAGCTACAACGGCACTACTTCGCTCTATCGTACGACAGAGCTTCGAAGCGCGAGAAAGCTTTAAACAAAGAAAGCATACTCGCCCTTCCGAAGCTCGGACGCAATTCGAGCGTAGGTAGAGAGCTACAATGGCAACATTATTTTTTCTTTTTTAGGTGCTTAAAGAATTCTATTTGCCCTAACCTCTTTTTGGCTTCTTTCTTAGAATTATAAGTTCCCATTTTCCTCCTGCTTTCGGCTATGACTACATATTTTGAACCAATCTTTTTAATCATAATATCCCTTGTGGGCAGTGAGGGACTTGCACCCCCGAAGACCAACGGTCGGCACGTTTACAGCGTGCTGGTTTTGCTACTCACCCAACTGCCCATTATTAAAAAATTCTAAGAATCTCTTTTCATGTTTTTTATTACCAAATCCTATGTTATTGAAATATTTAATCAAATCTTCCCTTCTGGTTAAATATACATTGTGTCCACTAATTTTTGAAGGGTGGAACCCTAATTGGACCAATATATTTCTCACTGATGTCAGTAATGGCAATGATCTGTTGCAAAAAGATATCTGCGTGCCGTATTTTAATTTATAGACAGAACCATCAGTATCAATAAGCCCTCTCACCACTCTTGCCATATATTTTTTGCGAGATACACACCACGGTGGTATATCAACTTGTGCTTTGACCTTATTATATACTAACCCCATATTTAGGAACCATCTTACTAAAGTCGTAGAACCAATATATACTACTATCTCGTTACTTCTACAGGTCGTAATTTTGGGATAAACACCGAATAAATTCTTTATTAGAGCCGAAACGTGGCCAGTATATTTATCTTTTGTCCCAAGAGTTACAACGACTTGAGTTGGAGTAATATGTCCGTCTCCAAGTAATGTTCCGACAAATTCTGCCAAATCTTCCGAGTATCTTTTAGGAACTATGATACTGCGATTTATATTCCTGTAGGTTTTCTTTTTAAATGGTATCGGCTTTATACCCAACCGCAATAATCTCTTAAACACAGACGACTCTCCGATGTTAAGAAGTTTAGCAATCTCATCTATGGTCTTGTTCTCCTTAATATATAACCTTTTTAATTCTACCCTCTTATCGCGTTCCTCTATTTTATTCCACCGCTTAGCCATTATTTAATACTATAATATTTTTAGGAATTCAACAAGTTTTTATTTAACTACTTTCATATCTGTTAAGGAACTTGTGAGCCCGTGGGGTGAATCGGACACCCGTAAACGGTTTACAAAACCGTTGCTTTACCACTAAGCTACACGGGCTTAATTTATGTTTATTTTACCACAAAAAGAGAGACTTTGGAATACTAACCTTGAGGAATTAGAGGGCTTAATTTCTCTAAAGCCGCGGAGAGTTTTTTGTTTAATGCTTCATCGTTCGAATTCAATTCTATCGCCGCTTCATAAGATTCCTTAGCATCTCGGTAATCCTCCGCCTTTGCATAAAGATCACCTAAATCCTCATAGAGAGTCGGATTTTTAGGATTCTTGGCTATTTCTAGTATTAATTTCTGCTCTGTTTTTTTAAATCCTTCCCGGCTGTTTTCCTGAGTCAAAATGGCCGGTTTGTCTTTTTCGTTTTTTTCTTCTTGCTGCTCTCCAAAAACGGGGGCACTATTTGAATAAACACTCCTCCTTATTTTTTTAATAAGGGTGTCGGAGAACCTGTCTATTTTTAATGAAACGACCCGCAATCGCCTTAGCAACTTCTCCATTTCAACAAGCCACATTCCTTTGTATTCTTCCACATTGATGTTTTTCGCCCAATCAACAACTTCCGGACAAAAGTCGTAAGCTATTGTGCGCCAGTCTTTTCTAAAATTAAAATCCCCCGCCACAACTTCGGATGCCGCCACTTCTTTAAGACGAGGTAATTTACGCCACACAATAAAGACGAGGCCACTGGCAGATGCAATGATTAAAACAATGGGAATGAGTAAAAACAAGTTTCCAAATTTCTAATGAAATGCTAAATGTTAAATTCCTAAAAATCAAACATTGGGGCATTAGAAATTTTATTAGAAATTAGATATTATGAATTAGATATTTTAACCATACTTTTTACAATCCATACTTCATGGCTTTAGGGTTTATATTTCGAAAATTTCAAACCGTCCCACCTGTATATTCTCTCCAAGTTTAGCGATAAACTGATTAATCAGTTCCTTAACCGTGACATCCTGGTCTTTAATAAACGGCTGGGACAAAAGATCTTCTACTGTTCCCGGCTTTGTGGCTGCAATGTGCATAGCTAGATCATGAGTAAGTTTTTGGAATTCTGAATTTCTAGCAACAAAATCAGTCTCACACAAAACCTCGATAAGTATACCGAGTTTTTTGGTTGAGTGGATATATGAGTCAACTATACCCTCCTTTACCTGACGGGACGATTTTTTCTCTGCAACCGCAATGCCGTGGGCCTTAAGAACTTCCATGGCTCTTGCTTTATCTCCCCCAGCCTCATCAAGAGCTTTTTTAATCTGTGCAAAAGATAAGCCCGTTGCGTCGCGAAGATTTTTTATGTTTTCTAAATCTATCTGTGCCATACTATTCGCCATTAGCTATTCACCGTCTGTTAATTCGCTTTTTAGGGCGTCTAATATTAGATCAACGGATTTTTTTGATCTGTCGTTGGCAGGAATCACATAATCGATATCATCGGGATTAGAATCAGTGTTAGCAATACCGACCACCTTAACACCCGTTATCTTGGCTTCATGAACCGGCAACTCGCTCTCTTTAAGAGAGGAAACAAATATTGCATCTGGAAGCCGGGTAAGCTTTTTAAGCCCTCCGAATTTTGTCTGCATTTTGTCAAGTTCTTTGCCAAACACGGTTCGCTCCTTTTTTGTGTACTTGTCTAATTCCCCGCTTTTTTGGTCTTTTTCCATTTCTTCAAGCCTTTTAACCCTTTCGCTCATAACTTTGAAATTGGTCAGGGTCCCACCCAGCCATCTGTCAATTACATAGGGCATATTTAAAGACTCCGCCAGGCTTTTCACTGACTCGGAAGATTGCTTGGTAAGGGCAACAAACAATACCAACTTACCGTCGTTTATGGTTTTTTTGAGAAACTCACTGGAGTTCTTAAGTTGAGCCTGAGTTTTCAAGAGATCAATTATGCATATACCGTCTCTAACGGTAAAGACATACCTTTCCATTGCAGGATTAAAAACGGTCCTTTTTCGGCCAAAATGCATACCGGCTTTTAACATATCCTCATAGGGTATTTGTGTAACTTGCATATTTAGTTCAGGCATATAAAATAATTAAATTTTCAGTTAGTTAATAAATGCCGCCAGGCAACTAAAAATTCTGCTACCTAGCATACTGAAGTATGGTATCAAATAAACCTTTTGGAATCAAGCCTGAGTTGACGCAATGAACTTGCATGTGCTAAAATAGTCTATAATCATGAAACAAGACATTCACCCACAATACTATCCAAACGCCAAGGCCAAGTGCGCTTGCGGTAACGAATGGACAACCGGTTCAACATTGCCGGAAGTTCATACAGGCATCTGCGCAAAGTGTCATCCTTTTTATACTGGCACGGAAAAAATACTAGACACCAGGGGAAGAGTCGATCGGTTTAAAAAGCGGATGGAGAAATCCAGGAGCAAGGCTAGAAAGTAATAATATGAGTGAAGCAATCATAGAAATAAGAGCCGGAACAGGCGGCGACGAAGCCGCTCTTTTTGCGGCAGACTTATTTAATATGTACAAAAAATACGCCCAATCAAGGGGCTGGAGACTTGAAGTGGCCGATTACAATCAGAATACTATGGGCGGTTACAAGTCAATGGTTTTTGAGGTAAAAGGTGAAAACGCTTTTTCTAAAATGAAAAACGAGTCGGGGGTCCACCGCGTACAAAGAGTGCCCAAAACAGAAAAATCGGGACGCGTTCACACATCTACTGCCACGGTTGCGGTATTGCAAAAAGCAACTGAAAAAGATCTTCAAATAAGACCCGATGAAATTGAGGTCAGTTTCTCCAGAGCCGGCGGACCGGGAGGACAGAATGTCAATAAGGTTGAAACAGCCGTTAGAATTTTACATAAACCGACAGGTATCGTTGTTTCGTGCCGGCAAGAAAGAAGCCAGCACGGCAATAGAGAAAAGGCTCTTGAAATTCTCCGGGCAAAACTCCTTGAGCTAAAAAGGATCGAAGAAACCGGTAATATCACCGAAGAGCGCCGAAGACAGATCGGTTCAGGCGATCGTTCGGAAAAAATCCGTACCTATAACTTCCCCCAAGACCGCATCACCGACCACCGTATAAAAAAGTCATGGGGCAACATAGACCGCATCCTCAACGGCGACTTAGATAAGATATTCGAGAAACTCGAAACAGAATTAAAATAAAATCAGACCACAAGGTCTGATTTTATTTTTCTTGAATAGTCGGCGCTTCCGCCACTTCTTCGGCGACTTCTTCCGGCTTTTCTTTCTTGATTACCTCTACTTCCTCAACGCCGGTGGTTGGAGTTTCAAGAGACGCTTTGAGTTCTTCTTCTGACATCGGCTCCTGAACCGTGGCAACGATTGTTTCAGCGTCTGCTTCAACTTTTACCTTTGCGCCCAAATCGATATTTTTAACAAGCACCTGGTCGCCAAAGTTTTTTAATGACGAAATGTCTACGGTAATTTCATGCGGTAAATTTTGCGGCAAGGCCTCTACTTCAAGTTCGTTTACATTCCTTACAAATATGCCGCCTAAATCTTTAACTGCCGGCGATTCGCCGACAAATACAACCGGAACTTTGGTTTTTATCTTTTCGTCCAAACGGACTTTATAAAAATCGGCGTGCAAAATCTCATCGGTCAACGCATCCTTTGAAACATCATGAATAATTGTCGGATATGTTTGGCTGTTTACATTAACATAGACCAGAGTTGACTCCCCTGCTGTCTTGAAAGCTTTATTGAGATCTTTTAGTAAAACCTGAAGCGGAAGCGGTTCCTGGCTTTTTCCATACAAAATCGCCGGAACATATCCGTCTCTTCTTAACTTCTTAACTCCACTGCCCAATATCTCTCTCTTTTCGGCGTTGAGCTCAATTTTCTGGTCAGATTTAGTCATATTAAATTAGTCCTGATATGATAACAGAAAAGTTGATAAAATGCAAAGCCTTCGTAGTATTACCGACTCATAAATAATTTAATCTTTTGAGAGACTACTTTTTTGACCTCTTCAACCGCTGGCCCCAGATATTTGTAAGGGGTGGTTTCACTGGGTTTATCGTGAAAAACCTTATGCATACCCTCTTTATAAGCAACCCTTAATTCTGTGTTGAAATGGACATTCGTTATCCCCGCTTTTATGGCCGCCGATACATTATCATCACTTAATCCTGAGGCACCATGGAGTACGAAATAAACCCTGGGTATTGCCTCAATTATTCTTTTAAAATGTTCTATGTCCAGCCTCTCTTCCTGTTCGGTAACAATCCCATGAATATTTCCAAAAACAACCGCCAACTGGTTAACTCCGGTTTTTTCAACAAATTCTTTTGCTTCCTCTGGCTTGGTAAAGTCAGCAGGCGTTATCTCAATTTTTGTTTGTACTTGAGAAGAACCTTTCAAATATCCTAACTCACCTTCCACTAAAATATCGGGGCTGACTGACCGAGCGTAGTCAACAATTTTTTTAGTAATGATCACTTTTTCCATCAAATCAGACGCACCTGCCCCGTAGTGTGATTTCGATTTATTATTGCCGAAGGCATTCGAAATCTCTACTACGGGGTCGATTATGACCGAATCATAGCCCACATCTATAGCCTCTTTGCATTTATCAAAACTCTTAAAATGGTCGGCGTTGAGAAAAACCGGAAAATTCAATTCTTCCCGCAGTGCTTTAACCAAAGCAACGGCCTCTTTAAGCCCGATGAAATCTGACTCTCCTTCAGATGTACCGACCATAACTGCCGGCGCACCCGCTTCTTTTGACGCTTCAACAATCCCTCGAAGAACATCAGCTGTCGAGAAGTTAAAATGACCAAGAGCGTAGGCATTCTGCCGAGCTTGTTGTAGATAGTAGTTAAGATTTTTACTATTATTTTCTTTAGTTTCCATGTTTGGCAAATTTCTAATTATTCTAATTGCTCTAATTGACCTAAATAAATCCCAATGACTTAATGACTAAAATTTTAGACATTAGATGTTTTAATATTGGGTATTATTTAGAACAATTAGGTTAATTAGAATAATTTCACTGGTTTCATAACTCGATGAAACCAGTGATTATATTTTCTTCAATCAATCCATTCATCCTCTCCCGTCCCACATATTCCGAGAATATTTTATTCCACAAAGCTTCCTGCTGATGATAAAGATATTTAACCTGGCTCTTTTTAACCACCGACATTATCAAATCGATTAAGGCAAAACTTACTAATTTATCCTCGCCATTTTTGTCTTTGAAAAAATCCCCTACGAAATCCAAGCCGGTCCAGTACCCCAAATTAAAACGCCCCTCATTGTTGCCCAGCATTCTGGAAAGCCGCCCCAAATCGCCTTCTGTCCTAAACCAGTGATCCGCTTCTGGATTAACATGCGGCTCAAGCAGACGAAAGTCATTTTCATCGTCTTTGGCAAGATACCTTTGCACCACCCTCCAGGCAATTTTCCCACCATCAGGCAGTGGACTGTCCGAAACATCTCCGCGCAATAGTGATTTGAATTTTTCAATAAAATTTTCGTCAGACATAAATTTCTTAAACAATCCTGAATAAAACGGGACTTCGTGGAGATAGTGCAAAATAAGGGTAAACATTCTTAGCGTTTCGCCGGCAGTGTCTACTTTAAGAGGGATCACAAAAATAATGCCATATTCTTTGAGATGGCTGATGTTGTGATATTTTTTCTCAAGAAACTTCTCGACAACAGTAAGCCACTTGGAATCGAGCACGACAAGCTCTACATCTCTTTCTTCAAAGTCGTCGGGAGTCAAAGCGCTATATGCTTCATCGAAAAATTTATGCATCCACTCATTGCTTTGCGCAAATCGCAACGAACTCACCGTGGACGCAAACCCTTCCTTTTCAATTAATTCTTTGACGGTGGCATAACCAAAATGGTCCAGCAAACTACCGGGTCGGTACTTTTCAAGAAGCTCAACGACTTTTTCTTTCTTTATGAACAAACCCTTGGGGGGAGTAAAAACCCTGAAGGCCATCTCACACAGTTTGCCGCAAGCAACCGACATCTTCTCTAGGTCGGGTTTCCCCAACGCCTCAAACAAGTGCCGATCCAAATGAATTATTTGACGGATTAAAGCATCATAAACTTCTTCGGCGCTTGACTCTTTAGTCAACCCCAGCTCCATCAATGTCCGAGAAACTAAAATGTCATTCTGCTGAGCTATGTCATCAATGACGCCGTCCTGTCCGCTAATCACTGACATTTTCTGATCCAAGTTCAAAAGCAGTTCTGGAGAAACCCTTAGTATCCGGGCAATTTTGTTGTAAGAATCCTGCATTTTAAATTTCTAATTACTAATTCCTAATTTCTAATGAAATGCCTAATTATCGAATTTCTTAAATTTGGTCATTGTGGCATTGGTAATTTTATTAGAAATTAGATATTAGAAATTGTAACATTCACAAGAGGCCATTCTCCCCAATCATCCTTTTTTAATATTCCCGCTTTGGATCCATATTGGGTCACAACTGAAGAAGCGTTGGCGGTAGCAAATTGTATCGCTTTGGAGATGTCTCCTGATCGGATATATTCTGTTACAAAACCAGAACTGAATGCGTCTCCCGCACCGGTTCGTTCAACCACAGGCGAATCTGGCACGCCAGCCCGATAGATATTCTTGCCATCCGACACAACTACACCTTCCGGCCCTTTAGTCATAACGAAAATACCGCCGATTATCTCGTCCATTGCTTTAAATATCTCCGGCTCCCTGTCATAATTTATGCCGATCAGCTTTGAGGCCTCCTCCTTGTTCATTATCACTATGGCGAAATTTTTCAGAAGCGGTTTTAGTTTGTCTAAGCCATGCGCCAGTTCTTTGCCTCCGGGATTGGCAGCTAGTTTTGCCTTATTCTTAACAGCCCAATTAACAGCTGCCTCCAATAGGTCATAGTGCCCACCTAAACTGTCCAAGAACAGCCAGTCTGCCACAAACCGGTCGAAGGGAATTTTTTGAACATCGAAATTTTGCCCCTCGCCCTTATACGAAAGTATCGTTCTTTCCCCGCTTTCATGGACAAGAATAACGGAGTACGCCGTATTACCCTCTTTGTTTTTCTGGAAATAATCCGTGCCGATGTTTTCGTGATTCAGTTCATCGACAATATTTCTGCCGTTAAAATCATCGCCTATCGCTCCGACACAGGCTGTTTTTAATCCTTGCCTGGCGAATGTAACTGCGGTATTGGTTCCGCCTCCGCCAGAAGTGAATATTATGTCTTTTATCTCTATCTTGGAACCAAGCGCAAAGCACTCCCCTTGGCCGGTAGAAAAACTTTTGTCTTCTATAATCTTAAACTGCTCGCTTTTCATAAAGACATCACGAGTAGCTGAACCAATGGAAATAATGTCGAATTTTTTTGTCCCAAACATAATTAAATTTTAACAGATTTATTTAGAAATTAGTAATCATAAATTCTGAACTGCTTCCTGCAGTTCAGCTATTGTTTTACCCACATTCCCACTTTTGACGACAAAGCTTCCTGAAACTAAACCATTAACTCCCGCCTCAACCGCGCTTTTAGCGGTAGCCAGATTTATGCCTCCATCAACGAAAATAACCACGCCGGGATACTTCTTGCGAAAATCCTTTATTTTTTCCACAACATGATCAAGAAAACCCCTGCCCTGAAAACCCGGATAAACCGTCATAAAACACACAAAATCTGCTTGATCTATAAAATGTTCCAGCGCTTCCACGGATGTGTCCGGATTTATGGCAATGCCAATCCCCTTACCCATGCCTCTAAGTTCCCTGATTGTTTCATCTAAATTCGGTGATTCGACATGGATGATAAATCTGTCGGCCTTTTCATTATTCCAAAGAGACAACTGCATAAGAGGGTCTTTAACCATCAAGTGAACATCAAATTTCAAGCCGGTTGAAACTACTTCCAGTTCAGAGTATCCTTTGATCGTTTCATTCGACACAAAAATACCATCTGCAACATCAAGATGAACCCTTGCTGAGTAGGGTTCAACCAGACGAATTATTTTCTCAAATTCGTCTGCGGAATTAGTAAGTATGGCGGGAATGATTTGAACCATAAGTAAAATCTCTAATCTCGAAACCCTAATCTCTAAATAATCTCAAAATTCTAATCTCAAAATGTTTTTGAATTTTGATATTTGAGATTGTTTAGAAATTAGAAATTAGGATTTAGAAATTTGTTTTAATGTGTCTCATTGAATACTCTATATCTCCTCCCACTTTCTTGCCTGGATTAAATATGTTTAGCGGGTCAAAAATTTCTTTTACTTGTTCGAATAACTCTACTATATCTTCACCGTACATTTTTTCAAGATATGGCGTTCTGATGAGACCGTCGTTGTGTTCGGCTGTTATCGAGCCGCCGTATTTCAACACCAAGTCGTAAACTTTTTCGGAAATCTCAGGAATAACGAGTCTCGATTTTTCATCAGATAAATCCATCAAGGGGATGATATGAAAATTTCCGTCTCCCGGGTGACCGGCAATAGTGTAGATCATATACTTTTTATACTCATCCAATATTCCCTTAAGCTCTGTTAGGAATTTAGACAGATATTCGGGTTTTACAATGATATCGTCAATAAAAGGAGCGGCTTTTTTGCCCTTAACATGTTTTCTCAACAGATTAAAGCTCTCTCTTCTTATCGTCCAATATTTCTGAACATCGGCTTCATTCGAAGCAATTCTTGTTTTAACCTTAAACCGTGACTTAATTTCTTGTTTTATATTTTGCACTTTTCTTTCCACGCTTTCTTCATCATCTCCGGTAAATTCTACAAGCATAATAAGTTTGGGAACACCGCCCGTCACAATGGCCCACACATCGGGAATAAACTTAAATAAAGATGCCAGGCCAATCTTCCTGACAAGGTCCGGCAATATTTTTAAAGCCAGTTTGAATGTGTTGTCATCATATGACTCCATACTCTCCGGGTTATGTGTATTTAACGCAATCACTAAATCACCTGTCACATCCATGTCTTTAAGAAAAACAATGAGGAGTTTGGAAAATGTTGCAGGATTTACGAGCCGAAACTTCATTTTAGTAATAATGCCAAGAGTGCCCTGCGAACCGACAAATAATTTGGTCAGATCAAACATCCCCGTGCCGATATTGCCATTCATTGAGACCTGTCTTTCTTGTCCCTGCGACTCAACGTCTCCGTCAATTTCGGCAGCGGGACGCCAAATATTCCACAACGCGTAGCCCGCGGAGTTTTTGGACACATCGGGCTTTGCTTTTTGGATAAGTTCATAATTGCCCCCCAGCAATTCGTGCATTTTACGGTATATTTCTCCCTCAAAATCATTCTGGCTCTTTTTTTGTTCAAGTTCGTCGACGGTTAAAGCCTTGAAAACATATTCGTTTCCGTCATTTAAAACGACGTCAAGTTCCTCGACATAGTTCTCCGTTTTTCCATAACGCAATGATTTTTCTCCACCGGCATTGTTAGCCACCATACCGCCCACGGCGCAAAGTTCCCGAGAAGCTGGATATGAAGGCATAAGCAAACCCTTCTTTAGTGTCTCCTTTTCAAAATCCCGATAAAAAGCGCCCGGCTCTGTTATCGCGTAATCCACGCCAACCTCAATAACTTTGTTCATATGGGCCGTAAAATCCAAAATAATGGACTCGTTCAACGGCCCGCCCGACATATCCGAGCCGCCGGCTCGAGCGGTTAATGAAAGGCTCGGATCTGAAGACTTATGTTCTGAAACGAATTTAACTATATTTTTGATGTCATCGCTATCCTTCGGTTTGACCACCAACTTCGGCTGGACTTCAAAAATGCTGGCATCATGGCCATATGCTTTTAATTCGTTGCTATTTTCAATAACTTCGCCTTTAATAACTTCTTTTATTTGATTGACTAGCATTAATTAATATACTAACTTTTATTTAGTTTTTTATAAAAACGGGATGATGGCATGCCCAAATTCTGGGTATGGGTTGTTTCTTTGTTAACCGGCTTAATGGTTGCGGTACTT
This sequence comes from Candidatus Yanofskybacteria bacterium RIFCSPLOWO2_01_FULL_42_49, assembly GCA_001795615.1. Classification (GTDB taxonomy): domain Bacteria; phylum Patescibacteriota; class Minisyncoccia; order 2-02-FULL-40-12; family GWA2-44-9; genus 2-01-FULL-43-22. Next base: position 15,460 of record MGKI01000010.1, read on the forward strand.
ATTTTGGGTTTATGTTTAATGGCCGGGATCTTGTGGACAGAATTTACTCTTTGGATAGGAAACGGGGGCTAAAACCCTCTTTTTTGTTTTGGAATTTATTTAGAAATTAATAATTAAAACTTAGAAATTCTTCTAACATGTCTCTCCTGTCCGGAAAACGGCGTTTCCAACCAAAGTTTAATGATTTTTTTTGCAATATTATAATCTACAAAAGAAGCGCCTAATGACAAAACATTGGCATTATTGTGCTCGCGAGACAATTTGATGAGTTTTTTAAAAATAGAAAATTCTAAATTTTGCACAGTTGCGATAACTCCCGTTCCAAAAAGCAACCATTTAAACCATGACATTTCTTTAAACTGATAAGGCGGACCATAAAACACCGCCGCCCTTACGCCCTTATATCGATTGGCGACCATCGCTTCGCCTTGGCCGGAGGCGCCTAATATAATCCCTCGACTTCGCTCAGGATCATTCGCAACCGCTTCTGCGGCTTTGCGAATGAAATCAGAATAATCATCGTCTTTGTTGTATTCAAAAGCGCCCATATCCTCATACTCATATCCCCACTTTTCCAGCCATTCTTTAATCTTGTTTTTTAGTTCGAATCCTCGATGGTCGGAAGCAAGATAGATCAATTAGGAATTAGGAATTAGGAATTAGGAATTAGGAATTTTTGATTCATAATTCGTCATTCATAATTCATTATTCATTTTATTTTATTCAAATACTGAACCGCCGATAAGGCGGCTATACACCCTTGTCCGGCCGCTATTACTATTTGCTTAAAAGGCACATCGGTCACGTCGCCGGCGGCATAAAGACCGGGGATGACCTGCCCTGAGCTTGTCGAACGGGTTTCGCAATTGGCGTTGACCACTATTTCCCCAAATTGATTCTTTTCTGTTTCTTTGGGAGCTAAATCAGAGTTGGGAATTTGTCCTATATGGACAAAAATGCCGTCAACTTTCAACTCATTCTCCGCACCGTTATTGTCTTCGTATTTCAAACCGGTTACAAACCCCGACGTTATAGTCGGGGCCCCGACCTCATCAGAGCGTCGGGGTTGATCTCCCATTATCTCTTTAGTCTTTGCTTCATAAATTATCTCTACATTTGTTTTGGTTTTTAAGTTATCAATCAAAACCTGATCGCCTTTAAATTCAAGATTTTTATTTAACACATAAACCTTAGAAGCAATATCCGCCAGCATAAGGCCCGATTCAAGAGCGGAGTTCCCTCCTCCAATTGTGGCCACAACCTTACCGTTGAAAAGAGGGCCGTCGCAGGTAGTGCAATAACTTACGCCTTTGTTTCTAAATTCTTTTTCGCCGGGGATATCAAGTTCTCGAGAATGAACTCCGGTAGTGACTATAACGGTTTTGGCTGAATAGGTTTGGCCGCTCTCGGTTTTTAATAAAAAACTGCCGTCATTTTGTTTTTGAACGCTTTCAACCCTAGTCCCCTCCTCTGTGTCCACTTTATAGCTCTCGAGGTGTTTTCTAAACTTTTCAGCCAAGGTAATCCCATCCGTCATTCCATCCCCAGGCCAATTGCCTATCTCCCCGGAAGTAGCCACTTCCCCGCCGAAATCTTTGGAAATAATTTTAAACTTAAGCCCGCGCCGAGCGGCATAAATACCGGCCGTGGTTGCTGCGGCAGAGCCGCCGATAATAATTAGGTCGTACATGAAATTAGCTTTTAGCTTTTAGCTTTTAGCTTTTAGCTTTTAGCTTTTAGCTTTTAGCTTTTAGCTTTTAGCTTTTAGCTTTTAGCTTTTAGCTTTTAGCTTTTAGCTTTTAGCTTTTAGCTTTTAGCTTTTAGCTTTTAGCTTTTAGCTTTTAGCTTTTTTATTATATCATATTCATTATGAGTACCAAATGGCAATTAGGCGTAATCCTGCTAATCAGTATTGCCGTACATTTTGCTTTTTTTGGAAATCCGGCCGAAACCGTATTTGACGAAGTTCATTTCGGCAAGTTTGTATCGGGATATTATACGGGAGAATATTATTTTGACATCCACCCGCCATTGGGAAAATTAATGATCGCCGGCTTCGCGAAATTGTTTGATTTTGAACCGCAATACAGCTTTATTAATATTGGCGACAAGTTCCCGGATAATAAGTATCTTGTTTTGCGGTTCTTACCAGCACTAACCGGTACGTTATTGCCTCTTGTGATTTATCTGCTTGTTTTAGAATTGGGCATGAGCCGAATGGCGGCTTTTGCTGGAGCATTGTTCGTAGTTTTTGACAACGCTCTTTTAACTCAGTCCCGGCTCATGCTTCTTGATCCGTTCCTGCTTCTGTTCGGATTTACTTCTCTTCTTTTTTATTTTAAATACACAAAAAACAGAATACTTAATACTAAATACTTAATACTAACAGCTATCTTCGCCGGACTAGCTATTTCTATCAAATGGACCGGGTTGGGATTTATCGCTCTGCCGATTTTAGTCGAAGCAGCCAAAGCAGTCAAAATCCCAAGAACCGACATAAAACCAGCAATTGCTGGTTTTATGTCGGTTCTGAAGTTGGCTTCTTTTTTCCTTATTTCTCTGGCAATTTACTTTTCTATTTTTGTTTTACACTTTGCTCTTTTGCCAAACCCAGGCTCCGGCGACGCTTTTATGAAGCCGAACTTCCGCGAACAAAATGTCGTCAAAAATATCGTAAATTTAAACATAGAAATGTACAAATCAAACCAGAGAATTACGACCTCGCATCCTTATTCAAGCCAATTTTACACATGGCCGCTTATGGCACGGCCGATATATTACTGGGTTAATGGTAATGCCAGAATATATTTCTTTGGCAACCCAATTATTTGGTGGAGTAGTACGATTGCTGTTGCAATCAGCTTATGGCTTACGGCTTATGGCTTATGGATCAAAATCAAAAAATATTCAAAACCATCGTCTATAGTCCATAGTCCATTGGCTTTTTTTCTTGGTGGTTATTTTCTAAACCTACTTCCCTTTATTGGCGTTAAGCGGGTAATGTTTCTGTACCATTATCTGACGGCGTTAATATTTGCAATTTTAATGCTTTGTTATTTAGCCGACCACAACAAAAACTCCCGTAAAATTTTTACGGGAATTATAATTGCTGCCATCGCCGCTTTCTTGTTCTTCGCTCCGCTGAGTTACGGCCTGCCATTATCAGAAAAAGCGTATTCTGCCAGAGTATGGTTTGCCAACTGGCGGTAACTTGAAGAACGACTCAATGGGCACACCCATTGAGTCGTTCAAACAAAAAAGCGCCCAATGGCGCCGTTAGAGAAAGTTATTCCACAGTATATCCTTTTACATTTTCCCAGCCTACTATCAGAAGCACTTTCCCGCCTTCGTTGTAACAGGCGACCCTCTCTGATTCGCTATTAAACAACAAACCGCCTGGACAAACTATTTCCTTACCGTCATTCAGTGTAATAGTTGACGGTCTTTTTTCATAATACGAGCATGCGGCCAAAATCGGCAACATCAGAAAAAGAGTCGACAAAGCGATTTTCCTCATTGCAACCTCCTCCGTTTTGCGTTTTTATATTATCAATTATCAAACCATCCGTCAAGGGTTTTGCGTATTGTAATAATTTCGCTAAATACTTAAAATATTTTTAGATCTTTGTGTGTGAAACTAGGACCATCAGTATGTTCAAACTTAGTAAGAGAGATGTAGTAATAATTTTGCCCTACATATTAGAACAGCCGAGCATCTCCGCAGAAACGTTGCTGGATTATCTTATGAAACAAAAGGGCCTGCATATCGAAGGTAATGCGGCGACAGAACTGATAAATGCGATAAGAGAATATCAAAAATCAATCAGGTCTTATACATAAAAAGGCGCCTTAGGCGCCTTTTTACTCCCACTCGTATTTTTTCGTCCCACACCAAGTAATTCCGCTACAGAGATTCTAGGGCGGCTAAAGCACGCCCCTCCGAACGACCGCCATTCAGAAAAGGGGGCGGGCTTGGTAAGGGACTTCACTCGGTCTGACCTCGTTTCGCCCGCTGATAAAATTCTTCTATCTGATCCCAGTTGAGATTGTTGAAAAATGTTTCTATGTAGGCTTTCCGGTCAGAGCCGGTGTCTATGAAATATGAGTGCTCATAAACATCGAGGGCGATAATAGGGATGCATCCCCAGACCCCGCCGTGATTCTGGGCATCGCAGTTATATTGCATTAACCTTTGTTCATGCATGTCCCACGCCAAAATTGCCCAACCCCTTGCCGCCATTCCACAAGCAGAAAAATATGACTTAAACTCTTCAAACGAACCGAACTTTTCTTCAATTGCTTTTAAAACCTCGCCCTTCGGCACCCCGTCGCCGCCAAGAATTGCAAAGTAATTTTCATGTAAATAAACACCGTTCGCGGCAAAGGTCTCCCCCAGTTTCAATCCTCTTAATTCGCTATAAGTTTGATTTCCCTCGGCTTTGCCGCTTCTTCTCAATTCGCCAAGCTTTTCTCCAATCTCGTTGGACTTATCTACATAGCCCTTGTATAGCTTGCCATGATGAATATCAATAGTCTTGGCAGAAATACCCTTGAGTGAATCGGGGACATAAGTTAATTCTCGAAATTGCTTCTTAGGCACGACTCAAGCGTAAAATGTAAAGCGAAAAGTGTAAAATAATAATTAAAAATTTAAAATATTTTTAACTTTACACTGTTGTTTTTCGTTTTACGCTTTTAGTTTTTAACTTTTAACAGTTGGTCAATCTTCGGTTTATCAAATCCAATCACCATCTTTCCGTCTATATCTATAACCGGCACGCCGAATTGGCCGGTTTTCTCTATCATTTCTTTCTGTCGAGGAATATCTTTGGACACATCATATTCTTCATAATTCAAATTTTTGGATTTAAAATAATCTTTTGCCGTTTTGCAATAAGCGCAAGTTGGAGTTGTGTAAATTTTTATCATATATGGCCGGAGAGCAGGATTCGAACTCGCATCGTCTTGAGAAGCTCAAAAATTAGATGATTTCTTTGGCGCGACGACGAAGGTGTATCCTCTGCGATACATCGAGGAGGAGCAACAAAGAAAGCATCCATTTTTGAGCTTCCCCCCTCCTTTAGGGGCGGGACAGGTTTGCTTATCTACTTCGTTGTTCGTCGCTCGTGTACATAAAAGTACACATCGCTCCTCATGCCTCGCATATAAGCAAACCTGTTTCCGCTCAATCGATGATAGTTCGAATCCTGCTCTCCTAAGTATATACTAAGTTTTTGTAAAAGCAAAAAAGTTGCAAAATTCTGCCCTTCATGGTAAACTCTGTCAAGTTATTATTAACAACTGGAGAGCGGGCGTGACAAAAATAACTCTATTTTTGCTTTCCCTTATACTGTTGGCACCCAGGGTAGCCGAAACACAAACTCAAGATATTCAAGCGCTCAGAATCGTCACTCAGGCTTTTGAAAAAGCAAAAAAAGACGAAACTGTTAGAAGAGAAGCTCTTGTTACCAACAAAACTCACCTAATTGAAAACTTGAACGCTGACGGAAAATTCGAGTCAGTAGAAAAAGAAGCTGTTTTCAGAACTTACACCAGAAACAATAAACTCGTTGAAGAGTTAGTCAGCATTAACCCTCCGAATGTAGACACACCCAGAAACCCTGTTGCTTTCGACAAATTGCTGGATGCTTTCCTTAGCAGATTCTATTTCTTGTTAAGTCATGAGAGAGAAGAAATCGACGGCCAAAGGTGCTATAAAATCCATTTCTGGCCTAAAGAAAATCTGCCTCCTGAAAGTGACCAAAGTGATCAAGTAATCAACCGGATAGCGGGAATAATATATATAAACGAGAAAACATCCATGGTATTGAGGATTAACGCTTCGCTAGCTCAAGAAATTAGTAAAAGCGGTTTTTGGACTTCATACCACGCAGACAAACTTGACCTTGAAATATCTTTTCAAGAGTGGCATAAGTTAGGGCTCTTGAAAAAAATAACTGCCACGGCCAGATATTCTTACAGGATTGCCATTGTCACGGTTCAACGATACCAAACACATACTCTATATTTAGGATATGAAACAAAATAAGCAAAACCGCTCTCGTGGCGGTTTTTTCAAAATAATAAAAAAAGATAAACACACCCAGGCCCGCTTGGGCGTTTTAAGCACGCCTCACGGCAAAATAGAAACCCCCTCCTATGTAATAGTTGCGACCCGCGCCGAGATAAAATGTCTGAAACCGTCGGATATCAAAAAAACAAAAACACAGGTAGTCATAGCCAATACATACCACTTGTGGAATGAGGCTCTAAACTCTAAACTCGAAACTCTAAACAAATCCAAAACTCAAAATTCAAAAACCAAAACCTTTTTATTGAAAAAACTGGGGACAAAACTGCCGACCATGACTGATAGTGGCGGATTTCAAGTGTTTTCGCTTGGTTTCGGCAAAGAGAATAAAATCGGCAAAATTCTTAACGCCCACCCTGTGGATAATCGACTTGCGAAGTCGATTATCCACAGGAGAAAAAATATCCGAATTAGCCAAAGGGGGGTGCATTTTTTATTGGATGGCAAAAAAAGATTTCTTGGACCGAAACTATCAATGCAGATCCAAAAGAAATTGGGAGCAGACATTGTCTTTGCTTTTGATGAATGTACATCGCCTTTGGATAGTTTTGACTACAATAAAAAGGCATTGGAAAGAACACACAAATGGGCACAAGAAAGTTTAAAGTATAAAGTTAAAAGTGAAAAGTTAAGCGGAAAACGTCAATTTTTATTCGGAATAGTGCAGGGGGGGAGATATAAATCGTTAAGAATTAAAAGCTCCAAATATATCGCCTCGCTTCCGTTCGACGGTATCGGCATCGGAGGATCTTTTGGAAAAGATGAAATGGTTAAAACTATAAAGTGGGTAATCCCACACCTCCCTAAAGAAAAACCTCGTCACCTTCTGGGCATAGGCAAAATAGAAGATATCTTTAATGCGGTGGAACAAGGGATAGATCTGTTTGACTGCGTAATTCCCACGAGAGAAGCCCGCCACGGAAGGATTTACACCAAAAACGGGCATTTCGATATATCAAAATTTCGAAATATCAGTATTCCCCTTGAGAAAGAATGCAAATGCCCGGTTTGCAAAGCCGGAATAACCCGAAGGAAATTATATGAATTATTCAAAGGTAGCGACAAAGAAAAACAAAAAGCCCAAAGACACGCTACAATTCACAACATTTGGTTCTTCAACAACCTTTTGGAAGAAATCCGTAAATCAATAAAAAATAATAAATTCGAGCAATTCAAAAACAAGTTCTTGAAACAATTTAGGCCCCAACCTTAGTCAATAAAGAGCTATCTCTCTATCGACTTAGATTTTTTGGAGAAAACATAGAGGTAAAGAATGTCGAGAATACCTGCGGTGTTAGTAACAAGCAAGACAACAAACCAGACCTTGTGAGCATGACGAGCTGATTTCCACAACGCCATCCCCTTCCAAACCAAAGACCAAGCAATCAATAAGATAAAGATGGCAGAAAAACCAGCTCCAAAAGACATTCCAAGCCATGATCCGCTCATCATTTGCCTGCCCCATTCAAAGTTGTTGTACATCATAAGTTAAAGCCAATAGCCACTAGTCGTTAGCCACTAGTAATCCGGCAATTACCAGACTAGTCACTAAAAACTAGCCGCCAATAATCATTTTCGACCTATTCTATTATACCATCTTCTTTTAGCTCGGCCAAAATATCCGCCGGTATTGGTATTTGCTTGCCGACCGGGCTTACCCCTGGGTAGCGCCAAGCGCTTATAACGATGAGCCTGGAATTTTGAATTTTGAATTTTGAATTTTGAGTTCGCGGCTTCGCCGTAGCATACATCACCCATATTTCCGTCGGTTTTTGTTTTGTTCCGGAAGACTGCATTGCCGCCAGTGTTCCTTCGGCAACGCCGTCTTCCATTCTTTTTGGATTGCGAATGATTCTTTTAACCCTGTCTGCCGTCAAACCGTAAAACATCATCTTTCTTACAGAATGCTGGGTCCAGTAATATTTAGAGTCGTTTTTGGGAATATTGAAACGCATCCCGTTAGAAGTCGCTGCTACGCAGTCCAAGAACGATCAGTTCGTGCGCAGAACAACTGTTGTTATTACTTATTTGATACATCACTCGTTTAACCCGTTAGGGCGACTTCTAACGGGACGCATGATAAATAAGATAGCAAAGAAACGCCTTTCAACAAACCTGTGGATAATCGACTTCGCAAGTCGATTATCCACAGGGGTAATTTAAGAGGCGTCAAACAGTTGACGCCTTAATAATTGATGCTCCTAATGATTCTGCCATGAGGTCTTCCGGCATGACATGACAGCGAAAACATCTGGCCTCATAGTGATCCCCGGGCTCAACTGTCTTGGTCGGATCGCCTCCCAGTTTTTGGGTAAACTGAGCTGGTCGGCCGCAGACAAAACAACTTGCTTGGCATTTATCTACGTAGGTAGCGTGAGCAAGAATCTCCGGCATTATGCCAAACGGCTTGCGCCAAGCATCCAAATCAAGACCCGCCAACAGGACAATCATTTTCCTTTCAAAAGCCAGCTCCTGAACCAATTTAATGAACCACCGGCCAAAAAACTGCACCTCATCAGCCGCAAAAACCTCGCAATGAGTCTTTTTAATCAACCTCATAATATCTCTCCTGCTACTGACAAAGTTGGCGTCTACCGGCAACTTTATATTTGTCGGTTTACCGTCAATAACTTCCTTAGCAATAATTTGGTCGCCATCCCGAGTATCTTGAGCGGGCTTAACTACTAGAACTTTCATTTTGGCACGCTTGTGAGCATTTATGTCTTCTATTAACTCCCCCGATTTACCTGATCTCATTGACCCAGTTTTTACTGTAATCGTGCCCGGCTCTTTTAGCATTTCTTTCCTCTGGAAAGTAAGAACTCCCGAAAGTATACATTAACATCATCAAATATCAAAACGGGCTCATTCGAGTCCGTTTTGATATTCGTATGTGCCCATTCGTAGTGGGCTATTCGCATACTAGTAGTCCCTTCTTCCGCCAAAACCGCCTCTGCCGCCGCCAAAACCGCCTCGGCTACCGCCTCGATCGAAACCTCCCGGTCTCCTCGGACGATCGGCCATCGGTTTTGCTTCATTAACCACTAATGTTCTGCCGTCCAGTTCTTTACCATTCCACATATCAATGGCTTTCTGGGCTCCTTCTTCCGTAGACATTTCTACGAATCCGAATCCCCTGGATCGGCCGGACATTTTATCCGTAATCACCGCAGCTGAAACTACTTCACCGGCCTGAGAAAACGCGTCCCTCAATCCGGCTTCGGTGGTGTCGTATGACAATCCGCCAACATATAATTTCTTCTCCATTACTAACTAGTGCCTAGCGACTAGTGCTTAGCGACTAGTTTTTTACTAGTGGCTAGTGGCTAGTGGCTAGTTACTGTCTTTAATTTAGTAGGACCGACCTCTCGCCAAGTCCCTACTAAGTAAATAGAGGAAACTACCGACAGAGAAACCTACAGTAGCCTAAGTATATCATAGTACAGCCCTTTTTACAAGCCTTCTCTCTATAACCTGACTTCCGATAACAGCAATGACTACCAGTATCAAATAAATACCGAGAAGCTCTTGGAATGAAAAGGATAGTCTGCGGAGCGAACCCAGTATAAAAGCCGAGTACCAGGAAACGCTGGAAATGGCGCCGAGAGCAAAAGCCAGTTTTCTAAGCCTGTGCAACTCGCCTGATTCATGATGATGCGATTCGCCAAAAGAAATATGCACCAATTTAGGCGATATTAATAAATTAAGAAATGCCCCGTTGATAATTATAACTCCCACAACGATCATTTTCACCAGAAATTTAGAAGAAATCAGAAGTCGCTCTGACGCCGGCAGATACAACCCGATACCGGTAAGTACAATCAGCGCCAAGGTAAACCAAATTACCTGAGACAAAGTTCTAAGAATTTCCGATTCCGACTCTGAAATTTTAAAATCTTTAAGAAATTTGAAAAAGAAAACATCAGTAATCGTCGCTCCACCAAGACCAATGGCTGCGGCGATAAGATGCAGGGTCAAAATTGCCGTCCGATATTCTCCTACAAGTGCGGCAAAGTTATGCGGTGAGGCAAAAACCGCCAATCCGAATATGCCGGTACAAAAGCCCGCCGAAATAAGACACCAGGTACACCATTGCTTTAGCGCAAAAGCCTGAATAAAAGTAAGGTAAAGAGAAAATAAAAAAGCAACGATTGTTAGAGAAAAAACACCAAATACCAAAATCTGGGGCATCTCCACGGGAAGGGCCATAAAAATGCCATAGGTTAAAACCACAATTAAATAATACGCTATCCCCAAAAGTTCAACCGGAACCCCGAAAAATTTTGAGTAATCACTGAAAATGACCGTCTCGCAGTTAGATTTTAACGGACAAATAAGAGCTTCTTTATAAACCTTCTTGTGCCTTATATAAGCGGCGAGTAAAAAACCGCTAAAGGCGATGAAGATGATTATTGTGGAAGAAGTAATCATAAAATCTCTAAACTCTAATTTCTAATCCCTAATCTCTAAACAAATCCAATCCGCCAATCGGCGAACCAAATCTCCAAACAACCCTTCGGGCATGTCCCGCCACGGCGGGACGGTTTAAAAATTTTGAATTTTGAATTTTAATATTTGAGATTATTTAGAGATTATGGTTTAGGATTTAGAGATTATTCAACCGTGATAGTTCCCGTATGATTCGATTGGAGATGATTATGGTATTTCCAAGTCCCCCGCTCGTCGAATTTGAATTCCCACGACTCACCGGCTCCATAACCCTTGCAAGCGTCAAAAATACCGGCTTGAAGCGAAGTTCCGCATTTAGCAACATCCGAGTCGGGATAAATTTTGTGGGTCGGATGCATCGCGGAAGCAATCCACATTAAAGATGACCCTTTATTCTTCCATGCAACCGTCTGGCCTTTTTGAATTGTCGGGGTAGATGGAGAATATCCCACATTGGTATAAGTCACGATACCAGCGGGCATAATCAAGCCATCATCTCCATACGGAAGACCTTTTTCTCCAGTCGGGCTCTGCGCAGGCACAGGTAGTCCGATAAACCTTCTATTATTCTTCGAAAAGAGAAACACAACAACACCAACTACAACTATTGCCAAAACAATAAATAATAATTTTTTCATGGTTATTTATTTAACTCTGCTTCAATTATAGATTGAAAGACGGAGAAAGGCGCAGCTCCGACTGAACGGCCGTCGCTCGTGGCAACAAGCCGGCCATTTATAAATGTCGCCGGAGTGCCGTTGACTCCATAGCTGGAACCGTCCGATACATCTTTGGCAACTTCTCCTGCGTATTTTTCACTATCCAGACACTGGCTGAATTCATCAACATTTAAACCCAAGGTCCCCGCAAACTTCTTTAGGTTGGCATTACTGAATGCACCTTGATTTTCACCGTTTTGATTTTTAAAAAGATAATCATGGTACTCCCAATACTTATTTTGGTCATTGGCGCAATTAGCCGCTTGAGCCGCCCAGTTAGACTCAAGACCGAGAAAAGCGTAATCACGATACACAAACTTTACTTTTCCGGCTTTAATATAATCTTTCAATTGAGGTTCGACTGTTTCAAAATATCGTCTGCAGAATGGGCACTGATAGTCGCTAAATTCTATCACCGTAACCGGCGCTTTTTTATCCCCTAAAAAGGGGTCGTCGTCGACGGATGCTTCCTGTTGACCGCCTAAAATCTCCCCAATCTTAGCTGTATTATTGGGCCCGCCGCTGGAATACATGACTGCGACGCTAATCATGATACCGGCAATAATGATGGCACCGGGCAGTATGAGTTTGGCCCAATCAAAACCGGCAGATTCTTTTTGGACCTCCTGCGTGTTGTTTTGTAGTTCTTCCATTAGACTTTAATGATTATTATATCAAAAATAATAAAAACACAACAGCCAAAATTATCCTATAAACCCCGAACGACACAAATGTGTGCCTTTGGATAAAAGACAAGAGAAGCTTGATGGCCAGCACGGCCGTGGTAAATGAAATGAAAAAACCGACCGCAAGAATGCCAAACTGATCGTACGAAAACAATGAAGCGTTCTTGAGCAGATCTAAGCCCGTAGCCCCTGCCATTGTGGGAAGAGCAAGAAGAAAAGAAAATTCAACTATCGTTTTCCGGGGTATGCCGAGCCATAACCCGCCTAATATCGTAGCGCCGGCACGCGAAACTCCGGGAATAACAGCCAGCGCCTGAAACAGACCGATAAAAAAACAGTGGCGGTATGAAAGCAACAAAGAGTTTTGCGCATTAATTTTAAGAGCCGTTTTGGAATACCAAAATTCAAAAACAATAAGAACAACGCCCCCTAAAAGAAGCGACCATAACACCGTTGCCGCGCTCTCCAAAAGAATGTTTTTTATAAAACCATAGAGCAAAAACCCGATTACGGCCGTGGGAATGAAAGCAACAACCACTCTTTTAACCACTTCAAAATTAAGAAAAAATCTTTTGAAGTATAAAACCACGACGGACAAGATTGCTCCCAGCTGTATCGCTATCTCAAAACTTTTCAGAAAATCGCTCTGTTCCAGTTTCAATAAATGCGAAGATAAGACAAGATGGCCCGTTGAAGAAATAGGCAAAAACTCCGTGAAACCTTCGATAATGCCTAAAATAATCGAGTTAAGAAAAGTCATCTGCGCGACTTCCACCAACCGTCAAATCCCCAATATTCCCCTGCTTTAATGACTACAAAACAAAGAAGAACAGCTATAAAAATAATATGATCGTCAACCAGATATGAATTGGCGCCCACCTTGGGGAAATCAAGAACCGGGAAATAGTACAACAACATGAGCAAGGCCCCCAGATATCCTGAGTATTTTACCAAGGCCCCAACTATCAACGAGACGCCCAAAAGAGTCAGCCCCCACTCATTTACAAAATTAGTAAACGGTAAAATTTCCGGCTGTAAAAACCAGTTATAAAGTCCGGCAAAAGTCTTTGCGTTTCCCAAATATCCCGCGGCTGACCAGTTAGGATTAAGAACTTTTGTAATTCCGGCATAAAAGAACATCCAGCCCATTAAAACACGAGTAAGAAAAAGTATTAATTTTGAATTCATAGATTTAAATTAAAGATAAGTTAAATAGATTATGTATAAAGTCTAGATCGACCAGCTGAAACTTTACTGATATAATCATACCATGGTTAAAAATTTGCCACAAATTTTATTATATCTTACTACCATCATCATTATGGTTAGCCTATCTGTCTTTAATTAAGAACAATTTTCGTTTATAATTGAGACAACCTCCTTGTTCCCATTGGCACCGCAATTATTCTTTCAATACTTTTGTAATTAAAAAACAGTCCGATTTAAATCGGACTGTTTTTTAATTACCTGAACCATTCCCTAAACGATCTCGGCCAGCCTATAAGCAACAGCAAAGCCAATGGCGCGCTCCAGTTGGCCCATCTCTCTACAAAATCCCAAACCGGCATGCCGACTAGCGGGCGCAAAAGCGCTGTCCAAAAGCCCCACAATACCATCCACAAAAGCGCGATACGAACCGGCTTCACCAGTACAAGGGCAGCAAGAAACACATCCATTGCGCCCACGATCAATAATAACTGTGCGGCAAGGCCTGCGTCAGAAATTCCAAAATTGGCAAACCAGCCAATCCACTGCTCTTTCCCCTGAAGCGCAAATACGCCGTGTCCGAGGAATTCTCCGGCTACGCCGACTCTCAAAATCCATTCTACTTTTTTGTTCATATTATTTTTTAAAATTGATTTATACATCGACCAATGAGAGCATTGTAATCAAAGCCTCTTATTTTTTAATAATACCGCATTTAAGGCTACAATTACAGTACTAAACGACATAAGCACGGCGGCTAACGCCGGCTGAAGCAAAATACCCTTGAAAGCCAGGGCGCCGGCGGCAAGGGGCAACGCAATTACATTGTATCCGGTTGCCCAAAAAAGATTTTGGATCATCTTCGCATAGGTGGCTTTTGATAATTTGATAATCTTTACAATGTCGCGCGGATCGTTTTTTACCAGGATAATGCCGGCCGATTCAATAGCGACATTGGTGCCGGCGCCAATCGCTATGCCAAGGTCTGCCTGGGTAAGCGCCGGCGCATCATTTATGCCATCCCCCACCATTGCCACCTTGTTGCCTTTTTGCTGAAGCACTTTTATTTTTTCCGTCTTGTGTTGAGGTAAAACTTTTGCAAAATATTCGTCGATTCCCGTTTCTTTGGCCACCCACTGAGCCACTTTTTCGGAATCACCCGTAAGCATCGCCACCCTAACCCCCAGCTCTTTCAAACCTCTTATCGCTTCCCGCGACTCTTTTCTTATAATATCGGACAATGCGACAGCTCCAGCCAACTCCCGGTCCACAACAACAAAAATAACAGTCTGCCCTTTGCCGGAGGCATCCGCTGTCCTGTTTCTAAATTCTTCGGAAACAAATAAATTTCTGTCCGCAATAAGCGACTCTCCCCCGACTTCAACATTAAATCCGTTGACTACGGCCGATGCGCCCTTGCCGGCTAAACGCCTGAAATCCTTTGCTTCCAGAAATTCAACTTGTCTTTTCTGGGCCTCTTTCACTATTGCCTTTGAAACAAAATGCTCCGAGTGAACATCAACCGAGGCCGCAAGTTGAAGCAATTTGTTCCCGTCAATTTTAGTCCTGACATTTTCGTTAAGAAAGACGCCTTCGATTCCGTACTCCCCCTCAGTAAGCGTTCCGGTTTTATCAAAAACAACGATATCTATGTCTCTTGCCAATTCAAGTGCAGAACGCTGTCGTATCAAAAAACCGTGCCGCGCCGCCAATGATGTCGAAATGGAAGCAACCAATGGTATGGCCAGCCCCAATGCATGCGGACACGCAACGACAAGAACCGCCACCACCCTTGCTATCGCAAATGCCGAATTTGAACCGGCATATGTCCAGGCGGCAAAAGTCACTATTCCGCTTATTATCGCAACAATGGTTAGATAATAGGCGGCTTTATCCGAAAGAAGCTGTAATCGGGATTTGGATGCCTGCGCTTCAGCTACCAAGCGCATTACGCCCGCAAGAAAGGTATGTTCTCCAAGCTCGTTGACTTTGACTTTCAGGGCGCCATCGCCACCGCTTACTGTCCCGGCAATAACCTTGCTCCCAACGCTTTTTTCCACCGGAGCCGACTCGCCGGTTATCATTGATTCGTTCATCTCTGCCGCCCCCTCTACAACCACACCGTCAGCTGGAATTTTTGATCCGGGACGAATGAACACAATGTCGCCGATTTTTAACTCCGAAAGAAGGATAGTCTCTGTTTTCCCGTTTCTTACCACCTCGGCTCTATCGGGCAACAGTCTCGAAAGTTCCCGAAGCGCTCCTTGAGCTCCCTGGACCGCCTTCATTTCCATCCAATGGCCCAAAAGCATGATTGTTACCAATGTCGTCAGCTCCCAAAACAGAGTATGACCGCCGCCAACAAAAGTAATCGCAACGCTGTAGCTATACGCCACTGAAATTGCAACAGCAATCAGCGTCATCATTCCAGGCAACTTTGCCTTTAACTCTCTCACCGCACTCTGTAAAAATATAAGCCCTCCGTAAAAAAATACTATTGAACCAAGGATCAAAGGAACATATAAAGAACCGCTAAATTCAGGCGCCCGCCAGCCCAAAAATCTTTCCGGAAGTTCAGAATAAAGCACCACCGGAATTGATAAAACCAAACTCACCCAGAATTTCCTGGCAAAGATGTTAACTTTATGCCCCGCATGTTTGTCGTATCCTTGTTTTTGACTATCAGCACCTGACTTTTGTTTTTGTAGGATAAGATTCATCCCACATTCGGGACACAACCCCGGCCTGTCTTGCTTAACTTCCGGATGCATCGGACAAGAATAAAAAACATTGTCCGATTTATTATCGGCTATACTGCTGGCTTTATTTGTTTCGTGGTTATGACAGCAATTCATGTTCTATGTTCTAATTTCTAAGTTCTAATTCTATCACACTCCACAGCTTCCTCCGGCATTTCCGCCGCGTGACTTTAATTCGGACAGAACCTGCTGGTAACCGGCGGAACTTGAAAAATTATACCCTAACAAGTCCTTGGGTTCGGCTTTTCTCCAATCAAAACCTTTTATTTCAAGGAATTGCGCAATCGCAAGGTAGGTGTCCGGGAACCAATAAGAGTTCACCGCCAACGCAGCGCGATACATTTCTTCTTCGCTGGCGTCCTGCGAGGCCATCAGCTCCAAAAAACCAAGCATCGCCATGCCGTGGTTGCAGTCAGGAAAGTGGGTCGGATTACTGCAGCATGGACGGTAAATATTCTTGCTAACCCGTTCTACAAGTTCTTGCTGTCCTTCAGTAAGAATAATAAGAGAATGGGCGCTGTAATGGTTCATGGTACTGCCATCCGCAAGCGTCCAGCCGCCGGTTGAAGCAAACCCTCCCGCTCCGCCGTATTTAGGATCAGACATCGGCCCTTTTTCCAAAATTTCGTTTTTGTTTCCCAATCCTAAAGCCCACAAAAGATTTAGCAGTGTGCCTGAATTTTCTGGAGTAATTTTTATTTCGCCGTTATTTTTACCATAGAGCAACTTCTTCATTTCCTCATCAAGCCCCCCGCGATTGGCATATAAAGCTTCGAATCTCTCGTTATTGATAATACCGGCCTCAATCATCCGCACTCCCAAGTCTTCCCATTTTATTGGCAGACGCACGCCCCGTGAAGGGACAACTTGCTCCTGCAGATTAGAAAGGCTTCCTGCTTTCATTTTTTCCACATTGAATAACGGCGTAGAAAATTGAAATGAAAACGCGGCCGCAAAATAGAACAGCCCGGCAGCAACAACCGGCGCTAAAATATATATTTTTTTATCCATTTTTTTTGTTAATTTAACAGCAATCTTTTAATTTTTCTTCTATGTATTTCTTCTTGTCTTCGCCGGCACCGCTAATCTTCCTGTACGGAAATACGAAATATAAATATCCGATCGTAACAAGAACGACGGCATCTGCCGCAAGCAAGATCCAGCTTATAAAATGAAAGTTGAGATAAGCAAGCGCAAAGCCGGAAAGCGACGAAAACAATTTAAATCGCAACGACTTTGCTCCCGTTAAGCCGAATGTTTTTTCGCCTTGGTATCCCGCGCCGACTCCAGTGCCGCCGATCATCGTCGCTAAAATCAGTTTATAAGTTTCGGGGTTTAAATAACCCGTTAAAATTCCCAAAGCAATAAGCATCCAAGTCATGCTCACTCCCGCGCAAACAGAGCAGATCTTGTACTTAATAACGCCATTCGCTTTTTCTATAAGCCAGGCGAAAAATAACACGAAGATAAGAGAAAAAATCAGTTCCATGCCATTAAAGTAAGAAGATTAGCGCTCCAAGCAATATCATCGCAACACCTGCCGCAAAACGCATGTCTTTCCGTTCCGATCTTTGCCATGTCTGTACTTTCTCCAAAAGCGCCTTGTCGCTGGCAATAAATAGAATCACGGCCAGAGGCAGAATAAAAATCAGGTTATACAACATCAGATAAGACAGCCCCCGAAGATAAGTTGCCTGGTCGTGCAAAAGTCCGATAACCATTAAGTATGGCCCACCCGTGCAGGGAAATTCGCAAAGACCGACAAAAGCACCGAGAAGAAAAGCCATGCCCATCGAGCCTCTTTCCATTAACTCCGCCATTTTACTGTGCGCAATATGTGGCACTTTTAGTTTCAATGGAAATGAGGGGAAAAATTCGTTAATCAGATTTATCCCGCCGAGAATTACTAGAAGAAACGCTCCGGCTTTCGCCATAAAGTTAGGCGTGTTGAAGAAATGCAGCGCCTGAAGAACACCTAACCCGATGAGAATGTAAACAACAAAAATCCCGAAAATGTACGAACCTCCTATTTTCATAACGCCGGAACGCAATTTTCCGATGCTAAAGAGAAACGCAATCGTAACCAGCAGAATAGAGAAAGCGCAGGGATTGATGCTGTCTATCAGCGCCGCAACAGCCACAAGAGGCAATAACCACTTGCCGCTGTCGCTTAACTTCCATAGCGTCTCAGCACCAAGGCCTCCCGCTAATCGGAAGAAAATTACAAAACTAAAAACGACTCCGACGACAAATAATAAGGCAATTAATTTTTTAGTCATTATGGTTGAACCACTGCTTTAAATTCTAACTCGATGGGCTTGTCTTTGTCTTTATAAACCAGATAAACCATCCGATCAATCGGTCCGACCCCGGCCGGCCCGTGAGCCGCCGGATCAAAAGCCACTTCGATTATCGCTTCCTCGCCAGCGCCTATGGCGCCGTTAATTTTAGGAACAAAACCATGTCCGGGCATACCAAATGGACCCAGCTTCGTGTCCCCTTTCTTAAAAGTGGCCTCGGTGCACATGCATGAAGTATAAATTTGACTGATTACCGCTTCAGTGGTGCCAATGTTTTTAACCTTAAACTCGTGAGCTACAACGCCAGCCGCCATTGATATATCTCCGAAGTCAAAAAATGATTCGTCAACCACCAAATTAACGGCAGCCGACTGATCAACGCTGGCAGATTGGTTATCAACGGAAGAATTTTTCTCTGGTCTGGCAATCAAGAACAATATCCCTATCGCCGCTGAAAAAAGAACCAAGAAATAGATAATTGATTTTAATTTATTCATAATTTTAATTTAATATAAAACCGCCTCTTAATCAGACACCTCGTGAAAGTCAACCGAAAAACAGACGATTAATTCACAAGAGGCCTAAATTGAAAAGACGGCATCGCGCATTTCACGCATAGCAAACCAGCTTCTGAAGCTCGTCTCCAGAGACTTGTAGAAATCATGGTCGGAAGAATAAGCCAATACGGCAATCTGCTTGTGTCTAAAAATTTCGAAATTAAATAAACGCTTCGCTAAAATAGTTGAGGCAATAAGCGCAACAAGAAAAAGCAACAAACTCATTGCTGTCGTGACGCTAAAATTTGCCGAAGAAAAAACCTTAAAAGCGCTGAGGTGAAATGAGGCAAAACCGATCAGCCCCCTGAAAGCAGAACAATCAGTCCCTTCTCGCAAAGCTGCGATACAACCGCCCAAGTCATGACTGGGACCATGATCACCCATAGCTAAAAAGCCAAATACGGCCATACCGATAAAACTAATGATTAACAGGGCTGCAAATTTATTCATCTTATTTCTTGATTATACTCTTTCTTTTTCTTTTTGCCCATAGCAATAAAATAGCGTTCCGACAAACAAAATAAATGTTACGCCCGCGGACAAAAGACAATATTCGCAGAACGCTTTAATTACAAACGCCTGAAGATACACGAACCAAAGAGTGAAAACAAATCCCACCATTATCGCGGTCATGGCGGCCAAAATATACTTAGGATGTTTTGTGTCCATATACAAAACAGCAAAAGTAATGACGGCAAGATAATATAAACCCCCCAAGAGAGCATTGGGAATACCGAAAATAGTGGCGTACTGGCTGGTAAGGACCGTTTCGCATTCTCCCAAAGAACACGGCGGAATAACATTTTTATAGTGAAGAACCGAAAGATACGCAGAGTCAATAAACCCGATAAAGCCGCCGACGAGAAAAAGTATCGGCAACCATTTAGGAATTTGCCGCCAACTCTTGTTCAATAAAGTTTTTAAATTCATCATAGCTCCTGGGTTGGATTTTTTTACCGTTCAAAATAAAAGTCGGGGTGGCGTTGACGCCGGCTTTCAAACCGCCGTCATTGTCCGATTGAACTTTATTTTTAACCTCGCCGGAATCAATCTGTTCCTCGAATAGTTTCAAATCTAGTCCGATTGTTTCGGCGTATTTGGTCATAACATCTCTCGCTTTGTCGTCGCTTAAGTTAGCCCAAACATTCTGGCCATCATAGATCATATCGTGCATTTCCCAGAATTTCCCTTGTTTGCCGGCTGCCTCGGAAGCATATGCCGTTATCTTGGCGTTTTTGTGCTGGCTCAAAGGGAAATGCCTGTAAACAAAGGCAATCTTGCCGACATAGTCAGTTCTGATTTGCTGGACAATCGGCTCGTATTGAGCGCACGCTGGACACTGAAAGTCCCCGTATTCTATCAAAACAATTTTGGAATCAAAGATGCCAAAAACTCGGTCGGTCGGGTTAACAGCATCGACAATCATAGCGGTTGTCCCGGACGAACCGCCATAATTATATACCGCAAAAACAGAACCGATTAACGCTCCCGCTATCAAGACCCACATTGCAGTTCTTTTTAGAGTTCTCTTTTTTGAGGCTGAATCGCGCACTAAGTCCTTTTCTTGTCTGCGCAGTTCATACCTTTCTTTGTTGGTTGATTGTTCTTCTGTCATATCCCTTAATTATACACCGAATATACTGAAAAGTCAAGTCGCTTTCGCTCTAAAATTGACTTTCATCTCAATGCTCTATATACTTTATCACTAGTTAAGTCAGAGATCAATCGGCTGGTTTAAACTCATTAAATTGTGCCATTTATCTCACTAACGGTCGAATTATAATAGTTAACTAGCCACTAGCCACTAGCCACTAGAAATTCACTAGTCGCTAGGCACTAGTCGCTAGGCACTAGTTAGATGGCATACGATAACAACAACGGCGGCAATAACGGTGGAAGAGATTTTGCCCCGAGAAAGATGTACAGCGGAAGCTGGAACTGCTCAAAATGCGGTAAAGAAATCACGGAGTTGCCTTTCGAGCCGGATCCGGCCCGATTGGACAAACTGCTTTGCAGAGACTGCCACAGAGAACGAGCGCAGTCTTTCCGAAGATAATTATTGGACATTAAATCAAAAACTCCCGTACGGGAGTTTTTGATTTTTGGTAAAGTAATTTTTATAACAAAAAGCCGGCATTTAGCTGGCGTCGGTTGTTGACTCACCGTGAACAAGCTTAGCGGCATTATAGGCTTTGCAAAACTCATCCTCAAGGAAACTGCTTATGCCAAGACACTCCTCTATAACTTGTCTTGCGCCTTCAATGTAATAAAAGCACCGCTGCCTGCTCCATTGTACCGGCGGATCAACGGCGGTGGAACGCACATTGGATATTTGGTCGGCTAGCTTTACTCTCTTCACACTATCATTTAAACAACGGATTCGTCTTGCCTGGGCGGCCTTGCGTTCCCGTGTGTGAAGATTCCTAAACTCCGGCAAATCGGTCAGTCCAAAAACGATACTCGTAACCTCCTCGCCGAAGTTATCGAAAATATCCTGAATTACCGAATGGGTATCCTCCACCACATCATGCAGCCAAGCCGCCACGACCTCTTCCTTACTGCCACCGGATTGTTCAACTAGCGATGCCACTTCAGAGACATGTTCCATCATCGGCGTTTCGGCTCGATTATTTCGATTCTGGCCCTTGTGGGCCTCCAGCGCAAAGGCCTTCGCTCTTTCCACCAATTCGCTCATTTCGTCCTCCTATCTCGATTGGTTGTAAAGACTATAACACAAAACAGCAAATCTGTAAAACAAAACCCCGCTAAGTTGCGGGGCAAAAATTGTTTTCTGCTTATCGGATCAATTCTTGGACCAACTGATCAGCTTGATAAACATTCCCCAAAAGCTCGAGGATACCGGCGGAATGTACCGCCACAGCGCGGGCTTGAGGTGAATAATCATAGTCATAGTCGCTTACCAGCCCATGGATATTGCTGTCAAAAACAATTCCGACAATTTCCAGGTCCCGGTTGAAAACCGGGCTACCGGAGTTACCGCCGGTAATGTCGAGGTTAGAAACGAAGTTAAGCGGCGTTTTAAGATTCACCGAACTCTTTCTCTTTTGCCATTTATTCGGAAGCTTCCAATCGCCGGCGTTATCAAAGTCCGCCGAATGCCTGTAAGCGTCGCCAATAGTAGTCCACGGCAGAATTGTCTTTCCGTTTTCACTGTAACCGGACATCGTTCCGAATGATAATCGCAAAGTAAATGTGGCATCGGGATAAACGCCGGTGCCCAATAGTTTAAACATCGCATCTGATAGTCTAGCATATCCCTCTTGTTCCCTTTTTACCGCTTGAACATACTGGGCTTGTAAGCCATACGATTCTGCCACAACAGCCACAGCGGCAGAGAGCAAAGGGTTGGTGGCGACATCCGGTTCCATTTCAAAAGAATCGTAAATAAACTGGTGGGCGGCGCGAGCCGGACTCATGTCATCGGAAAGCACCGAGCGGACCAGCTGGCTGTCGGCGCCAAACACCTCAACTAAATGCCCCAGAGAGTCGACTAATTTTGCTTCTTCATATCTTAAGCTCGTTTCTGAAAGCGAATTCCTGTACTCAATTACACTCTGGATATTTTGCTGATTGCTGCCAAGATTCAGTGATTCGAAAACAAGACCAAAAAGATCCGAATCAAACCCCAATCCCCTGGCCGTCATCATAAGTTGAGAATAAATAGGCCGAATTTCTTTTTGGGCTTCGCTGATCAAATTCATGCCTTCCGTAATTTGATTCGTAAGCACGGGATCGCCGTTGGCTTTGTCGAGTAAGTCGGCTTCAAATAATTTTTTGTCCCTAAAAAGTTTCGGGTCCTGAAGTCCCTTTATTTTCCCCGCGTATAGCTTGCGTGCATTTTGCCAGCTGAAAAGGTCCGATTCAACAACTAGTGCTTCCGCTCTGCCACGAAGCATAAACTGCTTTGTTGTCAGCTCTCGCCGCCGGAACACATCCAGCAGAAACGGTGCCCTGACATCGCGTTCCGTCTCAAGCGCAGAAAGAGTCAGAAGCCGTTCCGTACTTCCCGGATGGCCCGACACAAACATCAGTTCGCCTTCTTTGGCCCCTGTTTTAGACCATGTAAAATGGTCGGGTGTCTTGACCGGCTTGCCGTCTTCATACGCTCTCAAAAACGAGACATCGAGCGTATAGCGGGGGTATTCGAAATTATCAGCATCTCCCCCGAAAAATCCAACCCTTTGTTCAGGCATAAAAACTAATCTAATGTCATTGTAAATTTTGTAGCAATAACTATGGTACTGGCCACCTTGATACAAAATCACGACTTCACATGTCATCCCGACCGGACTGATCCGGCTAAACATTGCCGTATTGTTTACTTCTTTAGTTATATCGGTCACGCTCATCAAAACCCTGACATTGAGATTAGTCTTAAGTTCTTGTGAGGGCGTCGGAGCGTAGAATCCGTTTTCATAGTAGTTATTCTCCGGCGTACTTAACTCCTTGACCGCCTCTTCGGAACAATGCCAATTAGTCATCAGCAAACCGTCTTCAGAAACAAACGATGTGGAGCAATTCGGAAGACGGGCTGAACTTTTCTGAACCCGTTCCACCCATACCGAAGTCGATACAAAGTCGTATTTATTCTTAAGTTGTTCCAGGGGCAGGTTATTCAACAGCCACATCCCCTCGTCAGCATAAGACGAGAAACCAAAGACAAGAATCACAGCAAGCAAAACCGAAACAACCATCTTTTTCACGCTTTATCCTCTTTTTAAAACAACCCTCTGTGTCAAATAAGTACATTTTTACCACGACCCTGTCAATGCGACACCCGGATAATCAGCAGGTTGAAAACAATGATTTGTTGTGATAAAATTCCTCTGTCAGTATTAACAATATTCCGCGGTAGCTCAACCCCGACGATACTGTCGGGGAGCCGACCGAAGCGTCGGCTTGGTAGAAGGCGGCTCGCCGCTCTACAGCTTATTTGCGGAATAATTTTAACAATATATTCCGCGGTAGCTCAATGGTAGAGCGGCTCCCTGTTAAGGAGATGGTTCCAGGTTCGAGTCCTGGCCGCGGAGCCAGTCAGAAAATTGCAAGTTTTTAGATGTCGCCTCGCTTCGCTTGGCGACCAAATCATAAGGAATCTTGGACGAAAAATTGAATTGGCGATT
>MGKI01000011.1 GCA_001795615.1 Candidatus Yanofskybacteria bacterium RIFCSPLOWO2_01_FULL_42_49
TGCCATACCGCGGGCACCTGTCTAACTTGATTACTGATGTTTGAGAGTTGGGATTTGAGATTGTTGATTTCAGATTGGATTAAGGCGAGAGTGCCCGAGTCGGGATTTTGATTTGAAGGCGTAAAAGTTTGGACCGGAGTTAAGATTGATTTGGGGACAGACACGACAGAAATACTTGGCGTTGGAATTAGAGTGGACTTTAATGTTGAATCAAGAGGGGCTGAAATGACAGCGGGAATAGAGGTCGGAGTCAGAGTCGGTACTTTGTTCTTGGCGTCAGAGATTAACTGGTCAACAAGTTTTTGAATGGGAGCCAGTGAGAGGGCGGTTTGGTCCGCGGCGATATTAATGCTTCTGGCAATATGGCCAGTATTCTTATCTGACAGGTTTTGGACTTGCTCTGAGATGTAAAAGAGGGATTCGGTGAAAACATCGGTTTCGTAGACAATGCGGTTCGAGACACCAAGAACAGATTTGGGGAAGAAAGACAGAAACTTTAAATCTTGGTTTAAAGAGAAATCGCGCTTTGGGCCTTCAATTCTTAAATCCTGAACCTTCTTCAAATCTTGGTTTTTACTAAAATTACTCCACCAATCCTGAAACTGAGAAACAGGAGATGTTAACCCAAAACCGGCAACGGGGAGCATTGCAACGGAGAAGACGATATTTTTAAAAGTTACCTTCATAACTTTTTAATTCTTAAACTAAAAGTCAAAAACAATGTTTAAAATTTAGAAGTTAAATTCTTGGAAATTGTTTGGAAATTGAACGGTTTGGAACTTGAAAATTGTTTTGCTTTTCTTGTATTAATTATACCATGGGGAAGAGGGTAAGTGTGGATAAAAGGCACTAAATTTCTAAGTTCTAATATGGTCCAATTTCCAAATAATTTTTAAACATTCAAATATCAAAAGGTAGTTAAAAAAACAACCTAACTCGGCATTATCCTAATCGATGAACCCTAGTTATTAATATTTTTAATGGTAAAGATATTAAGGTTTATGATGGTTTAGTATAAAATATAAAGAAAAGGCATAATTAAGCCACTCTGGCTAAGAGTTTGAAAAATACCAGTTTCTGATATAATAGACGGCATGGAAATAACTAAAATACCAAACAAAATACTGGCAAAAAAAATGGAGAAAATTGCTATTGACAGTATTAAAAATGGCTCGTACGGGGAGTTAATTTCGGATATGAGGAAAGCGATGGTTGATAATAGTGGAGTAGGATTAGCTGCAAATCAGGTTGGGAAAGACTTAAGTATCTTTGTCATAGACAAAAAACTAGCTGAAGAGTGCGATGTACCGGATGTTTTTATAAATCCGGAAATTACAGAGTATTCTAAAGAAAGTGACGAAACAGAAGAGGGCTGTCTTTCAATACCTGATTACTGGACGCTGATAAAAAGAGCAAAGAAAATAAAAATAAAATTTATCAATGAAGGCGGCAATAAACAAAAATTAAAGGCGAGGGGGTTTTTGGCGAGAGTTTTACAACACGAGACAGACCACCTAAACGGCTTAACTATTAGAGACAGGGTTAAGCCGTAATCTCTAATCTCTAAACCCTAATCTCTAAACAATCCCAAATATCAAAATGAAAGAAATATCAAAAAAACTCATCTTATTCAAGAAGCCACAGAATTAATGAAAATCTTTGGTTCAATAATAGAAAAGTCGAAGTAATCTTATTTTTCAATCCTATTTTGATATTTGAATTTTGATATTGTTTAGAGATTAGAGATTAGGATTTAGAGATTAAAAAAAATATGAACATAATTTTCTTTGGGACTCCCGACTTTGCCATGCCGGTTTTAGAATCTCTTATAAAAAACGGCTACAATGTTTCTCATTTTCAATCTAAATCGTTAAAAGACGACCGGATTTTTGAAGAATTTAAAAATTTAAATCCTGACCTTTGTGTCGTAGCTGCTTATGGAAAGATCCTTCCCTCTCGCTATCTTGAAGTGCCCAAATACGGTTTCTTGAACGTCCACCCCTCTCTTTTGCCTAAGTATCGCGGTCCGTCCCCTATTCAGACGGCGATACTGAATGGAGATATAGAGACCGGCGTCACAATAATGGTTGTAGATGAGGAAGTAGACCATGGACCAATGCTCGCGCAAAAAACATACAACTTACAACCTACAACTTACAACCTACAAATATCGAAGGAATTATTCGAATTGGGAGCGGAACTTCTTATTGAGACATTGCCTAAATACATCAGCGGAGAAATTAAGCCGGAGCCGCAGGATCATAGCCAAGCAACTTTTACCAAAATGTTTTCGCGAGAAGACGGCAGAATTGACTGGGAGCAGCCGGCAGAAAAAATATACAATCAGATTAGAGCCCTGAATCCTGAACCGGGAACATGGACGACTTGGCGTCCCCGTGCCGATATTGCCCACGTATTGAGCCGAAGAAACCGGTCCCAAAAGAAACCAATAGACAAAATAATCAACATAAAGAAGGCCGATCTTATTGACGGAAAGATTAGTGTTCAAACCATTCAGGTGGAGGGGAGAAAAGAAATGTCTTTTAAAGAGTTCCTCAACGGTTACCCGGACTTTTTAATTTCGGGGACACTTAGAGATAAAATTTCCTAATCACAAACGAAGCTATAACAATACCCCCCACGGCGAATATTGCCAGCCAGAGCCAGTTAAACGAAGATCCAGTTCTGACTGTTAATGCTCCGGCCACTATACCCGCCGAAACATTAACGGTAGCGCCGTCTTGTCTTGGCACAGTATTGCTCGAGGTGATAAAGCCGACATTGGTAACGGAGATTTGCGTTCCGCCTGTTATTTCCCTTGCAATCGCCCTAAATTTAACTTCTACCCTTCTCCCGGGAGATAATGTCCCTAAAAATATACCACCGTTAGAAAGATTGTTGTTATCGGATTGTAATCGGCCATCAATGGTCGTGGTACCGCTTACATAGGTAAGCCCAGACGGCAAAGAATCGCTGATACGAACATCTCTTGCCTCAAAGTTCCCAACCGACTGAACACGCAATGTAAACTCTAAAATATCGCCCGGATTAGCCGCCACAAAGTCCGACTCGGAAGAGTTATCGGTAATATTTCTAACGACTTTATTTATAACTAAATCGGGGTTTTCGCTTATCACGGTATTATTACAACTGACAACTCCGATAGTTTTGGACCTGCTATCCATGCTGTTGTTGTTACTTGCGGTTATGTAATAAGTGGTAGTCGTGGTTGGCCTTACTGTAACACTACCGGAACCGCTGATATCGCCGAAGTTGGTTAATGTCACCCTGGTTGCATTCTGAGAATTCCAAAACAACTGTGTTGATTCGCCTACGCATATGCTAGAACTTGAGGCGTCAATTGAGACGGTTATCGGAGTAGGAGTTGGGGTGGGCTCTACAGAATTACAATCGCTCCTAACAACCACTCTCACTTCAGCAAAAGCAGAATTGCCCGGAGTATTCTCAACTATTATCCTATAGGTGGTCGAGATAAACGGACTGACATTTAACTGACCAATAGTTGCCACGGGGCCCCAGTTTTGTATGTACGCATTGGCTGCTCCGCTTGATGTCCACGACAAGATGGACTGGTTGCCTCGGCAAATCGTAGACGGATTGGCGATAATTGACACCAAAGGCGCTGGCACCGGTGTCGGTGTTGGTGTTGGTGTTGGCACCGGTGTTGGCGTTGGAGTTGGAGTTGGCACCGGTGTTGGTGTTGGAGTTGGTCCTTTACAATTAGCTACTACTTTTACTTTTGCTTCCGAATAATCTGATACCCCGTTTGAATTGGTTGCTACTATCTCGTAAGCAGTCGTTATAAACGGACTTACACTCATTTTTCCGTTTGCCGACACAGGACCCAACCCTAATATATGTACACTAACTGCTCCGCTTGATGTCCATGACAATATAGATTGATCACCTCGGCAGATAATCGACGGATTGGCGATAATTGACACCAAAGGCTCTGGCACCGGTGTCGGTGTTGGTGTTGGCGTTGGCACCGGTGTTGGTGTTGGCGTTGGCACCGGTGTTGGTGTCGGGGTAGGAACATTACACTGAATAACTCTTGGACTTCCGCCAATCATATGCCCGGTTACACCATCAGTCGTATCAACTGCGTAAATATATATATTGTGGGCGTTTCCGTCCTTAAGCGCTAACGGCGTACTAGTGTGAAAGCCGTGATTACCGGTAATACCAAACTGAGCATTTACATCCGGCCGATAATTCCCGTTTGCCACCAATGTTGTAAGCAGTGAACCGTTCGGCCATGGAGCACCTTGCCAGACATTGATATTAACCGATAAGCCAGAAGTATCAGGGTCAAAGGCCCAACCGCCGATTATGTTACAATTGCCCGCATCAAAAGAACCGATAGGTGGGTTGTTGGAAGGAGGAGGAGGTAACGGCGTCCCATCCCTATAAAAACGGACTCTATAAATATCTATGCTTTGGGATTCACCGGTTAACCCCTCAAACACCACCGGCCCGCCTTCATACCTGAGCGGACTATTGGTTATATCAGCATAAACCGCCCTGCCACTATTGATTTGAGAACAGCTGTCTCGGTCCTCTCTTATACCGCCGCTACCGTTCAAGTCCGAAACATTTTTTGCGTCAACTGATGTCCTAATTCTCATCGTTTCATTCGGTTGGGGAGCTTGCGAATCTTGCCTGTAATACCCATAATGAGCTTCTATGTCTATCTTATAGTCGCCGGCCGGAATATTGGGATTTACGGAAAAGGATCTCCCGGCTTGTCCCCAAACAACACCAAGCACAGAGTCACATTCGTTCTCTATCGATCCGGAAAAAGACGAAGGATAAATCCATCCGCTGCTAATTTCGGACGCGGACAAAGACGGTCCAGATAAAACTACAAAAACCGCTAGGACTATTGATGCTGACACTAATTTTGATTTGAATATTTTTTTCATATAAATTTATAAACTAAATTAATTAATAATTGGCGATTGATTGTTACGTTGATGGCGCCAACGAGGCTGTTATTATGATTCTTTGCTCATCTGTCCCGATTGGCCAACAAGTGCCCAAGACCAGATCACCCTTTATGCTCTGGCCGGATAACACACTGACTGATCCTATAATTTTGCCATCAACAATATAGGAGTACTTGCGGCCATTATAGTTAATGATAACCATGTCCCCTTTCGAAAGTTTAGGCAAAGAAGAAAATATAGAAGAATATTTCTGCCAGGGCAAGTTAGACGATGAATGACCAATAATAACCGTACTGCCGCCATCTCCAGGTAAACTAGAGCCGGGATACATTAAAGCACCATTTTTTAATTGTGTCAATATCGTTTTCTCGTCAGTTGAAGTTCCCGTCACGATAGGCGCACTGATATTGATGCTTGGAATATATATGTAATTTCCGGACACAACACCCTCTCGACTAATGACTTCCCCTCCGGGGTAAGCCCGCGCCGAAGACTCATCTGTGCCGCTTTCTGCCTGATAATATTCAATCCGACCGGACCCGTACAAGGCAATCAATTCGGAAGTTAACTTTTCATACTCTGCAATTTTCTTACCAGGAAAAATAAAGTATTCCGCCCTATCCACTAAAACCGAGATTTTGTCGTAAACGGTAAACACAAAGAGAATTACCAGGAGAAAAATGGATATTATAAACACATATTTCAGAATGTCTTTTTTATTTAATGATAAGGTCATTGATGATAAATAATTCGTCTTTAACCAGCAACGCTGCTAAAGCTAAAGCAACAAGAACCAGCCCTTTGGCCACAAGCCGGGGATGCTGAATTTTAATTGCAACAAAAATCTTAAGCGCAAGGATTATAGCGATTCCAACGGCTATGTACAAACTGAGGGTGTTGAGTAAGTTTTTAAAAACATAGCCGCCAGTACTCCAGTCTTCAAATTTTTCAGGCGAGTTATCTTCTCCGGAAAGATTAACCGAACCAAGAACCTTTTGAAGCGATATCGGATCTGATTTTGAAACTGCCGACGCCGGTCTGACTGACACGAGTTCAGAATTTGTAACCTGGGGCTCAACGGACGCAATTGATTTCTGGAGATGGATGGTTTTAGGAGCCGTTTTTACTGCGGTTTTAAACGCCGATCCGAAAAGCTGGACCACCACGGTTGTTTCCCTTCCGTTAATCACTCCGCGATCCAAAGCAATCCCAGTTTCATTAAAATCTTTTAAGAGTATATTCTGACGATGAGTCTCTGAAGCCATCCAAGCCTTCACGGTTGAGTTGCTTGACTTAAAATTCATCGCTAAATTTTCTCCCGCAAAATGATAATCATACTTAACTTTATCCAGCCAATACCAAGGAGTTATGCCTGCTGGAGAATTGTGGCCGAAATAACCGTTCCGGAACATATCATTTAATTTCAAAGCGGCGGCGCTTTCTAGTTTAGGATTGGATTTAAGAGAAACAAGGCCATTTGCCGTTCTTTCATTGTTTATCAGCTGGTAAATATCCGGTTTTGAAATGTTGTTGAATATATCGGCACCGGAATAGCTGTGGAAATTCAATATGCTGGCAAGTTTCAGCCCCACTATCAATACAAGCAGAATAAAAAAAACATTGTTCTCAAGAACTCCGGGTCTGTGGTTATTACTTTTACAGGGAATAAAAAATTCTTTAATCACTTGCGTTTAATGTTAAAAGCTCGGTTTTTAACATTTTGAATTAGATTCAGAATAATATCGGGTTGCCGTAGTCATATGAATCAAGCTCGGTTTTATTAATCGGCGCCACTTGTTCCGACGAAATCCTCATCTTCCTGGCCACTTGCGGCACAAGGTATCTCTTCTGGCCGTCTCCGGTCAACTGAAAGATGTCGATTGCTTGGACACCCGAAAGGCCAAACAGTCCTTCGGCAAAAACAAACTGATTTCTTGGATAAAAACTAAACTCTTTCTCGCTTATGATTACGATGTCCTCTTCTCTGTTGCCGTAAGAATCGAAAACTTTTTTATTGAGAAAGGGGCGGATCATTCGGCCTTCGGTTATGTAGTAGTTAGTTTTATCGTTCTTAACTCTAACTAGTTTTATTCTTGGAAATTTACTAACTTCCTGCTTGGTCGCTTTTTGAACCGCATCTAAACTAAAACCGTAATCAAAGAATATGTCGACAGTAGGAATAAAATGCCTCTGGCCTTTTATAATTTCGAAGATTGATTCATCAGTGCCAAGACCGATTGTCGGTTCGCTAAATCCGGTAGTAGAAGGAACCCTCAAAAGAATAATTTTATCGCTGGAAACTGACCTTTTTATAGTAATGTTGGCCATGGATGCGGTAAGTTGGCTGGTCGCCCCGGTGCCGATATTGACCGTCCCGCTCCCGATGTTGTTTTCCGTTGAAGAGATGTCCCCTTTGGTCTTTTGGGACAAGGGCTCAACGCCCGATTCAATAGCGGGACTGGGGCGGTCAGCGGTACGAGTATAACCACATCCCAACCCCATGGACAATAATGAATTGCAGACAAAAGCCTCCAAATTACCATTACTGCCATATAAAACAGTGTCTATCGAACCATTGGAATGTTGGGCTTTAGCGTTAAATCCGGTAAAAAATAAACTCGCCACAGTTACGGTCAAAACCACTGATTTTAAGTATAAAATTGAAATAGGCTTCATAAGATACAAAGCTAGTTGTCTTCTAAAGTATACCATGTTTGTTGGGGTTTTGTCAACTATAGGAATTCGGACTAAAAAATGTTACATTATAAACAACCTTGATGTCAGAACAAATACTAAATGTTCAAAATTTAACAGTTTCATTCGGCAATAATACGGTCATTGAAAACCTTAGTTTTAGCGTAAATAAAAATGATGTTGTGGCCATAGTCGGACCTAACGGTGCCGGCAAATCAGTCCTTTTCAGGGCCTTGCTGCAATTTGTCCCCTATACCGGAAAAATTGAATGGACAAAGAAATTAAAGGTTAGTTATATACCCCAAAAATTCAATGTAGACAGAGATTTTCCGATTACCGTAAAAGAATTTTTACGATTAAAATCAAATAACCACAAAGACATTCTGCTTGCTCTTGAATCCGTAGGACTCAAAAATAAACAAGACGAACAACATCACATTGAACACCATTTGCTTAATGAAAGGATGGGGTGGCTCTCGGGAGGACAATTGCAGAGAGTTTTAATCGCTTGGGCGATCTTGGATAACCCCGATGTACTGCTTTTTGATGAGCCGACAGCGGGCATTGATGTCGGCGGCGAGGAAACAATTTATAATCTGCTCAAAAAATTAAACGACGAACGCGCGATGACAATACTGCTGATATCGCATGACCTGAATATAGTCTATAAATACGCAAATACTGTTTTATGCGTGAATAAACAAAAAATCTGCTTCGGTCGGCCAAACGATGTACTGGACCCGCAGGCATTGGTGAAGTTATACGGAGGAGAAGCAGCTTTTTATGCTCATGAGCATAAGAATTAATCTCTAAATCCTAAAATATGACAATTTCGAATCTCGAATCTCTAAACTCTAAACAAATTCAAATATCAAATCTCAAAAGTCTTAAAGATTTTCTCCCCGCCGGATTTTGAATTTCTTTTTTGAGATTTCTTCATTTTGAATTTTGAGATTGTTTAGAGATTAGAATTTAGAGATTAGAGATTCTTAAGTTAGAAATTAGAGATTTTATGAACGACTTATATCTACAACTAGCAGTCGCCGCTTTGATCGGAATCGGCGCCGGATACCTAGGTTCATTTATGGTTTTAAAAAGAATGTCCCTTGTTGGCGACGCCTTATCACATGTCGCCCTACCGGGTATCGCCTTGGCATTGATTTGGAACCTTAATCCTTTTTTTGGAGCGTTTACCGCCTTGTTTTTAGCAACAGTGGGTGTTTGGATATTGGAAAGAAAAACCGAATTGCCGTCCGAAACTTTGGTGGGGATATTTTTTACTCTAAGTTTGGCTGTCGGACTTCTTCTAACTCCCGAACCGGAACTGCTGGAAGCCTTATTCGGAGATGTGTCTTCCGTAAATTCATCCGATCTGTTTATTA
This sequence comes from Candidatus Yanofskybacteria bacterium RIFCSPLOWO2_01_FULL_42_49, assembly GCA_001795615.1. Taxonomy (GTDB): domain Bacteria; phylum Patescibacteriota; class Minisyncoccia; order 2-02-FULL-40-12; family GWA2-44-9; genus 2-01-FULL-43-22. The sequence goes on from MGKI01000011.1 coordinate 9,047, forward strand.
CTGTCATTGCCGTTGCCACTATTATCATTACAACCTCTCTGATAAGCCGCGGACTAATAATGGGGATACTCTCCAAGGATATGGCTAAGTCGATGAACATTTCAGTAAATAAAACGAACCTCATTTTTATGATCCTGATATCGTTGGTTGTTGCTCTCGGATTGAAAGTGGCAGGTACTCTGCTTATGGGCTCTCTGGTCATAATTCCAGCAGCAGCCGCTAAAAATGTAAGCACAAGTATTTCAAGATATGTTTTTATTGCGGCGTCATTCGGCGCCTTAGCATCAATAGGCGGCATGCTTGCAACCGGATTTTTACCAATCCCTCCGGGACCTTCAATCGTTCTTGCAGGAGGAATCATCTTTTTAGCAACTCTTGCCCTCACACCTAGACAGTGATTGCCGTTCGGCATCGCAGATATTCACTGCCTAAGTGTGAGGGCTTGTTTTTAAAAATCATTAGGCATATTATCCGTAGATATCGGTCTGCAGCTTGAGAACTAAATGGAGACAGACAGCAAAGGCCACACCCAGACAATTTTCTTCTTGGCGACTATAATTTCTGTTGCTTGCAACTTGCTGCTGATGGTGTTCGGTATATGGATCGTCGGCAACCTTAACGATATTAAAGAGAGTCTCGGGGGTAAAAAAATAGTCGAATCAATCGTCACAAATAAAGAAGATGAGGCATTTATAAAAGAAGTCTGCGACGACCTCGGGCTGGAAAACGAGGTAACGGTAGTGGTGGGCCCTTATTATGTGCACAGTTTTTTCAGTCCGCTTCATAACCACCAGCTAAACGGATTATTGTCTCAACACCCGATTGTGGCCGACCCAGAAGATCCCACCAGAAAAATACTGATGAAAGAGTCAATTTACAAAGAGCTAAGCGCCATAGAAAGAAAAGCTGCAATAGCTCACCAGATATGGCACATCTACTCTTATATTAACAACAACAATATTGCTAAGCCGGGGGTCAACGAGGAAATTAACGCCAACAGATTCACTGTCAAATATGTCACCCCTGAAGTCCTTATTAGTCTATATCGCAAGTATGGCAACGGCGGTCCGGAAGTATGGACATTAATAAGCGAGCTTGAAAAATATAAACTGACCACAAACTACTAGAACAAGACCCTCGCCGGTCTTTTTTCTTGCAAACATTATATTTTTTGATAAAATAATACATTATGCCAAGTAGTAGATTTTTCAGCTACGACTTGGCTACGCCAAGTCGTGTATTAAATAACTGGAAAATTCACTACCTGGTATGTCCCTAGGAGTAAATGAACTAAAACCAAAAACATTTTTCATATACGAGGGCCAGCCCTATGTTGTTTTAGAAACCCATCATTTGAAAATGCAGCAGCGTCGGCCAACGGTTCAGACCAAGATGAGAAATCTTATTAGTGGCAAGATTTTCGAAAGAAATTTTGCACAATCAGATGTGTTTGAGGAGGCCGATATTGAACGTCAAAAAGTTAAGTTTTTATATAACCACAGAGAGCAGTATTGGTTTTCATATGACGACGACCCGTCAAAACGATTTCAGCTTATTCAAGATCTGATCGGCGACACCACGAGATTCCTGAAATCTAACACCATTCTTGACGCTATAGAATATAACGGAGAAATTATCAATATAGAATTACCCGTTAAAATGGAATTTAAAGTTCTTGAAGCTCCTCCGGCAATCCGCGGCGACACCGCCCAAGGTGGAGTCAAGCAGGTGAAGATAGAAACCGGCGCTTCCATAAATGTACCCCTGTTCATCAACCAGGATGATATAATCAGAATTAATACTGAAACGGGAGAATACACGGAGAGGGTAGAGAAGGGCAAATAAAAAGGCGGCTTGGGAGCCGCTTTTGCGTTTATGCGTCATAACGGACTTCTTCCGTAATGACGAACCCTCTTTTTCGGGCTTCGGCGACAACTGCCGACCCCGGCACCATCTCCACCGGCACCGCCCCTGAAGGAAGCACACCGGCAACAGCCATCTGTCCAACGATAGAGGCGTGCCATCCGGTTAACCTCTGCATCGCAGTGAATCCGGTCACCGGATCGAAACGATCAATAAGCTCAATGACTACATAAGCAGACCTGCCGTCTTTCTCGCCGGCACACCGCACTCTCATAATACAAATGTCTTCTTCGTCTCTAGGAAGCATTTCCACAAGCATCTGCTTTAATGTATCATACGGTCTTTTGGCGGTTCCCCATGAACCGACAATCTTGTCCCGGTCAAGAAAACCAAGATCGCTGAGAACTTTGAAATATTTGTAATGACCGGGATAACGCAAAGTTCTGTTTTCCAATCTCTGCAACTTACCTTTAAGCGTCCACGGAGAGGCTGAAAGCCCGCCTGAAGTTACAAACGCTTCAAGTATTCCGATTTGCGGTCCAAAATTAATAAGTTCCAAACCAGATAGTGCCGGCACTTCGACTATTTCTCCATTTCTGATAAATGACGCGTTCCCGGAATATTCATTGAGAAGTCCGTCTATGTGAAAAGTAGACATATAGTTTAGCGGCGGCTTAGGATTCTGCGGAAGACCTCCATCCCAAATAAGCACTTCCTTTGGCACATCGAGCAGAGACATCGCGTAGAGAGCAAGCGATATGTTCATTCCCGGGCCCATACCGCAGTCAGGCACAATGGTTACGCCAGACTTAGCAGACATGGGATAAGATGCTAACTGCTGCCTGGTCGTCCATGTGTGCCCGCCTAAATCAACCATGTTAACACCCAATCGCACCGCAAGGCACATGAGGTCTAAATTAAACTGAAATGGCACAGCGCTTACAAAAAGTTTTGTTCCGATAAGCAACTGGCCCAAAGGACCGATAAATCCCTCATTTGTCTCGCTAATAATAACTTTTTCGCTTCGAGCGACCTCCCTTCCCAAAAGTTTATTAATGTGTCTGGCTGCCATCTTAGCCTTGGATTTGTTTAGGTCGATCATTATTATTTCTTCAGCATTGCCAAATTTAGCTAAATCATACGCCGCCGCAACCCCCTGCCGACCGGAACCGATAACTGCGTAGCAAAAACTCATTGAAGCCGTCTCTTTTAAGGAACAAATCCGAGTAGAGTATAACTTAAACTTCCCTTATGTCAAAAAGGTCAAACTTGCTACCACTCTTAATTAAAAAGCAAAGAGTCGTGTCTTGCATGGAGATTTCTATCTTTCTTTTTTCCCTTTTTTAAGAAATACTAAAATTATAACCGGTATAATTATCCAATAAAACAACGCTTCTTTAGAGGAAAAATACGTGGAAAGATATTCCGGCATTCTCTCTATTATATTATCGGGGATAATATTTGTTATTACCGCAACGAGGAGTCCTATCTGCGATAAACTTATCACACCAACGGATATTATGGAGGATTCCTTCAGGGTAAACCGGCCTTTGGCAAATGAGTTGTTTAAAATAGCAAACACAACAAGATAAACCAGCAAAAATAAAGTCAGTCTGGCAGTATAATAAGTATCTTCGTTAAAAGGAAGCAAAGTGTATAACTTCTCCAGATAAGGAAAGGTTGCATCAAAGGCAAGAGCCACATAAATGCTAAGGAGCGAGACAAGCGCCTTGGTTCGTCCCAAACTAAGTCCATAAAGCATCAGAAACACCAAAACCAGTCCGACGAAAAGGGTCGTTGGACTAAAATTAAGATTCTGAACTAATTTAGAGAAATCTAGTCCCCAGATAACGGATAAAAAATCATTCATAAACTAATTATACATCATAATTCCCTCTTGCTACAAAACAAAAAGGCCCCGTAACCGGGGCGCTGGAATTGCTAGAAATTGAGATTACCGATAATTGTTGAGTAATAAGCTCTGGTTCGAAACTCATCTAACGAGATGGGCTTATCCATAGAAGGAGCCGTACTCGTTCTCCAACCGTCAGGACTTACTATTGTTAAGCCCAATTCTGCACACCATTCCTTCGGAGTCTTTTTCACCTCCTGAGACGCGCTGACTACCTTTTCAATCATTTCTTTTCTTTCTCCCTTTTTTCCGATTTTCAAGGCAATATTACTATATAGCATTCCTGCCACAAAGTCAACACACTAGACAAAACTATCTAAGTTTTAAATGCACCACCAAATCCCCTGCTTTTCCTAAGCCCGTCGAATGGGCTTGTCCGTTTTTGGAAACATTTCCACCTTTGGGGATAGCAATATTGTAGTCGCCGTTGATGTTTTCAGGAATGAGAATGTCTAATTTTCTTTTGGCCTTAACTCTTCCATCGCCGGAACATTTGTGGCATTTCTTTTCGGGGAACTTACCCTTACCTCCGCACTTATGACAAATACCGACTCTTGTGAAATATCCAAACGCACTTCGCGATGTTTGTCTGACTTGCCCTGCGCCTTTGCACGTCTCGCAAGTTACCATACCATATCCCCTCTCTATGCCGTTTCCTCCGCACTCCTTGCACAAATCCATCGCCTGAAATTCTATTGTTTTCTGCGTACCTAAGTCATTTTTCTTTATATTAACTTCCAAATATAAATTCTCACCTCTTTGATTTTCCTCTCTCTCGTACGATCTTTGAGACCCGCCGCCGAACATCCCCGAAAACATGTCAAAAATATCTTCCATCCCCGCTTGTCCGCCCATACCACCAAAGATATCCGAGTAATTGAAATCCTGGCCGTTCTGATATCCGCCTTCATTATAAGCAAATCCAAAATTGTCGTAGCTCGACTTTTTCTTCGGATCAGAAAGCACCTGATAGGCCTCGTTGACTTCCTTGAACTTAACCTCATCTCCGCCTTTTTTATCAGGATGATGCTGGTGAGCAAGCTTGCGATAGGCCTTCTTGATATCTTCCTGTGAAGCGGTACGAGGGACGCCTAGGGTTGTATAGTAATCTTTATTAGCCATTTTTATATAATAAGGATTTCCGCTTTAATATCTTTTTCTTCAATTTTTATAAAGCCTGTCTTTTTTAATATCCAAAAAACCAACATTCCCACTAAAACTGACAACCATACAAAAATCCAACTTAAACCCCACAATATCAGAAACAAACCGAAGGCCAACAACGGCGGAGCATACTGGAAGTAGGGTTTTAATATATCGTTAAATTGTTGAATTGTTTCTTTGGTGACCCGACTGATAATGCCTTCCCTCTCCGGACCGGCTGGAATCTGGCCGCCAACCACACTCTCAACTATCGTCCTCATAAACTGCTCGCTGGCAGACGGCAATTGCCGGGCATCGGCAATTCCTTTCGCCACGGGACTTTGGTACGCCGCAAAAGAAGTCAGAACAAAGAACGCCATTATCACTGCCGGCGCCGCACGGCGCACTATCGTTCTTGGGTTTATCTTCGTCCGCTGGTCAATTTCTTCAATTCCGTAATGCTGGGCCAGAAGAAACAACAAAATCACCGTCCCAGCACCAACCCAGTTAACATAAGTCCATCCGAAAACCAACAAATAAACGAGCCCGACAACTCCTGATGTTATCAGTACTAATCTTTTCTGTTGGAATATCGTTAAGCTCAATGAAATGACGCTCACCAAAACGACAAAATTAACCACCGCAATCGCTTCAAAATCAAACGCAAATGATTCCGGCGTTATCACATTAAGCACATAATCTACATACCTAAAAAACTGCCACGCAAGAAACAGAGTTAATAGTTGCAACAACACTAGTTTTTGCCAAAACTTTATAGTCAAATTTAGGATTTAGGATTTAGGATTTAGGATTTTTTTCATGAGGGTCCTCTTTTGGAATTTCTTGCTCTGGATTTGGAGGAGTCGGTTGAGGTTCGGCACCAGATTTATACAATTCCGCTCCAACTCTTTGCGCCACTTTAGACAACTCTTCCGTCGCCTTTTTAATTTCTTCCAAATTATCTCCTTTTAATTCGGCCTTCAACTTTTCAATTTTATCATTTATTTCTTTTTTGTCCTCTTCTTTTATTTTACCTGCCCCGGCCGTAGCGTCGGGGGCACCATTCTCTTTGATCATCTTCTCGGTTGTGTATATCAGTGTTTCGGCGAGATTTTTGACTTCCACCGCTTCTTTCTTTTTCGCATCTTCCGCCGCAAATTTCTCCGCGTCAGCGGTCATTCTTTTTTTCTCTTCGTCGGTAAGACCGGAAGAACCCTCAATTCTGACGGACTGTTCTTTGTTGGTGGCCTTGTCTTTTGCTTTCACATTCAAGATACCGTTAGCGTCAATATCAAAGGACACCTCAACTTGTGGCACGCCCCGAGGAGCCGGAGGAATACCGTCTAAGATAAATTTGCCCAGCGTTTTATTGTCATGCGCCATTGCTCTCTCCCCCTGAAGGACATGTATTTCAACCGACGGCTGATTATCGGCGGCGGTAGAGAAAATCTGTGTTTTAGCGGTGGGAACTGTGGTATTCTTCTCTATCATTTTCGTGAACACTCCTCCCAGTGTCTCAATGCCAAGTGACAACGGCGTAACATCAAGCAAGAGCACATCTCTTATTTCTCCTTGCATGATACCGCCTTGGACTGCCGCGCCTAAAGCCACCACTTCATCGGGGTTGATGTCTTTGTGAGGATCCTTGCCAAACAGTTTTTTAACCCCTTCAACTATCATGGGCATCCTGGTCTGGCCGCCAACCATCACTACTTCGTTTATATCGGACATTTTAAACCCAGACTCTTCAACAGTTTTTTTGGTTAATTCCAATGATCTTTCAATTAAATCGCCGACCAACTCTTCAAGTTTTGCTCTTGAGAAACTTACATTAAAGTGTTTGGCTCCTGAAGCATCGGCGGTCAAGAACGGTACATTCACTTCCGTTTGCATGGTACTGGATAACTCGTGTTTTGCTTTTTCGGCCGCATCTTTCATTCGCTGCAAGGCAAGCTGATCTTTAGAAACATCCACCCCGTGCTCTTTTTTAAATTCTTCAACGAAATATTTAATTATCTTCTGGTCAATATCATCTCCGCCCAAATGCGTGTCGCCTCCGGTTGATTTGACCTCAATAGTGTCATCACCTATTTCCAGAACTGAAATGTCAAAAGTACCGCCGCCAAAATCATAGACAACTATTTTTTCGTCTTTCTTTTTGTCCAAACCGTAGGCCAGTGCGGCCGCAGTCGGTTCATTGATAACCCTTTTTACATTAAGGCCCGCTATTTCTCCGGCATCTTTTGTCGCTTTTCTTTGAGCATCGTCAAAATATGCCGGAACCGTAATTATCGCTTCGGTTATTTTTTCTCCCAAGCGGTCCTCGGCGTCATTCTTTAATTTCTGAAGCACCATGGCCGATATTTCCGCCGGTTTATATGATTTATCTCCCATTTTTACTTCAACATCGCCATGCGCACCCTCTTTTACTTCATAAGGCAAAAGGTTTTTATCGTGCTGAACTTCGGCATCAGAAAACCTGCGCCCAATAAGCCGTTTTACAGAAAAAATAGTATCTTTCGGATTAGTTACCGCCTGCCGTTTGGCCGTAATTCCTACATACCGTTCGCCGTTTTTACCTATAGCAGTGATAGAGGGAGTAGTCCTCATTCCCTCTTTATTCTCCAATATCCTCGGCTGGCCGACCTCGACTATCGCCATGGCCGAATTGGTTGTACCTAAGTCGATTCCTAAAATTTTTGACATATCAAAAATTTAAATTCCAAGCTCCAAGCACCAAATCACAAACAATAACCAAATCACAATTTTTCAAACTGTTCGCTTTCAGCGAACATGCCCGAAGGGCTGTTTGGAAATTTAAATATTGGAATCTATTTGGAATTTGGGATTTGTTATTTGGAATTTGTTAAAATTACTTTGTGATTTTAACTCTAGCTGGTCTTACAACTTGACCGTGCATTTTATAACCGGCTCGAATTTCCTCTAGCTTATCGCCTTCTGCCCCCTCCACCGCTTCATGCAATAGCGGGTCAAAAGCAGTATCCACGCTTATTCTCTCTACGTCATGCTTCTTCAACAAATCCTGAAATTTTTTTAACACTTGATCTAATCCTTCGTTATTCAACTCTTTCGCTGCCCTTTCTAAGTCATCCAATATTTCTACTATCTCCAAAATAACCGCCTCGTTCGCAAATTTCACAAATTCCTCCAGCCGTTTCAGTTCATCTTTTTTATAATTTAGGAAATCGGCCCGTTCTCTTTTCCAGTTGTTCAAATACTCTTCTTTTTCTTGCTCACATTTTGTCAATTTATCTACCTCTGTATTATTATTTTCGTTTTTTGGTTCATCCATATTTTTTAAACCCTAGACTCTAATTTCTAAACTCTAAACAATATCTAAATCCAAATATTTAAATCTCCAACTGTTTCGAATTTTAAATTTAAGATTTTGAGCTTGTTTAGGATTTAGGGTTTAGAATTTAGGATTTATATTTGTCTTGCCATTTGATTCAACTGCTCTGTTGTATATTTTACCAAACTTATATTCCTCTCATAGTCCATTCTTGTCGGCCCCACCAAGGTAAGCAGGCCTTCTAGTCCTTCGGGCAGATCATATCTTGCGGTCATAATGGTCTCATCTCTTATGCCCGGCAAGGAATTCTCTCGACCTATAAAGACATTAAATCCAGGCGCGCTTTCTTCTTTAAAATCCTTAAAAAACCCTGTCTCTATTTTTTCAAACATCTGGTCAAATTCGTCAAAAAAACTAGTCAAACGAAATATTCTATCAAACTCGCGAAATTCAGGCATTTCGAACAGAGATGCCAGCCCAACTTTATAAAAATTGTCATCATCCAAAACTTTAGTGATAACCAGATTTTCGGAAAGTTCGGAAAGAATTCTAGCAATACCTTGATTCAGACGATATGGATCACTTGAAGAATTTACGGCTGTTTTTATTTTTCTTTTTTCATTAATCGTTGGTTCAGAATCATTCTCGAGCAGATTATTCACAAAGTGCCTATATGCCTTGTCTGTCGGCACCCTACCTCCTGAAGTATGAAGGTGACTCAAATACCCGGCTTGTTCCAACGCACACATCTCGCCTCTTAAACTGGCTGGGCTTAAATCAAAACCACCCTTTTTGGCAATAAAGGCGGAGCCAACCGGTTTTGCGGTTTTGACATATTCTTTAATTATAAAATTTAATAATTTTCCCTGTCTGCCAGTGATCATTTTGATATCTTATCAAACTGGCACTCTCATGTCAACACTGCCAATTATCCACGAATTAAAAACCTTAAACTAGCCCAAAAAAATCATCTACTATGATACGATGGTGTATCATAGTATTTAACAAGATAGTGGCTCTATCACTTGCCTTTATTGCCACTTTTTTGCTTTAACTCATCAAATAAATTAAAGAGGAAAAAATGAAGAGGATAACGCTTCTTTAGACCTTGAAAAGAAAAGGGGTCGAGATACGCTCTGTCCCTTTTTTCTTGCCTTGCTTCCAAAACTCTTTCCAATTTCTTTACAACCTTTTCATAACCGTGAACATCATCTTCAAGCCATCTATGAACACGCATTATTGTATCTCCGCCAACCCTCATCTCTCTTATAATTTGTCCGTAGGATTCCTCATTTAGCAACCTCTTCGCAATTATTATTCTTCTGCCGACCATTATCCTTTCGCCTTCAGTTAAAAGATCGCGCAAAAAATTTTTAACCTCTTCACGAGATCCTAACGATTCAACGGCAGTATATAAAGCATCGAGATATTCTATTTTTTCTTCCTTTTTTATTTTTCTTGATCGTATTTTCATGATTTAATTCTACTATGATACACCATCGTATCATAGTAGTTAGAGGTGTAAAGAGTTGGAGATAATAATAGTAATCTTACTTAAAGAACAAAAAGCGAGCTATTGTTGCTCGCCGCTACACACTTTATACAGAAAAGAAGCCCAGACCCAATTGTCTTGAAGTGCTTCTTTTTGTGTTTGTCGAGATTGAATTTCGTCGTCAAGCCCTTTAATTTGGGACTCCAGCAAAACTAGATCTGCTTTTGGCTCTTTGTCGTCTCTCAAATTATCTTTAAGATATACGATCTTTCTTCGAAGATCCTCGATTTCTTCCTCTATTTTTCGTTCATCGGCCTCCATTCCTCCGGCACATAATTCGCTTCCATATGTATTCCAAGCCGCCATATTGTCACTACGCATACCACTAAGCTTAAATTCTCTTGACCGCTTCTCTTTTTCCAGTTTATCAATCATTACAATGATACGAGCCCTTTCAACTTGATTCATTGTTTTATCCCTTAAAGAACAGTAGCGAGCAGATTATCATATATAGATAATGAGTACAAGATGCTGTATACTGGATATAAAATGCCAAACCGTTTCAAAAAACTTTGGAAATCATTGGGACCGGGTTTAATTACCGGGGCTTCGGATAATGAGCCGTCGGCCATTGCCACCTACTCTATCGCCGGAGCAAAATTTGGCCTTGGCATGCTTTGGGCATCGTTATTTTCTCTGCCGTTAATGGTAGCGGTACAGGAAATGAGCGCTCGCATCGGCCGGGTTTCAAATCTTGGGTTAGCCGGCAACATGAAAAAACATTATCCGAAATGGGTGATGATTTTCATCTCCGCTCTGATAGTTGGGGTAAATACCATCAACATCGGCGCCGACATGGCCGGCATGGCCCAGGCAATGACCCTGATCACTCCTTTTCCGGAAAAATTAACAGCCATTGCAATGACTTTTATAGTCTTACTTATTGTTATCGCATTGCCTTATAAAAAGATCTTTACGGTTTTTAAATGGCTGTCTGTTGCTCTTGCAACCTATATTTTAACCGTCTTTACTGTGCATCAAAACTGGCCTCAGATTTTATATCACGCAATAATTCCAAGTTTCCAGCTGAACAAGGAATTTTTCGTGGTACTGATAGCTTTTTTGGGGACAACGATTTCACCCTACCTTTACTTCTGGCAAGCCAGCCAGGAAATTGAAGAAAAAACGCTTGAACAATGCAAGCCCGGCAGAATTTGCCGTCTGAAACCGGCCACCGAAGAAGAGCTTAGAGACCTTAGAATCGACACCCGGATAGGGATGAGTTTTTCCAATATAATTACATTCTTTATCGTAGTCTTGGCGGCCTCTACTCTTTTCCGAGCGGGTTTCAATGATATTGAAACCCTCCGCGATGCGGCGTTAGTCCTTAAACCTTTAGCCGGAGAATATGCTTATCTTCTGTTTACCGTCGGCATTATTGGCGCCGGATTCTTGGCTATTCCGGTTTTAGCCGGTTCAGCCGCCTATGTCGTGGCGGAAGTCTTTGGCTGGTCCGAGGGACTAAACAAAAGTTTTTCTAAAGCTAAAGGTTTTTACGGGATAGTAATCATTTCCACGGTAATCGGCCTTTTGATTCCCCTGCTTGGGTTTCATCCGGTCAAAGCGTTGTTTTATACCTCTCTTTTCTATGGAATTATCTCGCCATTTTTGATACTAATGGTATTGCACATGGCCAACAATAAAAACATCATGGGCGCACACACAAACGGACCGTGGCTTAATTTCTTCGGCCATGTCGCTTTTTGGATTATGACGGCTTCTGCAATACTTATATTTTTCATCCTATGATAAAGCTAACCAACACACTTACTAGTAAAAAAGAATCATTCGAACCGATAAACGGTAAAAAAGTTAACATGTTCGTCTGCGGACCGACGGTTTATGATTATATCCACATCGGTAATGCCAGAACTTTTGTTTTTTTCGATGTAGTCGCCAAATATCTGCGCCACCGCGGATATGATGTGAATTATATTCAGAATATTACCGATATAGACAACAAAATTATTGATCGGGCGCAAAAAGAAGGCGTTGACCCCCTAGAATACGCTAAAAAATACAGCGACATTTTCAAAGAAGACATGAAGACGCTTGGTGTTACATCTCCGGAATACAAAAATGCCACAGATCATATTCCTGAAGTAATAAAGCAGGTCCAAACACTGTTGGATAAAAATAACGCCTATATAATTGAGGGTGATGGTATATATTTTGATTTATCTACTTTTCCTGACTACGGCAAATTATCGGGCAGAACAGCAGGCATGGCCGACGATGCGGTTTCGCGCATAGACGACAGCGATAAAAAACGCAACCGCGGCGACTTTGCGATTTGGAAATTCTCTCAAGAAGGCGATCCGAGTTGGAATTTTGAAACGGGGAAATATTTGGGAATAAATAACAGCCGTCCCGCCTTCGCTAAAGCTACGGCGGGCAGGCCGGGCTGGCATATTGAAGACACCGCTATCACTGAAAAATACTTCGGTCCGCAATATGATCTCCACGGCGGAGGACAGGATTTGATATTCCCCCACCACGAAGCTGAAATCGCCCAACAGGAATCGGCTTCGGGCCTGGCACCATTTGTTAAATACTGGCTGCATGTCGCGTTTTTGATAAACAAAGACGAGAAAATGTCAAAGTCTAAAGGCAACTTCAAAACCGTCCACGAATTACTGGAAAAATATCCCAAAGAAGTCTTGAGGTTTTATCTTTTAAGCGGACACTACCGCTCACCTCTTGAATTTAGCGACAAAACACTTCGGCAATCAGAAGCGGGAGTAAGCCGCATATATGAGTTCGTGCAAAAATTAAATTTGACCGGTGAAAACGGCGCAGACAATGCTGAAAAACAAATAGAGAAAGGTCGGCAGACATTTCTGGAGGCAATGGATGATAATTTCAATTTTCCCAAAGCCCTTGCGGCGATATTTGACTTGATAAGAGACACTAACAACGCTCTCGTTAACAATTCTTTAAATAAAACCAGCATAGAAAAGATGCGTGATTTCCTTAAAGAAACGGACTCTGTTCTGGGAATAATTCCGACAAAAAAAGAAAAAATTCCGGACGAAATTCTGGAATTAGTTGAAAAAAGAGAAAATTACCGAAAAAGTCAAAAATGGGAAGAAGCAGATAAAATAAGAGCCCAAATCGAAGAAATGGGCTACAAAGTTGAAGACACTATCTATGGGCCGCTAATGGAAAGAACATAGGTTTTGCGTTTAAAACTATTATTGCTGCTTCAGCGTTTCTGTAAAAAAATATAGTAGCAAAACCCGGAAAGGAAAAAAAATACCAAACCGGCGATACTTAAGTTTCTTACCAGCTCCGAGTCAATGTCAACCGCCACGCGGGCCAGTACTAAACTCAAGATAGAAATGGTCAATAGACCAAAAGCAGTATATTTCATGCCTCTCACATCTTGTCTAGCCCCAAGGATAAGGCCGTACAAAAAAAACACGGCTGCAACGAATAATCCCCCCAAAGCAAACGCATCAACAGTGTTGCTCACATAAAGCCCCATTAAGAGCTAGCGGATATTATCATAGCGCTTTTTTAAATTTAGTCCAACTCCCCGCTTTCCCACAACTAATCCACTCTGGGTATTGATAATTGATCATTGATAACTGATAATGGTTGAGATATGTCAGAATTTTCTTCCAAACCCTTCGACGCTGCTCAGGGCAAGCTCCCTCCGCAGAACATCGAAGCTGAGAGATCGCTTCTCGGTTCTCTTGTCATCGATCGGGAAGCAATAAACAAGGTCGCTGATTTTTTGCGGCCCGAGGATTTTTACAACAGAAGCCATCAGAACATTTACAGGGCTATTTTTTCTTTATTTGAAAAAAGAGAACCGATAGACCTTTTGAGCATCTCTAACAAGCTCGGCGAGATGAAAATGATAGATGAAGTCGGCGGCATCAGCTATATTTCTTCCCTGGCCACATCAGTGCCGACATCTGCTCATATCAACTCGTACGCCAAGATAGTTCAGAAAAAAAAGATGCTTCGCGACCTGATAGACACGGCTCATCATATTATCGGACTGGGCTACCAGGAAGACGACGATGTGGAAAATTTACTGGACGAAGCGGAAAAAAGATTATTTGCCGTTTCCAACAGATCGCTTACAAAAAATTTCGTACCCCTGGACAGAATCGCTCTGGATGAAGCCATCGATAGGATAACCAACCAGCACGACGAGATACGCGGCTGCAAGACAAATTTTCCTGAACTTGACGATACGCTGGGCGGATTCCAAAAATCAGATTTGATAATACTTGCCGCAAGACCCTCCGTGGGTAAGACCGCGCTTACTTTGAACATTGCCCTCAATGTGGCAAAACAAAACATCCCGGTCGGCATATTTAGCATGGAAATGTCTTTGGATCAGATAATAGACAGATTTTTAGCATTAGAATCGGGGGTAAGTTTGCACCACCTTAGAACCGGAAAACTTGGCGATGGCCTTCAGGATGTCGCCGGCGCTTGCGAATCCCTGCGTTCCTTGCCAATATATGTTGACGACACGCCGTCTCCCAACATTCTTCAGATGAGGGCAATGGCTCGGCGGTTACAAGCAGACAAGGGGCTGGGATTGCTTATCGTTGACTATCTTCAGTTGATGGCTTCGAGAAGAAACTATGACAGCCCGGTTCAGCAAGTAACCGAGATATCCCGAGGACTGAAGGGGTTAGCTAAAGAGTTAAATATACCGATATTAGCAGTTTCGCAGCTATCTCGTGCGGTAGAACAAAGAGAAGGCCACAAACCGCGATTGTCTGATTTAAGAGACTCCGGCTCAATCGAACAAGATGCTGATTTGGTAATGTTTATCCACAGAGACGATAAAACTAACTTTGAAAAAGCCAAGAGAGAAAATAAGCTGAATCAGGCACAAGTAATAATTGCCAAACACCGAAACGGACCGACCGGTCAAATTGACTTCTATGTTGACCCCGCAAGTTTAAGGTTTAAGACAAGCGATAGATTCCATACGGATGAATACCTTATGGGCGAAGTTATATAACTATCCTAATTATTATAATCAATGACCAATAACCAACGTCCAATACTCAATAAAACTTAAAAATGTCTAAAACATTTGGAGATTGGTTGTTTATTGGTTATTGAATATTGGTTATTTCTTTTTATTACAATGAATCTTAAGTTCCAACAACTTGTCAAACTATTTCAGCGGCTCCCGGGTGTCGGTCCTCGCCAAGCGGCACGATTTGTCATTGCGCTATTGGATCAACCGGAAGAGAATTTGGTTGAGCTGGGAACCGCCATTAACAGACTGAAAAAAGAGATAAGTTTCTGTGGTGAGTGCTTTAATATCTCGGATAATTCTCACTGTCATATTTGTCATGATACCAAAAGAGACAAGGCAAAACTGATGGTGGTTGAAAAAGTTACAGATCTTGAATCGGTAGAAAAAACCGGGTTGTATAAAGGACTTTATCATGTCCTCGGCGGAGCCATTAACCCTTTGGACAAGATAACTCCGGCTAATTTAAAAATAAAAGAATTGGAAAAACGATTAGAAAAAATATCCGCAGAACAAGGAGTAGAACTTATAATCGCCACTAACCCCAACACATCCGGCGAAACAACGGCAATGTATCTTAGAGACTTATTCGCTTCTACCAACTGGCAAAACAGAGGCCTATCAGTCACCCGCCTCGGCCGCGGCCTCTCCTCTGGCTCCAATTTAGAATATGCGGACGAGATTACTCTTAAGCACGCACTTGAATATAGGAAATAATTATTCTACGACATCCACAAAAACTCTTTCTCCTCCTGCTATTTGGCCCGCCGCATCAGTAAAATGCACCCATACTTCAAATTTACCGATATCTTCATTTTGAGGACTTAACCTTAGTATTCCTTCGCCATCATCGCCGCCGATTATTTCCCCGAAATAAGCCTCTTTGCCGAAAACATAGCCCGGTGATGACCTATGAACATATATACTTCCCATAACGATTTCTGTTGGAATTCCTTTAGGATGCTTGGCTACTATTTCTAGTTCTTTAATCTCCCCCGCCCTCATCACTATTGGCGATTTATCAAATACCGCAAAATAAGGCGTGCCGGCTTTTCTTTCCTCTTCCATTCTTTTTACTTCTTCCTCATCGTAAAAGACATCTCCCCCCAAGGATATTGACCCAAATCACACTTCGGACCCTTGTATTCAATCATAACCTTGCCTCCCGCTTCTACGCACTCGCTGTAATTAGTTGGATAATTAAACCAATATTTGAATGGGAATGGCTTTAATGACCTGAATGAATATACCGGAAAAAATATTAGCGAAGAAAAAAAGAATATAATCGCCAGCTGTAAAATTTTCTTTTCTCCCTTTACCAATACACGCGCATATAGTGGAATTATAACTATGCCGGTTAAAAAAATAGCCAATATCCCAACGGATATAAATCCTAATCCCAAGTCATTTACCTTTAGTATCCCGATCTTTGATAAGAAATTTAACGCACGGAGCCAGAATAAATATGAGATTATGCCCAAGCTTAAAGCTAGCCCAAAATAAACCCATTTAGAAAGTGCCACTTTATTTTGGACGGGAAGAGATGAATCTGCGCCAACCTGATTATTTTCTTTTTTCTTATCTACTAAATACAGAACTTGTATTATTACGAGAGCTGCAAACCAAAGGGGAAAGAATAAATATCTGAAAGATGTCATGAATTGGCTACACATGAATAAAACATTGGTTTTGTTAAAACACAGACTGACTCTATAATCTAAATAATAAATAAAAGCAGTACCACCTATGAGTATCACGACAAGAGCAATAAATACAGCCTTATAAGAAGTAAAATATTTCATCCTTTAATTATACCAAATAAACCAACAAAAAACACCCTTCGACTAGTTCAGGGTGATTTTTGTTATTTGAACCTTCGTAAACGGTTGACGGTGGCCTTTCTTTTTGTGCTGGCGGGTTTTGGATTTATACCGAAAAACCATTTTCTTTTTGCCCTTGCCGTCTTCCATGACCTTGGCTATTACTTTAGCTCCAGATACTAACGGTTTTCCAACTTTCACTTCACCGTTTACCACCAGAAGCACTTGCTCGAAGGTCACCTCTTCGCCGTCGTGCTCTAATTTCTCTACGGTCAAAACATCCCCTTCCTGGACTTTGTATTGTTTTCCCCCTGTTTTAATAATTGCGAATGCCATAGTTGTTAAATATTAGTCCTTTCCTAAAAATTTGTCAAAAAATTAAATACCTATTAGAAGTGCTGCCGATTTTAATATTATTTATTACGACAACGAGGCAATTAAAATTTTGTGAGCACTTTGTATTGTTTTGTTTCGGCCTGATTTTAATGGATTCACTTCTGTTAAATCAAAAGATAAGTTGGGATGTCTGCCGATGACATTAAGCAGTTCTCCTATGTCTCCCAATTTAAGCCCATGTTCGGATGGAATACCAGTAGCTGAAGCTTCGGTTTTGTCTAGAACATCTATATCAAACGACACATGCAAATATTCAAAAGACGAGATAAAATTCTTGAAATTTTTAATGACATTCCTTTTGCCACCCAATAACGCCCCTCTGTCAATGTTCTTGATTTTTTTCTTGGCAAATAACTCTGCTTCCCCTTTGTCTAGATCAAGATTGCCGACATACATAATATTTCCCACAGGCAATTTTTCGGATACTGACCTTTCGACATCTCGAATATCAAAACGGGCTACTAGCGGCCGCATATACATACCGTGAAAATTTCCAGTCGGACTGGAGGCCTTGAGATTCATATCCCCGTGCGAGTCAAATTGGATATAACCTAAATTTTTTAAACTACCCACCCTATCCTTTACTGCCAAAATAGACGGCAGAGTAACGGAATGATCTCCACCTATAACAACTTGGGTTTGGCCGCATTTTATGTGACTGTTAATAAATCTCCTAAAATCGTTAAGCCTCTCTCCTAATATTTTATTGAACTGTTTGGGGTGTACTTTTTCTGGTTCTGGAAATACATACTCATTTATATAACACTGGGAAAACTTTGTTAAAAAGTCACGGGTTAATACGGCATCGGGCCCATTCTCCACCCCAATATCAACATCTTCCTGTAATTTATGCGGATTAGATATGCCGAACCTCGATTTGGCCTTAAAAAAGTGTAATACCCTCATCCCCTTGAGCTTAGCACTTTTATTAAAAAGGGTGTGCACAAACATTTAATTTAAACACGACAGTTTAATAAAAACAGAAAAACCTCGTACTAAACTAGACACAAGGTTATTGCTTATTGCGGATAGCACTGCCGATAGATCTTGATGGTGAGCTGGCCGAACCAGAACATTGCCTGCCTGTGGAGGGGAAAACCAGGAAGTGAAAGTTCGAGATACAATTTGTTCTGACAAATTGTAATGGCAGAGCCAACTCGAACTTCTACTTCCTGGAAAACTTTGTTGGGTCAAATATGCGGGTATTTTATTAAAAACCTAGTAATTGAGCCATTAAATTACCCATGTTGATAAGCCATTGACTTTTCATCTCTGATTTGATATCCTTAGATTACAAATGGCTTCGGCCTCGCCCCCGCCCTCAAAAGCGGGGGAGAACTTTTTTTAGGGCTCTCTTCTCTTAAAATTTACCTGGATTATTGCTTCAAATAGATTATTAAAAATATCTTCTTCAAGAACCCCAACTTTATTAGCTAACCTTTTACGATCTATAAATCTAACTTGAGACAGAACAGCAGTTGCATCCCTGCCATCTACCTCTCCTGCCTTGAAATAATACTCGCCTTTCTTTTTAGTTGTTGTTAATGGCACAGCAAGACAGGCATCGAGATTAAATTTTTTGATTATAACAACTGGCCTCTGAAAATCTTTACCGGTTCCGTCCTGCTCAAATCCTATATTTACTCCGAGTGAACACCACCAGATTTCTCTTTCATGGAAAAATACTTCACTCTTGCGTCCGTCAAGATTCTCCTTAATACCATGCCACTTCTTAAAATCTTTGTTCATCTTTGGTATTAAAACAAAAACTGGTAAAAATTACCAGATTGGGCCAATCCTCCTTCACTAAAGTTTCGAAGGACGCGGTAGAGAACACTGCTTCGCTCTTCCGAAGCTTTAGCATAGGAGAGGAAAACTTTGTTAAGGAATATCTACCAAAGTTTCATCAGTGAACCCTTGTTACTAAATTCTTATGAATTTGGTTATTAATGTTGGAAATGACGGCATGTTGGCAAGTTTAATTTAACATGATTTTAAGTAATTAAAAAGCCGATGGATAGTCGGCGTTTAGCTTTTTTCACGATTCCGTAATTCAGGGCAATAACAGTAAACACACCAATAACACTTACACCCCTTTGGATGTTCAGAGTGTTTCTTTGTTGGTATACCCGACTGATTTGCTGCCTGATCACACAAGCTACAGAAATTGATTTCTACATCATTATAGTGATCTGTGGTCCGTATAATCTGCTGAAAAATGTGCTGATGATTAGGCCAATCAAGTTTCAAGGTGACTTCCATGTCTTTTGCCCTCCTTACATCACTGACCAATGAAGATTCATTGATGGTCTAAATTTATTAATGAGGAATCTGGAGAGAGATGAAACCCCTGGATAACCAGATTCATACAGACATTCCACATAGTCATCACGAGACCGATAAACATGAGTTGATTCTTGTCCATTGGTCTTATCTTTGATCTTTAGCAAAGATTGAACCTCGATAATCCAACCACCGGTAGTAAGCAGGTGCTCTTTTTCCAGAGTAAATTCACTCTTGCCGTCGTCGGCAGCAAAACTAATCTTCCAACATTCCCAGCTTGGTTCAGAAAATTCAGTATTTTGCCATTTGAGACTGCCGGACCTTGTTTGTTCTAAAACCTGATCAACTTGAGGATCTTCTTTCTTGATAAATCTATCGCTGAACATACTTACTCCTGATTTTTTAGGTACCAATAGTTATATACATCAAATTACTTAATAAGTAAACAGCAACAAAAAACCAGCATTTCTGCTGTTTTTGTGACGAAAGTTTTCCCCTCCTCTTGCTTCGCTCCGCCGAAGTTTTAACGCAGGCGAGACCCCTCCAAAAAAGCTGTTTTCGGAAAACCCGGTAACTATTGGCAACGTCAGACGTTGCCAATGTAAATCAAATATATATACCAGAGGCATCGAGTCGAACTCGATAGCCTCGTCACTCGACTTCTTACGAAGCCGAGTTTGACTCGGCAGCGCCAACCGGATTTGAACCGGTGTTACATGGATGAGAACCATGTGTCCTAGACCGGGCTAGACGATGGCGCCATTAGGTTTTAATATTACTAAAAAAATTGATTTTTCTCAAGAAAAAACGGCCCGGATTAAGCCGCCTGATCATTCTCGATTCTGTTGCACTCATCATCAATTAGACGATAGAATCTTGCATCCGTAGTTGCCGCGATCGGCAAGATATATTTTCTGGTTTCTCTTACTTTCTTTAATTTCCTCTCTTTGGGCTGAACATCTATGCTCCGAAGATTATGCAAGCGATCCGCCAGCTTAACTCTGCGAATCAGCAAGGTGTCCGATATTATCTGGCGAAAATAATTTTCCAAGTCAACTTTTCTTTTTTCAATCAACCCTCTTTTTCGGTAAGTCATCTTTTCCTTGGAAAGGACGCGCAGAGCGTCATCAATTTCCCATCCGAATAATTTTTCTATCATTCCAGCCGGAACAAACTGATCCTCGTAAATGTCGTGCAGTAAAGCTACTGCCAACTCCTCAGATGTGGTGGGGCCTAAATCCAAAAGAATAAGGGACACTTCCCTGCAATGTTCAAAATATCTCTGACCGTTATCCCTGGTCTGGGGTCTGTGAAAATATTTTGCCAATGAATATGCCCACAGCAACCAATCTGGGCTTTCAAAACCCAACTCATCTTCCACTCTTTCAAAGAACATGTCTCTACCCATTTCCACTCCTTTCGTCTTAGGTGTGGGCCTATTATAACACGCATTTTTGGATTTGACAAAATAGGTAAGGGTATGTTATAATTAAACCATCCGGCTCAACAAAAGGAGGAGGACCTGATGTGGCATTTGTTCTTGTTCTTCGTAGTCGCTGGCGCGCTTGGCGCCGGCATCGGATATGTCGCGGAAACATCGTTTTCCGCAACAACCGAAGTGCTGATTGGCGTAGGCATGTTAGTGCTCGCGTCGGTCATCGTTCGTGTTGTTTGGACATTCGTCCGGCCATGTTTCAAGGCCATTGATGAAGCCGTCCGATTCGGCGAAGAATCGGCGGGCCAGTAACCCACCGCCTTTCCACCGTCAGCCCCCAGAACATAGGGGGCCTTTTTAACCACAGAAACCCTTCACACTTCCATATTATGATATGTGGGAATAAAGCTATTAAACGGGATAGCTGGTTATCCCGTTTAATAGAAAACGTGAAATACATGAGGTTTAACCTCATGTTGAGGTTTAACCTCAACATGACTTATGACTTAAGCCATTTTTTGGACTGTCTAACGAGCAGTTCTTTTTTCTTTTCCGGTTCCGCCATTATTTCCTCGACAATCTTCTCCATTCTAACTCCCTGAGAACCCTTTACCAATATTAAGTCGCCTTCTTTTACCAGCTCCTGGATTTTATTTTTTGCCATATCAGATTCTTCAAAGATAAAAATATTTTCTTTCGGCATCTGATTCTCTGCGCTGTCAGCGATAAATTTTGCCTTTGAACCGACGCATATCAACAAATCAACAAAACTGCCCGCTAAGTCCCCCACCGCTTGATGGGCTTGAATAGTATATTTCCCCAACTCAAGCATGTCGCCCAATACGGCTATTTTTCTTTTAGCGGGCAATGATTTTAAGGTATCAAGGGCAAGGTGGGTCGATGCCGGCGAAGCGTTATAGGTGTCGTCAATAATCCAAGAGTTTTTAATCCCGGCCAAAATTTTCAGCCGTCCTTTTGGCCCGTCATAGTATGACAGCGCGTCGCTTATCTCAACCAGATTTAATCCAAGCGCAACACCGACGGCAGCGGCTGCGGCGGCGGACCAGGCCTGCGACTTGCCAAGAGAGCCGTTTATATTAACCGGCACAAAACCCTGCCTGCCGGCAGGCAGGTATTCCCCACCGTAATGGAGTTTGAAAGTGACTCCAATTGGCATATTACCGTCTACTTTATATTCGAAATTTGAGACCTTTATACTTGCCCCGTCACCAAAACCATAAGTAAGCACTCTCGCCTTGGTTTTCTCTTTCATGTCTAAAACAACATCATCGTCAGCGTTTAGAATGGCATAGCCGGTCGGTTCAAGCGCCTCTATTAACTTTGACTTCTCTCTCGCCACCGCTTCTGAACCAGAAAAAAATTCAATGTGGACCGGTATCTCTCCAACAGCCGTGACAATCCCAATGTGGGGTCTGAATTTTTTAACCAATTTTTTGATATCCCCCGGCTTATCGGCTCCAAATTCAAGCACTAAAACTTCAGGATAATTACGACCAAGAACCAAGAACCAAGAACCAAGAACCAAAACCTTAAGCCAAAACCACAAAGTATTGCCGCCTTCGTAGTAGTCATCCATCCAGTTGCCGACAATCACCAATGGCACGCCGAACTCGTTATTCAAATTACCCTTTCCGGAACGAACTCTTTTTGTGCTGCTTAAAACAGACGCTATGGCTTCCTTGGTCGATGTTTTGCCCACATTCCCGGTAATAGCGACAATCTGGGGTTTATAGCGCCACAGGTAGAGCTTGGCAAGCAAATTGAGCTTCCATATAATAATTGTCTTAATCAAATTTTTCATGGGTTTAGAAATTAGAAATTAGGATTTAGAAATTCCAGACGATAAAAATCTTATTTTTATCGTCTGGTGGGCGGTATTTCATAATAATTCAACAAATACTGCGTTATTTCTTTAAATGTCGGCGATAAACTATCTGCCGCAAATGTAATTCCTTTTGGTTTGTCGACTTTAATAAGTATGACGAATTTAGCATCAAAAGCGGGAGCAAAACCTACAAAATCGTGGATATATTCATTTTCAAGATATCCACCTTTGCCATCGGGAATTTGAGCCGTACCCGTCTTGCCCGCCACATCATAGCCGTTTATCCGCGCTTTATCAAAGCCGTTATCAACGACGCTAACCAGCATCGATTTAAGTTTTCCGGCTGTTTTTTCGGAAATCGGTATAGATACTATTTCCGGTTCTGTTATCTTTTCGCGGCCGCCCTCCTTTATTATTTTTTCAACCACATACGGTTTCATCAATTTACCGCCGTTGGCTATCACTGAATAAGCATTTATCAATTGAATGGGCGTTACGGCAACGCCTTGTCCGAATGAGGCCGTTAAAAAATTTATTTTCCTTCCACTGTAAAGGTTGGATATATCTCCGTTGACTTCCCCCGGCAAATCCACGCCGGTTCTCTGCCCAAAACCAAAGTTAATCATGTAACTCAAAAAGTTATCGTCTCCTACCAGGTCTTGGACATGCATTGCTCCGGTATTTATTGATTTTTCAAGCACTTGGGACATTGTTACGGTTCCAAAAATTCTTTCGCTGAAGTTTTTAATCCTATATTCAGCCACATCCCTAAAACCAACATCACTAAAGGTCGTCTGGGGAGTTATCATCCCAAGATCTAAGCCCATAGCCATCGTGATAGGTTTGAATGAAGACCCCGGTTCAAAAACCTCCTGAACCCCTTTGTTTAGAAAATTTCTAGGCTCATATTCGCTGTAGCTGTTGGGATTAAATGTGGGCCTATCGGCCATAGCAAGGATTTTGCCGGTATTAGGATCCTGAACAATCACAGTCCCTCCGGCTGCTTCTAATTTTTTCATTAATAAATCCAGCTTATCCTCTGCTACCTGTTGAATATTTTTATCTATAGAAAGAAGCAAGTCAGCAGGTCTATCTACTTTTTCGTCGTCTCCGGTGTTGTTTTTCTGATCATCGTTTTTAAAAATACCGGCTATAAAGTCAACCACCCCGAATCCGTTAAAATATTTGCGAGAACTCCATCTTTTGCCAAACAGTTCTTCGTTATAAAAGGACTCGACTCCATATTGGCCCGATTTTCCTTCGCTACCATAACCCAAGAACCCCAAAACACTCGCGCCTAGTTGATTGCCGGGATAAAACCTGTCTGTCTCATAAACGACACCGACTCCTTTTGTTTTTAAAGACTTAACTGACTCAACTTGTTCATTGTTTATCTTCCTTGCCACGACACGAGAATTACTCGACCGTGAATCAATAACTTCTTTGATTTTAATTTTGTCTATTGCCAAAACTGAATTTAACTTGTCGGCGACCTCTTCAGATCTCTGCGGATCAATTTCTATCGGAACCAAGTATGCAAGAGGGAATTTTTTATTAGTAGCAGCCAGATATTCGAGACTTTCCTCGGGATGAACCACTTTTTCGTTTCTGAGATATATGTTGCCTCTTGCCAAAACATTGGTTACATCTTGACTCTGCGCTTCTGCCGTAAGCGAATACGAACGATGTTTGATGTAAGTCAGTATGAACAGGTTGTAAGAAATAACGGCCGCAGCCGCTAGAACAAAGATGAAATATAAATTTATGCGAAAGTTGTCGTGTTTAGCCATAACACCATAACACTAATCTACAAATCTACACGAATACTACAAATAACTATTCGTAGCATTCGCATGTCATTCGTAGATTTGTATTACATTCAGCGTAGCGCTGCCACTTCGCCGCTTCCAAAGATGTGCGTCACATGTCTCGCCTCTATCATATAGTGACTTTCGGCAAAATTGAGTATGGCTGAAGAATCCTCAATTGACAACTTCTGGGCGGTTAGAAGCCCATTTGTTTCCATCAGACCCGAGAATTCGTCGTTGAGCAGACCAATTTGGTAACTAGAGGCGGTTATAATGTTCGAAACGATAACATAATAAATCATTAAAAAGATAGCCGCCGCCGACAAGAAGACATTTAAAACCCCCAGATGAGTATAATTGAATACAGCTATATTTTGTGGATTTCGAGTCATATTTTTTCTATTATTTTTAATTTCGCCGATCTTGCTCTTGGATTAATCTTAATTTCTTCCCAAGAGGGTTTTACCGTACCCTTGATTACAAATTTCACTATTCCTTCTTTAGCTTTCCTCTTAAAAAGTTCTCTGATTATCTTGTCTTCCAATCCGTGAAAAGATATTACCGCCAGCCGACCGCCAGGAATCAATACATTTACCGCAGAAGAAACTCCGTCGCTTACATTTTTTAATTCTTCGTTCGCCGCAATCCTCAACGCCTGAAATGTTTTTGTGGCAAAGTGGATCTTTCTTTTCTTATACCAATCCGGCACTGAATATTTGATCACTTCCACCAAATCTCCGACCGTCATTATCAACTTCATTTTTCTGGCTGAAATTATATTCTTGGCAATACTTTCTGCGAATTGTTCCTCGCCATATTCTTCAAAAATTCTTTCTAACTCTTCCCTGCTTTCGGTGTTTACTATCTCCGCCGCTGCTCGTCCTGCGGTCGTTGAAGGATTATAGCGCATATCAAGCGGCTCATCTTCCTTCTTGAATGAAAATCCTCTGCCACTTCTCTCATAATGCCACGAGGACAACCCCAGATCGAATAAAATCCCATTCGGTCTGAAATTATGCTCACGGACAATTTTTTCAATATTTATATAACTGTCATTAACAATAATCAAATTTTTTAATTTTTCATTTTTAATTTTTAATTTAGCGGCAGAGACAAGCTCCGGGTCTATCTCAATACCGAGAATTTTTCCGTTAGGTTCAATTTTTTCCAGTATTGCCGCGCTATGGCCTCCGCCATCCAAGGTTGCGTCAATAATATTGTCTCCCGGTTTAGGGTCTAAATACTCTATAACTTCTTTTAGAAGAACGGGATTATGAACCATCTTTAAAATTTCTAATTATTCTAATTAACCTAATTGACCTAAATAACTCTCAACCACTTAATAATCAATTTTCAGTCATCAATAATTAATAAATAGTCAACTTTTTAAAACATTTGAAACTTTGTTTGGTTATTTAATGGTTTTATTGGATGTTGGACGTTGGTCATTGGTCATTGGTCATTAGATGATTCCTAGCTCTCCCAATTTCTCCGCAATGGCATCTGAATTTTTTTCTAGATTTGCTCTGTAATTATTCCATCTATCCTCGTCCCAGATCTCCAAACGGTTAAACAGGCCCGCAACAACTATTGACTTATTCAGGTCCGCATATTTTTTTAAATGTTCGGGCACCAATATTCTGCCCAACGAATCAAATTCAACTTCAACAGCTCCAGATAGGAATAATCTCGCAAATGATCTTGTGTCTTGTTTCGCCATCGACAATCCTGCCAGCATCTCGGCAAACGGGGTCCAAAATTTTGAAGGAAATATAAACAAACAATTGTCCAGCCCTCTGGTTAGAATAGCCCCCTCGCCCAACTCCTTCCTGAACTTCGAAGGTATAGCCAAACGCCTTTTGGCATCTAGGTTGTGTTTGTATTCGCCTATTAACATTGGTTTTTCTTCCTGACTTATCCACAGTTTTTATGACTTATACCCACTTCTATCCACAATTAACCACTATACTCCTATTATATACCCCTAACTTAAAACAGCGCAATGTTGATATCTTGAGCAACAAAAAACGGCACAAGTGCCGTTTTGACTATCTGTGCACTCTGTAGGATTCGCCTACAAGTCGAGTCGTCTTCCGCCGACTCGCTCGCAGGCCACCCCTCGCGGTTTCACTCGCCCTCTGCTCGTGAAACATCGCTGCGGTTTTCTCGTCCTCACGCAAGCAAAGAAGTTTGCTTGCTCTGTGCAGTGGGCATAGGAGGACTCGAACCTCCGACCTTCGCAATGTGAATGCGACGCTCTAACCAGCTGAGCTATGTGCCCAATGTTTAAATTTAGAATTTTGAGATTATTTAAAGTTTAGAAATTTAGAAAATCATCAATAAACTAGAGTCCTAGTTTATTGATGATTTTTTCGTGGGGACTTTCGAGAAGTACTCTGATAAACCTGTCAAACATTCCATGGCGATATTGAAATTCGTCTTTATCCATCAGTGAAAACCTGACTTCTCTTCCCGTTTCCGCCTCCAAAGAAGCCAGAAAGGCGCGTAGTTTGTTTTTGTTTATATCATCTCCCACGATAAATAAATCCGCGGCGGTATCGTAAAGGTTAGAACCATTATTCTCATTCATGAATATCCCAGAAATAACAGCCAATTTTACCCTTCCCAGGCCCAATATTTTCTTTACCATTTTGTCTTTCTCGGCCGGTGATGATTTTAAGATTAAATTTTTAAGTTCGTCAAAAAACTCAAAAGAAGGATTGAGAGAATAGGTCATCCGGTCAATTGCAACAACCTTTTTTCTTGTTTTATTTTTTTTGTGTCGAGGTTTTTTAGACATAGGTGGTTAAATTAACCTAATTTCTCTAATTATTCTAATTGACCTAAATAAATCCTAATAACTGAGTGACCAAAATTTTAGACATTAGACATTTTGGTATTGGGATTTCTTTAGAATAATCAGGTTAATTAGAAAATTAGAATAATTCTATATTTTATTCTTCTTCACCAACCCCAGTTCTGCCAATAAGCCCAATTCTTTCTTAAGACCATCAAGCGGTTCTTGAATTCTCCTAGACAATTCGCGAACGCCAAGGTTGCCCGGATAATTCCTGAACATAAACTTAAGCAATTTGACCCTAATACGCGAACCAAATAACTTATCCAGAATGTGCTTTGACTCCGCTTTTGACATTTTGTATGATTGCCTTAGAATTAATGTATCCGATGCTTCAATTTACTTTGCAGCATTTGGCTCAAGTTTATAAAAAGGAACAGAAAAAGTAAAGCTAATGCAAAGAATTTTTCTAAAACCAACTTCTCAAGAAATAGTTACCAAGGGAAATCCCATAGATGGCCATACCGATGTTTTTGCCTATGAGTATTATGATGACGAGGATAAAAGAGGGCTGGGCGGATTGTTCATCATCGGCAATGTAAAGCAAGATGCTGCCACGACGGAAGATGAAAATACCCCCAATGTGGCCTATGTTTCTAACCTCGTCGCCTCACTGGCAAAACGGGAGTATTATTCAAGACCGGAAATATCACCACGGGACGCCTTCTCCGCGACTCTCAAAAAAATAAATGATGTTGTGGAAGAATTTTTCAAAAACAAGTCCTTAAAGATAAACATCGGTATATTTGCCGTCGCCGGAGAACAAATACTTATATCAAAACTGGGTAAATTCAAAATAATACTAGGCAGACCCGCCCGCTCGCCTGGGCAGACAGGCACAAGTGGAGAACCAAGGGTAGTAGACATACTCAACAACATAGATCTCTTTAACAAAGAACAAGTCGAGGAAAAGGAATTTTCTAATATCATCTCCGGTAAAATAATGCCGGGTGACAAGCTGTTTGCTTTCTACCCAAACCGATCGATTACGGCCAGAGAAAAGTTGATAAAAGCCAGCCTTTTAAAATTCGATGATACGCAGTTCGTAGAAAAAATAAATTCCATAAAAGAGGCAAAGCCAGATTTTGATTGCGGGGCTTTGTATCTTTCTTTAAATAACTACAAGGAATTGGCGGTTAAAAAACCAAAACCGATAGTACCAGAGAAGGGCGAATTACCTGCGGTCAGCTTGGCTACAAACAACTTAAAGGAACAAGAAGGTGTCGATAAGATCAAAACTCCGGTCCCAACATTAGTTCCGGCTCAGAATGCTGACCTGGCAATACCGGAGGAAGTGCCAAGAATAATATCTTCTGAATTTTCTCTGGGTAAAAAGAATAATCCCCTCCTTGCCCCTCTTAAAATAATAAAGAATCTCTATGCCGGTTCCGGTTCATATATAGGAAATCTATCCGGCCGTAGATTATCCCAAAACATAAATTTCAAAAGAAAATTTGTGATTTTATCTTTAACCGCCGGATTTTTGGTGGGGGGTGTTGTTGTGGTTAAAAAATTCATAGTAGTAAATCCGGAACAGCGCCAACTCAATATGGTTATAAATCAAACTCGGGACAATCTTAAACTGGCCAAAACCAAGATAAGCCAAAATGACTTTATCGGCGCAAGACAACTTCTCGCAGATTCATTATCAAGCATTTACGGGGTGGGTGTTACAAACGACAAGACCAAGAAAACAACAAGCGATGTTTACGAAGTTTTAGACAACATAGACAAGGCCATCGATGTTTCTCCCTCGCTTCTTGAGATAATGCCAGAGGAACTCAGCCAAAAAATTACGGTCATAACAACTCAAAAAGAAAAATTGGCCACGAACGAATACAACATTATCTCGCCTATTGCTTTCGACATTTACGAGAGTAACTTATATGTTCTTACGCCAGACAACATCTTCAAAGTAGCCGACATCAATCAAAGCGGTAAAAAAGAATCCTCACCTTGGTTGAAATCAGGCGGCACACTGTCTCAAGCGTCAATGATATCCGTCGACGGTAATGTTTTCGTGATGAATAACTCCGGAACCCTGGTAACTTTTTACAAGGGCGAAAAGATTTCAGAAACAAATACATTTATTGTTTCCAACAACAACGATTCCTTGCTTACATCTAAGGATTCCGACAAACTTTATGTGGTCAACAAGTCTCTCTCCAGGATATATGAATTAAACAAAGAATCTAAATCACTGATAAGGACTCTCAAGGTCGGCAGTTCAGAACCTTTCGTAGACGCATACCTAACCGGCAACAGCACTATAATCATTACCACTAAAGACGGTAGAATCTGGGAAATCAAGTAGTTGTAAAGCCAAACCCCCGCTTCTTTTTCTCACGGATTCCTCATAGAGCAGTTGCGACTCGCTCCTAATTTTATCAGACCAATTGGGGATACCCCGACCCGGCCATGCGGCTTCCGGTAGGGTCCGTTCCGGGTCACCCCAATTGGTGCCCAGAAAAATCGCGTCGCTCATCTGCAACTGCTATCTATTCGTCATAGTGAGAAAAGAGAAGCAAGGGTTTCGCTTTGCTTTGTGTAGGTGCGTATATGGCACGTTGAAAAACACCACAAGCGAGCAACGCCTGTCGCAATTTTATCACTTGACGAGTCAATAAAATTTATGAGAGTAGGACAGGTTTTATCTAAAATCATAGGTCGAACGCCGATCCGCCATTCGCCAACTGGCGAAGGCGGAGAGGAGGCAAGAGAGGGTAACCTGTGATTTTAGATTATAAAACCTGCCCTATCTTGAGTAGGTTTTTGAAGACGAAGAACCGTGATTAAAATTGCGATAGGTGTTGTGAGCGACTATTTGAATTCAACCCTTCGAATCCCTCAGAGTTGAACTTAAATATTCTATTTGAGTTCGCTAGAGTAATTCAAAACTTGACAATAATACTAAATACATTAACATATAGCCAGCACAATAGAGGAGGAAGCACATGGACAAACTTTTTGGATTGAAAGTTCATTGGAAAATCCAAATTATAATTCTAATAAGTCTTGTATTGATTTCCTTCTATGTTCTTGCCATGCAATCCAGAGGTTCTATTCTCGATACGGCCCTAAAATGTTTTTTCCAATATCCATAATCCCTTCGGGGATTTTTTAATGTCAAAAAAGAGCCTAAGGCTCTTTTTTGATTCAGTAATCAATTACGAAAATAAACCCGTATTTTTGGTTACTTGAGTTCAACTGTTGCGCCGGCTGCCTCGAGTTTTGTTTTCATTTCTTCGGCGTCAGCTTTCTTAACTCCCTCTTTGACATTGGCCGGAGCCTTATCGGTGATATCTTTGGCTTCTTTAAGCCCCAACCCGGTTATCTCTCTTAGCGCCTTGATAACTTGTATTTTAGCGCCACCAGCATCTTTCAAAATAACCGTATAGCTATCCTTCTCCTCAGTTCCTTCTGCGGGGCCGCCTTGGCTCGCCGAAGCTGCGCCAGCAGCGAAGGCAGCTGATACGCCGAATTTATCTTCCAAGGCCTTAACTAACTCGTTTAGTTCGGCTACTGACATTTTTTCCACTTCTTCAATAAATTTTGTTTTATCCATGTTTTAAATTCAAAATGTAAATATCAAAGTGTAAAATTACAGTTCAAAATCTTAAAATTTTATAATTTTACATTGTCATTTTGCATTTTGATTTTTAAGTTTTACATTATTAAACCCCTGCTTTCTTTTTACTAATCTCATTCATTGCTACCGCTAATCCTCGTATCGGATATGTAAGCATTCCGACCAATCTGCCCAAAAGCACTTCTCTTGAAGGCATCTTGGCCATTTCCATAAATTTATCAACATCAATAAAACTTTCATCAACAAACGCTCCAAAAAACCTCAACGCCTGATTCTTTCTGGAAAACTCATAAAGCTTTTTGGCAACTGTGTAAGGATCATCGTCGCCCATCACCAGTCCGATTGATCCTTCCATGCCAAATACATCGATTCTATCTCCATCAGCCGACGGATTAATGCTTTTAAAAGCTAGGTCTATCAGTGATTTTTTAGCTACAACATATTCAGAATTTAACAATCTTAACATTCTTTTTAATTCAGTCATCTGAGAAACCGACAACCCTTTTTCTCCTGCTTTAGAAAAAGACGTAAAGACGGTAATTTTAGTTTTCGGAAGTTTGTCTTTTAACTGCTCGAGTTCTTTTTTCTTTTGTGTTTTTGGCTTCATGTCTTTTTGCTAACAAAAAATCTGCTTACCGCAGACCGACCAAACAAAACAAGAGTTTTGTCCCCATTCGGCGCGTCTTACTTCGGCTCGCCGAAGCCCAAAGGGCAAAGGCGGCTTAATGCACGCTGTCTCTACGGTTACTTAAGCATGTTATCAAGGCACAAGCAAAATGTCAACTCGTTATCTAAATCCTAATTTCTAAACAAACCCAAATATCAAATCTCCAAAATTAAAAAAGTTTTGAATTTAGAATTTTGAATTTGTTTAGGATGTAGATATTAGAGTTTAGGATTTGATTAGGTCAATTAGGTTAATTGGGGCAATTAGAAATTTATAGTCCGAGGTGTTTACGTCTATTAGCCGCATGTTCCGCTGCTGTTTTGGAGAAAATTATTTGGCCCCCGTCGCGAGTGGATAGATAATACAGATAATCGCTTTGGGTCGGGTTCAGCACCGCCTGTATCGCCGTAATTCCAGGATTGGCTATTGGACCCGGCGGAAGTTCAGCGCGAGTATAGGTATTGTATGGCCCGTCGATTTTAATTTCGTTGGCAACTCCGATTTGACTCACATCGCAGTACTCGACATTTTGATATTTCGACATTTCGATATTTCTTACGCACACTCCATAAGAAACTGTCGCATCTATCTGTAATAACATACCCCGCGCTAATCGGTTTTCTATAACACCGGCCACCAAGCGCATGTCTTCTTCAGACTTTGCCTCTTTCTCAAGAATAGACGCTATAACTATAATCTCTTTTTGTTTTTCAACGCTTAAATCTTCGAATGCTTCTGCGGTTTGACTTTTAAAATTAGCTAGCATTTTATTTGCCAGTTCGGTAGCCACTCCGTCTTGTTTTTGATTTTGTTCATTGAAATTTATTTGTGATTTGTGATTTGCCTGCCCGCCGAAGCCTTGGCGAAGGCGAGTGGTTTGTGATTTTCGTAAACGATATGTATCCGGAAAGAAATATCCTTCATCACCATAATATTTTTTGACAAAATCACTGTCTCCAATCAAGCCCAAGGAGCTCAACCGCTTATCTATATCAAAAACATTAAACCCTTCGGGTATTGTTATGGCTGTGTCGTTGGATTCAGCAAGACCTCTAGCCATTGAATACACAACAATCGGAATAGTGGTTCCCGGCTCAAAAACATATCTTCCGGCCTGAAGTTTTGTCTCATTTCCGGTAATTAGAGTATAGACAATAAAGACAAATTTATTTTCTATGACACCGCCTTCTTCCAGAACATCCGCGATGGCGTAAACACCCTGACCCTCATTAATCACCACCTCTTTTGAATCCCCGAGAGGCGATCTAAAAATTATAAACCCCAACCAACCAAGTAAAACAATCGCTGCCATTGCAGCGATTGTTTTACTGTCCTTAATTCTTAATTCATAACTCATATATACTGTACTATAACGGCTCTCTGTCAAGAACTCTGGCAGGCGGAATACTGACTTTACCCGCTTTAAGCTCTTTCAACTTCTGGACAACAACTTCGCTATCTTTATTTATTTCCACACTAAGAATTCTTTCCAGTTGTGCTATGGCCTGATCAATTTGTTTTCTTTCTTCATATATTGAAGCGAGATACCATCTGGCGTTTGCATAATCGGGGAAAAGAACAACAGCTTTCTGCAGTTGTTCGAAGGCTTTATTTTTTTGATTAGCCCGATAATACAGAATCCCCAGTTCAAACGCAAGACCCGGCTGTTCGCTATTAAACGGAGCCAGGGTTTCCAATTGTTTTATTGCTTCGTTTAGCTTGCCTTGCCTTTCATATACGGAGCCGAGGTTATAAATAGCAAGCCCAAAATTGTTGGATAATTCTATCGCTTTTTTAAACGCGTCCTCCGCTTTCATAAGCGCCGCATCGGATTGTTGTATAAATTGATTCGCAGACGCACTATTTGACGCAGCAAGTTGTATCAGCAGTTCAGCTTTAAAAAGGTACATATTCCCGATGCGATTGTGAAATGCCGGGTCGCCTGGCCTTAACTCTGAAGCTTTTAAATAGGCCGATTCCGCCAAAGCATCGGCACCATCAATTAATCGCAAAAGATTTTGGTAGACTTGGCCCAAATTAGTCCAGTTACTTGACTCATTCGGAGCTACTTGCGTTGCTCTTTGCGCCAAAGCCACGGCCGAAGAAAGATAATTTTGGACTCTATTGTTTTTTTCGTTATCGCCTTTCACTGGCTGGGTATTCAATTCCTGGGATAAGAGAACCAGAGCCAGTTGCGACGATAATCTGTAAAACCTGTCATCGTTGCCTTTCCAGTTTATAGCCTCAACGGTGTAATTCAAAGCATCTTTAACTTCCGTCTGGCTGACTGCTTTTGCGTATTTCAGATCAGCAACATAATTAAGAGAAACGAAATACAAACCGACAAGAACCAATATAAGTCCTCCGATAAAGCCCAGCGAAGAAATTAGCGACAGAGACGCTTTTTTTTCTATGTTATAAACGACTCTCTGGTTGCCCCATATAGCTAGTACCAAGAATGAAAGCAGCAAATAAAAAATGAAAGCAAGGGTCAGATTAAACGGGTAGAAAAACATAGCCACGATTGTAGCAACCGCAGACGACACAACCCCGATATCTTTACTCGACATATCGACATGTCGGAATTTCGATATATTTTTCGCCAGCAACCAACCTAACAGCCAAAACACAAAACCCAAGGCCACTAATCCCACAAGTCCGTTGTGAACAGCTACATTCAAAACATATGAGGTAGAGTCAAAAAGTTTGACCCCAGATAAAGTCGAGTTCCTTAATTCTCCGGCTCCATGTTTGTCAAAAGCAAGGGAGAAATTTTCAGGCCCATAACCAAAGACCGGATTTTCCTTCAGTGTTTCCAGAACAACTTTACCAGAAAGTCCATACGAAGGCGCTATTTCTGCCGGCAGGTTATTTTTTATAAACACCAAATTAAGATTTACCACGATCAGAAAGATCCCCAGCACAATCACCGTCATCGGAAATAAAAATTTTCTAATGCCATAGGTATTTTCACTATCTGTTGATGCCAAGCTTTCAAACATAACCACCGCAACCATGCCGGCTATCGCCACAACCCATAGAACCCACCAGTTGATAACGACAAGCACAGCGAGAGCCGCGAAAGCGCCAATTTTCGAAATATCGAAATATCGAAATATCGAAATTTTCGTTCTGTAAAGCATCGACAGCACAATGGCCGCTGTCATTCCAAGAACATTCACAGAACCGAGAGTATTGAATGCCCGAGAGACGGTAAATTGCAATATTGAAATATTTAAATATTTAAATATGTGCAGACCGAACATCTGTAAGAGGCCGTATACTAAGGCAAGAGTCAATGAAACCAGAAAATAACTTCTGATCCTTTCGCCCTTGTCGTCAAAAGAGTTAACAATGAGCAGATACACAACGGCGAATCCGACCACAATAAGAAGAGAGTCGCTCAAGCTGCCTACCAGTCCGAACACACTCTTAAACTTATCCATGGAAAAGATAGAAGACAAAATTACGGCCCCAGTCAAAGCCACGATGCCCTTATCAAGAGGGTTGAATCTCCATGACAGCTTACCGGACATCACAACATCCAAAAGCCACAACACAAGCCCTGCTCCGGCAACTAAGGTGAGGAGCATTTGCTTGTTCAGCTCCAAAAAACTAGATGTCCACGGTAAAAAAAACAGGGGCATCAGAAAGACGCCAACTAACAGAACCCATCTGGCTGCTTTTTTATAGATCGTTTCCGTTAGAACATCGTTGACATCGAAAACCCCCTGGTCTTCCGATGTCTGTCCGCCTGTGCCCGCCTCTGGAGGGTCCTCTGGAAGATACGAACCCGTACCCTCCTCGTAATTAATATATTCTGCTTCGACCGTTTTTTTCTTTAAAAAATTAAAATTCATCATAAAACATCATACCACTTCAAAAAAAACTATCAAACACTAAGTGGATAATTACTCCGCATTTTCGTTCTGTGCTTCTGTGATAACTTCGGGAGTCGGCTCTTCCGTTGGTGGAAGTTCATTTTGTTCTTCCGGTTCCAATTCAACGCTCGGCTCTGGTGTCGGTTCAGGAGTGTTTTCTGGAACGACTTCCGGAGTAGGCGTCGGTTCGATTTGAGCCGAAGGCTCATCAGCCTCTGGCTGAAATTCTGGCTCTGTGACATCGGATGTCGCTTCGCCATCCGATGTCGTTAATCCGTCGTCGATAAATTCTGGTGTCGACGATTCGGTTGTTTGACCATTGGTTATTGGGGTTTGATTAGGTGAATTAGAGTAATTAGAAATTAGGTCAATTTCTGCCATGCCGCATTCCCCTTTTATACTAATCAACTGTCCGCTTTTTACTTTTACACAATATTTCTCCCCCGTATCTTCATCTTCTAACTCAAACTTCTTAAACGAACCGAGGTTGGCTGTTATTTTTTCAGTAATTATATTCGCCACCCTCAACAACCCCTTCTCAAACACGATATCCATAACTTCGTTGAATTTCTTGACGATGAAGTTGAACGCCCCCGTGCCGATATTGTCTTCCTGTTGAAGCGAAGTCCCGCTCCCCCATTGTCCCGAAGCCGCTTTTGCCATTAACTCTTCAGCCGTCATCGATAGCGACGCATATCTGACATCAAGCTTGAGCTCAGGATTCGCCATCCCGATGCCGGGGTTGCCGCTGCTTGTGCCGACAACAACATTCACTATTTTGTTGCTACCCTTTCTGCTCATTAGATTTCTTAATTCCACTTCGAATCCGCCGTCTGAAGTTTCATTGAATTCATAATTAAATTCGTTGAGTACCCGTCCGATGACCTGTTTATATTGATATGGCTGAATGTTTTCAGACGGTACAGCTACGGCCAAACCGTCGTTCCTGCCAGACGGCATTACATAATCTCCTTCCTTGAATTCGCCTTTCAATAGTACGGGGACTTGTCCTACATAAGCAACAACAATCCATTCTTTGTCATTGTCCCTCGGTGTATCCATTGAATTGCCGCCGCGTATCCCTGACTTTGAAGAAGTCAACATGTAAAACGTCGCGTCATTTGTATCTTTGGTGACCTTCCCGTTCTTGATGCCAACAACTTCAAACGGCAATATCTCTTCATTAGGGTCCAGCTTCTTCATCCATTCGGCATAGTCAACAGCTGCAGTTTCCCAACCATCATCATTTTGCGCAGATGCGTCTACCCTGAAGAGGATTTGATTATCGCCCCCATCGTACCATATCAAATTTCCTGCAGCTTGTTGGGCTTGTTGCCATTTCAATACTCCATTTATATAAAAACCGATCTGTGATTCATCATTTGCGTTACTCGAGTCAATCCGCAGATTTGCCGTAGTCCCGGAAGCGCTCTTTATATGAAGTTGCGTTCCCGGTGCCGTCGTCCCGATGCCGACGTTGCCGTCGTCTTGTATTC
The DNA here is from genome assembly GCA_001795615.1 of Candidatus Yanofskybacteria bacterium RIFCSPLOWO2_01_FULL_42_49. GTDB lineage: Bacteria > Patescibacteriota > Minisyncoccia > 2-02-FULL-40-12 > GWA2-44-9 > 2-01-FULL-43-22. The sequence goes on from MGKI01000011.1 coordinate 45,922, forward strand.
TTATTTTTTCAGCGCTTGGGTCAGCTCCGGAAGATGTTCCAACCGTAAATGTAAAATCACCATCATTTGTACCGATAGCCCAATTACGTGCAGAGGCATGAGGGTTCGTAATCCAAATATCCGCAACACTGCTGATTGAATATCGACTTGTAAATTTGGCTACCGTTCCTGCTGAATCACCACGATCAACATGAAGCGGTGCCCCTGGCCCCGTCGTCCCGATGCCGACGTTGCCGGATTTTACGAAAAGCGTGTTAGACAATGATGCCGGTCCCTGGAAAGCAAGGGAACCGACGCCGTAAAGGTCGCCGGACACAAGAAGGTCGTTTGAGGTTGTTATCCAGTTTGATGCGGGGCCGGAGATGGTTGAAGTACCGAAACGATTGTAGCTGACTGTTGCATATCCTCCAACCTGCAATGTGTTACCAAATAATCCGTAAGATGCACTGGCCGTGCCTTGGACTTCAAAGACAGTTGACGGGGCGGCGCCAAGACCAATCTTGAAGCCGGCGCGGTTAATGGTCAGATCGGCATCCAGGGTCATCGAGTTCACAAACTCATCAAAGTCCAGAGAGTTGGAAGCGACTCCGGCTGTGGCCCAGGTAAGAGCGCCTGAACTATTGGTCTGGAGGAATTGGTTGGCTGAACCGTCAGCCGAAGGCCAAGTGTATCTAATACCATTAAGAGAGGTGACGCCTGAGATAGAAGCCACGCCTCCAAATGAGACCGTGCCTCTTACTTCAAGGTCGCCGCTTATCAGCAAATCATTGCTTGCGGAGATGTAATTTGAGTGACCCGTAGTTGCCGTCCCGAATCTTGAATAGGCGGCTGATGAGAATCCCCCGACTTGGAGTGTATTGCCGGTTAAGAGGTAGGAGGCGCTTGCCGTGCCTTGAAACTCGGCTCTGTCGTCGATGGTGAGTATGCCATCAGCCGTGATTAAACCGATGCCGGTTAAGGCTCCTGTGTTAGATATATCCCAATCATTGGTATTGATTTCTCCCGTATCTCCATTGTCTCCAAGAACGAATCTGCCCGCGATCTGGAAGTTGCTTGAAATACTGGCTTTGCCGTCAAAGAAGGCGTTGCCGTCGATTTCAAGGGCTCCGGAGATGAGAAGATCGTCAAATTTATCAACATTCGAAGAATAGCCGGTCGTGTTAATACCCAATCTTGAATATGAAGTTGTCGCTGTTGAAAAGCCAAGGGCAAAGTTAAAGCCCGATGAAGCAGTAAGGAGTCCGGTCTGCTGATCGACGGTCAGCGTGGTCTGACTGTTCGGGTTCCTGATTCTGAATACATCCTGAGCCTGTGAAGAAGAAGCGTTAATCAAAAGAGAGAAGTTGGTCAATGAGTACGGATAAACGGTGCCGGTCATTTTGATGATATCCGTCTGGGCATCACCTAAACGAGAATTGCCTTCAACATTCAAGTCGCCAGTGATGTCGGTTGTTGACTGGACTGTTGTTCCGGAAAGAGTCAGGTTGCCGGCCACAAAAACATCCCCTTCGGCATCAACTACAAATTTGGGAGAAGTGTTGTTGACATAGGCGATGACATTGCCGTCGGCCACGGGAGAGGAGGGATTAACATAAAATGTGGCGTTGTCGGTATTAGTAAAATTGGGCCAAGTTCCGCCATGGGCTTGGGTGGGATTCCTTGTTGCCGTAAGCCGTCCCGTGAACGAACCGCTTCCGATGACGGTAAGTTCGGCGCTAGTGTTGGATGTGCCGATACCGATGTCACCGAAGACATAGAGATTGCCTGATATACTGGCTACTCCTCCAAACGAAGCCGTGCCTCGGGTTTCAAGATCGCCACTTATCAATAAATCATTGCTCGCCGAAATGTAATTGGCATGGCCCGTGGTTGACGTGCCGAACCTTGAATAGCTGGCTGATGAGAAGCCTCCGACTTGAAGGGTATTGCCGGTTAAGAAGTAGGAGGCGGAAGCCGTGCCTTGGACTTCAAATTTAGTTTGAGGGGTAGTGGTATTAACGCCAACATTGCCTCCAGAAAGAACAGTGAATTTTGTATTAACATCCAATAAGCCCGCGGGTCCCGTAGTCCCAATCCCCACATTGCCTCCCACCAAAACCAAAGTATTCGCCGAAGTATTAGCATTAACAGAAAGAGCTGTGTTGGCTCCGACTCGAAGGCCTTTTGAAATATCCATACTTCCCGAGAATGATGTTGAACCTGTTCCGGAAAATGTGTTGATACCGCTTGTGAAGAAACTGCCTGATATACTGGCTACTCCTCCGAACGAAGCCGTGCCTCGGGTTTCAAGATCGCCACTTATCAATAAATCATTGCTCGCCGAAATGTAATTGGCATGGCCCGTGGTTGACGTGCCGAACCTTGAATAGCTGGCTGATGAGAAGCCTCCGACTTGAAGGGTATTGCCGGTTAAGAAGTAGGAGGCGGAAGCCGTGCCTTGGACTTCAAATTTAGTTTGAGGGGTAGTGGTATTAACGCCAACATTGCCTCCAGAAAGAACAGTGAATTTTGTATTAACATCCAATAAGCCCGCGGGTCCCGTAGTCCCAATCCCCACATTGCCTCCCACCAAAACCAAAGTATTCGCCGAAGTATTAGCATTAACAGAAAGAGCTGTGTTGGCTCCGACTCGAAGGCCTTTTGAAATATCCATACTTCCCGAGAATGATGTTGAACCTGTTCCGGAAAATGTGTTGATACCGCTTGTGAAGAAACTGCCTGATATACTGGCTACTCCTCCGAACGAAGCCGTGCCTCGGGTTTCAAGATCGCCACTTATCAATAAATCATTGCTCGCCGAAATGTAATTGGCATGGCCCGTGGTTGACGTGCCGAACCTTGAATAGCTGGCTGATGAGAAGCCTCCGACTTGAAGGGTATTGCCGGTTAAGAAGTAGGAGGCCGATGCTGTTCCTTGAACTTCAAATTTAGTTTGAGGGGTAGTGGTATTAACGCCAACATTGCCGCCAGAAAGAACAGTGAATTTTGTATTAACATCCAATAAGCCCGCGGGTCCCGTAGTCCCAATCCCCACATTGCCTCCCACCAAAACCAAAGTATTCGCCGAAGTATTAGCATTAACAGAAAGAGCTGTGTTGGCTCCGACTCGAAGGCCTTTTGAAATATCCATACTTCCCGAGAATGATGTTGAACCTGTTCCGGAAAATGTGTTGATACCGCTTGTGAAGAAACTGCCTGATATACTGGCTACTCCTCCGAACGAAGCCGTGCCTCGGGTTTCAAGATCGCCACTTATCAATAAATCATTGCTCGCCGAAATGTAATTGGCATGGCCCGTGGTTGACGTGCCGAACCTTGAATAGCTGGCTGATGAGAAGCCTCCGACTTGAAGGGTATTGCCGGTTAAGAAGTAGGAGGCGGAAGCCGTGCCTTGGGTCTCGCTTCTCCCGTTTATGGTGAGCAGCGATGTAGGAGTTGTCGTTCCAATGCCGACGAGACCAGAGTTATCAATCCTCAATCTTTCCGTTCCTCCGGTTGAGAAAGCAAGGAGATCAGAGCCAGGACTGAAGAAACCGGTATTCTGGTCGATACCGAATGAGAATGACGGGGAAGCGGCGGTGTCTCTCTGAGCATAGAAGTATGAAGCTGAGGCGATGCCAGAAACATTGAGGTCTACTCCGCTTGAACCGCCGCCGATGGAAAGATTGCCACCGATGGTTAGATTGCTTGATATGCTGGCTGTACCGACTAATTCAAAGGTTGTTTCAGGAGATATCGTGCCGATACCTACCCTGTTATTAGTCGCATCGACATAGAATGTGTTCGTATCCACGGTCAGATCGCTCACGACAGAAAGAGTGCTGTTTAGAGCTGCGCCTCCTTCAAGTGTAGTACCTCCGGATATTTTAAGGGTTTTGGCATCTATTGTGTCGGGGTTTAAAGTAATCGGACCTATCCCACCGGTATTGGTGGGAGGAAGTTGATAGACAGTTGGTGTAAATCTTTGAAGAGAGTTGAAGTCACCGGCAAGACTTAAAAGATTTATCCTGTTTGCTTCGATAAGGGAAACGGCCTTGTCGAGACGTTGTTCAAGTTGAGCTAAGACCGCACCGGAAGGACCGACGGTAACTTCACGGACAACTGTTGTTTTCTTTGTTTGGCCATTGGTTATTGAATTTTGATTGATTACTGGAAATTGGTTATTGGTTATTTGATGTTCAAGAGCAGTAATTCTTGATTCCTGTTCTTTTATTTTCTCCTCTCGCAACTTGAACGGATCCACGAGAATATATGTTTGAGTGCTATAGTCGTCGGTAAATAATCTGACAATGTTTCTGAATGAATCAACTATGCCGGCATATTTCTGTTCTCCCACCGCCACTTTTGCCATTTGAGGAGCAACATCATTTATGAAAGGACGGAGATATACCGACAAAAACAAAATGCCACCCACAAGTAAAAGAAACATCCTTGGGATGGCATTGGTCCTTACTAACTCTCCTCGCGATAGTGAACCTATCTTAGAGGATGGTTTTGCACTGTAGGAACTTTTGTTTAAAAGAGCAGAAGAAAGAACATCAGAGTTTGTTAAATGGGATGTTTGAAATTCGTATAAAGATTCTTTCAGAGGCCTGCCCTGAACAGAGTTGAAGGGCTTATGAACTAACTTAACGGCTAACGACTGGCGATAAGCGAGCAATGATTTTTCTTCAGCATACCATCTGCCGTGCTTTCCATATCGAATGGCCTGAATTCGGCCGGTTCTTGCAAGCCATCCGATGTGATCTTTAGCATATCCGTATTTCTCGGCTAAATCATTTATGGGGAAATACCCCCTGGTTACAGGATCATCGTTTGAAATAAATTGTTTATTAAGAATTTCTCGCATCACACAGAGTTAACAAAAACTCCATGCAGCGCAAAACAACAAGTTGTTAAGGACCAATGAACGAGAGGAATCCCTCTCTAAAATTGGTGTTTTTATCTTCTCGAGAATCACGATAATCACGAGACGAGATTCGCGAGAAAACAAATGCTACAGCCAATATATATATTATAACGCGCCTCGACATAGGGGCGCAAGCTCTAAATTTTAAACCCTAAATCCTAAACAAATTCAAAGTTCAAAACCCAAAATTTAAAACAGTTTTTGGCTTAAATATTAGAATTTAGATATTGTTTAGAAATTAGAAATTAGAGATTAGAAATTCTATATATCTTTATTAAATCTTAATAAAGATATATAGGTTTAGGCCTTAATTATGGCCTCGAGAGTCTTGCTAGCGGCATCTTTCCAGTTAAACTTAGATGCTTGCTTTGTTCCCTTTTTGACCATAAAATGGGAGAGTTTTTTATCTCCCAAAATTTTGGTTATCCACAACTCCAACTCGACAACATCGTAAGGATCTATTAATACCGCCGCATCTCCGACTACCTCCGGAAGCGAAGAATTTCTTGAAGTGATGACGGGAACACCAAAAGACATTGCTTCAAGCGGAGGAAAACCAAAGCCCTCAAAAAAAGATGGATAGATAAAAACATCCGCCGCGGAGTAATATAAAAATTTTTCCTCCTTGCTTAAATGTCCAGTAAAAATTATGTGGTGCCGATAATTTGATCCGTCTGCTTCTTTAAAAATTTCTTCGCAAAGCCACCCCTTCGCTCCTGCAATGACCAAGCCGACATCTTTATATTTAGGGTCTGTTTTCAGGTTGTTAAATGCCTTGATGATGCCTACGATATTTTTTCGCGGTTCAAGTTTGCCGAGAAAAAGAATAAATCTGTCAGGAAGATTTTTTTCACGCTTAAAATTAATGATATTAACGACATCGGATGAATTAGCAACATCGAATGTCCGCGGGACATTCGATGTTGTAATACCGGAACAAATAACTTCAATGCGGGCGGGATCAATTTTATAAAAATTAACTAAGTCTTTTTTAGTTGACTCTGAAACGGAGATTATTTTGTCGGAAAATTTTGCTTGCCACTCCGGTCTCATTTGTAAATTGTGCCAAACTCTTTTTACCGGAGTTAAAAATTCCGGATAATGCAGATAGGATAAATCGTGAAAGATGGTTACTCTCTTGCATTCCGGCGACAGAGAAGAAATAAAAAAGTGAGGAAAGAAAAAAACATCCGCCCCCCCGACCATTTTGTCCAGGCATGGCCTATTAAAAAATCGGGACGAAGTGAACAAAATATTATTTGGATAGTTGAATTTATATAACTCAACGTTCTTCTCTTTCAGCCAAGAATAATCGGGGAGCTTATTTTTTGAAGAAGAATAAAAAAGTTTAAATTTAATATCACCACCTTCTTTGATCAGGAGGGGTATTAAATTTTCAGCATATTCTTCAATGCCGCTTTTTATGGAATTACCGAGAACACGAATGTCAATACCGATAACCATAAGCGTAAAACTTAAAGCGCAAAACGAAAAATAACAGCTTAAAACCTAAAATTTTCTTTTCCCTTTAAGAGTTAGGATGCTAGAACCAAGAATATTGGACAGCTCTTTAGTCTCTTGCAACAACTGGTTTGCCTTATTTCCATCAGCCTTATGAGAATCTCTTAAAAGACCAAGCCAAAACTTACTTTCATTTGCTGACTTTAGCGCGTAGCTAAAAAAGTTTGTAAAATCTTTTTTAGTGCTTCCAGCTTGAGCTTCAATTATATTGGCTCCTATACTTGTAGCGCTTCTTAGTAGTTGTTTAGAGATAATCTCAATACTAAAATCTTTTCTATCCAAAGAATCGATAAAATTTATAATATCTAGGGCATAAATATATGCTCTTCTCTTTAACTCTATTTTTTCTTTTGAGTTGTTGTTTTGCACTTTTCGCTTTGCACTTTACGCTTTATCATTTAATTTTTCAAGTACCTTCTGCCTAAATACTTCAACATCAAACTTAAGTGCCTGGTCTCGACAGTTCTGGGGGTTGAATTTGTTTGTATCAAAATTCTTTACGACATAGGCAAGAGAATCAACCGTCTGCTCATCAAAAAATAAACCGGTTTTATTTTCCACTATGGTTTCAACCGCTCCCCCGCTTCGGAAAGCAATCACTGGCCGGCCAGAAGCCATGCCTTCAAGGGGAACTATGCCGAAATCTTCTTCTTGGGGAAATATTAAAGCCTGCGCTTTTGCGTAAAGACTGGATAGCCGGTCGTCAGAAACTTGTCCTAAAAATTCTATATTTTTTGCTTTACACTTTTCGCTTTGCGATTTTAATTTTCGAAGTTCTGGACCGACGCCCACGATTTTCAGAGGCAAACCGAGTTTAGAAAAAGCCTTAATCCCAAGGTCAAATCGTTTATAAGCGACCAAGCGGCCAACCATAAGAAAATAATTTCCAATTTCCAACCCCCTGGTTAGTGAATAATTTCCAAACTTGAATTTTGAAACATCAACCGATGGATAAATAACTTGTGATTCTCGTCCGTAATATTTTTTGATTCTTTCTTTAATAAAATCCGATATCGCCCAGAATTCATCTACCCGATACGAGGCCTCTTTATCCCACATCCTCAGATAAGATATAAACGGCGGCAGAATGGCTTTAATAACTCGCGGATACCCGAACTCCTCGACAAATTTGTGGCTGTCGTCCCACAAAAACCTCGGTGGCGTCAGGCAAAAGCAAATATGCTTAGTGGAGGGTTTTGTGATAATACCCTTCGCAAAAGAAGCGGAGAGAGAAATCACCACATCAAATTGAGAGAAATCAAACTGCTCTATGGCAAGAGGCATCAATAAAGGAAATCCCCGGTGATATTTTTTAACAAATGGGATTTTTTGCAAAAAAGAGGTCCTGATGTCCTTCCCCTCAAAAATACCGCCCGTAGTATTCTTGTCATAAAAGAGAGTATAAATGGGGGCATCGGGAAATATGGTACATAAAACCTGAAGCATTCTCTCCGCTCCACCGAACTGATTGAGATATTCATGAACAAACGCGATACGCATAATGTAGTACGAATACTGCGAATAATTCGTGATATTCGTATTGTGTTATACCGCTGAGCGGTCGGTAAATATTTTGAGTACTGTTTTGAGAATAATCTTAATGTCCATCCACAGCGACCAATTCTCAACATAAAATGTATCCAGTGCCACTTCCTGTTCAAACGGCAGGTCGGAACTGCCGGATACTTGCGCAAGTCCAGTGGCTCCTGCTTTTATCGCCAAGACTTTTTTGTGATGTTTCTGATAAAGAGAAATCTCATCCGGCTGATGAGGACGGGGGCCGACCAAACTAATGTCCCCCGTCAGAACATTCCAAAACTGAGGTAATTCGTCAATCCTAAGTTTTCTTATCAACCTGCCGACTCTGGTTACTCTCGGATCATCTTTTATTTTAAAAAGCGGGCCGTCTTTTCTCTCGTTAAATACCGCAAGCGAAGCTTTGAGCTCTTCGGCGTTTTTAAGCATAGACCGGAATTTAATCAGTCCGAACTCTTTATTTTTGCTGATTCTTTTCAATCGCACGAACACCGGACCGCTGGAGTCGAGTTTTACTGTTATGCCCACTGCAACATAGAGCGGAGACAACAGGATAAGGCCTAAGATAGACGCAAGTATATCCATGGCTCTTTTTATAACTTTTCCCCATCCGTCCAAACGCGTTCTTTTGAGTTCTATGAGCGGAAGCCCGCCGACAACATCAATGTCAAAATTCGTGGTCAAGGTTTTATACATATTCGGGATATATTTAAAAACAATATGATTCTCATGACAAAAGTCTACCAACTCCTGAACATTTCCTTCCGGATAATCCGGATTAGTAAGTAGCACTTCATCTACTGTGTCGGTGGTCAAAAATATTTTAAGCGCCTGAATATCCGGTTCTGCCAGTTGATGAACAACCCGATAGCCAAGTAAGGGATTCAAATAAATTTCTTCTTTTACTTGCCTGGCCGCAGCATCATTGCCAATAACAAGAACCTGGTGAATCCCAAAGTTAAATTTTGAAACAGCATAAGTCTGAAAAATTTTAATAAGCATCCTCCCGACAAAAACGAATATAATTGCCAATAACCAGCCGCCTAGAACGAGGAATCGGGAATTAAAAAGTTCCTGCCTCAAGAAAATATACACAATAATAATCATTATGCCCGCCGACGAAGCAATAATTATTTTAGAAAATTCTTCCATCAAGCCCAGACGGTTCTTAAGCGAGTAGAGTCCTGATATAGCATAAGCGCCGATAAAAATTAAAGAAACAAAAACTACCAAATAAAAATATTTGAGAAGGGGCAGGTTGAATTCAAAAAGCACCGGCCTGAAAGCGGAGATTATCTCAGTCCTTAAAAAATAAGCGGTAATGCCGGCACTCAACAGCATCACAAAATCAACCGGCAGTCGCAAGACGTTAAAGAAAAGTTCAGATTTCTTCATTCCTCGCCAAAACTAGCATAAAACTTGAACTTCTTCAACTGAGTATCCGCGACATTATGCATCAGCTTTATGCCAAAGACTTCGTACCAATTTGTCTCATAACCATGCCGATCGGAATTCTTATAAGACAACCCAAAAACCCCTTTCGGGGTTTTTGGGCCTGTGTTCAATAAGCCGAGTTCTGTCTGGTCTGCCTGTCGGCAGACAGGGGCAATCATTTATCTGGGCCGCACATTACTGTGGGGCTCTAGCGAGCTAACTTTTCGAACCAGGCATTTTCTAAGTTTCCAAAGAAAGTGCCTGGAACGCTGCTCTTGCACTCGAGTAAGGATTTAGCCGTTTCATTCTCAACCTTTTATCCCCGGTTGAGACTAAGCTTATTAATGATTGTATCAATAATTCGGGATCAGCTTTCCTTCGCCTTTCGGCTCAGGACGTCTCTAATCGCACCTCTCGCATCACTGTGGACGGGTGTTACCCGCTACCCTGCTCCCTTCTTCGCATAAAGCTCCGAAGGGGAGTGCTCGGACTTTCCTCTCTTGCTTTTGGCGAGAGTAATTGCCTAAAACACAGGATAATTTAATCATAACATTAAAAAAGTCAAAAAACAAGCGTTTGTTAGACAAACCCACCAAAGCAAAATGACAAGACAACAAGACACCACTTGTCTCATAATCATGCCGACCGGAGTTGTTATAAGACAAGTTAGGTGGAAGGAAATTTATAAACCAAAGGTTTTTAATAGTTCCTCCTCTTTAAAACCGGCGGACTGAGCGATCAGAATATCTATATAATCGCTCACGCCTAATCTACCTGCAATGTCCGCAATTTCTTCCTCACACGGATAAGGAAAAATAAACACACTTTTTTGAATCATTTCAAACCCAAGCAACTTGATTTTCTTTCGAAAATTAACTCTTTCTTTATGCATCTCTTCCGGAATATCAAAAACGATTAACCGCCATTTTTTATCCCACTTGCCTCTAACTTTATTCTTAAAATATTTTTTTATAGAAGTATCAAGCCATTTTCGGCCTTTATTTGTAAAAACAAAACAGTCGTTATTTTTGTTTTTTATGATTCCCCGTCGCTCAAGATTTTTAAACCCCACATATTTTTTTCTAGTTTTGTAGCCATAAATATTAAAATCACTATATCTACAACCCTTATAAGGGATCCTGCTCCAGCCGATACCTATATCTCTGACAACATGGGCAAGTTCTGTTAAAAATTTAATTACAAAATCTCCTTTCATAAAATTTGTCTCATAAAGGTTCCGATCGGTATTATTATAAGATAATTATTAGTAGTTACAAATTGATAGTTATAATGTTACAACAACAAATATTACAACGCTAACTTGTTGGTTTCCTTGTCTAAAATCTGGTTGGCTATCCGGTCAGCCTCGATGTTTTTCTCTCTGAAAATATGTTTGAAAACGACTTCCCCAAAATCAGTTTTTAAGTTCCACACCTCCAGAAAAAGACCCTGAATGTTTTTGTCTTTTACTTTGTATTCTCCATTCAACTGCCTCTCCAAGAGCTCACTGTCAACATGGATCTCAACCCTTGAGTCCTTTGCTTTCTCGCTGCCAATGAGGTGCTTTAATTTTTTCAACGCCAAAATGACCGCCTGATATTCGGCTTCATTGTTCGTAACCTCTCCCAGATATTCCCCGCCGTTCTTTTTGCCGATTATTCCCCCCTCCAATGTAAAACCTGCCGCCGCCGGCCCGGGATTGCCTCTCGCTCCCCCATCGGTATGAATTAAAAATTTATATTTCATTGTTTTGTTTAACAATTTTCCAAGGAAAATCGCATTGACTATTTACTCTAAAACCGGCTGCTCCTTTATGCCCCCCTCCGCCATATTTTTTTGCGATTTCAGAAACATCAACGCTTCCGCCAGATCTCAAAGAAACAGTGATTTTGCCTTCGGACCAACTCCAAACAATCGCCAAAGGTGGTTTTTCTTTGCACAAAAAGTTTCCCATCTGTGAAGCAAAAAAATGAGGAGCATTTACAGCATACACTTCGTGTCCCTCGAAAATAACCACTTCTTTATTAGAACTGGTGATATCTTCTATGACTTTATTTTCATACCTCTGAATCAATTTGCCTTGTTCAATATATTTACGACGCGTATTCTCGTCTTCAAGTTCTTCGGCCAATTTGCCCCATGTCTCAAAATTCTTATCAAATGTGTCCAGCATTAAGCCCATGGCAAAAGTGTCTGGCAACTCCAATTTCCACATGTCTCGGTCCCCAATATATCTTAACAACCACGGCACAGATAAATCCGGATAAAAATATTGCCAAGCGAGAACGGCGCCAGAACGATCCATCTCATAGACGTATTCATGAGCCATTTTAACCGATTCTTCGGCGCTTTTATGGTGGTCTATCACGACAATTTTTTTATTATTTTTAACCACTTCGGCCATTACCTCTTTGTGAAAAGAAAAATCAAGAATATAAATTTCTTTATTAATTAAACCGTCGGGTATTAGTTCTCCGTGGCTGACCCTAAAGTAATCGGCATTCTCGCCAAACTTCTTCCAAGCAGCCCAGGCCGCGCTAAAACCATCCGGGCATTCGCCATGATAGATTATCACAACATCTTTGGTAATTTTAAATTTTTGTTCTGTCATTTTGATTTTTGACATTTAATTTTTGATACTTTCTCCGCTCTTCCTACTGCGCTGACTTATAGTATCCCAATGCTTCAAGCCCCGGCAGTTTTTCTCCGGCCAAGAATGCCAGCATTGCTCCCCCGCCGGTGGAGACGAAGTTTCCGCCAGAGGCGGATCCGCCTTCGGCGGAAAATTTATCAAAAATTTTGAATTTTGAAACTGCAGCAATTGTATCACCACCCCCGACTATTTTGTAAGCTTTGGACTCAACGATAGCTTCGGCAATTTTCTGGGTACCCATAGCAAAAGCCGAATTTTCAAAAAGTCCCATCGGCCCGTTCCATATTACCATAGACGCACCACCGATTGCATCAGCATATCTCTTTATCGTCTTTTCTCCTATATCAAGTATCTTATTGTCAAAAACAACAAAATCCTCCGGAATTAGAAGCTGGGAACTATCCAGGTCAAGACCAGCAAGAAGCTCCTTTGAATTCTCGTCCACAACTGAACTGCCCATGTCCTGGCCTTTTTCTTTAAGCACATCGTTTGCAACTACGCCACCAAGCAATATCTTTTCGGCTTTGTCTACAAAATTCTTGATAACCGACACCTTTGTTTCCGTTTTCGCTCCACCGATAATTATTATCTTTCCTAATTTAGAAGCATAAATTGCTTTTCGAAGTTGAACCGTCTCTTCCTGCACCAATAATCCGGCAAAACTTGGCAAAAATTCGGTTATGGCTGATACGGAAGCGTGGTCGCGATGACAAACCGCAAAATTGTTATTAATGTAAATATCAAACCCCTTTGATAAGCTCAGGGCAAGCCCTTTATCATTTTCTTTTTCTCCGGATCCAGCAACTGCCGGATTGCGAATATTATCCAAGAGACCGACACCCGGGTAGTTAGCAAGGTGCCCTTCAATGTCTTCGATATTTTTGATAAATACCACTTCGCGTCCCAGAAGGATATGAAGTTGGGGAATAAGATTGGAAAAAGAACTATCATCTTCGTGAAGGTGGGTAATCATTACCACCTTAGCTCCACGCTCAACTAGCCAGTCAATCATCACCTTTTGTTTCTTAATTCTAAACGATTCCGTGATTTCAGTAGCACACCCGCCTTCGCCAAGGCTTCGGACGGGCATGTCAAAATCAACCCTTAATAAAACTTTTTTGTTTTTTAAATCGGGAATATCGAGGACAGTTTTCATAAAATTTTTGAAACAGTGGCTAAAATTTTTACAAACTCTTCTTTATTTACACTTGCACCGCCTACCAAAACACCGTCAAATTGATTATTTTGTAAAAATTCCCGGGCATTAGCAGAAGTGATGGAACCGCCATATAAATAGGTCTTAGGTTTTAGGTTATAGGTTTTAGATAAAACTTCTTTGATTATAAATATTGACTCCGCAGCACTTTCGGGGGTATCGGAACGGGCGCCGGGAGTCGTGCTTATCGCCCAGACCGGCTCATAGGCAATGATACACCGTGTGACTTCATCAGCCGAAAGACCGGCAAAAGTTGCTTCGACTTGTTTTTTTATGAAATCCTTCCAGCCGGAGGCTGGTTCGCCTTCGGCGGAAAAATCTCTTTCTCTCTCGCCTATGCAGACTATCGGTACCATTTCATTCCTTAAGACGGCCTTAAGTTTTTTATTTACCGTTTCGTTAGACTCGTTTAACTTCCATCTTCTTTCGGAGTGGCCAACAATGACATATCCCACACCGAGTTTGCACAACATCGATCCAGAGACCTCGCCGGTTAGAGCCGTTTTGTCGTCTATCGATATGTCCTGCGCGCCAAGTTCCGCCTGATGTTCCAAGTGTGATGTTTTTAAAATCTTTCCGACTTCCTCAGTAAAAACAAAGGGGGGACAAAATATCAGTCCGAATCTTTCGGCTTCCGATAAAGAACCGAGGTATTTGTCAGCCGAATCCAGAATCTCGACCGCTTCGGCCAGCGAATCGGGATGATTCTTCCAATTGGCCACAATCAGTTGTTTAGTCATGAGTTAAGTGCCTCTTTGTTTTATGGCGATATATATACCATATTACCAAAACAATCAACAAAACGGCCAAAATATAATTAAACTTTTCAAAATAAGTCAGCAATTTTTGAATATAGTCATCCGCTTTAAAACCGACATAGACATACAAAAAATTGAGAGGCATTGATCCTAAAAAAGTAAAAAGCGAAAACTTTGATAAGTTCATTCTTGATATGCCGGCTGGAATCGGAATAACACTTCGCGAAGAAGGCAAGACATAGCCCCAAAAAACGATTTTATCGCCGTATTTCAAAAACAACCTATCTAAATGCCCAAGTTCGTGTTGAGTTATCAAAAAATACTTTCCATACCTTTCTAAAAACGGCCTGCCACCCTTCATAAAAATGAAATAAAGAGCCAGATTGCCAAAAAAGTTGCCAAGAGTCACCCACACCATAACGGGCCAAAAAGAAAATTTTCCCTGGCCGACAAGTATCCCGAAAGCCGGCAAAATTATTTCCGCCGGAATAAGAAATATGGTTAACCTATCCAAGAGAGATGCCCAAAAAACACCGGCGTAGCCAAGAGATCCAAGAAATCCGACAGCTTTATCTATGGAAGAGGACAGAATTTCAAACATGGTTCAACAAGCTCACTATAAATTAGTTTCTCTTAACAATTTTGCCGCTTCGTCCGGATCAACCGTATTTACAAACACGTTCGTCCCCAGCTCCATTCCCGCCGCAATGGAAAAACGAGGCATTATCTCAATGTGCCAGTGATAAAAATCATAAAGACCGGAACTGTCCTTTTTAATCGGCGAAGTGTGGACGAAAAATGTGTAGTCGGGGTTGTTAAGCGCAACATACAACTTTTTTAAAGTCTTGTTTAAAATTTCCGCCAAGAGCATAAAATCTTCATCTTTTGTATCCCCGAAATTGGAATTTTTCTTTTTGGGGAATATCCTTACCTCATAAGGAGTGCGGCTTACGAAAGGACAAAGGGCAATAAATTTTTCATTTTCGTAAATAATTCTTTTGTTCTGGTCTGCCTCCCACTCTAAAAGCATCTCATGGATTTTCTCCCCCGTTCTCTCAAAAAATTCTTTCGCTCCTTTAATATTCTTCAAAATACCCGGCGGTATTATGGGCATGGATAAAATCTGGGAATGGTTGTGGTAAACAGTTGCCCCGGCGAAGAAACCGTGATTGTGAAATATCAATACATAGTCACCGCATTCGTCTTGAGATATGGAGTTGTACCGGTCTTTATAAACCCTAAGCACTTCCGCCGTTTCTTCGTCCGTAAATTGAGCAAAACTTTTATCATGGTCACGGGTAATAACAAGCTCATGGAATCCAAAACCGTCTGCGACTAAAAAGGGGCCGATGTTCCGAGGCGGCACGCAAAACCCGTCGGCAAGAGCCGGATACTTATTCTTTACAACTTGAGTCGTCCACTCCCTGGCAGATTCCTTTTCCCAGACAACTTTTTGACCTTTATTGTAAACAAGAATCGGATCTCTATGGTCTGACCTTTGGGGATCTTCAAAGGGACAGGTTTCTTTGTCTTGATAAAGCTGACTATGTTTAGTGGTCTCTTGGGGACTTGGTTTTTTAGCTCTTTCGGTAGAAATTAAAACCCAGTCGCCGGAAACAATATCTTGTCGGAATTCATTGAGCATCGCTTCGCTTGTGTAATACGAATTTTACAAATATCACACGAATACTGCGAATAATTCGTGGTATTCGTATACCATTCGTAGTATTCAGATTATGTTAATCGTACTTGCCAGTCATCAGATTCCATCTTATTTTAACTGTTTCCATAAGAACTTGGAAATACGCTTTTAGGCCGACATGGGACTCGGCGGCATTTTTCCAATCAACGGGAACTTCTTTTATCTTGTAGCCGAACTTCCTTGCCAAAGCAAGCACCTCGACATCAAATCCCCATCTTTCAATCGTAAGTTTGGGAAATATTTTCTCTGCCGCTTCGGCAGTGAAAAGTTTAAATCCTCTTTGGGTATCATTTATCCCGGGCACAGCCATAATTTGAATGAATAAATTGCCCATTTTACCAAAAAGACGGCGCCAGGCCGGTTCGCTTCCGGCGGCAACTTTATGGCCTGAAATAGCTATGGAACCGATAACCACTGAGTATCCTTCGCTTATATAAGGAATGAACTTCTCCAAATGGTCCATAGAAGTTGAGTTATCAGCATCAGTGAAAAGACGCAGATCGCCGCTTGCTTTGGTCATGCCTTGCTTTACAGCATAACCCTTGCCACGGTTTATTTCGTAATCAAGAAGTTGAAGTGTTGAAAGCTCGGTTTTTAACAAACGGACAATATCATTGGTCTTATCTTTTGATCCGTCGGTAACAACTAAAATTTCATGATCAATGTTTTTATCTTTCAGATAACAAAAAATGGGCCTGATAGTCTTTTCAATATTCTTCTCCTCATTGTAAGCAGGAATGATGACGGATAAAAACATATAAATTATAATAACCAACGGTCAATATCTAATACCAAATAACCAATAACCAACATCCAATAAAACAATTAAAAAATATTTTAAATAACCAAACCCGTAATTGTTTTAAACATTATATAATCGTTTATTTATTGGTTATTGGTGATTGAATATTGGTTATTTGTTAATTATTCAGTAGCTTTAATCTATCACAATTTGACCCTTTATTCAAACTCGCATAATCTTAATTGAATGACTGGAGAAATTGCTCAAATACCTCTCGATAACAAATACTACCCAAAATTACTGGCTCAAATTCCTGACCCTCCGAAAAAATTGTACTGCCGGGGAAACTTAAATCTGCTGGACAGCGAATGTTTTGCCGTAGTCGGAACAAGAAAATTAACTTCTTACGGGAAAGAAGCTGCGCAAAAAATCACCACTGGTTTGGTTCAGTCCGGATTTACAATAGTAAGCGGGCTGGCAATGGGTATTGACGCCGTGGCCCATCAGACGACCTTAAATAACGGCGGCAAAACAATTGCCGTGCTGGGAGGCGGGGTTGACGATAAAAGCATTGGCCCTCAAATAAATTTTAAGTTGGCAATAGATATTTTAAAAAATCACGGTCTAATAATATCCGAGTATCCTGAAGGATTTCATGCCAACGAAAAAACCTTCCCTCAAAGAAACAGGATAATAAGCGGGCTATCGAGAGGCATATTGGTTATTGAGGCAGACGAGAAAAGCGGAGCGTTAATAACCGCTCACTGCGCCCTTGATCAAAACCGTGATGTTTTTGCCATACCGGGAAGTATTTTTTCTTCCAAGTCATTCGGACCAAATGAACTAATTAAAAGGGGGGCGAAATCGGTCACATCGGTTCAGGATATAATCGACGAATATGGTTACAACTTGAATATTTTTGATAAAAAGCGTAATACTATATCCACAAATAATCCTGTCGAGAAAAGTATTATTGCTATACTTGAAGAGAAGGGGGAAGCCACCATGGATGAAATGATAAGAGAATCTGCGGAAGAAACTTCAAAAACAATCGCGACAATATCAACACTTGAAATGCGAGGAATAATAAAAGAAACGGGAAATGGAAAATACAGAATAGCATAAATATAATACGAATGCCACGAATAGTTATTCGCAGTATTCGTGTGATATTCGTAGAATTCGTATTACACTTTATGAATCTAGTCATCGTTGAGTCACCTACAAAAAGTCGCACAATTTCAAAATTCCTTGATAGGAGTTTTTCGATTCGCGCTTCCGTCGGCCATATTCGCGATCTTCCTAAAAGCAACAAAAAAGCCGTCGATATCAAAGGGGGGTTTATCCCCCATTACGAAATAAGCGAAGGCAAGAAAGACATCATTGATGATCTTAAAAAAACCGCCGCAAAGGCCGATGAAATTTATCTGGCTACTGACCCTGACAGAGAAGGTGAAGCAATCGCATGGCACATTGCCCAGGTATTAAACCTGGGAAACTCTAAATCCGACAGAGATTCCCGGCTTCACACGGGAACCTTTTCCAAGCAAACTCTAAACTCTAAACAATCTCAAATCTCAAATCTCAAATCTCAAAAAATTAAACGAATTGTTTTTCACGAGATTACAAAAGAAGCTATACAGGAAGCACTCAAGCATCCTCGTGAAATAGATAAAAAACTTGTAAAAGCGCAGGAGGCGCGACGAGTACTCGACCGTCTGGTTGGTTATGACTTATCCGGGTTGATTTGGAAAAAGGTGCGTTACGGACTTTCCGCGGGCCGGGTCCAGTCGCCGGCTCTTCGCATTATTGCCGAGCGCGAACGCGAAATCCAAGCTTTTAAAAGCGAGGATTATTACATTATTACCGCTGATGTTTTTGGAGGGAATAAGACAGTATTTCAAGTTACCTGCGAAGATCAGCCTAAAGACGCGAAAATCGCTGAAACCATTCTGGCTAAGAGTAAAACCGGATCATGGTTCGTCAAAAATATTGAAGAAGGAGAAGCTAAGCGTTCGCCTAGATCACCTTTCACCACATCAACCCTGCAGCAATCTGCGAGTTCGCGTTTGGGATTCTCTCCGTCCCGAACCATGGGCATAGCCCAAAAACTATATGAACAGGGCTACATCACCTATATGCGCACCGACAGTTTAAATATCGCCTCTTCCGCCCAAGGACAGATTGTAAACCTGATTGAGCAAAAATACGGCAAACAATATGCCGAGCCAAGAACATATAAGACTAAGAGCAAAAGCGCTCAAGAAGCCCACGAAGCAATCCGGCCGACAAATTCAGCTAGAGAAATCGCCGGCCACACCGAGGAACAAAAAAAGCTTTATCGCCTAATCAGGGAAAGAACAATCGCCTCTCAAATGGCCGATGCTAAAATTTTGCGAGCCAAGATAACAGCAAACACCAGAGAAGGGGGTATCCCCGATTTTGCCACAACCGGTTCAAGGGTTCTTTTTGACGGCTGGCTGGCTTGCGATACCAGAGCCAGAGGTGAAGATATAGAATTGCCGAAAGTCGTTAAAGACGAGCCGCTCACCTTGAAAGACATAATCAGTGAAGAAAAACATACCGAGCCGCCGCCCCGTTATACCGAGGCTGGCCTTGTTAAAGAGTTGGAAAAGCGCGGAATCGGAAGACCGTCTACTTATGCTTCTATTATTAAAACTTTGTACGATAGAAAATATGTAGAAAAAGAAGGTCGGGCGCTTAAACCGACAGACACAGGAGAAGTTGTCAGTTCTTTCCTTGAAAAAAATTTTATGGCCTATATCAATGACACTTTTACAGCTGAAATGGAAGACGAACTTGACGATATAGCAACCGGCAAAAGAGACTATGTTAAAACCCTCCAGGATTTTTACGTGCCTTTTCATAAAGATGTTAAAGCCAAAGAAAAAATAGACAAGCTGACCAACCTCGGTGCAGCGCCAACAAAATGGAAATGCCCGGAATGCGGCAATGCCATGATAATTAAACTTGGCAAGAGCGGGAAATTCATGAGTTGCGAACGATATCCGGAATGCAAAGGATCTCGTCGTATTGACGGTTCGGTGGTAGAGCCAAACAAACCTATCGGGACCGATCCGAAAACCGGCCTGCCAATCTTTGTTATGGAAGGAAAATTCGGACCTTATGTTCAAATCGGAGAAACCCATTCGACAAGCTCAGGGCAAGATATTAAAGAAAAGGTAAAGCCAAAAAGAGCAAGCGTCCCCAAAGGCAAAGACCCGGCAACGGTCAGTCAAGAAGAAGCTCTTAAATATTTAAGCCTGCCCCGCATACTCGGCACTCACCCGGAAACCGGAAAAGAAATCGTTGCCAATATCGGCCGTTTTGGGCCTTATATTATGCACGACGGTGACTTTCGATCGCTTAAAAAAGATTCCGGAGATAATGTTTACACGATTGAACTATCCCGTGCCCTTGAAATATTGAAAGAAGAGAAAAAGATCGGGCGCCGAAGAAAAATTGAAGACAAGAGCGAAAAACATTGAAAATTACTCCCAAAAGAGTAATTTTCTTTTATACATGGAAGGTCTATTATCAAAAATCTTAGAGAGTCCCGGGGGCGCTAAAAATCCTGCTTTGTTAGAGAAGGCTTTTCAATTTGCCGAAAAAGCTCATGCCGGACAAAAACGGCTATCCGGAGAAGAATACATCGTCCATCCTCTGAATGTGGCTAATTTTCTGGCCGAACTCGGGCTTGATCCCTCAACCATAGCGGCTGGCTTCCTCCACGATGTTTTGGAAGATACGAAAATTACGCTTGAAGAACTTAGAAAAGAATTTGGCGAAGATATCACTTTTTTGGTTGAAGGCATGACAAAATTAAGGAAAATATCCGATGCGGCCAACAAAGAAGAAAGCGTTCACAGGGGCCACTTCAACTCGCTTAAAAAAATGTTCTTCGCTACCGCCGAAGACATCAGGGTAATCCTAATCAAGCTGGCTGATAAATATCACAACATGGAAACCCTCAAATTTATGTCCAAACCCGACCAGAAAAGAATTGCAACAGAGACGCTGGAGATATACGCTCCCGTAGCCGCTCGGCTTGGAATGGGACGACTAAAAGGCCAGCTTGAAGATTTGGCTTTTCCGTATGTATATCCAAAAGAATATTCCTGGCTTTTAAAAAAAGTAAAAGAAAAATATACAGACAGAATTGATTATATTGAGAGGACAAAACCTCTCATCAGAAGATATCTCAAAGACGCTGGAGTTCCAGTCATTGATCTACATTCAAGAGCAAAACATTATTACAGCTTATATCAAAAGCTCGAGAGAAAAGAAATGGACTTGGACAAAATACACGACCTGGTCGCAATGAGAATAATCGTTCCCGACATAAAGTCATGCTATGAAGCGTTGGGCGTAATACATAAACACTACAAACCCTTGCCCGGCTTGATAAAGGACTACATAGCGCTTCCCAAGCCAAACGGATACCAGTCACTCCACACTACAATATTTTGCGAAAAAGGACGGCTCGTCGAAATACAAATACGCACAGAAAGTATGCACGACTACGCCGAAAACGGTATCGCCGCCCACTGGGCCTATGGCGAGAGCGGGAAAAAAGCTCCGGTATCGGCTAATGCCAGAGAAATCGAATGGGTTTCGCAACTGAAAAGATTTCTGGAAGAACAAAAAACCGAGGACGGGCTGTCGAACCTCAAAATCGATTTCTTCAAAAACCGAATATTTGTTTTTTCCCCAAAAGGCGATGTAAAAGATTTGCCTGAAGGCGCGACTCCGATTGATTTTGCTTATGCGATCCACACCGACCTCGGCCATGCTACCAAGGGAGCAAAAATTAACGGCAAGATCGTTTCTCTGGACTATGAGCTGAGGAATGGCGATGTGGTTGAGATAATAAAGGGAAAAGAAAAAAAACCGTCATTTGACTGGCTGAAAATAGTTAAAACAGCAATGGCTAAAAAATCTATTTTATCTTGGTTTAGAGAAACTGGGGACGTTAGAGTAGAAAAAATTGAAGACAAACCAACCAAGCGTAAAACACAAACCGGAAAACGAAAAGCAAATGTGGCCATGATAAAAACCGGCGAACTCTTGATAGCCGGCCAGCGGGGACTTCTCTATAAAATAGCCAGATGCTGCAACCCGACCCCGAACCAAACAATAAAGGGATACATGACGCTCACCAAAGGAATAAGCATCCACAATCACAACTGTTCAAACATAAAAAACGCTTCCGAAGCTAGACTGGTAAGCGTTTTGTGGGAATCAAAAAAATAGGAAATCTAGTCGATGATCGACTTGGCGATCTCGTTGAGGTCTTGGAGAGTAGTGAATCGGATGACTATCTTGCCGCCTTTTTCAGCCGCGTGAATAAGTACCGGAGCCTTAAGCGTTTCGCTCAAGTTCTTTTCAAGTTCCAAGAATTTATTATCAATTTTCGACTTCCTGGTATTGCTCTTGCGAGAAGAAGCAATGCTTTCAACCTCCTTTGATGAAACGCCGCCGGCCAATATCTGCTTGTACATCTCTCTCTGCTTTCCTTCATCACTGAAAGCAAGAAGCGCCCGCGCATGAGCACGACTTAATTTACCGGAGCGCAACGATTCTTTTATGTCTTTCGGCAAGCCAAGCAAACGAATTGCATTAGCGACGACCTCTCTTGATTTAGAAACTTTTTCGGCAATTTCTTTTTGGGTTAAATTAAATTCTTTAGAGAATCTGTCATACGCTTCCGCTTCTTCAACGGGGTTCAGATCCTTTCGCTGGATATTCTCTATAAGCGCAACTTCGAGATTAGCTTTGGGCTCTTCAAGATCGTCCCTGATAATAACCGGGACATGAGGCAAACCAGCGGCTTTGGCCGCCCTTAACCTTCTTTCTCCGGCGATTAACTGGTAGTAAACATTTAAACCCTGCCTGTTTTCTTCTTCAACTTTTGAAACTAAAAGGGGCTGTAAAACTCCGTATTTTCTTATTGATTTAGACAGTTCTTTCAGCCCGTCATCATCAAAATCGTGCCTCGGCTGTTCGGGATTTGGCCTTATCTTGTTTACTTCAACATAAAAAACGCTGTCCTTTTTTACTTCAGGAATTATGTGTTTAGCGTCGGGAATCAACGAGTTTAAACCTTTACCTAATCCAAATAACTTTTTCATAAATGTAATACGAATTCTACGAATATCACACGAATACTGCGAATAATTCGTGGTATTCGCATATTATTCGTTATATTCGTATTATGTTGATTAACTTGTTAACCTTATGACTTCCTCCGCCAATTGCCTATACGCTCTTGCCGCACGGGAACCAGGGTCAAACTGCAAAATTGTTTTACCGAAACTTGGTGCTTCGGCCAATGACACCAACCGAGGAATAACAGCATTGAAAACTCGGCCGGGGAAATTTTTGTGGATCTCATTCATCACTTGGTGCGATAACTGGTTCCTCTTATCATACATTGTAAGCAATACCCCAAGCACTTGCAAATCAGGGTTAAGCCCTTGCCGGACAAGGTTGATTGTATTAAGCAGCTGGCTTAATCCTTCTAGTGCGAAGTATTCGCACTGAACCGGAATTACCACATTCTCTGAAGCAGCCAAAGCATTAACGGTCAAAAGCCCTAGCGAAGGCGGACAATCAATCAGTATGTAGTCATAATTTGTACGAATTGAGTTTAGAACTTTCTTGAGACGGGTTTCTCTTTCATCCATCGTAACCAGTTCTACGGTAGCACCGGCCAAGCTTTGAGCGGCGGGAAGAATGTCAAAGCCAAAGATTGATGTCTTTCTTATTATCGTCTCTGGATTTTGGTCAACGACAAGAGAATGATAAACATTGGGGTGATCTTGTTTTAGACTTACTCCAATACCAATCGTAGCATTTGCTTGAGAGTCTAAATCAACCAATAAAACATATCTGCCCATAGCCGCAAGGTAGGCGGCTAAATTAGTGGCAGTAGTGGTCTTGCCAACTCCCCCTTTTTGATTGCAAACACTTATTACTCTAGCCATATATAGTTTAATTCTATAACTCTGATATAATTTTGCAATTGAAAATTATCGAATAAAATGGTAAAATTTATACAAGTTGCTCGAGTGGCGGAATTGGCATACGCGCGTGACTCAAAATCGCGTGTCCTTACGGACTTGTGGGTTCAACTCCCACCTCGAGCACCAGTAAGGAAATTGTAGGAGCTTTACAAATAGTAAAATTGGCATATACTATGCTCCAGATCTCAAGTAAAGTAAAAGGGCTCAGACATGGACAAGAACAGAATGGCAGTATTGGTGGAAAAAGCCCTAGATGGCCGGATATCAAAGAAAGGGGCAGCTGACTTATTAAAAGCTCTCTGGCACAAATTCTGGAACGGCGGCCTTGAAAATCATAAAGAGAAGGTGGTTTTATATGCTTATACGGTCTTCGACTTTCGGCATAACAGCTTGCGAGAAAAAAGAAACGAATGTATAAAAAGAGAGCTGGAAAGACAAAGAGTACGAACTGCTATAATTTAAAAAACAGTCCCAGTGCCCATTACGGGCATTTTTGTTTACACTAATATTCCGATATGGTAAGGTGATTCTCAGATTATCATTTACAAATAAGCCGAGGCATAATGAGAAAGCTGCAATGGCTCATAGCGATTATAAGTATTCTGACTGGAATTTTTCTGTTCTCGTTCCCACTTAACGGCACCGATAAAGAACTCCGTCCAATTGTACTTCCTGACGACTATGACCAACTCAAAGTTGCGGCCAGAGGCACCGTTTCATGCACCCAAAACGAATCTTTCTCAGCGGGAATGGCAGACCTTTTGGTATATCCCGACCCCAAAAGTCCTAAACACTATATCATCATCACATCTAATACCGGTTTAACGGACGGCGACCTTGGTAAAAGCGACGAAGAACTGAGGGACAAGATGGCGCTTTTATCCCCCTATGCCCTCTTCCACCTGCAAGTTCTAGACAATAAGCAGGTCAAGATAAGCTCCTTCATGAGAGAAGGAGATATGTGGCTAGAAGCCCTCAAGCTCTGGCAAACAAGATTTGACATGAACTGGGAACTTGTGGACACACAAACCAGAAATGCAGGCCAAAATGATAATGTCGGAGATAAAATGCTGGAAGACATTTATAAAATGAGTTGTAAGCTGTCGGTAGGAACCATTCACTGACGATAACGCTCCCTACTGCAAACCCCGGCATTAGCCGGGGTTTTTATTCTACAGTAACACTTTTAGCTAAATTTCGTGGTTTATCGACATCATATCCCCGCATCACACCTACATAGTAAGCAAAAAGGTGAAGCGGGCTAGCCGAAAGAATCGGAGTTAGCATTTCCAGCATCTTCGGAATATATACGACATCGTCGGCAATTTTTGATATTTCTTTGTTGCCTTCAGTGGCAATAGCAATAACCTTTCCGTTTCTGGCTTTTATTTCTTGGATATTGCTAACTACCTTTTCATAAACACTGTCAGAGGGAGCAATAATCATGCTCGGAAAATTTTTATCTATCATTGCTATCGGCCCATGCTTCATCTCCCCCGCTCCGTAACCTTCAGCGTGAATATAGGAAACCTCTTTTAATTTTAGAGCACCCTCAAGGGCGACGGGATAGTTATATTTTCTTCCAAGATAAAAAAAGTGGCCGTGTTTATGATATTTTCTTGCAATTTTTTTGATATTCGGCGCTTCCTTCAAGACCCTTCTCATTTTTTCTGGCAAAGTTGAGAGTTCAGAAGCAATGCGTTTTCCCATTACCAAAGACATGCCCCTTTGACGGCCCACGAAAAGGGTTAAAAGAGATAACACGGCTAGCTGTGAAACAAACGCCTTTGTAGAAGCAACGCTTACTTCCGGCCCGGCGTGATTATATACTCCAGCATTGGTCTCACGAGCAATGGAAGATCCGACCACATTAACTAAGCCCAAATTAAGAACCCCTTTTCTTTTTGCTTCCTTTAACGCCTCGAGGGTATCAGCGGTCTCTCCCGATTGGCTTATGGATAAAAGAGCGGTTCTGGCGTCAAATAGTTGTTTTTTATATCTGAGTTCCGAAGCGTATTCAACCTCAACCGGCATCCCGCCGTATTCTTCAAGCATATACTCTCCAGTAAGGCCAGCTAGATATGCCGTACCGCAGGCAGAAATTATCAAACGGTTCAGCCGTTTCATTTTATCCTCCACCGATTCAAGCCCCCCAAGTTTAGCAAGGCCGTCCTTTACGATAAGCCGACCTCTAATAGCGTTCTCTACCGCTTCCGGCTCCTCATAAATTTCTTTGAGCATAAAATGGGGGAAATTATTCTTCCTTGCTTCATCTTTCGCGGAGAGAAACCCATGCACAGCCAGGTCTACGGGCGACTGTTCTATTAACTCCTGGCTGCGGAATACTTTTTTCCTATCAAGCGTCGCAACTCTAAAATCCGACGGAGTGATAACGGCAAATTCTCCGTCATGAAGATAAACAACTCTTCTGGCGTAAGGCAGAATAGCTGAAACATCAGAAGCGACAAACTTACTATTTTCAGCAAAGCCGACAAGAAGCGGGCTTGATTTTTTGGCCACTATCATCGTATCCGGGGCATCGGCGCTGATAATAACAAGGGCATAGGCACCAACTACGGACTCAAGAGTCAGTCGGACCGACTCCTCAAAACTGTACTTTTTTGAGAACTCTTCTATGAGATGAGCCATAACCTCAGTATCGGTATCCGATTTAAAAATATGGCCTCTTTTTTCAAGTTTGCTTTTTAGTTCTTTGTGGTTTTCTATTATCCCATTGTGAACTAAATGAATCCTTCCTGTGCAATCGCAATGGGGATGGGCATTTTTATTGGTTGGTTTGCCGTGTGTGGCCCAGCGAGTATGGCCCATGGCAACTGATGATTTAATGCTCCGGGAGATAACCTTTTCAAGCTCAAAAACCCTGCCAGATTGTTTTCTCGAGTAGATTTTAGAATTTATCACCGCGGCAAGACCAGACGAATCGTAACCGCGATATTCAAGACGCTTTAAACCGTCGATAATAATATCGGCCACATTTAACTTATCCTCAGAAACAAAGCCAAAAATACCACACATGCCACAAGTATTAAGTATTGAGAGTTAAGTATCAAGGCCATTAAATCAAAAAGCCATTAAGCGGTTTTAGTCCACAACATTTAATACTGTATACTTAACACTAAGAAGTTGGAGCTTCGGCGGGAAGCTGTTCTACAGAAGGCGCCGCTGGTTTAGTTTCGGATGCTTGTTCCTTCTTTTTTGGTTTCCAGCTTTGCATTTTGGGCTTATTCCAATATTTATAATCTACAAGGAGATTATTAACCGTCGGCGACACTTGAGCGCCTTTTGATGCCCAATATTCAATCCGTTCCATTTTAACATTGAGCTCTTTTTTATGAGGATCGTAGTTACCCAAAAGCTCCAAAAATTCTCCCTTTGTTTTTTTGGTGTGCTCTAAAACAACTACCCTGAAATAGGCCTGACCTCGCTTCCCTGTTCGTTGTAATCTAACCTTAAGCATGGGCTATATACTATCAATCTCTCTCAATTTTAGCAAGTTTTAGAATTTGGAATTTGTTATTTGTGATTTGGAATTTCAAAAGAAAGGTTACCATCCTTTCTTTTGAAGCGCGTCTTCCGCCGCCATTTGTTGCGCCTCCTGCTTAGACGGTCCTTGGCCGACTCCAGCCAGTTCTTTTTCTAAAAATACGCCGACCTTGAAATTCCTTGCATGATCCGGCCCCCACTCTTCAAGCACTTCATAGGTAGGAGTGATGCTGACCTTATCTTGCGCCATTTCCTGAAACGAGCTCTTGGCGTCTCGGTATAGATGCTTTTCTATTATCATCGGCAGTTCTTTAAGAATAAACCTCTTGATGAATTTTTCGCACGGTTCATATCCTTGATCCAAATATATAGCCCCTATTAGCGCTTCGATAGCATTGGCCAAAATATATTGCCTTGCCCGGCCGGTATCTTTTGCCTCTCCGCGCGAAAGAAGAATATATTCATTCAAATCAAACTCTCCGGTAATTTTTGACAAGATGACCGCATTAACCAGCGCCGCCCGCCAATTGGTCATTTCTCCCTCTGGGTTAGGATAATTTTTGTAAAGATATTCCGTAACCACCAATTCTAAAACCGCGTCGCCTAAAAACTCTAGGCGCTCATTGTGGTCCAGTCGCCAGCTCGGATTTTCATTAATATATGAACGATGAGTTAAGGCCGTGAGTAGCAGGTCTTTGTTTTTGAATTGAAATCCTATTTTTGACTCTAACTCAGAAGTTTTTTCTAACATTTATATTCAGAGCGAGAGGACAATCAATTAGAGACAAGATAGCGAAGCTTGAGCCCAAGACGAATGTTCGGAGGCCGGGTAGCCGAGAGAGAGCGCAAAGCCCAGCAGGGTTTTGACGCGGTGAGTTGTGGCTTAAGCAAGCGACTGTCTATAATTGGTTGTCTTCGAGCTGCTTTTCTTCTTGTTCGTTTGTTTCTTGTTCTCTGTCTTTCTTCTCTTTCGCCGGCGGCGCATCATCTTTCCCAGGTTCGCCTATTTCTCGATAGATTGTGCCCAATACTCCGTTAACAAATTTCCCGGACGACTCTCCGCCGAACGATTTTGCCAGTTCAATTGCCTCATTGATGGCAACTTTGGGAGGCACCTCTTCCCTGTTGCCGAAAAGCAGTTCATAAAGCCCGAGACGAAGAACATTGCGATCAATAACAGCTATCTGTTCAAGCGGCCACTGGGGTGCAGCCTTTTCAATAATTTTATCCAGCTCTTTAATATGTTCAATAACTCCGTTGATAAGATTACGGATAAACGACGGATCTTCCACTCCGGCTGCAAACTCTTTGATATTTCTTTCTACCACCTCAGACAGCATCTCTTCTTTTCTGCCTCGAAAATCCCACTCATAAAGGGACTGCATAGCAACACTTCTAGAAAGATGTCTACTGGCCATCTTTTAAATTTCTAATATCTAATTCCTAATTACCAATAAAATGTCCGATGGATTTAATGTCTAATTGGAAATTTAGAATTTAATATTTTATTAGTAATTAGGTATTAGTAATTAGACATTCTATTTCCCCGCCTTCTTCTCCTTCTTCTTCAACTCTTTCGCCAAAACATTTATAACTTCCCTGCCCTTATAATAGCCGCAATTTTTACAAACAATGTGCGGCAAAATCTCACGATTACAGTGAGAACATTTAACTAATTTCTTCGGCTTCAGAGCAAGGTGGCTTCGCCTTCGAAGCTGTTTGCCCTTTGCCATATGATGTCTTGGTACTGCCATGGTTTACAAACATTAACACGGAAAACTAGTTTTTGCAAATAAATATCCGAGCGTTAAATGTTGTCCACAATTGTCGTAAACTTTTTTAGAGTGTTAGAATGAGGTTATGAACCCCCACACTCATACAAGCGAAAGCTCCAAACAAGAAAATCGCTCGATGAGTGTGGGGGTGAAATTCATTCACCTTCACACTCACTCCCATTACTCTCTCCTTGACGGACTCTCTAAGGTGAGTGGCATGGTCAAACTGGCAAAGAAACATGGGATGACCGCTATCGGACTGACTGACCATGGGGCAATGTACGGAGCTATCGACTTTTACACAGCCTGCGTAAAAAACGGCATCAAGCCCATCATCGGCATAGAAGTATATGTGGCCAACCGCTCCCGTCTTCAAAAAGAATCTCATGTCGATAACAAACGCTATCATCTAACGCTTCTCGCCAAAAACAATACCGGCTATCAAAATTTAATAAAGCTCACAACCTCCGCCCACTTGGAGGGCTATTATTATAAACCCCGCGTCGACAAGGACCTGCTTCGCTCCCACGCCGAGGGACTTATCGCCCTCTCCGGCTGTCCAGCCGGCGAACTTGGCCGGGCTATCCAATCAGGAAACAAAGATAAGGCCGAAGCGGTTATCAGAGAATACCAAGAAATCTTCGGTCTGGAGAATTATTACTTAGAAATAATGCACCATCCGGATGTTGAATTTTTCCAAGAATGGAGAGAAGCCCTCATTGAGTTCTCAAGAAAACTCAATATCCCGTTAGTCGCCACCCAGGACTCTCACTACCTTCACCCAGACGATGCGTTCGCCCACAAAACTTTGGTTGCCATTTCAACAAACACTGACATTGGGGACACCGCCATCTTTTCCGGCAACGGACAGTATCACTTTATCTCCACCGAGGAAGCCCTTGAGTGGTTTAAAGATATTCCGGAAGCGGTTGAAAACACCGAAAAAGTCGCCGAAAGATGCAATGTTAATTTAACTTTGGGCAAATTTATTTTCCCAGACTTTGTTCTTGAACCAGGCAAAACAGCCGATCAAATGCTCAATGAACTTACTTTCAAGGGCGCGCAAGAACGAGGATTAGACAACAGCCCAGAGGCTGAAGAAAGACGCCGTTACGAACTTGAAATCATTAAAAATAAAAATTACTCCCCCTATTTCCTTGTTGTTGCCGACCTACTTCGATTTGCCCGAGAATCCAAAATTTACACAACCGTCCGCGGTTCAGTCGCCGGCTCTTTGGTGGCATATCTGGCCGGTATCACCAATGTTAATCCCCTGGAATTCCAGCTCCCGTTTGAGCGGTTTTTAAACCCCTTCCGGCCCTCGGCTCCGGATATTGACATGGACTTTGCCGACAACCGGCGGGGAGAAGTCATAGAATACGCCAAACAGAAATACGGAGCTGACAAGGTAGCTCAAATTGGAACATTCGGCACCATGCTGGCCCGGGGAGCAGTCCGCGACGTAGCAAGAGCACTGGGGAAGCCGTATGATGTCGGCGATCGTATTGCCAAACTCATACCAATGGGATCCCAAGGATTCCCGATGACGATAGATCGCGCCATGAAACTGGAGCCGGGGTTAAATAATCTTTACAAACAGGATCTTGAAGCTCGTCAAATCCTTGATGTTGCAAAAAAACTTGAAGGCACAGTCCGACATGTGTCGGTTCACGCCGCCGGCGTAGTTATCGCCCCCAGACCCTTAACTGAATATGTACCAATACAATTTGACCCCAAGGAGGACGGCAATCTAATCACTCAATATGACATGTACACAGTCGGCGAAGACGGCGTGGGCCTTACCAAGCTTGATTTTCTGGGAATCCGCAACCTGGCAATCTTAGGAAACGCGGTTCATTTGGTTAAAAAACACAGGGACATCGACATTGACATTGAAAAGATACCCTTTGACGATAAGAAAACATTTGAAATGCTGGCCAGAGGAGAAACCGAGGGACTTTTTCAATTAAACGGTTCAGGTATGACCAAATATCTGGTCGAATTAAAACCGACCTCAATTCATGATATCAATCTCATGGTTGCTTTATACCGTCCGGGGCCGATAAATAACATCGCAGAATATATTGCCAGAAAACAAGGCCGAAGCCCAATCAGATATTTCCACCCAAAAGCCAAACAATGGCTTGAAAAATCATACGGAGTATTGGTCTATCAGGACGATCTCTTGTTTACCGCCTTGGAATTGGCCGGTTATAACTGGGAATCGGTTGATAAATTTCGCAAAGCGGTTGGTAAAAAAATACCTGCCGAAATGGCCAAACAGCACGAAATTTTTGTCCAGGGCTGCCAAACTCACAGCGGAATGACACAGGTGCAAGCAGAACAGATATGGAATTTATTTGAACCTTTCCAGGGATATGGCTTCAACAAGGCCCACGCCGCCTGTTACGGCCGCGTCGCTTACCAAACCGCATACATGAAGGCAAACTTCCCGGCCGAATACATGTGTGCCGTGCTCACGGCCGAAGCCGGCGATACGGAAAAAATAGCCGGGGTAATATCCGAGTGTCAACGAATGGGAATACCCGTACTGCCGCCGGACATTAACAGTTCGTTCAAAGATTTTACGGTAATAAAAAACCGACCATTAGCCATTAGCTATCAGCCATTAGCCGATAAAATTAGATTTGGGCTTTTAACAATTAAAAACCTCGGCGAGGGTGTTGCCGACGCTGTTATTGCCGAACGAGAAGCCAGCGGACCGTATAAAGACACGGAGGATTTCGTAATTAGGATCAGAAATAAAGATTTAAATAAAAAGTCATTTGAATCATTGGTAAAATGCGGAGCCTTCGACACATTTGGCGAACGCAGCACATTATTATTTAATATGGAGAATCTTCTAACTTATGCCCGGGACAGGCAAAAAAATAACAATCTCGGCCAAACAAGCTTATTCGGCGGATCACTTGAAGTCGCTCTTCCTCCGCTTCGCCTTGTTGAAACAACGCCCGCTTCCAACTCTGAAAAACTTATGTGGGAAAAGGAACTCCTTGGACTGTTTGTTTCTAGCCATCCGCTTAATGAATATCAGACGGCTTTAAAGTTTGAGAGAGTCTTACCAATTAAAAATGTATCGTCGGCAACAGCAGGACAAATTAAAATAGGCGGAATGATTACCAAAACCCAGAGAATTACGACTAAGACCGGCAGACCGATGATCTTTTCATGGCTTGAAGACCTTACATCAAAGATAGAGGTGGTAGTGTTTCCAAATGTTTTTGAAAAGAACCCCGACATCTGGAAAGAAAACAGCATTGTCGTTGCCACCGGAAAAATAAACGACCGCGACGGAACTCTCAAATTACTTTGCGACGAGGTTAAGGCTATCGCGGCAACTGTCTAAAGAGGAACCTGCTTCTCTTTTTTGCTAATCACTTTTCTGATATTCTGATAAATAACATGACGGCAGACGAAAAAACCCTAAAAGACCATCGGGACATAGGCCAAGCATTGGATCTTTTTAGTTTCCACGAAATCGCTCCAGGAGCGCCGTTTTGGCATGCTAAAGGAATGACTATTTTTAAGGAGCTGGAAAAACTTGCCAGAGAAATAAACGAACAGGAACATTATCTTGAGATTTCGACTCCGATTCTGGTCAAAAAAGAAGTCTTTGTAAAATCAGGCCATTGGGATCATTACCGCGATAACATGTTTTACTTTGCTAATCCACGGGACGAAAACGAAATGCTGGTTGTGAAACCCATGAACTGTCCCGAATCAACCTACATCTACAATTCTCGAACAAGAAGCTACCGCGATTTGCCGTTGCGGTTAGCCGAGATTGGGCGCTTAAACCGAAACGAGCTTTCTGGCACCTTAGGCGGCTTATTCAGGGTCAGACAAATCACCATGGATGACGCCCATATCTATCTTCGACCCGACCAAGTTGAAGAAGAAATCGTTAAAATAATCGCTACAATCAAGAAATTTTACGATATGTTCGGTTTTAAAACTACCTATGTCTTGGCCACCAGTCCAAAAGATGCCCTGGGAAGCAAAGAAGAGTGGAATATGGCAGAAAAAGCGCTTAAAAACGCTCTAGAGATCGCCGATGTTAAATATACAATTGCAAAAGGCGAGGGGGCTTTTTACGGACCCAAAATAGAAGCACACTTGAGAGATTCTCAGGATCGTGATTGGCAAATGGGCACAGCTCAATTGGACTTGGTGATGCTCCCCAAACAGTTTGATGTTTTTTACACCGACGAAAATGGCCAACAGAAAATGCCATGGGTTATCCATAGATCTATTTTCGGTTCGTTCGAAAGATTTATCGGGGTCTTGCTTGAACATACCGCCGGAGCTTTTCCTGTTTGGCTCTCTCCCGTTCAAGTGGTAATATTACCTATCACAGAAAAACAGAACGAGTGGGCAAAAAGCATCTGCCAAGAATTAAAGGGGGCCGGCATACGCTCGGAAATAAATCTGGAAAATGAAACCCTCGGCAAAAAAATACGCGAAGCCGAAACACAAAAAATTCCCTACCTTCTTGTCGTGGGAGACAAAGAGGTCCAAGCCGGAACTGTTGCAGTCAGACAAAGGGGTAAGGGTGATACTGGCCAGATAAAAGTTGAAGAATTTATAGAAAAAATTAAAAAAGAAATAAACGATAAAAGCTAGAAAACCCCGAAAGGGGTTTTTAGATATTTTTTCCAGAATTTGCAAAATAGCAAAATTTAAAGGCCCATAAGGGCCCTAAAGTATTCTGCTCCAGCCGTATATCACTCCGACAGTCTTTAGAAAGTTGCCGATAGATAAAGCGATAAAACCCATTTTCCATCTAGCAGTTCCGCACAATACATCAGGCAAAACGCGAAAACCCGGAATCGGCATCAGGCCGAATATAAATACCGTAATCACTCCCCCGCTTTTCAATAAGACAACAAGCCATTTTAAGATCCCGTTTATGTTACGAAATAACCATCTCTTAGAAACTGGCTCTTCATAGTACTCTTTGTTGTCCGTAAATTTTAGATATTTTCTGGTAAGACGTATTTCGAGACCTTCTACAAAATTATCCACGCCCTCCTCGCCTCTCAACTTTTTAATAAACTCTTTATTTTTGAGCCATTTGTCAAAAAGTAGTCCTCTAAAACCCGACCAGCCGTTATAGCCCCCCAACATTTCTAAAAATCCGATGGAACCGACGATTAATACTATCACCGGCTTAGTGAATAATTTGTTTCTTATCAAAAACGGGGCAATAATATAATCGGGATTAAAATAAGATAGGAGGTAAACACAAGCAAGAAGAAAAACAGGCCAAAGTTCCAAAAATTTGGACTTTTTGCTGCTCACATGCTGTACCTATTTTCTTGTTAAGAAACTTAGTTTATTCTACCTAACATGGCAGCTAAAATCAATCCGCCAGCTGGCGGACAAAAACTAATCGTCATTGTAGGCCCGACGGCTTCAGGAAAGTCGGATTTGGGCATCAAAATTGCTAAAAAAATTTCCGCCAGAGGCGGACCAGCCTCTGGCTGGAACGGTGCGGAAATAATTTCCGCGGATAGCCGACAAGTTTATCGTGGAATGGACGTCGGAACAGGAAAAGTTTTGCGAGACAAAACTTTTCCTGTTCCGAGTTCAAAAGTTAAAAGTGAAAAGTTAAAAGTTTTAAGAAATTATTTTTATTCTTCGGGGATTCGACATCATTTGATAGATGTTGCTTCACCGAAAAAACAATTTACGGCTGATGACTTTAAAAGATTAGGGCAAAAAGCAATAAAAGAAATACTCGAGAAAAATAAAATCCCCATCATTGTCGGAGGTACCGGATTTTACATTGATATCTTGCTTGGCCGAATGTCGGTTGCCGAAGTCCCGCCAAATCCCAAATTGCGTAAATGCTTCGAGAGACTCAATACGGAGCATCTTTTCAAAATGCTTCGAAAACTAGACCTCCAACGAGCTAAAACAATAGGACCCAAAAACAAGCGCCGACTTATCCGAGCATTGGAGATAATTCTAATAACCGGCAGACCGATACCAAAACCAGTATTAAGTATAAAGTATAAAGTATTATGGTTAGGGTTAAATCCTAAAAACTTGAAAGAGAGAATTAAGGTTCGCCTAGACGAGCGACTAAAACAAGGGATGATTGAAGAAGTTATAAATTTGCGCAAGCAAGGGGTAAGCTGGAAACGGCTTGATGGTTTCGGACTGGAATACCGCTATATCTCAAAGTACCTTCGAGAATTTTCAATTTCCAATTTTCAATTTTCAAAAAAAGATTACTACAATAATTTCAAGAAATCATTCTATTACGGTAAACTCTTAAGAGATATAATCAAATACTCAAAGCGCCAGATGACCTGGTTCAAGAGAAATGAGGAAACATGTTGGATTAAAAATTATTTGGAAGCAGAGAAATTGACGAAAAATTTTGTCTCATAGCTCTTCCGTACGGAATAGTTGTGAGACACTCGTATCTATGCTCTTAACCTTTCTCTAAATATCCCCTCGATTATTTGGGGATTTGCTTTACCCTTTGTTTCCCGCATGGCCATGCCGACAAGAAATTTTAGCGACGCTTCTTTCCCTTTTTTATAATCTTCCACGGCTTTAGGATTATCAGCAACAACCTTGTCCACCGCCATCTCAAGATCGCCGATGCTTGATAACTGTGCAAGATCTTTTTCTTCTATTATTTTCCCCGGAGAAGCTCCGGTCGCAAACATTTCTTTCAGCACTGTCTGGGCGCCGCTTGAAGAAACCTCGCCATGGAATATTCTGACGACAAGATCGGCCAGCATTTCCGGTAACACTTTTGTATCTGCCAGTTCAGCATAAACCTCTTCGGCCATTCGTTTTAATTCGGTGATAAGATAGTTAGCTGCTAATTTAAAAAGTTGTTTGTGATGCTCCTCCAGTTTGCCCGCCCCGTAGTGTGATTTCGATTTTTCTTTGCCGGAGGAGGCATTCGAAATCTCTACTTCGGGGTCAAAAGATAACAATTCCGAAGCCACATGTTCAAAATAATCTCCGAGCAGTTTGTCTGTGGTAAAAAGCTTAGTGTCCTTTTCTGGCAAACCGTATTGCTTGGCAAATCTTTCTCTTCTTTGTTGCGGTAACTCTGGAAGTCGGGACTTGATGTCTTCAATGTCGACGTCTTCAAAATGAAGCGGCGGCAAGTCCGGTTCCGGGAAATATCTGTAATCCTGCGCCTCTTCCTTTGTTCTCATTAAATACGTCTCCCCTTTTTTCTCATCCCAACCCCGTGTCTCTTGCTTTACCTTCTCCCCTGCCTCAAGAAGTTCGGTTTGTCTTTTTATCTCATAATTAACAGCATCGGCGGCAAACTTAATAGAGTTAATGTTTTTAACCTCAACTTTTGTCCCTAATTTGTTTGGTAATTGTCCGCCAACTGGCGGATTGGAAATTGGTAATTCCGGTCGAAGTGATATATTCACTTCTACGCGCATCTGTCCTTTTTCCATGTCGGCGTCGGAAACATTTAAGTATCTCCAAATAAGCTGCAACTCCTCCGCAAATTTTTTGACCTCCTGTCCGCTTTCAAGATCTGGTTCTGTCACCAACTCCATAAGTGGCACCCCGGCACGATTAAAATCAACCAGTGAGTAGTCGGCACCAGTCGGATGGTACAACCGTCCAGCATCTTCCTCAAGATGTATTCGTGTTATTCTTATTCGTTTCGGATTTGAAATTTCTGGTTCTGAACTTGTTTCAGATTTTATATCAAGATACCCTTCATAACACAACGGTTTCTGGTATTGAGAAATCTGATAACCCTTAGGCAAATCTGGGTAAAAGTAATTTTTTCTTTCAAAAAAGGTGTCTTTTTCAATTTTACAATTCAACGCCAATCCGGTCATAATCACTTTTTTCACAGCATCTTCGTTTGCGACGGGCAAGGTTCCCGGATGCCCCATACAAATTGGACAGACATTAACATTCGGGTGTTTTTCATCCGGATCATTTAACGAATCACAAAACATTTTAGTTTTTGTCTTCAGCTCGGCGTGTATTTCCAGACCGATAACTGGCTTGTATTTAGTAGCGGCCATAACTACATTAAAATACCATTATTTTTTGTAATAAAAAAGTCTCCATTATTAGAGACTTTGTGTCAACGGCACTTCAGAACCGCGAGCAAATATGTAGGCAGGAGTCATGTTGGCCCTCGAAAATAGGTGCCACCACGGATAAAGATCACGCAAACCTTTCTCAATAGAGAGAAAGATCTGCCTCACTTCGTGATTAACTGACGGTTTAGTTCTTTGCCAGTTACAAAACTCATGCTGTCGCAAATTGGCTGAATAAATAAACCCAGCCCTAAAACCAATCGGCAGAATATACTGAGATATTACTGGCGGAACTTGATTTAATCCCACATAAACATTTTGGCTTGACTGTTTGGCGATTTGGAAACTTTTAGCAAGCTTAGGAGGCTGTGGTTTATCATACCGATAAAATCCGAGAGAGGGGGTCAATAAAGTCCTCCGATGAGTAGACAGACCCTGACGATGCAAGTCGCGCCATCCTCTAAAAGACATCACCCCCACAAAGGGAACGGTGACTAACTCAAATTCTCGAGGCAACTTGTCGTGATCGTCGCGTCCGCCAATAAATAATTCCCCAACGATATCTCGAATGTCCAAAATACTCAGATGCTCGTCTTCTTCTCTAAAGAAAAATGCCTCTTCGATAATGTTTTTGGCTATTTCGTTCTTGGGAACAGTAATAAAGGGCACAATTCTTTCTAACCCGCCAAACAAGGTTAGCGGTATATGCTTCCACCCCCGTATTTCAGCATCCGAGGGTTGATAGTGACGAATGAACTGGTCTGCTCCGACTTTGCCTGCTTCCTGCAAAATCAATTCCACAAGCGCTAAATTTTCAGCCGTATCATCAAGAATAAGGTGTCTTAGAACAGACGGCAGTGACTCGCCACTAATCGCGGCGGCGACAGAAGTAAGGGTTGCTGCCGGAAGTAAGTTGCCTAAAATATCAAATGTTTCACCGGCAACACCAACTTCAACTTTGCCTCCATTCTCTTCGATCAACTTCCCCCATTTCTCTCTAAGAAAGTTAGGAAACAGACCGTTTAAATTATCGCCCAAGTTGTCTGCATAAAGAATAAACAGACTGTTTAGGTGATTTTGAATAACTGACGCGGATGTTCCTAATACTCGGAGTTCGTTATCAATTGGATATACTCCCGCTTTTTCTCTGTCGACAAATCTTGTCGACAGCTCAACATAACCGGCTCCGGGCCGCGTCCACTCAATTGATTTAGCGGCAAGAATAGAAACATCCTCAAAACAGATCCATACCTCACCCATCCTGGCAATAGAGTTGTGGCCATATTGATCCAACCACATACCAAGAAATTTTTTGGCTTTTTGCGAATCTGCCAACAGCCGAGTATATGCTTCTTCGGGGGCTTGAGACACAAACCACTCAAATTTAGACCTCGTTTCAGATGAGTAGGAAATAAAATCGCGCAGATTTTTTATTTCATGGTTCTTAAGAAATGGCTCAACATCGTCTTGGCTCGTGCATAAATTACTCACCAGAAGACCAGGCAAAAAAGAGTCGACAAAAACACCCCTGATTCCGCGTTTATTTTTAAGCCTGGAGAACATCGAGGCAAGCGTGGCCATTACATTAGAAGGCAAGGAATGCATAAAAAATACCCGTTGATCAATATTAGTAAAGAATGGTTTTAATGTTTTTTGTTCATCTCCTGAAAAAGAGTATCCGACTTTGGAATGAACAAACTCTCTAGCAACCGAAACAAGAGCATCCTGCTTTTCTTTCGGCAGCACAGACAAGCCAAGACCTGTGTCCATCTTCCCTCTTTATCAAAGAACGGTTTTTAAATGTTATCAAAAAACTTGTAAACAAAAAAGCCCTTCTGGGGGCTTGAGCGAAAAAGGTATTATGACAACTTGATCCCGTTGGCGTTTAGAAGTTTTAACAATTCGCTTTTGACATCAGAGAATATCTCCTCAATGCTTCTGGACCCGTCAATAAAATGAAGATTTGCTTCCGGGTACTCGCGAGCAAAGATATAAAAATTTTCCCTTACTCTTGCTAGCGTGTCTAGCCTTTCCATTTCGTCAAACGACCGACCCGACGCCTTGCCTCGTTCAATGGCCAGTTCAGGTGGTACATCAAAAATAAATACTTTGTCAGGCCACACCCAGTATCGGCGGTGGAGTTGTTGGTTCATTTCCATAAGCATGTGCAATTCAATAACATTGCCCTTTTCTGCTCCGTAAACCATCGACTCCCTAAACCTGTCAGTGCAGACGATGTGTCCCGCTTCAAGACCAGGTATTACTTCCATCTCGCAATGCATCCGGCTGTCTTTGGCAAACAACTCTTGCAAATCAAACGGATCGGTTTGAGCAAACAATTGCTTGTCTCCCAAAATAGACCTTATCATCCTTCCAAAGCGTTGAGTAGTCGGTTGTTTTGTCCGCAGAACCGCAATATTTTTATCTGCCAGATTGGCCCTCAACCAGTTGCATATCCTCAAAACCTGGCTTGACTTCCCACAGAAGTCGATACCACTGCCACACAAAAAAAGGCCACGATAGGGATTTTGTAAAACACCCATGTTTTTCTCCTTAAAGAACTAAAATGCTCCAGTAGGAGCATTTTAGTTCACTTTCAAAAATTAAGCAAGTTTTTACTTCATCCCGCACCAATCTTATCCCTGCCTGCCGGCAGGCAGGCGTTGACCGCCATTAAGAAAGGTGGCGGGATTGGTGCGGGATTCCGTTCGCTTCGCTCACTTCACTTCAATCCCCATCGATCTTGCCGTTCCCTCGATTATTTTCATTGCCCCTTCGACATCATTCGCGTTTAAATCGGCCATTTTTTGTTCAGCTATCTCTTTGACTTGGGCTTTGGTAACTTTGCCGACTTTTGTCTTGTTTGGCACACCGGAACCTTTTTCAAGTCCGGCGGCAACTCGTAAAAGATATGCCGCAGGAGGGGTTTTTAATTTAAATTCAAAACTCCTGTCTTCATAGATAGTTATCTCGACTGGGGTAACTTGGCCCATTTTATCTTTGGTTGCATCATTAAACTGCGACACGAACTGCTGGAGATTTATTCCATGAGGACCCAAAGCCGTACCAACCGGCGGAGCCGGAGTAGCTCGCCCGCTTTCGACTTGGAGTTTTACAATTGTTTTTATTTTCTTAGCCATAAATTTTAATAAATCTCTAAATCCTAATCTCTAAATCCTAAACACCTGCCTGCCGGCAGGCAGGAATCCAAAATTCTCAGCCTGAGGCTGATCCGCCTCTGGCGGAAAATATCTAAATGTTTTTGGATTTTGATATTTGGTCATTTGATATTGTTTAGAAATTAGAAATTGCGAGTTATATTTTTTACAATTTCTTAATTTGTAAAAAATCTAACTCGACTGGTGTTTCGCGACCAAAAATAGTCACCAACACCTTTACTCGGCCCTTTTCCGGATCTATCTCGGATATCTTGCCGTCAAAGTCCTTGAACGGACCGTCGGTTATTTTTACCCTATCACCCACCTCCACGTCAATCTTGTACTTCGGTTCGTCAACGCCCATTCTCTTCAATAATGTCTCAACTTCTTCGCTTGAAAGAGGCGTCGGCACGGTGCCAGCTCCGATAAATCCGGTCACATTCGGCGTATTTCTAACTACATACCAGGAATCATCATCCACCAACATCTCAACTAAAACATAGCCGGGATAAATTTTTTCCTCAATCGTTTCTCTTTTCCCGCCCTTAATTCTGATCTTTTTTTCCTTGGGAACAAGAACATTAAAAATTTTGTCTTCAAATCCAAGCGACTCAACACGCTGTTTGAGGTTTCGGGACACATTGTCTTCATAACCTGAATAGGTATGGATCGCGTACCACTGTTTCTCTCCGGTTGTAACTTGCTTCGGCATTTATAACTTGCTGGCCGCTCTCGCCTTCCGGCAACTGCCGGATTATGGCGAGTACGCTCTTGACCGACTTTTTCGTTAAATCTTTCGCTTGCTCCTTACCATACATTAGTATGGCTCGTCGCAATGCTCAGATTTGTCTCAAATTCGGTCAAGCCAGCTGCGTTCTAATCTAAATCTTTTTTATTAAATTATGAATTTATTCAACAACCACTCGAACATAAAATCTAATAACCCTAAAAACACCGCTGTAGCCAAACTAATAGCAACCACCACAATGGTATATTGGACAGTTTGGCTTTTGGTCGGCCAGCTTACTTTTGATAATTCGTGTCTGACCTCTTTTAGAAAAGTAATGAGTTTATCCATTCCATTAATTAAAGTATTTAAAAACGCCCTCGGGCGCACTTAATTTCCCTTAATGATAGCAAAATTTAATATTAACTGTCAATAGCCTTCTTCTGAACATCGGTGGCCAATAAATAACCTGAGCGAAAGTAGTATTTAAGATTTTCCAAAAAAGACATTCCGTCGTAAGGATATAGTTTGCCGGGTTTCGCATTTTTGTAATCAAAAATTCCTTCTCCTTCTATGTTTTTTAAAACGGGGTGGTTTTCATCTCCGTCAATTTCAACTCTCCCCGGTTCATCGCCTTGCATTTTAAAAGTAGCAATCTTTCTTTGCTTTGCATCTTTGTCCAGTTCGTATAAGTCAACGAAATAAAATAAGGTCATATCGAGATTGTTCCGGTTTCCAATACCGTTGCCGCTATTTGCTTAACACCGGTTATAACTTTGATCAAGGTCGGTGTCACTGTTTCAACACCTATTTCTCTTGGGTCAACCAGAAGCCGCTCTAAGGCCTCAACGAGCCTTCTCAATGGCTCTCTCGATTCGTCGTTAATTTCTGTCTTTAGCCCCCGGCGTTTAGCTTCACCTAACATGTAATTATACTGATTCCATTCTTCCTTGGCATCTGCAAACATAAAATCATCATGGTCTGTGAGCCAAATTTTTTTAGTTCTTTCTAAAAAAATATTTGCTAATTTTCTGTCCGCTGCCTTTATCAGATGTTCAAAAAGTACCGCTCGAAATAATTCCTCGTCTGAAATTTCTCTTAAACAATCATCCTCAAGTTTCACGGCCGGTGTGGCTTCACCTAAAAACCGCTGCAAGGTTCCCTCTTCTTGATTAACCGTCCTCATTACGACTTCTGGGACGACTCCTAATTCTGCGGTTTTACTGATAAGTCTCGCTAATAGCTCAAGTTGAACTCTTAATGGCCTTCCTCTGGCTTCGCTCTCTTTGGGCCTGAACAAACCCTTCCCGTCATCTCTAATTTCTACAACATCAAATCTCTCCGCTCCCTCAAGTGGCCGACTGTCAACAATCTCTCCTCTCTCCAAAACCGACTCAATATCAACTTCCGGACCTGTTTCCGGCTTTGTGACTGGAGCTTCATGTTTTTCGAAAGATTGACCCTCTGCCATAAGTGGTAAAATCTCTAAATCCCAATCTCTAAATCCTAAACACCTGCCTGCCGGCAGGCAGGAATCCAAAATTCTCAGCCTGAGGCTGATCCGCCTCTGGCGGAAAATATTTAAACGGTTTTGAGCTTTGATATTTGGTTATTTGATATTGTTTAGAGTTTAGAAATTAGAGTTTAGGGTTTTCTGTTCAAAACTTAGATATCCAAATTTTGAACAGATTTGGCATGCGACTGTATGAATTTCTTTCTGGGCATAACTTCCGAACCCATCAATACGTCGAATATCTTATCGGCATCGTGAGCGTCTTTAATGGTAACTTGGAGAAGCACTCGGTTGGCCGGATCGAGAGTTGTCTCCCACAACTGCGACGGGTTCATCTCTCCAAGACCCTTGTAGCGCTGTATGGATACGCCGGAGATCTTCTCTTCTCCCTCCACGGTTTTGGCGAAGGATATTTCTCCTTCTTCTGTTTTCCCATTCCCTTCCAGCGGCGTTATTTCAAATCCGTCTGCAGCTTTTAGCTTTGGACCTTTAGCCTTGAGCTTAACCCCTGCTTCTTTTCTTAATTCAGCTAATATTTTTTCTTTTTCGTTGTCATTATATGCGTAAGATATTTTGCTTGATTTTTGAATTTTGTATAACGGGGGTTGGGCTATGTATAAATGGCCCTTCTCTATGATCTGCGGAAAATACCGATAGAAAAGCGTAAGGAGAAGCGTCCTGATGTGAGCACCGTCAACATCGGCATCGGTCATTATAATTATCTTGTGGTAACGCAATTTATTTAAATCAAACTCTTCGGCGATGGCAGTCCCCATCGCAATGATTAACGCCCTTATTTCTTGATGCGCAAGCATCTTGTCAATTCTGGCCTTTTCGACATTTAAAATTTTACCCTTGAGCGGCAGAATGGCTTGAGTACGACGGTTGCGTCCTTGTTTTGATGAGCCACCGGCACTATCCCCTTCCACTAGGAATAATTCCGACTCTGTCGCATCTCTGCTGGAACAGTCGGCGAGTTTACCGGGAAGGGTCATCCCCTCCATAGCGCCTTTGCGCAGAACTGTCTCTCTTGCCGCTTTGGCGGCAAGACGAGCTTTTGAAGCCAGTATCACCTTTTCCAGTATCTCTCTAGCGTCGGTTGGGTTTCTTTCAAGCCAATCGGCAAATTCAGCACCCATGACCATCTCAACGGCCGTTCTGGCGTCCGGCGTACCAAGTTTAGCCTTGGTTTGACCCTCAAATTGAGGATCTTTTAATTTGACGGAAATAATCGTGGTAAGACCTTCTCTTGAGTCTTCTCCGGAAAGGTTGTCTTCTTTTTCCTTTAAAATACCGTTCTTTCTGGCATAGTCATTCAAAACCCTGGTAATCGCAGACCTGAAACCGGTAAGGTGCATCCCTCCCTCGTGAGTGTGGATATTATTGGCAAAACTGATTTCCCGGCTTTGCAGATCGTCGACATATTGTAGAGCAACTTCTACAAAAATATTCTGCTGTTCTTTGCCTGCGTAGAATATATTTCTGTTTTTAGGGTCAAGCCCTCGGTTTAAAAATTCTATGTAAGACACGATACCCCCTTCGAAATAAAAAGTGTGGGATATGGTCTCCGTTATTTCTTTATTTTCTTTTTTGCTTACATATTTTAAAGGAGCCCTCTCGTCTTTAACGCTGATTTTTACTCCTTTGGTGAGATAGGCCTGCTGTCTAAGATGGTTGAGAATCGTATCCCAGTCAAAAGCTATTTCCTTAAATATCTCCGTATCAGGCTCAAATTCAATAATAGTGCCTGTATCCTTGGCGCTGCCGATTTTTTTGACAAGTTTTTTGGGCTTGCCGCGGACATACTCTTGCTCATATGCGGCGCCGTCCCTGTGAACCTCAGCCCTGAGATAAATTGAAAGAGCGTTAACTACCGATACGCCGACTCCATGCAGACCGCCCGATACCTTGTAAGCGCTGTCTCCAAATTTACCTCCGGCGTGCAAAATAGTAAGAACGGTTTCAAGAGTTGATTTGCCGGTTTGTTTATGTTTTTCAACCGGAATACCACGGCCGTCATCTTTTACTCTGACTCGATTGTTGGGCAATAAAACAACCTCTATATTCTTGGCGTGGCCGGCCATTGCTTCATCTAAAGAATTATCAAAAACCTCCCATATCATGTGGTGGAGGCCATCCGGACCAGTAGAACCTATATACATACCCGGCCT
Source organism: Candidatus Yanofskybacteria bacterium RIFCSPLOWO2_01_FULL_42_49 (assembly GCA_001795615.1). Lineage (GTDB taxonomy): Bacteria > Patescibacteriota > Minisyncoccia > 2-02-FULL-40-12 > GWA2-44-9 > 2-01-FULL-43-22. The sequence continues at coordinate 90,356 of MGKI01000011.1, forward strand.
TTTGCGGACCGGCTCCAAGCCTTCCAGAACTTGTATGGACTCGGCTGTATAGGATTGCTTCTTTTTGTCTTCTTTTCCGGCCATTTTACAATGAGTAATCCCGTCCTCTACGCCTAACTAGACTGCTTAGAGGGCGGGACATTTTTATCATCTAATTATATCATTTTAAACTATTGAAATCAAGCAAAATTGTGGCTAATTTTGTAAAACAAAAGAGGGCCTTATTTGCCCTCCCAAATCTCCTGACTCGACTCGCGCCGGAATTGGTTGCGGTCATACCGGCCGCCTCTTCGCGCCGGCACGACTTTCTCGGTCTGCCGCGGAAGTGGCGCCCGCGGAAGCGCGATTCGCACCGCTTTTTTTCTGTTTTTCACCTTATCCTCCCACCAAACCCTCACATCACCGCCATATAACTAGCAATTGTTAGTTATATGGCGGTTTACCTTAGTTCTACGTTAAATTGCTCCGCCGTTTGTTTATAAACTTTATCTTGAATTGCATCCACTTCCCCACTCTTCAGTGTCCTTTCCATACTTCTATAAACGATACGGTAGGTGTAGCTGATCTTATCGGATCCAAATTTTTTAGAATCTTCGTATTTATCTATCAGCTCAACTTGTTCCACCAAATCTCCGCCCAGATCTCTTATTAGTTCGAAATAGTTGTTGGGAATGAAATCTTTGTTTACCACAAAAGAAATATCGCGAGTTATGGCCGGGTACTTCGAAACTTCTTTGTACTCCTGTCCTAGTTTCAACTGTTTTTTGACCCTCTCGTCCTGCGACCAGAAAAGACGGATATCGGGAATATTCATATTGGCTATCGCTAGACGCTCCAATCCGAATCCAAAAGCCCAGCCGTTGTAAACATCCGGGTCAACGCCAAAATTTTTCAACACGGTTCCTCTCACAATGCCGCATCCAAGCACCTCAACCCACCTTTCTTTTATCTTTACTTCCATCTCAACGCTTGGATCCGTATACGGAAACTGGTCAATATTAAAACGATGTTCAACTTTTTCTCCAAAAATCGCCTTGGCAATTTCGGTCAGCACTTCTTTCAAATCGTCGATGGTAATAACCTTTTCTTCCCGCCGTACAAGATACCAGCCGTCGATCTGATGAAACACCGGCATGTGGAAACGATCAATCTCATCTTTACGATATACTTTCCCGTGAGATAAGGCTCCGACGCTTTTCCCTTTTTCAATTTCACTTTTTACTTGAGGCAACCCCAAATGGTAATACCACATCACGGTGGTGTGGGTCCTTAAAACATTTTCTTGATCTACAAAATATGTATCCGACGGATTGCGGGCGGGGTGATCCGAAGGAAAGTTAAACAAATCAAAACTCACATCGTATCGGACGATTTCCGGCACTTTCAAAACATTAAAATCGGCAAACCGAGGCAGAGCGACTATACGCTCAGCGAGTTCCGCAAGCGGACTGTCCGGTGTACGGGACAGGTCGGGCATGGCTAAAAAACGCTTTAAGCGCAGCCCATCCGAGTCTGTCCTTCCTTCCAGTTGTTTGACAAGTTCAGATTCTTCCGGTGATTTTATTTCAATATATTTTGAATCGTCAACTGACATGGCCGTTATTTCTTAAATATTTTTTTAACCACCAGCTTTAATATCAGAAACAATCCCGACAGTGAAAGCAGCAGCGAACTAAAAAATAAAAATTTAACTAATTTACCAGCCGTATACGGATCGTGGCCGATGACTATAATAATTAGTCCGGCCACCGATGAACTGACGATTATAAGAATGCTCCAGATAAAAAACTTCATAGTGAGATCATCTCAAAATATCTTAACTGAAATTCCCGTTTTTGACAATTATTTATCAGGTTGTATGCTAGCGGCATCATCCTTAAAAACTAGGGGTTTTTAATGTCCGGATCTTGGACAATACAAAAACTTTCTGAAAACACGGTCCGAACGGGTCCTGCTTTGGTTTTGCTTAAAAAAGACGGCTCCAGGATAAGTTATTCATGGCAATGTTATGAATGGCAAGTCGGGCAAACAATGTCCTCTTTGAAACGGATTGGTGTCTCTGAAAATGACTTTGTCGTTGTGGCTGCCCCCAACCTCCCTGAATCATTTTTTGTTCTGTTGGGAGTAATCGCAGTTGGAGCCATTCCCGTACCAATCAACATTCCCATTCTTAAAGAACCGGGGCAAGGCGAGTTCTTGTCAATCATAAAAGACTGTCGGCCTAAATTGATTTTAGCCGATTCATGTTTGTCGAAATATTTAAGCAGCGTGGAACATGCTACTTTTGGCAAGCTGCTGTTTCACGGCCGTATTCCGCCATCGCTTGAATTTGATAAAAATAAATCTAACCCCGAAGCTTTGCTGATAATGCCCTATACTTCCGGAACAACCGGCAAATCCAAAGGGGTTATGCTTAGCGAAGAAAACATATTAGACAGGGTCTCGGCCGTCACCCAAGAATTGGACGCCGATTCACAAGAGAGGATCCTTTCTTACTTATCTCTGGGTCATATCTCCGAACTTATCGCTACCTTCTTCGGACAACTGTACGGCGGCTTCTGCGTTTATTTTACCGAGTACGCTAAGGATGTGGTTGAAAATAGAGAAAAATTTAGAGCGGCGTTCCCGACGATCCTTCAAGCGGCCCGGCCGACCATATTTCTTGCCGTTCCCAAAGTCTGGGCGAACATCAGAAAACAGATTGAACACAAAACCAGATATATTCCCGTGGATCTGGGCAAACAAGGTCTGATCAGAAACTATCTGGTCAGTAAAATAAAAAATCGGCTTGGATTTGACGAAACAAGACGGTTCATCAGCGCCGGATCTAAAATTCTACAGGAAGATGTCAATTTCTTCGCCAAATTAGGAATTCATGTTGACGATATATACGGCCAAACGGAAACTGCCGGTCCGCTTACTCTCAACGGCAAGGCGATAGGAAATGTTTCCGTGACAAGCGGAGAGGATGATGAAATATTGGTATCGGGGCCAAATGTAATGACTGGTTACTATAACAATCCCGAGGTGACAAAACGGATTTTAGTTGATGGAGTTTATCGGACCGGCGACATTGGAATATGGACGACTGATAAAGTCCTCTACGGCGGACGACTTAGAGACGGGTTTAAAAACGCCCAAGGCGAATTTGTGTCCGCCACTAAAATTGAAGAAATGGAAGACAAGATAAGAAAAATTCCTGGAGTTGATGAGGTTATAATCTGTGGCGACGGAAAACCTTATCCCGTAGCCCTCGTATTCAGCGCCACTCCTTCCGAAAACCTGAGAAGCAGACTGCAAAAAACCCTGCCAAAAATAGAAAACAGCCTTTTCAGAATAGGGAATTTCATTCTCGCTGATATAAGCACTCTTGAAACGACGGCAACCCTGAAAGTAAAGCGAAACGCAATGATTAAAAAATTCGAGAAAGAAATAGCCAAACTTTAAAAACCCCCTTCGGGGGTTTTGTTTTACTACTGGCGGGCGCGACGGCGGTTGGAATGAACTGCTTCATTCCAACCAGGAATTTTAGTGTGCGTCTATTGCTGTTGCGGCATAGAACGCGTTGGAAAATTCCCGAAGAACATCGCGAAGCGCGTTCGAGTCTGTCAGCTTTGCTGGCAATAATAGATAAGACCGCCATTTGAATGGCGGTCTTATCTATTACCGGCGGGGCCGACGGGACTCGAACCCGCAACCTCTTCCGTGACAGGGAGGCGCTCTAACCAATTGAGCTACGGCCCCAAATTATTAAAATAATGCTTAAATGTTAGCATATTTTGCCTAAAATAAAAGCCCCGCTACTGCGGGACTACCTCTCAAATGATTCTTTCTTTGCGGCTTCGGAAAGTTTAACGAGATATCTGGCGGGATCTGCCATAAATATTCCTTTGGCTTCTTTTAAATTTCGCGCGCCCAAGTAACTTACCATCGAGGATAAATGGCCGACTATTTCTTTTACGATCGGAACAACCGGACCTCGATACTCAACCTCTTTTTCCATGCCTTCTGGGCTTATTCTGGAAGAAATTTCATAGGGATCGTCAGTTTCTTCGGCTCTAAGCTTTTCGTACATTGCTTCTCGCGAAGCCATCCCTCTGAACCTTTTGACTTTCCTGCCTTCAGAATTTCTGAAAACCAGTCCTGGGGTTTCGTCCGTACCGGCGAATGTGCCTCCTGCCATCACCGAATCGGCTCCCAACAAAAGAGCCAAGCCGAAATGTCCGTTTCTTTTAACGCCTCCGTCGGCGCAAATAGGAATTTCCGCATCAACAGAGCACTCAAAAATCGCTTGAGCTTGGGGAACGCCAATATTGGTATTCTTTCTGGTGGTACAGGCAGAACCTGGCCCTAGGCCGACTTTTAGTCCGTTAGCCCCGAGCGTCTGGTACTTTTTGACAGCTCCCGATAAAACAATATTGCCTACAACCAACTCAAAATCAGGAAATCTTTTCCTAAACTCTCGAACCGCTTTTTCTCCCACTACCGACTGTGCGTTAGCTATATCAAGAACGATAACGTCCGCGTCGGTCCTGATTAGTTCAGCCGCCCTTTCAAGGTAGTCCCCCGTAGCTCCTATAGCCGCCCCGACAACAAGCTGGCCTTTTTCGTCTTTATTTGCTAACGGATGGCGTTCTATGCTCTCTATGTCCTTAGCCGTAATCAATCCAAGCAACCGACCCGTACCTTTATCAATAAGCGGTAATTTCTCCAAACGGTGAGTGTCGATAATTTTTTTGGCCTCTTCCAAGGTTGTAGAAAGAAAACCATACTTAAGATTATCAATCGGCGTCATCCGTTTGACGACTCTTGCGTCGTCGCCACAAAATCTGACATCACGACCGGACAACATGCCTACAAGCCGTTTGTTTTGGTCAACGACAACCAACCCCCCGACCTTATTCTTTTGCATCAAATCCCTGGCCTCACCCACTGATGCTCCCGGATTTATTTCATACGGCTCTTTTATCACAAAACTTTCAGCGCGTTTTACTTCTCTAATTTTTGCGCACTGATCTTCAATGTTGAGATAACGGTGAATAACCCCTAAACCGCCTTGTTTGGCAATCGCGATAGCCATCCGCGCTCCCGTAACAGTATCCATATTCGCAGACACTATCGGAATGTTAAGTTTTACATTAGTCGAGAATCGCGAAGTAAGAGAAATACCGCCACGACTTTCGACGACACCCCAACCGGGCGGGTTAAGAAAGTCGTCAAAAGCACACCCGTTCAACACGGAACGGAGCCACTTATTTCTTTTACCACTCATTTTCGCCCCTTTTTAAGTCAAAGAACATTTACCCATAGATAACAAAAATGTAAGAACAAGAGAAGAGTTATTCAAGCCACAACATCCCTCCGCGCCAGCCGGCGAGAAATTCTTTTTTAGAAACAACGTACCTGTTGCCTCTTTTGCCCGGATACGGATCGGCGATATGATAGCCCAAGACAAATGGACCCAGCTTCTTTATTTTTTCTACGATGACCAAATGAGCCGTGTCGGACAAATTAAATTCTTTCAGGACTGAAACCGCAACCGGTGATTTTAATATTGACAATTGATTATTGATCATTTTAATCCCCTCTTTTTTCTTTTCCGGGGTGTTGAAAAATTCTTTCTGGAAATTCATGGGTACTCCATATGAAGCGGCCAGATCCACCAGAGCTTGATGCTTCCAGCCGATATTTTTAATATAGCCGCCGGCATTGAAAGCTTGGCTTAATAAAGTCATAATCGGGATACTCTGAAATTTCTGATTTTTAAAAACCATCAGCATCTTAATAACACAAATCCCGCACGAGTGCTTGCTCCAACTTTCATCCCCAGCATCGGTAATTTGATTTACAAGTTTAACTTCTGCCATTTATTCGTAATTCTTAATTCATAATTCGTTATTCCAGTTCGGGATGCCAATAAATTTTTTCTATTTTACGGGTGCCATTATAGGTATAGTGATGCTTATGCGGAAACCCTGTGCCTTTGGAATCGTTGCTTATCGCTTCCTGTCCGCTCCAAAAAAATCCAATATGATTGTGAGGCTCTCCGTCGTGGCCGTCTTTTTTCTCCCAAATTATTACAGCGCCAGGCTTGAGTTCTTTTATTTCGTACCAACCATTTTCAAGCAAATCTTTTTCGGTTGAAACGACGGTAAGGTGGATGTATTTAATCCAATGTTTCTTGCCCGTAAACTCCAACAGTGGGTTGAATGAGTAAAGAATGGACGACACCATAACCGCGCAGGAGTTCCTGCCGTTTTCAAGCGAATCTTCGATTTCCCCGCCCGCCCCGTAGTGTGATTTCGATTTATCTTTGCCGGAGGCATTCGAAATCTCTACTTCGGGGTGTTTTTCCACATAAAAATTCCTGAACAAATGGTTCTCGCCTTTTGCGGAATTTTCGATTTGAGTTAAATAATTTTTTTTTAACAACAACCTCATACTGATTAAAATTACTAAAACCTCGCCAGCGCGTCAATCAAACGTAAAGGGCATCTTTACAAAATGTAAAGATGCCCTTTACGCTACTAGCTTTAAATCTTTTACGGCTCGCAGGTTACTGTATATGTATAGGTGGCGGGGCCGGTGAGATTACCGGTTGAACGAGAGTTATCTGTTCCAGCCCAACCAGTTGGTGAAACAGTACATTGAGATACATTTTGGGAGGACCAGTTGACTTTTGCGGAAGAATTATACGGGATTGAAGAAGGTTCGCAAGTTATTGAAACCGAAGGCTCTAAAACAGGAACTGTTGTTTGGGCAGTAGGGCTTGTTCCCCCCGGTCCGGTGCAAGTCAAAGTGTATGTTTGAGATGAAGTCAATGGTAGCGTGGTTCTTCTGGATAGAGGCACACCATTGGACGATGTTTCCACTGGTCCCTGCCAACCGGTTGTAGTGCCGCCGGCGGTACAGGAAGTGGCATCGGTTGAAGACCAAGTCAAAACAGAAGTACCGTTATATCGGACACTAGCCGGAGAAGCAGAAATAGATGCGGTCGGCCGAGCTGGCTGAATTACCGCAACTGACCTTTCTTTAAGATCCGACCCTCCGGGTCCTTCGCATCTGACTCCAAAAGTAGTCGGATCAGCGGTCAGACCGCCCGTAGTGGTTGAAGAGTACCCGCTGGTACCAAGCCACTGTCCGCTCCAAGTGGGCCAGTTACCCGTACCCCAACAGCCGGTTACATTACCACTGACTGACCACGAAACCGTAACATTTTCCCCCCTGTTAACCCTTGACGGACTGACGGAAACAGAAACCGACGGAGGCGATGGTTCTTGAACCTTAACCGTTGTACTGGCCAAAGTCGATCCGCCTGATGAATTATAGCAAGTTATATCATAAGTTTTAGTTATGGTTAAATTTCCGGTCGTTGTGTCATAATTAGCAGGAATCTGGACTCCTTGCGGGCTCCAGTTTTGGCCAGTGACACAATAACTGGCATTGGAACGAACATGAAGACCTGTGGATGTGTTGTATGGGATCGAAGAAGAATCAGGATAGAAATTGACGGTCGGAGGTGGCTGGTTTTGGTTCCATGTCACATAATAACCCCTTTCTTTGCCGTTTCTATTAGACACCCAGCCTTCTGGATCTACTTTATTAAAAGTGTAGCCTGGTACAGAATTTAAGTCTACTATAATAGTCCAATCTCCTTCTTCCATGCCGTACCAATAATAACGGACGGAATACGAACCCCACTGGTTAAGGCATTGATACCAGCTGTCTTCCCTATACCCCGAAGGGGTTTCCCCTTTGGCCATTAAAGTGTAGCAAAAATTGGGCACGTTGCCGCTGATAGTAACTCCTCCCGGGTTATACGCTTTTGCGTCCTCGGCCAGCATAAAAAAACAGGCTAAAATAAAGGTTGTAAAAACAATCAGTTTTAGTTTCATTTTATTCATTTATCAAAATTATTTTTTTGGCTATAAATCTACCGTCCGATGAAACTTCATACTCAGCTGAAATAATTGAACCTTCCGTTATTTTTGAAATTTCTTCCAAAACAAGTTCTCCATAACCGGGAAGAGTTTTATTTACCAAAGTTTGATCATTGTAATAAATTGCTGCCTCCTGATTTTGCCCGGCTTTGTTGGTTGATAAATCAACTGAACCAGCCCGGATGACGATTCTCCCTTCATTTATTGAGATAATCTCTCCCGAAACAAACGAGAAACTCTCGTTTTGGTTGTTACTCTGTAAATTAAAGTACCAAACCATGCCCGCACCAATAAGGGTTAAGATCATAATTATAATTGTAATTCTTTTGACTTTCATATCACATTTTAGAATTTTTCCCAGTCGAAGTCTTTATCTTGGAGCTATTTCTTTCCACAGCGGAATTGATTTTTGAATAAGTATCGGCCCCTTTGTCCTGGCGCAGGATTGGTTTGCGTTATCTGTCGCTGTAAGGGTTACATAATATGTTCCTTCTCCAACATAAGTATGGGACGGGTTCTGTTGCGCCGATGATCCGCCGTCGCCAAATGTCCAACTCCATAGCCGGCCGTTCGGATTACCGCCAAATACGGTTTGATCAGTAAACTGTACAGGATTGTTTAAAGGAGGGTTGGGTGGCGACCAACTAAAATCGACTTGAGGATAAGCATAATTCGGAGTTTTCCAGCTAGAACCAGTCATCCAGTTTGACACCCTATCAAAACCGTTCCAAACCCTAACTCTGGCCCGATAAGTAACATTGAATTGCAGAATACCCTGGCCGGTAAAATAAGATTTAGAACCGGAAATTATCTTGCCGGTGTCAACTTCCGGACTGTCAAATGAGCCCTTGTCGTCGATTTGGACCTGATAAGCCGACTGGGGACCACCACCGGGGTCGCTGTAAGTCCAGCCAACCGTCGCCGCCGGCCCCGATATACAGTAGTTGGGCTCGGTGACGGTAATATCAGATACTGAAGGGATAGAAGGCGGCGGGGGATCAACGGTTACGGTGCAAAAATCGCTTACTGGTCCGGGTGGAGGCGGTGGTGGAGGAGCAGCATTATTATTAACACGAATGTTGACAGTATAAGATGTCGTATTCCCGGCGTTGTCTGTGGCCCTGACAGTAATTGTATGCGACCCATTGCTTACCGTAGCTGAATCCCATATATAGGTATAGCCCACAAAAGGACATCCGGTCCTAAAGCCTCCTGCAGCAGTACAAGCATCTCTCCTGTCAGTATTTCCATATGAATTGTTGTTAACCAAAACCGAGTCAACAAATATATCTACCATGGAAACTGGCCCCTCATCAGCATTCCAGTAATCAAGGGCCCATCCTCCCACAACAACACTGCCTGAAAGGTTGGCGCCGTTTTGCGGAGCATCTAGCGCTAATGTCGGCGGGTTACCTACCGGTAGCGGTGGTGGAAGAGAATCAACTACTACAGTAGCAGAACATGTCCTGATTGACCCGGCACTATTTACAACTGTTAGCACACAGGTTTGCGAATCAGGTACAATATCTATTTCTCCATTTGGGCTAATGAATGTTCCTGAACCGATACTCCCCCTACCACAATCAAAAGGAATATACCCATCAACATCATTAGACGAACTCCATGATAAATTACTTGATTCGCCGGAGTTTATATTTGATGGGAAAAAATTGGCAACACAAGTTGCATCGCTCGGTTGTGGTGGAGGCGGTGACGATGGAGGCGGTGACGATGGAGGCGGTGACGATGGAGGCGGTGACGATGGAGGCGGCGGCGGTAGGGCTCCGCTGATAAAATCAGCGGTAACGGTTCTATCGGCATTCATCGTAACACTACATTGGTTGCCGCTTGAACTGTCGCATCCCGACCAGGCCGTTACGAAACCGCTATCTGGGATGGCATCAAGAGAAACATTGGTACCATCCGGGTAACTCTCGGTACAGTCGGATCCGCAACTTATACCGGGGCCGGAAACGCTTCCGTTGGCTCCGCGGTTAACATCCAGATTATAATTGCCCGGAGGCGAAGGAGGCACAGACGAAGAACAGTTCCCGCCAAACGCAACATTATCAGCGTCCGTTGTGCCAGCACTGTTTTTGGCTATTACAAAATAGTAAAGGTCCACATCTTGAATGGGACTGTCAACAGTATAATCGGTGCCTCCAATGTTAGTGGCTATAGTCCTCCAGCTCCCACCTAACCATTGCTTTTCTAATAGATCATAGAGGGTTGCATTAGCCGAAGAACCCCAGCTTATATCTATATACTGGGAACCATCGCCTCTGGTTTGGCAACTTGAATTATTCATACTAAAAGGCCCCGGGGAAGGAACATAAACATCAACACTACAATCATCGGATTGGCCAGCACTTGTTACGGTAACGGTTTTTGTTCCGGCAGTTGAATAAACAGTAGATAAGTTGCTTCCCGTTCCGGATGTCGGAGATCCGTCGGGAGCCGACCAAGAAAAATTCCCGTCACCGTCAGAAGCGCTGAAATTTACAGTTTGATCGGTACTGGCCGTCTGGCTTGATGGGCTACAGGCAGGAGGCAAGATAGCGGGTTCAATTTCAACAGTCCAGGTCCAGTTAACAGTCGATTTAATGCCTTGTATAAAAAAGTCTGTCCACTCTTCCCCTGTCCCGCCGGATAACGTCATCGAATCGGAAAATTGCTGTTGATACCAGGATCTTGTATCAGCGTCAGTCATCCCTGAACTGTTGCCAATACGAATGGCGACATGCCCTTGGCCGTTGTTAAGACTGCCGCTTATGGTAAAGTTTATCTGTGATGATCTTATGTACTCGCCAGGGTCAGCCCATTCTTCTCGTGGTCTAGGATAACAATACTCAAAAGTACTTTGATCAAAATTACAGTAACCACTTTGAACCTGAGTACGTGCATACGCCCCGTTAAAAATAAAAGGTAGCCCGACCAATACTAAGCCAAAAAATATAAAATTTTTAGTCCTTGAGGATAATGGATTCATAATTTATGTATAAAGCGGTAGCTTCGTTGACGGTAAACAAATCTTCGTTGCTTTCAACTCTTAAAATTCTAACGTTGGTATTATTCATTAAGTCAGAAAGTGAACCATCTGCCATCTCTGGAGGAGTAATCTTGTTGGCCAAACTGATAACAGTGATGCTTTTTTTAAATACAGTTTCAGGTGTAATTCTGAATTCAACCGTTCTTTCCTGTCGATACTCGTCTCCTGATTTTAACGACCTCGCCATTCCTGAAACAACAATCGAGTTTTCCTTAATTTCAATAATTCTTCCATACATCCAGTACATATTTTTGTCCTGATTGAAAAAGTAGAATAAAAATATTCCTAAAATTAAAACGATGAATCCCAAAATCCACACCTTTTTATTCATACTGACATTATATCATATCAAATTCCTGGGGCTAAAAAGTTATAAACAAAAAGGGCCGACCACGGTCAGCCCTTCCCTTCCCCTACTCCGATGTTCTAAGAAATGTCACCTCCCATTCTAGCACCTGATGCGACAGTACATTCCTCAAAGCGCTAATAAGAATGGGGGGTTTTGTTTCGGGGGCGCTAGGAGGGAACCCCCGAAATACAAGCACGTGAACGAAGCTGAAGGTGGTATCTTGTCTTACTGATACCCCCACCGCCAGAGTCGCTGGATTCTCTTGTCTCCAGTCTCCAACCCTCCTAACCCACTGACCACCGAATCCGTGTGTGAGCACATCTCTCTCTTGAGAGACTGCCGTAACTACGCCCACATACTCCGAATCCGACATACCGTCGAACAAGAGCCAGACTGTCAACAAGGCTATCTGGCCTTTCTCGATAACTCCACCATTCGGGGTTATCATCTGAATCCTCTGAATTTCAGCGGTACCACCCCCGGGTGAAGGCGAAGTGGGTCCGCTATCGCACCCGGCAAGGACAAGCCCCGCCAGCGCGATCAGCATCACGGCCAAAATCGGCCACAGATCGACGAACACGAACTTCGTGTTGCCGATACGTCGAATGGCGAATCCCGCCGAAGAGCGTCGTGCACGAGTTGCCCCAAAAGTCATTGTTCTTCTCCTTGTTGTCGAGCTTGACTCGACAGTAAATGTCAACGATCGATCCTTACATCTTAATCATACCATAAAACACCCACAAAAGTCAAGCAAAAAATTCCTAGGAATTTTGGATATGAAAACGGCCTTATCGGGCCGTTACTTTAGCTTAATTCTCAAAAGCAACTGAACAGAGGAAGGGCTGTTTTTAAACAAGAGCTCATCTTCTCTGTCAAAATTAAAACGCCCCTTCAACACAAATCTTAGTCTGTCTGCGCGCAATAGCGGAACCGCCTCCAAAGATCCCTCCGCCGCAAGATCGTCGAATCTGTTTAGTCCATATGTATTTTCATCCCAGAACATAAAGACTTTTTCGTAAAAACTTTTTTCAACTCGCATTCTATAACTGAACCGTTTCAAAAAATCTATTCTTCCGTCTGTCGCCACAAAAAAGGTTCTGTACTGATCGTCATAAAGAGGAAGCGGCCCAACATCTCTAAACGAAGCTATGTAAACCTCCTGGCTTTCGGTCCATATATACCCACCGCCTACCCTTATCGCCAGATACCTGTCGTTGAGATCTCCAAATTTTGCACCACCCCAGCCTCGACTGCCATAAGACAATCTTTCAAAGTCAGCATTGAACTGAATACCATTGATGATCGATAACGCTTTTTCCTGCTCAACAAATCCTCCTATTCCAAATAAAAACCCGCCCAAACTTTCTTCACCGGAAAACTTAAAAGACTTATTGTTTCTTACATTGACGCCATCATCGGAATAAGAAAACCCGCCGGAAACATCAACTGCATAGTCAACCCCTTCAAATCTTACACTTGGATTGGGCCAAACCACCGAAATTTGATCCTCCCAAGGATCTCTCAATGTTCCAAGGTTGACAGACCTATCCTGAATCCTGCCTATATCCACACTTCTTTCAAAAGGAAGAAGTGGGATATCCAAAAAAATGGCTTTCTTTTTTTTGACCTTAACAGGTTCGGACGGTTGGGAAGGTTGATCAGCCACAACCGGTTCCGGCTCTTTTTCCTGAGCAAGGACACTCGAACCCGAAAAAATTAAAAACATAGCAAAAACTAAGCACAACCCCTGCTTCATTAGACTTCCTTTTAAAGAGCTATGCCCCTAGAGTTAACATTTGATGCCTGAAAAATCAAATCCCGTACCATGGTACGGGAATAAAAATGTTATCTTTACCGGAAAAAATTTCGAAGTATTTCCAGTCTAACTGTGCCGCAACCCACGAACCGGCCGGGCGCATCCCTGGTCTCAGACAAACATTGAGATTCAATCACCGCTGCCCCCTCCGGAAGCTCACTATAAATAACAAACGGTCCGCTATCATAGATACGACGCGTCATGCCATCTTTGATCAGCTCGGCATGAAGCTCAACTTCTCCTCTTTCTCTAGCATACATAACTGTTTTGTCTGGTCTATTCGCTATTTTGGAGTCGTCGTAAGCTGCCTGAAATGTCGGAATAATCAAATATCTCTTTCCGGCAGATTGAGAAAGTCCGTCTAAATATCTCCTCCAACTGTAAGAATTGCGGGCATATTCGTGAATTCTGGCCACATAACTTTTAGTGTCGTCTGCCAGCGAGTAGTCCATAAATCCGTCCAAGCTTTTTATTCTGTTTTTATCATCCTCTCTTTCGGGAAAAGCCCGCATTCCTTCCGAACCGATAAAAAACACGGGGTAATCTTTTTTCGCTTCTTCAAGAAGACTAGCAAAATCTCCAACCATCTGTATCGATGACCACATATATATAACGGCTCGACCGTTTACGGTGACATATCTCGACTGATAGGGCATAATCACATTTTTAAACATAAAATCTATATCTTCCTTAAACACTTGGCGATTGCGCGGATCATTCATGTTTTTTGGTCCGCCGTCTGAAGGATTATACCTGGTACCGTAGATATGCTCGTAGAGAAGAAAGAATGGCCCGCATCCACTGGCAAAATTATTGCTTAACCAGTAATTGTGATCATAGTGACTGGGGTTGGGGTTATACTCAAGAACAGCCGCTCCGCCACCAAACTCTTTGATCTGCCGGCATTGTTCCATAACTTGAAAGGGCGAAGGTCTTTGATTGGGAGTCCAAAGCCGTGAAATCGGATGAACCGCAGCTTCATGTGGAGAATAGTCCCACGGATAAGTGTTAGCAAACCAGCCTTGAATTGTTGTCAGTTCAACGCCGCCAATCACACTGGGGGTGCTTAAGGCCATCTCCGAAGCGGAAGTAACACCCAAAATATCACCCGCAATTTCTTTGGCTTCATCGATAGGATTTGCCGCATCACCCCGGTTTTCTGTCGAAACAGAAGACGGACTTAGGGGAAATGTCTCGTCACAACTTTCGCAGCCCGGAATAGACGATACGGCAAGCACAAATACTGACATCATGACAGACTTATACATACTTGTTCCTTGTTTTTAAAAAACAAAACTGCCCTTACTAAAGCAGTTTTTATCAGGTTAGCAATATTGACAACTATGAATATTCGAGTTATTTATAAGCCATCTTTTACAACAAAACGCCTGGAGAACATACGAAAGTGAGCACAAAAGGGGTTTTGGTCGCAATCGAAGGAATAGATGGTTCGGGAAAATCCACCCAATGCAAGCTCTTGAAAGAACGCCTTGAGAAAGCCGGCTTTCCCGCCACCATTGTTAAGGCGAAGAACGATAAACAAGGTCGTGTTTTTAAAAATTTCCTGAGTGTTTTCGGAATTACAGCCGATTCAGTTTCTTTCACACTGCTTTATCAAGCGTTACACCGCCGGCAATTTGAAATCGCTCGGAACGAACTTGGTAAAAAACATATTGTCGTCGCCGATCGATGGAACCCTTCATTTTTTGTTTTTCATAACCTTTATGGCCTCCTGGCTGATAAACCCCAAATCAGAGAGTCTCTCGACAAACTAGCGTTTGAAAATCTCAGGCCGGACATATGCTTCCTTTTAAATGTTCCAGTGAAAGTGTCTTTCACGAGAAGGTCTGGCCGAAAAAATGAACCGGAACGAGAACCAAGCCCAGACAGATTGGAGTTTTATGAGAAAATAGCTGCAGAGTATTTGCGGCTTGCATCTAGAGAAGGGTGGGTGGTTATTGACGCTAATTTGCCAATATCAGAAATACATCGACAAATAATGGGGACAGTCGAAAACATATTGCTCAAAAGAAATTAGTACTAACACCGGGGGCATGGGCCCCTGTTTTACTATAATGAACAACCACGGAAAAGTTATTTTTATAGAGGGGATATGGGGCAGTGGAAAGACGGCCCTTGTTAAAGTACTCAAAAAATCTTTAGACGGGAGAACTGTAACTCTAAAAGAACCCAATCACCTTACCAGTCTTAAAAAGGCTTCCCCCGAAAAAATCACGAACTGGTATCTTCGGGCCCACCACAAAAACATTCGAAGAGCCATCAGCTTGTCGAGCGATAACGACACCGTACTGACAGAGCGCTCCCCTATTTCCTCAATATCTTTTATGCGGGCCTATCTTAACAAAGACTCGAGGGGTTTAGAAAAGAATATGATCCGTCTGGAAACCGAGCTTGGCCGAATATTAAAATTAACCGGCAAAAAGGCGGTCATCGTTTATCTCAACCACAACCTAGACAGGACCTTGGCAAAATTGCATTCTAAAGCACACCTTAAACACCTAGACTCAGTCGACTCGCTTATGATCCTTGCTAAAAGCACGAGAGAATTTTTAGCAAGATTAAACAAGAGGGGCATAATAGACTTAATAATTTTAAAAAATGAGTAGCGAAATAATTTTATATTCTGCGTCAGCTTTCTTTGTGTTTCTGGGACTTTTGAATTCTTTTAAGGTCTCCCATTCGCTGGCCCACATCAAAAAACAGCAAAAGAATCTTGCGGCCAAAAAAGCAGAATACTGCCCGGATGTTTTTGTGCTTATCCCTGTCCTTAGAGAAGCAAAAATTATAGGAAACTCCCTCGAAAATTTTTCCCGGTTAAAGTACCCCGCAGACAAGCTTAATATCGTTGTGGTAACGACTGAAAAAGAGCACGAGACTTTCTCCGAGCCGGATACCCCAGAAGTCGTCAAAACCAAAATAACTTTACTTAATAAGAGGCTCGAAAGAGAAGCTTTTCTGCATATCCACTATCCTAATAAAGACGGGGTTAAATCTGACCAGCTAAACTATGCGATAGAAAAGCTTTCTCAAAAATTTCCGTCGCGTTTTCAAGACAATACTTACATCGGAGTCTACGACGCCGATTCGTCCACAAACGACGATGTCATTGAGTTGCTAGCCGCAGATGGTTCCGTTAACGGCTGGGCCGACGCTTATCAGCAACCGACGCTATATATCAAGAATCATCCCGGTGGAAATATTTTGGCTGGTTCTTTTTCATTACTGCAAACTGCTTTTGCTTTTTACCACGAAAACTACAACCTCATCACCGCTTCAAAAATGCGCTATCTTATCGGACACGGTTTATTTGTTAAATGGTCTTCGTTAAAAGAAGCCGGACTTTTCCCTACACCGGTAGAAGATACCCGCCTGGGTCACATTTTTTCATATCTAAAAAAGGATATCCGTCTCCTTCCGTCTTTTGATACCGTAGAAACTGCTCCGAGAATAACGGCCAGGATAAGACAGGCGTCGGTGTGGTTTATCGGAGAGAGTTATTTCTGGATGGATCGGAAAATAGCTACAAAAATTAAACCTATTCCAAGTTTACGGATACTTTGGCTGGGAACATATAAACTTTATAGAAACGCGGTCTGGATGTTTCGTGGTGGAATTTTATTGATACTACTGGCTTTGTTGATTTATAAATTCGGCCCGATTGCGCTCCTGCCTCCCCTAATCTACCTGACATTACCGATTGTCATACTCATATCTAAACTTGACCAGATAAATGTGAGCTGGCCGAAAATATTATTTTCTCTTCTTCTTTCACCGGTAGAATTTTTATTCATGTCTCTGGGGCCGCTAGTCGGATTTATAAAAACAAGCATCTTCAGATCTGACAATAAAAATTTCTTGTTTCCCAAGACAGAAAGAGTGTGACTAACAAATATTACCAACAATTCAGCAATATCTTCGCCCATTCGTCTGTCCCTTGGCAACAGGAAATATTAAAGCAGTTTTTAAATAAGGCCGAAGTTACAGATTCTTACCTTATAGCCGATATCGGCTCTGGTGTTGGAAACAATATACAAACCATCCTAGGGTTTACGAGACAAATCACCGCCATTGACATCTCGCCAGGAGCCTTGAGTATGCTTAAAAAAAGATACGCTGGGATTGATAGTTTATCAATTATCCAGGCCGATGCGACGAAACTTCCTTTTCGTGCGGAAACATTTGACGCGGTAATACTGACGGAGATCCTTGAACACTGTGAAAACCCCGCAAAAGCTTTGTCCGAATCCTTGAGAATTTTAAAAAAAGGTGGACACATAATAATGAGCACCCCTAACTACTTTAATCCAGCCGGACTCTGGAAAAAAATCTGTGACCTAGTTAACCCTGCTTCAACTTGGGACGCCTGGGGAAATCACGAAAAGGGCGTTGAAAACTTTTTCACATCTTTTAAACTGTCGAATTTGGCCAAATCACAAGATATTAAAATCGTTACGGAGTTGGGCGGAGACATAATAAGAAGCTGGCTACCATTTTTTAGAAAACAGTACCGTTTTATAGACCGGCATCCGTTTTTAAGAGTGGGCAAAATGTGGCCAATCAAATATCTGCTAATGAACTACTTTATTTTGGGTAAAAAGGATGACATTAACTGACACCGATAAACGGGTCTTCTTCTATGATAAATTTATCAATATTATCCCAAAAAGTATTTTTTAAACGCTTTGGGAAAACTTTTAAATCCTGCAGCTCTTCTTTTGAGAACCATCTGCCTGTCTCCACTTGGCCGTTCGGATCAAGATCAATATGGTTCTCGTTTATTTCAGTTCCCGCTTTGGGCACAGCAAGCCAGAATGTCTCGAAGAAGATGGAGTCCTCGGTAGCGTGGAATTCTTGAAGATAGAGAATTCTTTTTATCTCAACGCTCAGGCCGACTTCTTCGGTAACCTCTCTTTCAGCGCACTGAAGAATATTTTCTTTATCATACTCCCATCCTCCGCCAGGAGCATACCAAAAGTTAGTCCCCTTATTTTTGACCAGAAGTATTTTATTGTCTTCGGGATTATAGATAACCACCCTCGCCAAAATGCGTATATTCATTGGTGTAGAATGTCTTACTTAAGTTTTTCTTCGAGTAACTTCGCTATGTCTTTGGTGTCAATTCTCTTTTGTTCCATGGTGTCCCGGTCACGCAAAGTTACCGTCCCGTCCTCCAGCGTCTGAAAGTCCACCGTGATACAGAATGGGGTGCCTATTTCGTCTTGCGAATAATATCGTTTGCCGATATTTCCTCTGTCGTCCCAGGCGATATTTAAACTTGTCATTTTTAAATCTTTAAACACCTGTCGCGCTTTGGCGGCTAACTCCGGCTTGTTCTTTAACAACGGAAACACCGCCGCTTTGTACGGCGCGAGTTTTGGGTGGATTTTCAGGACGATCCTATCTTTTTCTTCTTGATATGCATCGAGCAAAAAGAATAGTAGCGCCCGGTCCACACCGCCTGATGTTTCTATCACCCAAGGGACAAAACGCTCTTTTGATTCAGAGTCAAAATAAGAAAGGTCTTGCCCTGAAAATTGTGAATGGCGAGATAAATCCCAATCGCCACGATGGTGGATGCCTTCAGTCTCATCCCATCCCCAAGGAGTTTCATATTCAATATCCCATGCCGCACGGGCGTAATGGGCCCGTTCGTCGAAAGCATGTTCTCGAAATCTCAGTTTATTTTTATCGATGCCCAAGTTCAGATACCACTGCATGCGAATATTTTTCATCTCACTGAAAACCTCCATCGCGCTTACTTCATCGGGTTTTACATATGTCTGCAATTCCATCTGTTCAAACTCCCGAGACCGAAAAACAAAATTTCTCGGAGTTATTTCGTTTCTAAATGCCTTTCCTATCTGAGCGAGGCCAAACGGAATTTTTGGATGCATTGAGTCAACGACATTTTTGAAATTAACATGAACACCCTGGGTTATTTCTCCCCGCAGATATACCATGGTTTTTTCTCCTTCCACAACCCCAAGCTTTGCTTCTACAAGAATGTTGAATTGCTTTGGTTCGGTCCATCCTCCGCCAGTTGGCGGATTCTCTTTCTTTTTGGCATGCATTTCTTCATGTTCTTTTATATCTTCATGTTTGTCGGCACGAAAACGTTCGTGACAGATTTTGCATTCTATAAGCGGATCGGTAAATGCTTGTGTATGTCCAGAGGCCTCCCAAACTTTCGGATTCATCATTATAGCAGCATTAACTCCAAAAACATTCTCACGATCCTGAACCATATATTTCCACCAGGATTGCTTCAAATTGAATTTCATCTCCGAACCAAGCGGCCCATAATCCCATGTTCCCCTCAAGCCACCGTAAATTTCCGAACCTGGAAAAATAAAACCACGCCGCTTGCATAAGCTGACAATTTTGTCTAATAAATTACTTGGTTTTTGTTCTTTGGGTTGTGACATAAACTGATTTTAAATCTCTAAATCTTAATCTCTAAACTCTAAACAATCTCAAAATTCTAATATCTAAAATTAAAAATGTTTTGGATTTTGAGTTTTGATTTTTGCTTGCCTGCCGGCAGGCAGGGATTTGTTTAGGATTTAGGGTTTAGAATTTAGGGTTTGTTGAATAGAAATTTAAAATTTCTATTCAACGGTTCCTTCTCCTGGTCTATCAACCAAATCATCCGTAGTCAAATCAGGTACATTAAGAATTATTTTCTCCTTAGTAAAGCTGTCCGAACCGGAAAACTTTCCGTCTTTTATAATAACGGGAGCTTTCCCGACCACCGAAGATTTGACGCCTACTTGAAAACTGACCTCATATTTTGACGTCAATATGCCGGTCCCCTGAGGCAAAACTCCGATATTCCATACTACTTCGGAATTGTTCGAATTAAAAACCGGCTCGGTCTGCCCAAGGCCGACGCTTACTATATTCTTCCATGTTACGCCGGGTGGCAATACGGCTCTTACCTCCACGGTGTTCATATCGTTTCCGGGATTGGCAATTTGCCAATGAACCGTGAAAACTGTCTCCTCTCCCGCCTTTGGCGGCAAGGGACCGGATAGACCGAAGGCCGGATCGTTATAAAAGGCAGTCTGCAAAAAAGTCGGCTGGGTGCTTATCCTTGTAACCATATCGGCGGAAGCGGCAACTTCGTTGCCGTCAACGCCAGAAGGCACATTGGAAGTGCTTAAACGGGAAGATGTCTTTACGAAGAAATTTCTGGCGCCGGCGCCGCTGGAAGGAAAGTCTTTCTTTACATCCACCGTAAATTTAACTTCTCCTGATTTATTCGGCGGAAGAACTGAAAAGTCCGGCACAACGGCAGCATTCCAGACAATCGTTCCCCTGGAACCGTCATAAAATCCGCCGCTTGTATCTAAAGTTGCCAAGTCATACATCTCGCCCTCAAGCTTAATTTCTAAATTCAGTCCGATGAGATTGTGGTTGGAGTTATTTTTATACCTTACAACATATTGAAGCCGATCTCCCAAATGCGCCGCATATGTTTTGGACCCATTTGCAAAAACTTCAAGGCCCAAAAGAGGATTTGATATCAACGAAGAAGTGGCAGATTTCTGATAAGCCACAAACTCATCGCCAACCTTCCGTTTAAGAGAGACCGATACTGTCTTAACTTCACCCTCTTTCCCGCGCAAAATTCCCTTAACGCTAATGCGGCCGCCGTCACTCCGCCTTAACAGAGGCACAGACCAGGTATTTGTTCCGACCGGCTTTGGGGTTTGTTCTTGGATTTCAAATCCGTCGGGATAACTAAATTCAAATTTGATATCCGAAATATTTTCACCGGACTCGTTTCTATAATCAAATATGTAGTTCACCGCCTGGCCGGATACCGCCGTCGGAGGCGCTACCAGCGTCAAAGATACCGGAACGCTAATAAGCGTCGTGGAAGTTGTTTCGCTTTTTTCAAAAGACGAACGCAAATTCCCCGCTCTGAATTCAAGTTCGATTTTAGCATTTTTGATATTCCCCCTGTCGCCAACCATGAAAGCCCGGAACTCTTTTTCTTCTGATTTTCCGCTTTGAAGCTCATCAACCGTAAATGTCTCCGTGAGCTCCCCGGAAACTTTCCCGTCTTTTATTACCACCGATTCTTCCGGGTATGTAAATTTAAATCTTAAGTTGTGGAGCTTTATCTTCGTATCGTTGCCGTATTTAACTTTGTATACCACTTCATCGCCCACAGAAGCTTGAGTCGGACCGTTCAATTCCAAAATAACCTGATTCTCACTGAAAGACGGCTTGCCAAAAAGGAAGATGACGATTGCCACGATAAAAAGAATAAGAGCTAGAAGAATAAGCCACTTTAGTAATTTCTGTGCCATAATCTATTTTATCACACTCATCAATTCCAGCGAAGAGAACTTGCCGCCTGAAACATACTCGAACATTCCGTCTAATACCGATCTTCTATAATCTTTTGTCCCATTATTATAGTTAAGGTTCAACAACGAGAAGTCCTCCTGACTTATCAATATCCCGCCCTGTCCATCCAAAAAACATCGTTTGCAAACAATCCCACCTAATGCGTGATTAAAGGCACCGAAAGTTTCAGTGTCTATTTTGTCGTTGCATGACTTACAAGAATTGACCTCCGGTAAGTAACCGAGAATGTCGAGCAACCTGGACTGGCCTTGTCTTAATAATATTCCGGGGCTCGCGTCATTCTTATTTAGTTCACTGAAAAATGTGATTAAGAAACACCACAATTTGTCGTCCTTATCATTCTCAAAAACCATTTTGTCTATGGCCTCGATGAAAAAATAAGCAACCGCAGTTTTTGCGGTGGAGCTCTTTATGCCAACATAAGAATTAGCCGTTTGAGCTCCCGTAATTATCGGCATCCGCCAGCTGGCGGACCCGCCCACAAGCTCAAATTCGACCAAATTAAATGTATCCAGGTGCAGCGCTTGGATAGAACCCGGTTTGAGTATGCTTTTAGCAATTGCCGTAATCTTGCCAAAGTCTTCGGTATAACAATCCACCAACTGATCGTACTCGTTGGTGTTCTGTTTTTTTAAAATTATCGCCTTAGTCGTCATTTACAAACTTGTAAGATAGGTCTTGATAAATTTACCGGTCGCCATGACCGTTTCTTCTTTTATTTTCGGGTTGCTGGAAGCAACCCATTTCGCAAAATTATACAGTTCTGTATTATCAACCCTGACCCACTTATTATTTTTATACAAAAAATAAAACAAAGTAACCATGGCAATTCTTTTGTTGCCATTTTTAAAAGGATGGTTTTTTATCATCAAGTAAAACAAAATTGCTGCTTTTCCAACCAATCCTATGTATAATTTCCTACGGCTAAATGTCTGAAACGGCATCGCCAGACAGCTCTCCAAAATATTCGGGTAACGAGAACCGAAATCAGGAATCGGTTCATACCACTCCATAAACTTTTTAGCCAGACGATGGGCCACATATTCTATTTCCAAAATTGATATGGATCTCATTCTTGGCCAAGCAATTTTAAGGTCTCACCGTACTCCTTAACAGTTCGATCAATTGCCCTATCAATCTCACTCTTTTTTTGGGATGTTAAAAAGTTGCCGGACAAGCCAAGTATAGCCTTTTCCGCAATAATAAAATTGCGTCCGATTTTTTTGGCTTTAATCCGACCGTTTTTTATTTTCTTGAAAACAGCCACCCGGCTTATTCCCAGTATCTTAGCCGCCTCGCTTGTTGAAAGATATTTATCCATAATTAAAGTTATCATATGTTAACCTAATGGTCAATGGTTAACATATGAACTATCTCGCCATTTTTAATAATTTATCCTCTCGTTTCATGATATTATCTCAAAATTACCCCAAGCAATTCTGGAAATTCTGTTGTTCCCATATCGTCTTGCGTGAAGTGTCTTCTTCCTTTTAATTCTATGACTTTTCCATCTAGTGCTTCATGAAAAATTTTCAAACTTTCCTTTCCGTCGTTTTCTTCATCGTCGGAAGTAAACATAATAATTTCTTTTACTCTTGATTTCATTGTCTCGTCTATTGGATACTCATAAAATGCTTTTCTAAATTCGTCGTCTTTATCCGGGATTTTCCAAGGAGCCACAAGTATCAGTTTATAAATTTTTTGATTAGTTTCTCCGAGCCAGCGAACCAAGAAAGCACAGCCACAACTGTGGCCAACTAAAATTGAATCTTCATCAACTTTATATTTATCAAACTCTTTTTTGAATTTGTAGTAGTCAGGTGCCCACGGTTCCGGCATAAGCGGTGTTTCTGTTTCAATATCTCTTAATACCAGCTCCTTTTTTAGCCAAGGAATCCAATGTTTATCGTAAGTCCGTGTTTCAGAACTCATGGCTTTTTCGGTATCAGACGGACACCCGTGAATTATTAATACTCGTTTTTTCATTCTTAAATCTTAAATCTATTTACGCACCCCCGCCCAAATCTTTTTTCCCGGCACCAACTCCGTTTCTTTTTCAATGTCATACGCCTTGTCGTCGTGTGGACTATTTTTAAATTCGGACAACAAGACTTCTTTCTTTATTTCGTCAGAAAATTGGCGAATTGCTTCCGATAGGCCCCCGTCATCACTATGCCATTGGCAAAAAACTTTGTCGTCTAAACGATACTTCGCTTCTTTTCGCATATCTTGTATCTGTCGCATCAATTCTCGAGCATAGCCTTCATGAATTAAAGCTGTCGAAAGTTCAAGATCTAAAGTCATCTCTTCTTTCTGGCTCTCATCATAAACAACCTCTTTCACATTTAACTCCTGCCTGATTAAATCGAGCAGCTCTTTTCTTGGTTTTGAATTTTGAATTTTGAATTTTGAATTTGTTTCGAGTTTGGAGTTTAGAGTTTCGAGTTTGCCAAGCACCAGCTTGGCGAGCGGCTGTCTAACTTTAATCTGTTTTTCCTTTCTCAACGCCAATCCGGCCGTAACAATTTCTCTTACTTTATCCATTTCGTTTTCCAATTCTTTATCTATTAATTTCTTGTCTGATTTAGGCCAGTCGTGCAAATGTACGCTTTCGGTTCCCATATTGTGGCCCTTGTGAAGGCGCTTATGAATGTCTTCAGCGACAAATGGAATGAATGGGGCAATAATTTTATCCAACTCAAGTAATACAAATCGCAAAAGTCCTAATGCTTTCTTTCTTTTTCTTGAACGTCTTAACCACCAGTTGGATAAGTCTTCAACAACAAATTTTTCTATTGCTCTGGCTGCCGGCGTTGGATCGTATTTATCTAAATTATCAGCAACTTCTCCCGCAAGTCCATTTAATTTTGATAAAATCCATCTATCCAACAAGGTCGTTAGTCGTTGGTCGTTAGTCGTTGGTTCAGTAGCATACAATTCCCAAAACCTGACACAATTATCAAGCGTACCAAAAAATCCTTTCTGTTTGTCTTCAATCTCTCTTGGAATTACGCTTTTGTTTTCACCCACCGACATTGACGACAAAAAATACCATCGCAACACATCGGCGCCGTATTTATCCATTAATTCCATCACCGGTACATAATTGCCTTTTGATTTGGACATTTTCTGTCCTTTTTCATCAAGAGTGTGCCCCAGCACCATCACATTTTTATATGGCGCTCCTTTATCAAGCAAAGTTGAAATAGCCAGTAACGTATAGAACCATCCGCGCGTCTGATCTATCGCCTCAACTATAAAATCTGCGGGAAATTGTCGCCCCGCTGCCGATGTTGACTTGTCGTTAAGACGCAGAGACCGGTCCCGTTGAAAAGAGGGACAGAACTCAACAAAAGGACAATTTCGGCACTGGGACGCCCACTGGGCATACGGCATTGCCCCGGAATCAAACCAGACATCTATCAGATCGGGAATTTTAAACATTTGTGATTTGCATTTCGGGCATTTTAAAGTTATCCGGTCGATATAAGGACGGTGAAGATCCAACTCTCCGTCGTCGTCATGCGGCCAGTTTTTGAAGTCAATCTTTTTTAATTCGCCTTGAGAAGGAAAAAATCTATCTCTTGCGGCAATTGTTTCTTCCGGACCCAGCCCCAAAGTAAATGTCTCCAACAGCCACAACGGATCACCGTGGCTTACGATCAATATTCTTTTGCCTTCATGTTTTAAATCTAACTCTCTTAAAACCCCCGACATTCTCTTGCGCACTTCCTTCCAGTTTTCCCCATCGGCTGTTTTAACCTCCCACCCTTGATCCGGCATATGATTAGTCACGCAAAAATCGTGCGTTTTTCCTTCGCACAATGTGCCATGTTGAATTTCTCCAAGAGCTGGTTCAAATTCGGGGCTTAAGCCCAATTCACCGGCAATTATTTGAGCCGTTTCTTTGGTTCTTAAAAACGGCGAGGAAATTATCATGTCCACCCCGCCTAGTTTCTTCAACTGCTTGGCGGCTTTTTTAACCTGTTCTTTTCCGTCTTCGGTCAAATGATATTTATCGCTTTCAATCCTTGAGCTGATTATCTCGTTGCCGCCTTCTCCGTTTTTCTCGCTATGGCCATGCCGCAATATGTAAAATTCATTCTTGGGTTTGTAGCGGTATTTCTCCAAATCCTCCAACGACCCGACAACAAGAAAATTTCCACACCCTCTACTTTGATTATTGGTTATTGATTCTTGGTTATTCCCAGTTTGGCACCGCCAAACTGGGAGCGGTGTTCCCCAATACCTCTCGCGTGAAAACGCCCAATCCTTACCTTCTTTCAGCCACTGGCCGAATCGGCCTTCTTTTATGTGCTCAGGAAGCCAGTTAACTTTCTCATTATTTTCTAAAAGCTGTTTATTCACCGCCGACATTTTGATGAACCAGGATTCTTTAGCGTAATAAATCAGAGGAGTATTGCATCGCCAACAAAAGGGGTAGTCGTGTTCAAAGTTTTCAACTTTGAACATTAAATTTCTAATTTCTAATTCTCTAATTACTAAACTTTCCGTTTCCGGGTCTTTAACGTATCTACCGTCCAGTTCTTTGCTTACGCCAACAAATCTCCCTTGTTCATCTACGGTGTGGAATTTGGGAAGTCCTAATTTTGTCCCTAAATTATAATCATCCTCGCCATACATTACCGCCGTGTGGACTACACCCGTGCCCTCACTGGTTGAAACAAAATCGGCGTCATAAATTTTATAAGAGTTTTCGGACTTTAATTCCTTTACGTTAAAGAGCGGTTCGTATTTCAGGCCAACTAGTTCCTTGCCAGGAACAGTATTAAGTATTTCGTATTTAGTATTAAGTATCTTTTCGGCCAGACCTTCGGCTAAAATATAATTCTCGTTCTTGCCCTTGATACTTAATACTTGATACTTAATACTTGGCCCCACCGCCAAAGCAACATTGCCCGGAAGCGTCCACGGCGTAGTCGTCCAAGCAAGAATGTAGGTTTTAGGTTTTAGAGTATTGGGTTTTAGGTTTTTGGATTTGTTTAGAAATTCGGAATTAGAAATTAGAAATTTAACCGTAACCGCTTTATCGGTTACGGTTTTGTATCCCTGCGCTACTTCGTGGGAAGATAAAGGCGTTCCGCACCTTGTGCAGAAAGGCACGACTCGATGGGCAAGGTAAAGCAGTTTCCTGTCCCAGATTTTTTTAATTATTGCCCAAAGTGACTCAATGTATTTATTTTCATAAGTACTATAGGGGTTGTCGGTATCAAGCCAGAAACCGGTTCTTCTGGTCATCTCCTCCCATTCGGCTTTATATTTCCAAACGCTCGTTTTTGCTTTTTTATTAAACTCTGTTATGCCAAATTTTTCTATGTCCTTCTTATTTTTAAATGCTAGTTCTTTTTCAATTTCAATCTCGACAGGCAGACCATGAGTATCCCAGCCGGCTTTTCTTAAAACATAAAACCCTCGCATCGTTTTGTAGCGGCCATACAAATCTTTATACACGCGGGTCAAAAAGTGCCCGATATGGGGTAATCCGTTCGCGGTAGGAGGCCCCTCAAAAAAAACAAAAGACTTCTCTTCCTTACGATTACTTAGAGACTTCTCAAATATCTTATCTTCTTTCCAAAAAGAGAGTGCTTCCTGTTCTACTTTCTTAAAATTAAACATATTACTGATATTAGCTGAATTTTTAATACAGTTCAATTAAATTAAAAAGTCCGTTTAAGCGGACTTGAGCTTGGTAAACAAAATTAACATAATAGTGGCTAATGCCTGCCACCAAAAATTAATCCTAAAGCTTAACGGCACCATGCCGTGAACGCCAAGGTGACAAATAGCACTTAAACCGGCAAGCCATTGTTGCCTGAAAAAATAGGTAAACAGCAATTCCAAAACATCGGGTAAGGCGCCGCCAACCATCCCAAAAAAAAATAATAGTGCCAGCAACAAAGTTATCTACAGGAATCAAAACAAGGGCAAAGACCAATCCTGTTTCTCCGAGAATAAACGCCCACAAAACACGGCCTCCCGATGAGTATTCCTGGTGAGGGAAGGCATCTAAAAAGATGTGCGACAAGAGGCCGGCGACAAATGCACAAAAAGCTCTTTCCGGCAGACTGGCGTCCAGCGACAAATATTTTTGAATCGCTACCCCCGTTGCCGCTCCGGCGGCCAGGTGAAGTGAGGCTGTCAATCCACGCTCCGTCTTTATCTGAAAGGACTGGGAAATATTTAACTCCAATTTTCCCAAAAAAGCAAAGTTATGCTAAGTTTACTTCTATGAAAAAGGCAATTTTAATTTTAGCTATTATTTTTATAAGCAATCTGGTCGGATTGTATTTCGGCATGTATTCAGTGTGGTGGTTTGACATGATTCATCATTTTCTGGGCGGTTTTTTCGTCGCAATGCTGATGTGGCATTACTTATCCGATGGTCCAAATTCCATATTCCATACTCCATATCCAAAACTGAAACAATATTTAATACTGGTGGGGGCTGTAAGTTTTATCGGGGTCGTTTGGGAGTTCACCGAATACTTAGCCAGCCAAACATTAATAGAACCGATGTACAAATATTTACACATCAGAGCTTACTTCATCGGCGATCTTGACGATACGATAAACGATCTGCTGATGGACATACTTGGAGCATTATCCTTCATGTCTCTTAAGCGAAAGTAATTTAAATTCTCTTGAGAGTTTCAATGCCAAGAATGCCGAGACCCCGCTTAAGGATAGCTGCGGCAGTTTCTATTAATACAAGTCTGGCGTTTCGTCTGTCGATATTTTCGTCTTCAAGAACGCGGATTGATTCGTAGAAACGATTAGCTTCGTTTGAAAGCTCATAAAGATACAAAGCAAGGCTATTTAAAGCGTTCAGTTCCATGCATTTCACAACTGCATCTGAGAATTCTAAAAGTCGTTTCATTAATTTTTCCTCTTCTGGTTCGGTCAAAAGAGAAACATCACCTTCTTTTCTATTTTTAGCTTTTGCAATAATGCTTGCCAATCGAGCATAAGCATATTGCAAGTACGGCCCGCTATTACCAGAAATGTCCAGCATTGCTTTCCAGTCAAATACTATATCTGTATGAGGATGTTGTTTGAGATCGTTATATTTCAAAGCTCCAATGCCTACTACTTTGGCAATCTCACTCGCTTCTTTTTCTGACAGTTCGGGGTTCTTTTCTTTTACCACTCTGCCGGCAAGAGCAACTATTTTATCTATGACATCCTGAAGAGGAATTACTTTCCCCTCCCTTGTCGCCAGTTTCTTACCGTCCTCGCCCAATACCATACCAAACTTAACATGGGCTAGTTCTGCGTTTTTCAATCCTAATTTTTTTGCGACAGCAAATAACTGTTCAAAGTGAAGCGTTTGTTGGTTGGCAACAATATAAAGAATTTTATCCGCCTGATAACTCCGAATGCGGTCTTCTAAACTTGCCAAGTCACGAGTCATGTATAATGTGGCCCCGTCAGATTTTTGTAACATTGCTACCGGCAAATTTTCAAGTTCAATAACCAACGCCCCCTCGCTTTCTGTTGCAATCCCCTTTTGCTGAAGTTCCACTATGAGCGGTTTAAGCTTGGATTCATAGTCACTCTCGCCTTTTATGATCTGAAACATTCCAATGTTTAAATCCTTATAAATACATCTAAATTCTTCCAATGACTGAGAACGAAACAATTCCCATAATTCTCGGTTTTGAGAATCGCCTTGTTCAAGTTTTAAAAACTCCCTCTGTCCTTCTCCTTCCAACGACGGGTCCTTTTTCAAATTCTGATGGAACATTACATAGAGCTCCACAAGTGTTGTAGAAGGGTTTGTTTTAAGTTTCTCAGGATCTCCCCACCGTTTCCAGGCAGCAATCAATTTCCCAAATTGCGTTCCCCAGTCCCCTATGTAATTCCAGCGGATTACTTTGTAACCAAGCTTTTCATAAACATTCGCAAGAGAATCGCCGATAATGGTGGAACGAAGGTGGCCTATGTGCATTGGCTTGGCAATATTTGGCGAAGAATACTCAACTATCACTGTTTTGCCATTTCCAGTATCAGACAAGCCAACTGAGTCAATATTTTTATAAGTTTCTGCTAGTTGTTTTTGTAAAAACTCTTTTTTCAGAAAAAAATTAACAAACCCCGGCCTTACCGCTTCTACTTTTTGAAAAACGCCGGCGAGGTCTTTATCCCTGCTTAACTCTGACGCCAGTTCTTCTCCGACTTTCATCGGATCTTCGCCCTTTTTTTCTTTGCCCTCCGTAGCTTTATGCGAAGGACGGGTCGCCAAAACAAAAGCAATATTGGTCGAATAATCCCCCATTTTGTCATCAGGCGGCACAAGGACGTCAAAGCTGACACCGGAGAATTTATCTTGAAGTTTTTGCCTAAGCAGACTTTTAACCATAGCAATTACTAATATAGCTGAATTTTGTTAAAACAAAAACCCCAATTTGAGGTTCGTTGTGAAATATTTAGCTTAGCTTGCTTCTTTATCCGGCGGCACAGCAGATACCTTCACATTGGATGCTGGCACGCGAATCAGTTCCGGCTCAAACAATGCTGAAACTTGCAGATTATACTTTTGACAGAACTTATCTCTTAGTTCCTTCATTTTTTCTTTACTGATATCAGCATTGTCAAGGCACGCCTGAAGATCTTTGGCCAGCTCTCTCCTTAGCTTTGGATTATAAGCCCCCAGGAGAATGAATGTGTCTTTGACCTCCCCTATCGCATACGATTCATAATCGCCGTTAAATTTAATTGTATGCAGTACCTCAAACACAGGGTCAAAAATCATAAACTCAACAGCCAAAGCCCGTTGTGACCAAAATTCCTCTACCGCGCCTTTCAGATATCTCGACAAAAAATATAAAGCAACTGTCGAGTGGAAATCTTGCGGAGAATACACGTCATTTATGGATCCCTTAATTTCGCCCAAAATATCGGTTGCCTCTCCTATCTCACTGGTTGAGGCGCCCATAAACACAGTAAAAAATCTTCCATGGTTTTGGACCTCGGGAGGATTGTCTGACAAAACAAGAAACCTCTGTTGGTCTCCGACTTTAATAAATATGCATGTGTTGTTGCCTAGACGCCGCTGAGCGTCATATTCTTTCAAATAAAGTTCGGCCAACATCCCAGACAAGCCGCTCTTTCTTCTTTTTTTTGCAGCAACTGCTCGCTTAACAGTTTTAGGCGACATTGCCATCTCTCCTTTCCTGGTCTACTAGTCTGTCTCTTGCTTCTTTGACCCTATCGGGCTTGATAAACTCAAACCCCCGATCAGCAGTAATAACTGCCACCGAAGGAACCGCTAGTCTGACATCTGAAGTGCCCATATCTTTCTTACCGGCCATATATACGGCCCTGACAGCAAGCTCTAGCGCTTCTTTTGTGTCAAGAACCAGAGTTTTTATCTTGCCCCTGAATCTTTCCAGCTCATCTTCGGCCCTGTCTCCGCCTGAACCAGTTGTGGCAAAGATGCTTGCTGTTTTGGAGCCCGCTGGCTCAACAGAGTAAATTTTGGATTCCAGAGGATTGAAGTTGAAACCGGCAATTATGCCCCACGCTTCAAGAAAAATTCCATGGTTATAGTGAATCCTCAAAAAACGAGAAAGATAATTGGCCATCCCGTCTAAAGAAAGGGGCACTCCAAATCTATTTCTAAAATCCCTGTCGGCTCTGCGCAAACTTTCAGCCACCGCCTGTCCGTCACTAACCATGCCGGCAAACATAAACCCGGAATACAATCCGATTTGGCTTACCTTAACCGTTTCTTGAGACATAATTGAAAACCAGCTGCTTGTCTGTCTGTCGCCGGCAAGCATTACGCCATGCTTAAAATGAAACGCCAAAATAGTCGTACCACTGTCCAGCAGAGTTTTATAGCCCTCTTTTTGATTTTCAAAATTGGGACGGCCGTTAGCCTTAATGGCTGTTTCGGACAAAAGGGCCGATTCAGGAATCGTTGATCTTAACGCTTCCTCAAAAATTTCTCTGCGCACTGGCAGTTTCCCTTGTAAAAGTTCGTTGCGAAAAAGATAACAGAACCTCTTAAAAAGTAAACACCGCACTTGGCTAGACAGAAAACCGCCACAACTTATCTTTCCACTTGCCGGCGTAATCCACGCCTATCCTTTTGCCTCTTTTTATCTTCGGCTGTCTTTCTTTAGAATCTTCTACCCAAATCTCGTTACTCTTGCATAAATCGACTTCGTTTAAACTTTTATCTATTTTAAGTTCTCGGCACAAGATTCCTGGTCCGCTTAGTTTTGAATTTGGGATTTTGAGCTTGTTTAGAGTTTCGAGTTTAGCGTTTAGAGTTTCCGCAGTTCTTATAAGAACTGCGGAAGGATACCCTTCTTTTTCCGTAACTACATTAAAACAATGATACATTCCGTAAATCATATAAATATAGGCATGGCCCGGCGGACCAAACATTATTTTTGTCCGATTGGTTAACCCTTTTGACGCATGACTGGCCAAGTCATGCGGACCGCAATAAGCTTCAGTTTCTGTTATTTTTGCTTTTATCACCTCGCCGCCCAGACGCCGACACAAATGCTTACCAAGAAGTTCTTTGGCTACTATCACAGTGTTTCTGTCGAAAAAACTTTTATTTAATTTCATGGTGTTCCGGTTGACCCCGTAGTGAATTTTTCGATTGCCTCCAGCTTTTGCCCGCCTTTTTGGCGGGTATTCGAAAAATCTACTACAGGGTTGAAAAATTTTTGATTTAGCTTCATAATGGTATCCATGGACTCACACAATCACGATAAACTAACAATTGAAGCGGTCAAAAAGGCCGCGCCTTCGGTGGTCAGCATTGTTATATCAAAATATCTTCCAAAGTTTAAGAGCATAAGCCCTGCTCCGTTTTTCAATCCTTTCTTTTTCGGCGATGTTGAAGAAGGACAAAAACAAAAAGTAAGCGTCGGCGGAGGTTCGGGGATCATTGTCCACCCAGACGGCCTTATTTTAACCAACAAACATGTTGTCTTTGACCAAGATGCCGAATACACCGTTATTACTATAGACGGAGAAGAGCACCAAGCTAAAGTTCTTTCCCGGGATCCGATAAACGATGTAGCCGTGATCAAAATTAACACCAAGGGGCTGACGGCGGTTCGCCTCGGCAATTCTTCCAAATTAGAACTAGGGCAAACCGTTATCGCCATCGGCAACGCATTGGGAATGTTTTCAAATACTGTTTCAAAGGGAATTATATCAGGACTGTCACGAAGCATTTCCGCCGCGCTCGGCACAGACGGAGCGATGGAACACCTACGAGGCGTACTCCAAACGGATGTGGCAATTAACCAGGGAAATTCGGGGGGGCCGCTTATCAACCTTGATGGCGAAGTCGTCGGTATAAACACAGCTATTATCGCCGGCGCGCAAAATATCGGATTTTCAATACCGATCAACTGGGCCAAGCAAGACCTTGAAGACATCATCAAATACGGAAGGATAGTCAAACCGTTCATCGGCCTTCAATATGTAATGCTGAATAAAAATTTAAAGAAACAGTACGACCTGCCGACGGACTGTGGCGCGCTTGTCGTACGCGATCATACCCCCGGCGCAGTAGCCGTCGTACCCAACTCGCCGGCAGAAAAAGCAGGTATAAAAGAAAATGATATCGTCCTTGAATTAAATGGCGAGAAATTGACTGATAAAGTCGACTTCAGCGACACGCTTCAAAAATGTAAGGTGGGCGACGAGGTACAACTCACGGTTCTACGAAAAGACCAGCATCTCAAACTGAAAGCGGTACTAGAAGAACGCAAATAACCGCTTTACGCTTTAAGCTTTAAGCTTTAAGCTTATGGCATGGCAGACTACGCGACAAATTCCAAGGCTCACTTTGACTACGAAATCCTTGAGACAATTGAGGCGGGTTTGGTATTGGAGGGCCACGAGGTCAAGTCCATCAAAACCGGCAAGGTTTCCATAAAGGGCTCCTATGTAAAAATACTCAACGGGGAGCCGTATCTTGTGGGCGCCGTAATCTCTCCCTACCAGCCGGCAAACACACCCAATGACTATGATCCCCAACGGTCAAGAAAACTTCTTCTGTCTAAAAAGGAGATGTCTGCTCTTATCGGTACATCGCAAGCCCACGGTCTGACGCTGATACCGTTAAAAATATATGACAAAAAAGGGCGGCTGAAATTGCTCGTTGGCATCGCCCGCGGAAAGAAAAAGTACGACAAGCGCGAGGCCATCAAGAAAAAAGATGTAACAAGGGCAAGACAACGCGGTATTGAAGAATATTAGATTTCGTGGTATAATGAATTCATGGGGATGAATGTTTCGACGAGGTTATTGCCCCATTAAGTGCTTAGGGTGGTATGGTTGTTACACCACCATAATCAAATCCGACCATTTTAATAGGTGCAAATCATTCACCTGTATACGCTTACGCCTAACATAGTTTAGGTAAAGCCATCCTGGCCTCGATGCTCATTAGAGGATTCCGGGGTGTCATTCAATGAGCTCTATCGCACAAACAGTCCTCCACTGTGCGATGAAATGAAGGAGGAATAGCCAAGAATAATTTTGCTTGATTTCTACTTCTTGGTGAAATATCAAATCAGCTATCTAAGTAGACACTTTTTTGGGAAAAGCTTCGGACGAGGTTTCAACACCTCCATCTCCACCTCTACACTAAAACTTCGAAGTGCACAGCACTATAAAAACAAAACCGCTTTTAAGCGGTCTTGTTTTTGACATATTTCATAACATTCTATACAGTAAGGTCGGTTCATTTAGTATCTAGGTTATGTATTATGCCCGACATAAAGTACCCTTATTTACCAGAAGGTCGAACTATCAAGTATGTGCCGGAAACACATCCGGGCATGATAATCGCCAGAGAAGAAGCACGAAGGCACTCGCTTGATAAAGTTATGCCGACCGGGTCTATTGTTGTAAAAGATGCTCGGATTCTCGGCCGAGGCGCTAATGGAAGCGATTACCACACTAAACATGAGTGCGAAAGAATTCGCCGGCAATGTCCTACTGGCATAGGATACGAGCTTTGCGAAGGATGTCACCCCAAGAATCACAGTGAAACAAAAGCTATACTAGATGCTCATGGTCGCGACACCATGAACGCTGACCTCTATCTCTGGGGCCACTGGTGGTGCTGTCAATGGTGCTGGGATACGATGATAGAAGCCGGCATAGCCAATGTATTCCTGGTCAAAAACAGCGAGGTCCTGTTTAACAAAGAACACTCCGATAACATTGTTGGGAGACAGTTTACTGCGTAACCAATGGATCCGAGTCAATCTCGGATTTTTTTATTCCAGT
The DNA here is from genome assembly GCA_001795615.1 of Candidatus Yanofskybacteria bacterium RIFCSPLOWO2_01_FULL_42_49. Lineage (GTDB taxonomy): Bacteria > Patescibacteriota > Minisyncoccia > 2-02-FULL-40-12 > GWA2-44-9 > 2-01-FULL-43-22. The sequence continues at coordinate 125,203 of MGKI01000011.1, forward strand.
GACTGGGATAATCCATCTTTATAGTTTTGAGCTCGCCCGTGGTTGCTGTTTTAAATGTAATCTCGGTAGCTGAAAGTAAAATTGAACCATCATCGATTTTTTCTTTTGAACCATACTTTGCGTCGCCGACTATCGGGTACCCGGTAACGGCAAGCTGGACTCGTATTTGGTGGAACCGGCCGGTTTTAAGCTCTATTTTCAGTAACGAGTATTTTCTCCCCGATTTTAAGGTCTTATAGCAGAGCTCGGCCAGATCTCCTTCTTTGACGACTTCCGACTTGTTCTCAATCTCATTTTTTTGAAGATGATGGACCAGCGCGCCTGAAAGCGGTTTTATCTTTCCTTTAACTACTGCGTGATAAATTTTTTTAACGGTTCGGTTGCGAAATTGTTCTGACAAACGGGCCGCACCCTTGCTTGTTTTAGCAAATAAAATAATTCCGGATACCGGCCGGTCCAAACGGTGCAGAATGCCGAGAAAAACATTTCCCGGCTTCTTGTCCCTTTCTTTGATGAACATCTTTACCTGCCAATAAAGAGTATCATCGTCATGGCCTTCTCCGCCAGCTGGCGGACTCCCTTTTTGAACGAGAATCCCTGCTGACTTATATACCGCTATTAAGTGATTGTCTTCGTATAAAATTTTGATCATGGCAACTTGGATAATTATGATAACTATGATAAGATACTTTATCAAAAGTGCAAAAACAACTTAACGCAAACAATCGAATACGAGCCGTCCAGCTTCAGGTTATAGATGAAGGAGGTAATCAGCTTGGAGTAATGCCGACGCAAGAAGCGTTGAAATTGGCCAGGGAAAGAAATTTAGACTTGGTAGAAGTGTCCCCGCAAATACAGCCCCCTATTGCCAAAATCATGGATTATGGTAAATATATGTATCGCAAGGAGAAGCAGGAGAAAAAGTCCAAGCAGAAAGTCCAGGAAAGAAAAACCGTCAGAGTCGGCTTCAAAACCGGAGTCCACGATCTGGATTTCAAGGCAAAGCAAATAAATGAGTTCCTGAATGACGGCCATATCGTTAAGGTAGAGCTTACTCTTCGCGGAAGAGAAAAAGCTTTAGCCCACATGGGCAGGCAAAAACTTGAGCAGTTTATGACAAAATTGAGTAATTTTTCAGTCCAAGAAAGTATAAAAAGATCCCCCTTTGGCTGGACAATTATAATTAGAAAATAGGACTTAATTAGAGAGTCTAATCACTAATGGCTAACCAATGACCCACGGAGCAAAAACAAAAAAAGCCCTCTTTAAGAGGGTCAAAATAACGGGGAGGAATAAAATAATGAAAAGGCCTCCCGGCCAGAATCATTTTAACGCCAAAGACTCCGGAAGCCAGACCCGCCAAAAACGAGGAGACAAAGTCGGCCCGCATGAGTTAATAAAATCAACCAAATCACTTTTAACAAGATATCTTTAAGAAATCCCTAATCTCTAAACAATACCAAAATTATGCCCCTTCGGGGCATTTCCCACGGAGAGAATTTTTTAAAACTTTTGAGATTTGATATTTGAGATTATTCAGAGTTTAGAAATTAGAATTTAGAAATTTATTAGACTTTATGCCAAGAGTTAAACGAGGTGTACAAGCAAACGCCAGAAGAAAACGACTGCTGAAACACGCAAAAGGTTTTATGTGGACTCGAAAGTCCAAATACCGCCAAGCCAAAGAAGCCCTGCTTCACGCCTGGTCATTCCAGTTTGCCGATAGGAAAAAGAAAAAGAGAGATTTTCGGCGACTGTGGCAGATAAAGATAGGTGCTGCGGCAAGAGAAAACGGCCTTACCTACTCCAAACTCATAGACAAGCTTAAAAAAGCAAATGTAGAACTGGACAGAAAGATACTCTCCGACCTCGCCGCCAACAACCCGGAAGTATTCAAAAAAATAACTTCCGAACTCTAGATAGCTCGGGCCAGCTCAACTGGCCCTAACCCAAAACCCGCCAGATGGCGGGTTTTGGGTTACTTTCAATATTTGGCAGAGCCGACAGATCTTGATGGTGAGCTAGCCGGACCAGAACATTGCATTGCCCTTCCGAAGCTCAAAGAGCGAAGAAGGGGAAAACTTTGTTCTCAAGAATTTATGATTATTTTATCAAGAATCCTTTAGATTTTGAGTTTAACATCAATTTTGCCAATTAAAAAGCCGGGGTTAGCCGGCACATCATAGGCGTTAAAGACCTCTTCTTGATTTTTCTGCCTTGAGCTCTCGGTCATAGCTCTCAACATCAAAACATAGTCCATAATCATCCCATTGCTCATGAAGATCTTTAAAAGCTGCGAGCAACTCACTGTTGCTCATTTTCTTTGTTTCTTCAGTATAGATATCTTCGCCATCGCGATATAGCGTGAACCTATGATCAGTTGGTAAATGAGCTGGGTTTTCCATTTTCTGACTCCTTTCTGAATTTACTATATTGTACCAAAAATCAAATAAAATGCAAGTCAAAGTTTTCCATTCTCCCTGGCCCCTACCCAGGCCAAAGAGAATAGGCAAACTCAAGTGATTCAGTATTTACCTTACAAATCGTTCCTAACCGCTTGTATTTGAATTAGTGCAGAGTATTCTTGAATTAGTTCGAACCCATTTCGCCGCCTTCGGCGGGAGACCGTTTTATTTCAGGTGCATGAGAATGCGCTTTTTTGTTGCCCCATCTAGCTTACATCACCAATTAACATGTTAAATTGGGTATTATGAACAAAAAAGCGTAATCCAAACTGCCCAATCTGCAGCAGTAACAAAACAGTTAAGCGAGGAAGCAGGAACGGTCAGAAGAGATATTTTTGTAAAAAGCAAAGGCATTCTTTTTCAATAGACCACAGAGTTAAACCCATATTCTGGGTAGCTCACATTGATGGCATACCTTTTCGTAAACTAGTCGATGAGTATAATCCATCTCCAGCTCAAATATTTCAGCGAGTTAAAAAAGAAATGGATAGCCTGCCAGAGAATACTTGGCTATCAGCTAACTATTGCAACAGGTGGAGCGGTAGATTAGTAGTTGATGGTAAATATGTAAAAGTAAAAGGCTATGACCAAAAGATACCATTCATCTATGGCATTGATTATCTGACTCATGATATTCCCGTCGGATTACTGGCTCCAAGTGAAAACGAAGAAGCCTATTACAAATTCTTTGTTTTACTTAAAACCTGTAAATATCCATTTCAAATTGTTATTGCCGACGATAATGGAGCTGTCAGGCCAGCTTTAGCTAAAGTATTTCCGACAGTCAGGGTTCAATTATGGCAGAACCATTATTTAGAAAATTGGAGACAGGCATTAGCTATTAGAACTAATGAAAAATACCGAGAATTCTTTTATGGATTGGTTGGCTGCTTTGACCCCAAATTACATCACAAGGCCAGAGAAGCCAGATGGCAGTATCTTTACTTCAGATATGGCAAATACAGCTCTGTAGTCCAAACTGTGCTTGTAGATGTAGCTAAAAGAAGCAATGAGCTTTTTGCCTTCAAATATCGCTTAGAGCATTGTCCCAATACAACCAATATCATTGAAAGTTTCAATTCACACCTACAAGGCAGATTAAAATCAATTAAAGGTTTTCAGAGTTTCCATTCAGCCGAGAGATGGCTAAATGCCTGGATGATAAGACGAAGGACTAAACCTTTTACTGATTGTGAGGAACCATTTAAACATTTGAATGGGAAATCATCGTTGGAAGTTGCTTTGAAAAAAGAGGTAAAGTTTCCAGAGATACTTGGGATAAAAAAGAGATAAAAATTAGGCAATAAAAAAGCCGACTTGTTAGTCGGCGGAAAGTGAGTAATTACGAAACTACATATCATCTATTTTTTTTAACAATGCTTTATAGATTCCTCGTCTCACATTTTTTCTTGGTAAATCCCTACCCCTTGACCACCTATTTACTGAGGGACGTGAAACCAATAAGTAATCGGCAAGCTGCGCCTCACTCATTATCTTTGCTTGAATGAAACCAGAAATAATAGTTTGGAAATGCTCATCACTTTCAGAGCTTACCCCCATCTCCAAAAGTACTCCAAGCAATGCGACAACAATGGGCCTAGCCATGTTTTCTCCTATTTTCAAGTAGCCAAAAACCGTGACTTATATTAGCACGGCTTTAATTGTGTGTCAATTATTTGAAAAATTTGCCCAAAGATTTAAGAGAAGAAAATACTTAAGAAAAACACCAGAAACAAAACGGACTTCGGCGGCGCTGACCGAACCACCACCCCCTCCGATAATTCTGCTTGCACTGAAAGAAATTGAAGTGAATCGGGTCTGCCACGGGGATGACAATTTCAAGTTTTTTTTGGCGAAGTTCGGATTACTGAAATTCTAACAAATTTCATTCTTGGCGGCAAATTCTTTGAAAATTAAAAAGTGCGAGGTTATCGCACTTTCTTATAGCTAACACCTAACAAGAATATTTAGTCGTAATAGGAGTTACCAACAAAAGCTCCTGTTTCTTCTGCGACAGCCGAACGTAGTGTTCGAGCCATTGTCATGAGTTCTTCAACGGCTTTCTTGATCCTTTCTCTTGAAATATACCCCTCCTTTGAAAGTTCATCATCGGATTGTTGACCATCGTTGGCAGTAAACAATTTTTTAGCAATCGCGTTAGTAACACTGCTTTTTGTACCTCGAGCTAAATCTTCCGAGGTAATATTTAGTTTTAGCTCTTGTATTTGAGGTTGAAGAGCCGGGAATTCTCCCAATTTGTTAATCATCTCCAAACGAAGTTTGGAAGCTTTATTAATAAGTCCATTCTTTTCATCCGCAGAGAGAGGGCTTACAAATGGTGGGATATCACTGACTGGAAGTCCAAGCGCACGATGAAGTTCATAATCTTTATGTCCCGGATAGCTACGTTCAAACATGTTCCGTCTCCTTGCTATTTTTGGGCATTGTAATAGCCCGTGGCATAGCTGCCTAGATTGTTTACGAACTAACCTAAATTCGCATTTGAATCCGATCACTTGTAGAATTTAGAAATGAAAAAATTAAAAAAAATTCTCACATCTTTCAAAAAGTGAGAGA
>MGKI01000012.1 GCA_001795615.1 Candidatus Yanofskybacteria bacterium RIFCSPLOWO2_01_FULL_42_49
TATTTCATTTCTCTCACTTTTTGAAAGATGTGAGAATTTTTTTTAATTTTTTCATTTCTAAATTCTACAAGTGATCGGATTCAAATGCGAATTTAGGTTTTGCCCAACTCCTTTACTGTGAGGTTCACATGGCGAAGGCAGATCTAAAGCAGGTGGCGTAACCGATGAGTCGGTGGCGCCACTCCTGTTTCGTCAGAGGAGGGTACAGTCCTGTATCCTCCAGAGGCCCGCCTTTGCGAGCTGAAGCCCGCTTCGGCGAGGCAAAAGCCCGCGCATCGTTAAGCGCAGGGCTTACTGGCGACCACCGCCGCGGGATAAACGAAAACTCCCGCGGTTCCAACCAACCTGTACATGCGCTGAAAAAGAAAGGAGTAGCAAGGGCTTGAAAAATGAAGCGGAGGAACTCCGCTAACACAAATTCCCCAGTTTTTGCTAGTTTTGTCTGATACAAAACTAGCATCTCTTTCCGCGACCCCGCACTTAACAAGGATAAGTTTTGCAGCCGCAAAGAAGTAAAACTTTGAAGTTAGTTCGCAACTCATATTGCGAGATGACTTCTTGGTTGTCCTTCAAAACGACTGCTTTGCAAATTCTTGTTAAGTGACGGGGTTGCAGGAAGGGATTGACAAATTATAGGCGTAAGCGTATAATACAATTCTTAAGTACCTTTTAATCAGTTCGGGCTCTTCACCCTCACACTTAGTTAGCGATTGCCTAACGGCATCGCAGATATTCGCTAACTAAGTGTGAGGGCAAGACGGGCTCGAAATAAGCCAACTAATGCGTGGTATCTAGGCATTCAAGTAAGATATTTACGGCCGTAAAGATAGTAGGAATTTCTCTCTCATTCTAGAAATAGTAGAAATGTCCGTTAAGCGTTGTTGGTTTATTTCGGGCCCCCACCTCAAGTTATTATGAGGGGTCCAAAAAGATGGTTGGAGTCGTGGCAGTTAATACGGCGGGGTTTGGGTGTCGGAACTACTTATAAAACCCCCGCCTGTTTTTTGCGACTCCAGCCAAAAAGAAGGTCACGCCAGCCACAATTAGAAGGTGGTCAATAGGTCCGGAGGTCCGACGCGCGGAGTGCGTGTTGGGGCGATCTCATTAAAACTGGGGACCGAATGGCGTGACCGACATATGGCCGAAACCGCGCGAGACGAAGGGAAACCCCTGGAACCTAAAAATTCCAGATCGTCTGGCGGTTTCGGCAACGAAATGACTGTGGCGTAGATCCGCCGCCGGCGAGCCGGGGCCCTGTGCTAAAGCATGGGGTGGAGAAGGGGTGAAAGAGACCCGAGAATCTGTGCCACAGTCCTCTCACTCGCTCTATGCGAGATGAGTCCGTCGGCATTGGTAACCCGACGGGGAGACAAACTACCAGCTCAGCGCAACCCGCTGGGCTTTTTTGTTTTTGCCGTAGTCGTGTGTTCGCTCAAAGCCACCCCCATTTTAATCACGGATTCCTCACAGAACGCTAGCAACACCTACCGCAATTTTAATCACGGTTCCTCGCCTTCAAAAACTTACTCAAGATAGAGTAGGTTTTATTATCTAAAATCACAGGTGACCCTCTCTTGCCTCCTCACTATCGTTCGGCGTTCGACCTATGATTTTAGATAAAACCTGCTCCACTCTCATAAGTTTTCTCGGCTCGTCAAGTGATAAAATTGCGGCAGGTATTGCTCGCTTTCGAATAACTTAAGAGAGACGATCTCCTTGGTGTCTGACAGAGTTTTATCAAACCAATAATAAGTGAGGTCTTGTGTCATCCGAGACAATTGAGACCCCGAGGGAGCCGGATGATATAATATCTGGCCGATAGGCCAATCATCCGGCGACCGGAGGGGCGAATTTAGCTGAGGTAGGATAACTCTAGGATGAGTTATCCTACCGGAAGCGTGTCGAGGATGATACAAGGCCGAGCATTAGAGGCGTATCTGAAAAGAATCGCCTTGAAGCGAGGGTTAATATAGTAGAGACCAAAACTAAGGAGTGATTTTCCAAACAAATATAGAATTGCCGATGACAGCTATGGGTTTATGGGCGTCGAGCCAGGCGTAACTGGTTTCTGGTTTTTCCCGCGAACCCATGAAAAATGAAGCTGATACGGCGATGTAGCCGCCGTTGGGGTTTTTTGCCAAGAAGTCGCGAGCGTCCTTATATGTTCCTGCATTTATCCAAACGAGTTTCTCTTTTAAATAATAACCTTGATCAGCCCAGCCGAAGTAATCAAAATGAATTTTATCTACATTTCCGCCAGCTGGCGGATTCTTAACCCACATCGCGAGCCGTTTTAAATCCTGCCCCCAATCCAAATTAGAGTCGACGACATATTGATGTCCGCCCGACGGTCCGCCGGCGAGTTGGTTGAAGTAGGTCAGATAATAGGGATACACTCGGATGTTTTCTACGATATACCAACCCAACAAAGCAAAAATTAAAATCGTCCCGATTTTAATTTTTGCTTTGTAATCTCTAATCTCTACAGAGATTCCCGGCTTCGCACGGGAACCTTTTCCGAGCAATCTCGAATCTCTAATAATCTTTGAAAGTTGCCCCGCTAACATTATAAATACAAATCCATATGTCGGGAGCAAATGTCTCACCCCGATATTAAGATTGGCTCTTATGCTCAGATACCAATATATTGCTATCCATAATAACATCGAAAACTCAACAAAGTAAGTTTTTACCCACTCTTTAATTTTTAGAAATTTAAAATTAGAAATTAGAAATTGCGTTTTGGTTGTTAAATATACGAATACAATTATCGTTAACAACCAAAACGCGAGGGGTTCTTTAATCGCGTACACAACCGGGAAATAATTTTTCCAGGCATAATTCCTCACCTCACCGAGAAAGAAAGTAGTGTTGCCGCCGATGGCTCTCTGGTTAACCATAAGAAGTCCGGTGGCATAGTAAGCGAGCGGTCTTATCACCGGTTTATCCGACGCCCAAATGACAGGATCAGCGATAAGGCGATTGCCGTATGACCCTAAATTATATGCGCTGTCTGATTTCTGTTTTGCCAGCGGATAATTCATGGTATGGAGAGCGTAAACCGGCCAGACAACCAGAATAATTCCCATAGCCATTAGTACAAGGGAGCGGACAAACAAAACCGCGGACGACTTGAAAGAAAAAGAATTAGCAAAGAGCCAAGCAATAACCATCAAAATAAACAGAGGTGCAAGCAATACTACGGAAAATTTGGTCAATTGAGCAATTCCAAAAGCAATCGCTGCGAGCCAAAATGTTTTTCGGGATGGCTTTTGTAAATATTTGATAAAAAAGTAGGTGCCAAGAAGTACCCCGAATAATGCCGGCATATCGGTGGTGACAAACCTTGAATGGGCCAGTACCGTAGGCGAGAACGAGAAAAGAATGGTTGCGATAAGAGCCGCGGCTTTTCCATATCTTTCATTCGCAAATCTGTAAATCAACACAGCCGATAAAACAAAAAACAGGAGCATTGCTGATTTAGCCGTTCGAGCAAGTAGGTCAACATTATTTGAGGGATTGTAAATAAGCGTTCGTCCGAAATTCCACTGGCCATTAATATCGCTAAGCCAGTATTGGGTAGAAAAAGCCGATTGATTGACTGGTAGTAATGATAGAACCAATCCTGCAAGATCTTTGGCCAAAGGCGGATGTTCGGGATTTAACCGATAGTCGCCTTTGGTGATATATGAATATCCGGCTCCGACATGTGGGATTTCATCTACAATAAAAGAATCATCCCACAGGCTGGTGATCGACAAAGCCAACGCCACCAAAACGACAAGCACGGCGATGTTAGATATCTTTGCCATGACTAAAAAACTTCAAGTAATGCTATTGATACCATAAGCGCAATTAACGCCAAGAACGGTCCGGCATTAAGTCCCATCCAGTGTTTGTGCTGGTGAGGATAAACCCCCACACTCATACTATGAGTGTGGGGGTAAACCAAATGCTCCCATTTATTTAGTTTCTCCATTACCCACCAGAGGCCTTTAGCCGATAATAATATTATCGGCGGCAATATTACGCTAAGGCCAAGAACTCCTGCTTGCGCAGATGGGTCTGCTGGTAACAGCACTGGTACAAGCATTACAAACAGCCACGAGAAAACAACCGTATGGGCGACGGAAAAATGGCCGTGTTTTCTCTTTAACCAGTGGATGATTTCCTTGATGAAACCTATCGCGAAAAATATGCTTATCGGCCAGGAAACAAGATTAGAACCGCTAGGCTCTATAAACACGATCTTATCTATCAGCCATCCCAAGTTTCTGTACAATTGCGTGAACGGTTCAGCGCTTGAGAAAACGGAATTATCCGCGGACAAAATAAAACCGGGATTTTGCCAGACATAAAAACCCACAGGCAGAACGACTGCCATAGCCGTAAGGACCAGCAACGAAAAACCGCCCAAAATTTGTCCCTTGGTCTCGCTATATTTAGATAAAGAAAAATCTTTTTTGATGTAATCCCAATAGTTCAAAAATAGGAGCAATACTGCTAGCGGCGCGACAAGAAAACTCTTGCCGGCGTACAACCCTGCTCCGCCAAACAAACCGGCCATAAAAAAATCAAAAACATGGCCGTATTTTAGCCCGTGCCATATGAAGTAAAAAGCATATATCAGAGCGAAAGAAGCGAGGGTCTCTTTGGCGCCGGATTTAGACATAAAAATATGCCACGAAGATACGGCAAGCAGAAAAGAAGATATCATTGCTAAATTCTCGTCAAATAATTCCTTGACCAAAAAATAAAGGCCAATGACGGACAATATTCCCGCTGAAACGGAAAGTATGATGGAAGCTTTTTGTTCAAGCGGTAAACCCGGGCCCCAATTTAAGCCGTACAATCTTACAAAAACGGCGACAGCCGTTATCAGCGCCAGGATCCAATAATTGTTTTTTCCCGATGTGGCCATTTAAACTATTCTAACAGAAATTAATATTTTGCTTGTCCACACCGGCTATTTACATTAGTTTCGTAATTTTTTATATTTGTGTCGATGGTAGAGAAATTAACTCAAATTCAACAGGAACAAGTTGGGACTCCCGAAAAAAGCGCGGAGGAGTTGTGTTTGGAAACTCTTAAATTAAAACGAGATCTTTTATCATCTCATTATGCGTTAAATTCTTTGAGGAGAGCGCTAGACAAGCGTGTGAAACAAATGACAGACGAGGAATTTAAAAGCGATCTGGAAGTTTCTAACTACAAAAAAGTGGCTGATGAATACAACAGGAGAAGAAGGATTTTTCTGGAATCTTTTGACAGCTTATCCGAAGCCGACAGAGAAAAAATAACCGAACTGACCAGCTTAACTAAAATTGAGATTGAGTTATCGTCTAGGAAATCTGCGGTTGTTGAGCCAGAAGTTAAACCAGAAAAAGAAATCTCTGAACAGCAAGTTGTTGAAAAACCGGAAAGAGAAATTACTCTTGAAGAAGCCGAAAGGATGTTGAAATATTCTAAAGACACTGGCAGGGTTCTAGAGCTTGCTTATTGGGAGTCAAAAAGGGCTGAACTTTTAGAACGCCAAGATGCAGAAGCAAATCCAGACAGGACTGCGCCAAAAGGATTTACGCAGAGAGTTAGGGATTCTTATGATAGCAGGATGTCTCCGTTAGGACTAAGGAAAGAAGCGATGGAGGCGTTGTCATCTGATCAGCCGGAGACGGGAGATGTCTCCCTGGAAACCAAGGACTCGCGGCAATGGACCGTCAAGGGCTGGCTTGCCGAAAGAGGCAAAGGTATTTTAAGCGCTGGAATTTGGGAAGTTCGCCAGGCATGGCGGTTCCAAAAAGGCACCAAGCTTGCCGCTGATGATCTGGAAGCATTATCAGCCGGAATAAATATTGAGAACGCCGACGAAGCTCAAGAAAAAGCCAACGAGATTTTAAGGATAATGAGGGAAAACAATATTACCACCGTAACGGCTCCGGAATTTGTCGGCATTGCCAAGAATGTTACTTATGAAAAGGCGGCCGAAAACAATGACAGGATAGAGTACATTATTAAAAACGCTATTGATACCTTTAAGGAGAGAGTGGCTAAATATCGCGGGCAAGCCACGGCTGAAACCGTTTTGACGCCAGAAAATATTAAAGAAGTGGAAAATGACTTAAGGATGCAGTTAAATAAGTTCAGAGACGGAGCGACCATGGAAGATGTCAAGAACTTTGCCAAAGTAATGCGCGATAACATGGATAAGCGCTGGTGGCTAAGGTATGTTTACGCTCCGCTTGAAGCTTCTTTGCTTGGCTATTTGGGATATACATATCTGCCTTGGTCCAGATGGTTTGGCGGCGGTGATTTAGTTCCCGGCGGAGAAGATATCGCCTTATCGCCTGAAGAAACCGGGCAGAGATACATGGATCACAATATGTGGGAAGAATCGAGAGAACACCTTAAGGAAATAGGAGTTGAAAATCCAACCAATGAAGACATTCAGGCGGTGGATAGCGCCGCTGCTCAGGAAAATAATATTCATGTTGTAAATCCCGACACAAATCAAACTTTGTGGCCGGAGACAGCAGGAGGTCAGACCAAAGATATAAGTATGGTGAAGGGGCTTATTAAATGGGGGGCGGCGCACAAAGCAGCGCTTGCGATAAAGGCCGCAAGACTGGGAGTTAAAGTCGCGACTGGATTTTAACCGATAACTGAATTTAAAACTTTATGGACGAATTAAACCAAGGACAACAACAAGTTGCTGATAGAATCGGAGAACTACTTGCTGAATCACCGCTTGATGAAGATATCAAGCAAGTTTTATTGGACGGAATAGAACGGCTTCCGGAGCACTTGTTATTTAAGTTACTGGATGTTTTGGAAAACGAAAGAGAACAGCTTGAAGCGGTTGCTTTTGAAGTACAGTTATTTTTGAAAGAACAAAAAAACAACTGGGAAAAAACAGCTCAGGATCAGCAAAAAGCGGCAGATACGATAATTGATGCTTGGGTTGAGAAATTGAAATAGTGCTTACAACACCTGTCGCAATTTTAATCACGGTTCCTCGCCTTCAAAAACTTACTCAAGATAGGGCCGGTTTTATAATCTAAAATCACAGGTAACCCTCACTTGCCTCCTCGTTTCACTCGGCGTTCGACCTATGATTTTAGATAAAACCTGTTCCACTTTCATAAGTTTTCTCGGCTCGTCAAGTGATAAAATTGCGACAGGTATTGCTCGCTTGGGCGGTATAAAAATATAAAATAAGGAGCTAGGGTGAGATGCTTATATCGGCTTAAAGGGCCGTTTTTGTGCCTATTTTATAGTGAGCTTGTCGAACTATTGACAAACATATGCCAGATATGATATAATTAAAGTATACAGTTGAGGACAGATCTTTTCTTACTCCGGTAGCCAATCCGGAGTGTCAGGAGGAAGCAATGAGAAACGTATTCTTCGCCGTCGTCACCGTCGTCGCTCTCGCTCTCGGGTTTCTCGGAATCGCCGGGTGCGAGCTGTTCGGCAATCGTGCCAGCACCACGCCGGCATCGGTGGTCAGCGATGTTTCGTATGGTGTCGCATCTCCGGCGCGTACGGAGCTATGCGTCGACAACGGTGCCACGATGCGGAATTGGATCTTCTCCGATCGATGGATGAAGAACCAGTTGACGCACGACACCTACACGGTTGACGACGGTCGGACCTACAATGCGTTCCGGATCCTCACCGACGACTCGACCCTTCCGCCACATCATGTGCGATTCCGGAAGGTGGTCGTGAACGTCGGCGACGGGCCGACGCTCGAAGGCCACTCCTACTTGAGGACACTCATCAATGGTAATCCCGCGACCATTTTGAGAGAGATTCTTGTGGTGGAGTTCAACGGCCGACTCGAGCGTCAGCGCCGGCCCCTGCCGCCCTGCGGAACACCACGCAGCTAGCGCCCGCCACCGTCACGGCAAGTCCGGACGGCCTGCGCGCGCGACAGAGTTCCCCAGGAGTGGGCGATGCCCCACTCCGAGAACCGCCCCGAGGGACGGAGAACCAGACATCTTGGTTCCCGTCTTCTCGGAGGCGGTTTTTTAATTTGCTCTCTTCTTTTTACTGATCTTTCTTAAACCGCCATATAACTAGCAATTGCTAGTTATATGGCGGTTTTGATGTTTTGGTGTGTTTAGTGTTTTATGTTTGGTAAATGGGATTTGTTGATTAAAAATATTTGTTTTAGTGGTATAATTAACCTATGCCAGAATCAGGTGTTACCATTGAACAAGAAATAGCCCAACTTGAACAACAGATTGCCGAGAAAAGGCTCCGCCAGCTGGCGGATTTGGGCGTCCCACTGCCGGAATTGCCTTCCGTTGAGACGCAGGAACCATCAACCGAAAAAGAGGCCCTTCACAAAATTATCGGCGAAAAGATTCAACAGCAAGCACCCCAATATCAGCCTGCGCCAGTCAAACCGCAACAGGACGACAGCGCTTTAAGCTATGTTTTGCCGGAGTTGAAAGATAAAGTTCAGGAACTCGTTAACTTGGTTTTTAACAAAAGTTTAGAGGACGGTATAAAAGAAGTGGCTAAGACCAATAATGCCGCGCTGATTGATGCGTTCCATGATGTCTTGGTGGATGAATTATATAATGTTTTGGTGGAAAGGAAAAAGCTAGAAAAATTAACCTAATTGTTCTAATTATTCTAATTGACCTAAACAAATCCCAATAATCTAATGACTAATGCCTAAAATTTTATTTCGTCATTTGGAAATTAGACATTGGGTATTATTTAGAATGATTAGGTTAATTAGAAATTAGAATAATTTTATTCACCTTGTCTCTATTTCTCATAATAATCTACCTCATCGTCATCGCCATTATCTTCATTGCCGCTTTAGTTTTGCTTGGTTCGTTCAGAACCAAAGGCAGTATTGCGCGAGCGCTTAACATGTCGCTTTTTTCGATTACTCTTCCGCGCGATATCTCGACAAGTTCGGGGCAAGGACAGCAGAGAACGGAGAAAGAGCTGATTTCCATAATGGAACAGCTTTACTCGTCTTTTTCCAACATTCACTCAAGGGGCTGGAATAAATTTTTATACGGCGAACCGTATATTGTCCTTGAAATGGCCGTTCACCATGTAGGCGAAGAAATATTTTTCTACATGGCGGTTCCCAGAACCTATGAGCAGATTTTTGAAAAACAGGTCCACGGTTTTTTCCCGACGGCTGAAGTTGAGAGAGTTAAAGATTATAATATTTTCAATCCCAACGGTTATTCTTTTGGTGCCTATGTGAGATTATCCTCAAACTCCATTCTGCCTTTTAAAACATATCAAAATTTACAGGCGGACCCCTTAAGTGAGATAGCGACCTCTCTTTCAAAACTTGAAAAAGAAGGCGAAGGGGCGGCGATTCAGATATTGATGCGGCCGTCTCACAGAAACGAAGCCCGCTCTCTGGCTCAAAAAGTAGCAAAAGAAATGCAGTCAGGCCACAAGTTTTCAACGGCGCTATCAAGGGCCAAGCATAAGCCCAAAAAACTAGCGCCCGACAAGCAGCAGCCGGAGCCGTCCCGAGTAGTAACGCCGTTTGAAGAAGAAATCATCAAAGGCATTCAGTCCAAGGCGACAAAACCGGTCTTTGACACGAATATAAGGATGGTTGTTTCCGCGGACAACGAAATGAGGGCGCAGCAAATTCTAAATGACATGGAGGGCGCTTTAGTTCAGTTTACCGCCAACGAAATGAACAGCTTAAAAGTGGCGAAAGTTTCTTCGGGCGCTTTGTCTAAATTATTGTTTAATTTTTCTTTCAGGTTGTTTGATAACTCTTATGCAACCCCGTTATCGTCCGAAGAAATAACCAGTTTGTACCATTTCCCGCTGGCCTCAACTCTGGCGCCGAGGGTTAAATTTTTAAGGTCAAAAAGCTCTGAGCCGCCGGTTAACTTGCCTCAGGAGGGGATAATTCTGGGCAAGAATATGTTTCGTGGGGTAACAAGCGTGGTGAAGATGTCCAAAAACGACAGAAGGAGACATTTTTATACTCTAGGCCAAACCGGTACCGGTAAATCAACTCTGATGGAAAACATGATCGGTCAAGATATCGTGAACGGAGACGGCGTCGCATTTATAGATCCCCATGGTACGGCGATAGAGAAAATTCTCGGCACGATACCTTCGGAAAGAATGGATGATGTCCTAGTGTTTGATCCGGCGGATACGGGCCGGCCTATCGGTATCAATATGCTGGAGTATGACATTCGATATCCTGAACAGAAAACATTCATCGTTAATGAACTTTTAAGCATATTCCAAAAACTGTTTCTCGCTGAGACGATGGGGCCGATGTTTGACCAGTATTTCAGGAATGCCGTACTGCTTTTGCTGGACGATTCTCAACACGAGAAACCAACCCTGGTAAATATCCCGAGGGTGCTTACGGATGAGGCCTACAGGAGGGATAAATTATCCCGAGAGACGAATCCTATCGTAAAGAATTTCTGGGAATTTGAAGCGGAAAAAGCCGGCGGCGAAGCGGCTTTGGCCAACATGGCTCCGTACATAACATCAAAAATTAACGGTTTCATTGCCAACGAATATTTACGGCCGATCCTTTCACAGCAAGACAGCGCGTTTAATTTTCGGGAAGTCATAGATCAAAAGAAAATACTCCTAGTTAATTTATCAAAAGGCAGAATAGGCGACATCAATGCCAATTTACTGGGCATGTTCATAGTCGGCAAACTTCTGATTGCCGCTTTATCGCGGGTAGATGTGCCTGAAGACCAAAGGAACGATTTTTATCTGTACATTGATGAGTTTCAGAATTTTACCACCGACAGTATCGCGACTATTCTCGCCGAAGCCAGGAAGTATCGCCTTAACCTTACGATTGCCAATCAGTTCATCAAGCAGCTGGTCGACAAGATTAGGGATGCTGTTTTCGGCAATGTGGGTTCAATGGCCGTGTTCAGGGTTGGCGCAGACGATGCCGAGTTTTTAAAAAATCAATTTGATCCGGTGTTCACCCCACAGGACCTTTTGAACATTGATAATTTCAATTGTTATGTTAAATTGCTTATTAACAACCAGACCGTAAGGCCGTTTAATATTAAAATAAATCCGCCCCAAGAATCGAACCCGGAACTTGCGCAAAAAATTAAAGAATTATCGCGAATGAAATACGGAAAAGCAGCACGCGAATAGCGCGCTACAAATGCGTCCACACGAATATATTTGTATGAAGCCGTTCGTAGTCGGCGATTTGTAGAACTATTTGTAGCATTTGTACGTCATTCGTAGATTTGTGTTATGTTATTCACCAGAAAGGATTTCTATTTTTCCATAACTACCGGTCTTATCACCGGTATTATCGCTTGGCGGATTTTAAATTTTTTGGGGTTGGCGAAAATCGGTATTTGGGGCCGGTCAATTGAGAATTGCCGGATTCTCCAGACCATTGATTGTCAGCCGATTTATTCGATTTATTTTTCATCTGACTGGCTTATTTTGCTCGTTCCTGTTTTATGGATTCTCGGCGTTAATCTCGGATACTTTCTCGGCCGTTGGTTTGCTTTCTTTAATCAATTCGGCAAATTTGCGGCTGTCGGGTTTACTAACGCGGCAGTTTATTTCGGAATTCTAAATTTCTTGATTTCTTGGTCCGGCTTCAACAAAGGTCTGTGGTATTCTGTATTTGTGGCCGTAGCTTTTGTCATTGCCACATCTATTAGTTATTTTTGGAATAAATTCTGGGTATTTTCTTCCGTGAGGCCGGGCTTTACTGATGGCCAGCCTGATAATCAAATCAGCGGAGGAGAGTTTGGCAAATTTTTAACCGTGTCTGCAGTTGCCGGTTTGGTTAATGTAGGTACCGCATCTTCGGTGGTCAATCTCATGAATCCCGTACTTGGATTGACGCTTGATCAGTGGGCTAATGTTGGCGGAGTCGCCGGTTCGGCGGTAGCTCTTGTGTTTAGTTTTATAGGGTTTAAATTGGCAGTATTTAAGAAGTAGCAACTAGCGAATAGCGCGCTACAAATGCGCACACACGAATAAATTTGTAGCATTCGTAAGTTATTCGTAGATTTGTGTTATGTTATATCGTAAATATCGTCCGCAAAATTTTTCCGAAATAGTCGGACAGGAACATGTGGTTAAAACTCTCCAGGGAGCATTAGAAAGTGGCCGAGTGGGCCATGCTTATTTATTTACCGGCTCTCGAGGTACAGGAAAAACATCGTTGGCAAGAATTTTTGCTAAGGCATTAAATTGCGCCGATTTTTCCAAAATGAGAGAATCGAATTTTGCTGAAAAATCGAGCGTCCGCCGAAGCCTTGGCGAAGGCGGATTACCTGAGCCATGCAATCAGTGTGATAGCTGTCTTGCCGCTAGCCAGGGCAATTTGCTTGACTTGATAGAAATAGATGCGGCATCCAACAGAGGAATTGATGAAATCAGAAATCTCAAAGATTCGGCTCTTGTTGCCGCTCCCAGCGGTGGGTTTAAGGTTTTCATAATTGACGAAGTCCACATGCTGACGAAAGACGCTTTTAATGCTCTTCTTAAAATTCTTGAAGAGCCGCCGTCGCATGTCGTCTTTATTCTTGCCACAACGGAACCGCATAAAATTTTGCCCACGGTTCTTTCGCGGGTTCAAAGATTTGATTTCAAACGGCTGAATCAGGGACAAATTTCCGGAAAACTTGGGATGATGGCCCGCAAAGAAGGGATTAAAATAAATGAGGAAGCGTTAAAGACAATAGCAATGTCGGCAGACGGAGCTTTGAGGGATGCGGAAGTTGCTCTTTCTAAAATTCAGGCCTGCCTACCGGTAGGCGAGGCGTCTACAGACTCGACCAAAGCAATTTCTGTAGATGAAGTGAACGAAATGTTGGGGCTGGTTTCCTACAGATATTATCCTGAATTTGTGAGTTGCCTTCTTGGCAACGACAAAACCGGTGCGCTTGATCTTATTCAGAAGATTTATTTATCGGGAGCGGATTTGGAAAATTTCACCGGCCATCTTGTGGAATATATGAGAAAAATTTTAATGGCCAAAATAAATCCAGTCGTTCTTGCCTCAATCAGCGGCATAAACGACGAAGAAACAAAAAGCATCTTGGCGTTAGGCCAGAATACAGATGGCCAGAAATTGATAAGAATAATAGTAAGCTTCTCCAACGCCAGAAACGAGATAAAACATTCTCCGGTACCGCAATTGCCATTAGAGTTGGCAGTTATAGAATTATGTGGAACATAATATAACACTAATTTACAAATTTACACGAATGCCACAAATAGTTATTCGTGGTATTCGCATGTCATTCGTAGATTTGTGTTACATCCGTGAGGAATATTATTTTACTCGGACTCACCTCTCTTCTTGCTGATTTTTCAAGCGAAATGGTCGTGCCTATTTTGCCGTTCTTTATCCAAGCGGTCGGCGGCGGAGGAATTGCCATTGGCTTGATTTTTGGCGTTGGCGATGCCGTAGCGGCTTTGCTTAAAGTGTTTTCCGGATATTGGGCCGACAGGACAAGAAAATACAAACTTTTTGTTTTTGGAGGATATTTATTTTCCGCGGCTGCGAAGTTTCTTTACCCTTTTGCCAACAGCTGGAGCCAAGTTTCCGCAATCAGGCCGATAGAAAGAATGGGCAAGGGATTCAGAGATGCTCCGCGCGATGCGATTGTATCGGAATCTGTACCCCATGAGCGAAGGGGCTGGGGTTTTGGCGTTCAGAGAGCGATGGACAGCGTTGGCGCGTTGGCGGGCTCGGTATTTGTTTTTGTGCTTTTTCTTTACCTAGATTTTCCTTTTCAGAAGATATTTTTTGTTTCCGCTCTGGTTGCTTTGTTGGCTGTAATTCCGATATTTTTTGTGAAAGTGCCGGCAGAATTGCGGCTGAACCATCGCAAAAAAGTATCGTTTGAAAAACTCTCATCCGAAGCCAAACGGTTTATTATGATTGCCACCCTGTTCGCTTTTTCTAATTTTAGCGTCGCATTTTTTGTTCTGAAAGCGCAGTTATCTTTTACCGATTTAAGTCAGCGCCAAGCGCTTGCCATAGCTCTTGTGGTTTATATTATTTTCAATATTTTTGATGCTGGTTTTTCAAGGCCAGCTGGAGCGCTTTCGGATCGAGTTGGCAGGAAGAAAATCATATTCACCAGCTACCTTATCTTCAGCGCCGTTTCTTTGGGATTCTTAGTTTTGTCTCTGAATTCACCGGCGTTGCCCGTCAGTTTCATAATTCTCGCCGGTTTGTTTGCCATGTACGGGTTATTCAAAGCATTTGTCGATGCTTCCCAGAGGGCATTTATTTCCGATCTGTCAGAAGTTGAAATTCGAGGCACGGCTCTCGGCACTTTTGAAACATTCACCGGCCTGGCTGCTATTCCGGCGGGTTTAATCGCCGGAGCTTTGTGGAATGTAAATCCTGTTTATACTTTTACCTATGGTTTGGGTCTTTCTTTGATAGCCGCGATAGTTCTCCTGGTCGCCACTAGTAAATAAATGTGTAGTAACCCCGCCACCAAACTTTTCCGCTGACCGCCATTCAAAAAAGGGGCGGGTTTGGTGCGGGGTTAAGTATTTGTTGCTACTCGCTTCGCTTGCAGACAAATACTTAAAAACCGACACAAGGTCGGTGTTAGTTTCTCCAAGCGGGGACTCTGTTTTCAGGATTGATAAATAAGTGGATCCACATGGAAGCATAAGCTCTGGTACACACTTCCCGGGTTTCCAGAAGTGCATTTAAACACGCTTCTTCTTCGCTGACTGCACAACCGTCTTCAGGGCAGGGGTTGCCTTTTGCTGCGCAGGTTTCAGTCAGGGCTTTTTCAAATCTGGCGCAGACATCAAGATAAATTTCCCTCTTTTCCGATAAAAGCAGACTAGCCAGGTCCAACTTTGATAAATTGCCTTCCCAGGCAAAGTCCATCAACTTTCCCGGCGTTCCGACAAGTTTATCAAAATAGTTTTTTGCCACTGCGTCGTGCAGAAAAGGCCGTTCTACATTATCTGGTTCCAGTATTGTCCGTGTTTCCAGGTTAAACTCATATTTCAGACACCCGTCTTTTTCGCTTTCAGGGCGGACTGATCCGTTATTGTCCATGAAGCAGAAGAGCGTCATGGCTGTGCCTCATTAAAATCAATGTTCTGATGTAATAATAACATAGTGAGCAGGAAAAAAAAGATTGGAATTTCTTAGTTTTTAGTGTAAAATAGTATAATATTTAACTAATATTGCCGGGTGGTGTAATTGGTAACACGTCTGCCTTTGGAGCAGAAGACTTCAGGTTCGATCCCTGACCCGGCAGCAGTCCTGTGATAGGTTCTTGCGACCACGACGGATCGCGCCGTCATGTGATACTTTTTCTACCAAGGCACTGTGTCTGTCCGTAGCTTTAGTGAAGGAGAATACTGGTAGAATAAAAATAGAAATGAACAACCACGAAAACAACTTAATCAGAGATTTGATGCTTGTTGTGTTTAGTATTTTTATAGCGATTATTCTTGCCAAGACTGGAGTTCTTCAAGGATTAATCACATCAACTCAGGAGATGAGATTTATCGGCAGTTTTGTGGCTGGAATATTTTTCACTTCTGTTTTTACTACTGCGCCGGCAATAATAGCTTTAGGTGAAATTGCGCATGCTAATTCCGTGATCTCAACGGCTCTTCTGGGGAGCATGGGCGCATTGGCGGGGGATTTGGTTATTTATAAGTTTGTAAGGGATAGGCTGTCTGAACACCTAATGGAGTTGGTTAAACACCGAGGCGGGGGAAAGAGGATTAAAATGTTATTCAAACTGAAATACTTCAGGTGGCTGACTTTTCTTATCGGCGGTTTCATTATTGCCTCTCCCTTGCCGGACGAGTTAGGAGTCAGCCTTTTGGGTTTTTCAAAGATGAGAATTCGGTTTTTTGTCGCTCTCTCCCTGGTATTTAATTTCATCGGTATTCTTTTAATCGGTATAGTCGCCAAGGCTTTATGACCAACCTTGAACTCATGAATAAAACACAAGACCAACTTTTCTGGTCGTTACCGGTTCAAAAGGTTATTGAAATACTGGATACTGATGTTCGAAGCGGCCTTTTAGAAAGCGAGGTAACGAGAAGAATAAAAATCTTCGGTCCCAACGTGATTGAAAAGCCTCGGCGAGCTCCCGGACTTTTTATTTTATTAAACCAATTCAAAAGCCCGCTGATTTTGATTCTGTTGTTCGCCGGCGTTGTTACTTTGTTTATTGCCCATTACCGCGACGCGCTATTTATTTTTGCGGCAGTAATCGCGAATACTGCGTTGGGCTTTTATCAGGAATATAAGGCCGAGAAGGCTTTAGCGGAACTTAAAACATACCTTAAACAGAGAGCAAGAGTTATCCGCGATGGCATAGAGCGTGAAATAGACGCCGCGGAACTGGTGCCGGGTGACATTGTTCACCTTGCTCAGGGAGACCGTATTCCTGCTGATGGACGGCTCATTTTTGTTAACGACTTGCAGGCTGACGAGGCGATTCTAACGGGAGAATCTCTGCCGGTATCAAAATCAGTTGATCCGGTGAGCGCAGAAGCAACCATCGGTGACCAGTATTCCATAGTTTTTGCCGGGACACTCGTAACTCAAGGCATGGGTACTGCCGTGATCTGTCGCACTGATTTTTCGACAGAGCTGGGGAAAATTGCAACACTAGTGGCGGAATCACAGAGGGAAGAAACTCCGCTACAAAATGCAATCAAACGTTTTAGTGTAAAAGCAGGGATAGTTTTAAGCGTCTTTACTCTCATTATTTTTGGTATAGGCATTGCTTTGGGTTACTCGCGCGTGGACATGTTTCTGACATCCATAGCGATTGCTGTTTCGGCGGTTCCGGAAGGCTTGCCCGTAGCCATGACGGTTATATTGGCGATAGGAGTTCAGCGCATGGCGCGGCGCAAGGGCGTTATCAGAAAGTTGATTGCAGCGGAGACACTAGGGGATACCAGCGTAATTATCATTGATAAAACAGGAACACTAACAATGGCAAAAATGGAATTAAGCAAGGTTCTCCCGGCTGTTGATGGAGGAGAAAATAAACTCTTGGAGCTGGCTATTATTAACACCAACACCTTTATAGAGAATCCCGACGACTCGCCATCGGAATGGCGAATTAGCGGAAGGGTACTGGAGTCGGCGCTGGTGAAAGAGGTTGCTCTTCGGGGTGTTCTTGTTGATGCTGTAAAAAAGAAAACTTTAGTTTTAAGTTCGTTGCCATTTAATGCCGCTAATAAATTTTCTGCCTCGCTAATACATGATGGGGAGAAACATTTACTCGTCTTTTTCGGCGCGCCGGATATTTTTATCAACCGTTCAACATTAAACGATACGGAGCGGGACGCCGCCTTAAAAGAAATCGGTTCTCTTGCTGAATCCGGGGAACTTGTAGTTGGGGTGGCGACAAAAGAAGTTGAAAAAAAAGAAGATTTTATTTTTTCGAAGGACTTAAAATTAACGGGCCTTCTGTTTCAAGGGCTAATTACTCTACGGGATCCGATAAGGCCGAATGTTAAGGAGGCAGTCCGTAAGGTGCAAGAATCCGGCATAAGAGTAATAGTCATGACCGGTGATCATCGTGGTACCGCTGAAGCTGTAGCCAGAGAGGTGGGTCTGTACATTGAGAAGAAAGGAACTCTTGACTCCTCGGAGCTTAAATTGCTATCCGATGAAGATCTCAAAAAACGCCTGCCATTTCTACGGGTTATTTCTCGCGTATCCCCGACTGATAAAATGAGGATCGTAAAAGTGTTTCAAGAAACAGGAGAGGTCGTAGCCATGACCGGAGACGGCGTGAATGACGCGCCCAGCATTAAACAAGCGGATATCGGAGTTGCTATGGGTTCAGGAACAGAGGTGGCGCGTGATGTTGCGGACTTGGTATTGCTGGACGATAATTTTGAAACCATTGCTGCCGCCGTGGAAGAAGGCCGTCAGATTATGCACAATATCCGCAAAGTTCTGGTGTATCTCCTTTCTGACACAGCCGATGAACTTTTCTTAATCGGCGGAGCTCTTTTAACCGGTTTAGCGCTTCCTTTGAATGCGCTTCAAATTCTTTGGGTTAATTTTTTTTCAGATAGTTTTCCGGCGGTCGCATTCGCTTTTGAAAAAAATATTGACGGTTTAACTTACCGGCCCCAAAGCACAAAAGCCGGTCTTTTTGATCCCGTGATGAAATTTTTAATTTTATTCATCGGTCTTTCCACGAGTGCGTTTTTGTTCGTACTGTATTGGTTACTACTGCGAGTCGGGTTTCCGGAAGACCTTGTGAGAACATTTATTTTCGCCAGTTTCGGAAGTTATACTTTATTTTTGGCATTTTCTCTTAGAAGTTTAGAAAAAAATATCTTCAAATACTCTGTTTTTTCAAATCGTTATCTGGTTGCCGGTGTCGGTATTGGATTGGTTCTTATGGCCATGGCTATCTATATTCCGTTTTTTCAATCTTTACTTAAAACCGTGTCGTTGCCTTTCTACTGGCTTTTAGGAGTTGCGCTGATTGCTCTAATTAATATTCTGGCGGTTGAATTTGGAAAATGGATTTTCCGTCGTAAAAGATCCATGGGTTCCTTGAAAAAAAATAATTAAAATCCTAGAATTATGGAATGAGACTTAAGACCCTAAGGCGCGATAAATTGTTTGTTGTTTTGAGGAATCTTATCGTTGCTGAAGCGCTGGTTTATCTGGCTTTTTTGGGTCTGGCTTTATCTGCCGATTGGGGTGAAATGTACGAAGGTTCTGTTTTAGCAAATTACTTGCGGTTTGAAGTTATCGAGTTCTCGTTCTTGGGATTAGTTCAGTTGGGATTGATTATTCTGGTTTTTGTCAGGTCGCTAAATGAGGAAAACGACATCGATGAAATAATAAAATCCGAAGAACACGAAAAACTGGAATTTAAAACGTCCTTCCGCTGGGATGCTAATCGCAATCAAATTAATAAGGAGCTTGAAAAAGCAGTTATGAAAACGGTAGCTGCTTTTTTAAATTCTAACGGCGGCCGCCTTTTGATAGGGGTCAGCGACAAAGGCGTGCCGGTCGGACTGGATAATGACTTTGCCTCTTTGGTTAAAAAAGATGCAGACGGGTTTGAAAATCATTTTAACAATATTTTTAACACAATGATCGGGCCCGGATTAAGGCGCTTTGTAAAACTTGAATTTGGCAATATCTCCGACAAAACGGTTTGTTTAGTTGATATTGAGCCGAGTCACAAGCCGGTATATTTGAAAACAGGGGAAAGCGAGGACTTCTATATTCGCACGGGCAATGTTACTACTCCGCTTAAAATGAGCGAAGCGGCCACATACATATCCTCTTGGCGAAGATAAAAACGGGCATGCGCCCGTTTTGGTTTACTTAATAGATAAGTTTATGACCGGAATATGTGCCTTCCGTGGTGACGGAATTGCCTCCGAATGTAACATACTCTGAAGCGTAGACCGTTCCTTCAACTCTGGCGCGACCGGTTACACGGACGAAATCTTCAAGAATCGCTTTTCCGGATACTTTAGCTTTAGGAGCTATATGAACCGTTGGGGCGACCTGGGCGGTTTCCGCGACCAGTCCTCCGCCGTTGGGATGGCGGTAGAATTTTACCCCATCGACCATCATTACCACATCTCGGTGCTTATCTTTCATTACTGGCCTCCTTTTTTGTTTGTTTTTAAGCGACTGGCGACGATTTCAGCTAGGTCTAGGATAGCGACGCTCTGATTACCGCTGCGCACAGCCGCGTCCCCGAGCATTATCGGGCAATACGGGCAGGCAACTGCAATAGTGCCGGCTCCGGTTTCTTCTGCTTCTTTAAACCTTATTTGATTGATTCGATCTTTGCCCTTTTCATCGTTTCCGTCATCGGCTATAAACAGCTGGGCGCCCCCTGCTCCGCAACAGAATGTGTTGCTTCCGCAATGGGTCATCTCTTTTACCTCGTACCCGCAATTCCGAAGGATTTGCCTCGGTTCCGAAACAACTCCTCGATCTCGAGCAAGATAACAGGGGTCGTGGTATGTGAGGGTTCCGGAGTATTCCGGGCTCAAGGCCAGTTTGGCAGTCAGTTTATTTATTAGCTGGGAGTGGTGAAGCATGGTGATGTTCAGGTCGCTGTAATCTTTTATCTGGCGGTAGTCTTTGTCCAGCATCGTTGTACAGTGGGGACAGCATGAAACTATTTTTTTAACCCCTTTGCCTTTGAATGTTTCGGTCAGTTGTTCAGATAATGTTAAGAACAGGGCTTCATTGCCGGCTCGTCTTGCCGGTTCTCCGCAGCAGATCTCATTTTCCAAAACACCCCAGGAAACACCGGCCTCATTAAGTATGTCTTTCATCGCTACGGCAACCTTTTGGCCATGTGGGTCATAGCCATTGCCGCAACCAAGCCAGAATAACCACTCTTGGTTTCCGTCGAAAATCGGGAAATTTTCTTTCTGGACGAACTTCCTTCTCGTCTCCTGCGAAATGCCCCATGGGTTATGTGGAGCTTTTTCCATGGTTGTAAAAAGTTTGACCACCTTGTCGTTATTGATTCTGCCCTCGCTTACCAACCCTCGGCGAAGGTCAAGGATTTTACGGCCCACATGCTCGATACCGACAGGACACTCATGCGTGCAAGCACCGCAAGTGGTGCATTGGAACAGATTCTTTTCATCTATCCACGCTTTGCCGGCGCTTACTTCCTCTGTCGTACCGGCGATGATCTTACCCCCCGACAAGAGTCCATGTTGCATATCAAGGATTATAAACTTAGGATCAAGCGTCTGACCGGATGCTTGAGCCGGGCACACATCGGTACAACGGCCGCATTCTACGCAGCCGTTTACTTGAAGTATGTCTAGCCAAGGAAGCTGTTTAAATTCCACAAGACCTAAGTCGTCGTTCTCAATATCAAGAGGGCGCATGGTGCTTGGCAATTCCGGCTTGAGGAATATTGCTATCGGTGCGAGCAGTAAATGCAGATGTTTTGAATTAGGCACAATTACCAGCAAAGCCAGTAATGAAAAAGTATGAGCCCACCAATTCAATGCCCAGATAAGATCTCTGTTTTCCAGCCCCCACCAGTCAAGAAGATAAGTCAGCATGAGTATGGAAATAAAGAAAGCTACTAATCCGGATGTAAGCGACAGTTTCCCCAGCGCTTTGGGACGGATGATAAATCTTCTGTATGAAAGATAAGCCATTCCGACTAGGACCAGAAACGACCAGACAGCAACAAATGCCCCGTACCAGCCATCTATTTCAAAACCGGTGGTTTGAAATCCGGTAAAACCAATAGCCATATGGTTAAAGGTGGCGAATGAAAAAGCGACAAAACCCCACATCACTAAAGCGTGCATCAGTCCAACCAACGGCCTTCCTTTAATTACCTTGGTCTGGCACAGTATCTCAAGAAAAAACCTTCCGAATCTTAGTCTGAGATTTCCTAGATCCAGTTGGTTTTTATCGAATTTTTCAATATGCAACCTAGCCAATATTCTACCCGTGAAATAGACAAGAGCCGAAACAAACAAAAGTATTAAGACAACCTGTCCCGGCAAGCCGCTGATGATCCCCATATTCCGTTCTCAAAGAACATAACTGTCCCACAGATACGATAATTTTTAGATTTTGTCCAGTCTATTTTGCCACTATTATCATGGCTTTTCTTTTGGGAGGCAACGGCAAATCATCGCCGGTTGCGTAGTCGTGTATGGCGTTAAAGAGTGTCTGTTCCGGATAGCGATACTGTTTTCCGAGCCGGGTGCCCGGGTCATTGGTGATAAATTCTTTTGAATCGGGGTCATAGCCGATTATTACCAGCATGTGGCGCAAAGGACCGGGCTGGGTATAGTAAGGATTGTGGAGCTCTTGTCCGTTCATAGGAGTAATAACCAGACTTCCGTTATGAAGTTCGTTTTTAATATCTTCAACGGAAAAGTCATAACGAAGTTCTATTTTTTGGTATTTGTAATAGTCTTTAAATATTCTATCAACCGTATCTCGAGCGGAAGTATCCAAAAACACTCCGTAATTTGAAAATTCGTAATCGGAAATTGCCAATATTTCCTGCCTGGCTTTTTCGGGTGTGATATTTGTGCCTCGGATCCACGACATGGCCATAAGGGCCGAAGCTTCCTCACAGCCGTTGCTTAATTTAGGATTGCTCCATTCGCTGAAAGGCGCTTGGGGAGTAAATGGTACATCGAATAATATCTGGTTCGGGCTTGGTGTTCTGCTTGGAGTTGGTATTACCGAAGGTCCTGCTTGCCCGCCAGAGCCCTGCGACGGCTGGGAGCTTGTCGATGTAGTAGGCCTGGGCGTAGAGGTGGGTCTGGGTGTCGCGTTGGGGTCTGACTCGAAACCCGGCAACGAACTGGTGCGGGTGAAGGGAGTACTCATTGACCGTAAAGCAATGAATGAAATAAAAATACCGGCCCCCAGAGCCGTTGTTAATAAAATAAGATATAGCGGTATCTTCCTCATGGTTTTGTCTCTAAACATATCATAAAATCAGTCATTTTGAAACAAGGTGCACCTTGGGTATTGTCGCTTTTTAAGAATAAGTTGGTATAATTAAGTGTAATGAGTTTATTCAACAAGGGAGCCAAATACAAAATCCTTTTTGTCGCATCGGAGGCGGCGCCTTTTGTTAAAGTTGGGGGCTTGGGTGAGGTTATGTATTCTCTTCCCAAAGCGATGCGCGAACTTGGTTATGATGCGAGAGTTATGATACCCAAATACGCCACAATGGATATTGATAAATTTCCTGTTCATTTGGAATATCACGGACTTGCGTTGGAAAAGGAAAATAACGACCCAAACGGCCTGCTTGTTTCAAATGTTTTAAAACATGAAAGTGAAGAAGACGGGACGGTTACATATTTCCTTGAGAATATGGAGTATTACGAAAAGAGGGCCAACGTCTATGGCTATGGAGACGATACCACTAGATGGGTCTTGCTTTCTCGGGGGGTTTTGGAATTTATAAAGGTCTCCGACTGGAGGCCGGATATTATTGTTGCCGCCGACTGGCAAACCGGTTTCATCCCGAACCTAATGCATACGGAATACAAAGATGACCCCGTTATTTCTAAAATTACCGATGTGTTTTCAATACACAACCTGAAATATCAAGGCACTTTTGACCCTGCTTTAGTGTCAGAAATGGATCTTGATGCCGGTCAAAGTCCGGTTCCGGAATTTTTTGATCCCCGGATGAAATATATGAACGGTATGCGCAGGGGAATTAAATACGCCGATGCCATAATTACCGTTTCGCCAACTTATGCCAAAGAAATTATGACAGAAGAGTTCGGCGAAAAACTGGATAAATTATTGAATGAACGCAAGGAATGTCTTTTTGGTATCTTAAACGGCATAGACACGGAGTCGTTTAATCCGGAAACAGATGAAACGCTGACCGCAAATTATTCGCCAAAATTGTTGGAAAAACGTTCTGAAAATAAAATTGCCATTCAAAAACAATTCAGCTTGCCGGTTGATAAAGATAAATTTGTTGTCGGAATGGTAACCAGAATAACCGGCCAAAAGGGATTCGATCTTTTGGAGGATGGGCTGGATTCATTGATGGATAATCTTGATTTTCAGTTTATTCTTGTCGGTGAAGGAGAGTCAAAATATCGAAAAGTTATAGACGACCTCAAAATTAAATATCCTGATAGAATTGGGACCCACTTTACTTTTGACTCTGTTCTCCCGAGATTAATATTCGGCGGAGCTGATGCGGTTTTAATACCGTCTAAATATGAACCGTCCGGTCTTGTTCAACTGGAAGCTATGAGATATGGCTGTATTCCGATAGTCAGAAAAGTAGGAGGACTAGCCGACTCTGTTGATGATTTTGACCCGAAGAATAACAAGGGAACAGGGTTTGTTTTTGAAAAATATGATGCCATGGCGTTTATAATAACTTTTGTCAGATCTTTTGAGATATTCAAACAGAAAAAAGAGTGGGAAAGACTGGTTAAGAGAGCGATGGCCAAGGATTTTTCTTGGCAAAAATCCGCCAAGGAATACATCAAAATATTTAAATTAGCAGTCCAACTACACAAAGGAGACAAAACAAAGTTTTATAACAGACCGTAAGCTGCTCAAAAATAAAAGACCGCGATCAGCGGTCTCTGCGTTACTGTTAAGGATTAT
This sequence comes from Candidatus Yanofskybacteria bacterium RIFCSPLOWO2_01_FULL_42_49, assembly GCA_001795615.1. Taxonomy (GTDB): domain Bacteria; phylum Patescibacteriota; class Minisyncoccia; order 2-02-FULL-40-12; family GWA2-44-9; genus 2-01-FULL-43-22. The sequence continues at coordinate 24,128 of MGKI01000012.1, forward strand.
TGTATTGCAAGCATTCTTTCAATGGGGATTTTGGCCCTTTCGGCCAACTCTGGATCAACGGTTATTTCATGTTTCATGTCCCGCAAGGATTCATATAGATTGCGAAGCGTGTTTTGTTCCATAAAAGCGCATCTTGCCTCCGGATTTGCCGGAATGAATTCTTTATCCGGAGCAGCTTTTTGCATTGGGTAAATGTTGGTAACGGTAGTTGCTACGATTATCTTCTTGGCCGGAGTTTTCTTTACAAACTCCAGCATTCCCCAAGTTGAGCGAAGCTGCATCATTTCTTCGGACACAAGACCTTGGTCCAACAGCATCGAACACTTGGACACACAGCCGCACTCCGGGTGAGCGGTAACCGCCGCATCGGGGTGAAGCGCCATTCGCCTCATTACATGGTGGGCGGTTATTTTCTCGTGGACATGGCACGCGCCCATCATCAGCCAAAGGTTATCGGTTGATCGGCCCATTTTCTTGAGCACGGTCATTGCGAAGTATCCGAGAAACACATCCGGTAAGAAAAGAAGGGGGCTATCGGGATGTCGTTCGGCCATATATTGGATGACCTTAGCGGCGTTAGTCGAGGCGCAACAGATGTCAGTTTCAGCTTTTACGTCCAGATAAGTATTAACATAACTTATCACTTTTCCTTTGGGGTGTTCGTGTTTCCAAGCGAGGATTTTATTTACATCCGCATGGGCGGCAAGAGAGCAAAGAGCTTTCCGGCTTGGCGTCAGAATAATTTGGTCGGGCTGTTTCATAACGGCCAACATTTCAGGCATAAAAAGCACCGCTGCTTCTACTATGACCTTTTTCTTGGAGTCCCTGCCTATTTTGGCAAGGTGAATAGAGTCGCCGATGAAATCTGCTTCATCCTGAACATCAGGGGGCTCATAGTTATGAGCCAGAACAAGAGCGCCTATTTCTTTCTTGCGGCTTCTTATCCCGCTCTTTAGAAATTTCCTTTCTTCTTCGGGAATATTTTTAGGGTCAGCTTCCGGCGGAATGGGCGGCACTTCAATAGGCGGCCCGAGGTCAACCTCGGGTATCATCTCAATGGCTTCGCTTGCGCGAAGGATATCTCCGGGCAGTACCAGTTTGTTCATCTGAACTTCTTTGCCCTCCATGGCTTTAAACGAAGAAGGGTTGTTAGAGTACTGTATATATCATATACTGACAATTGCATGGATAGTCAAGAATTAAAAATTAGTTTTTTCTGTAGAAAGAATAATAAAGTTGCTTTGGCTTGGGCAGATAAGATTAAGAAGTATGTAAACAAAAAGCATATCCGGGCTTCTTTTGTTGATAAAAATCCCGAGGTTCTGATTGTTTTAGGCGGTGACGGCACCATTATTGAAGCAACGAGAAAATTTCACCATAAATCTAATCCGTTAATATTGGGCTTGAATTTGGGCAATGTCGGCTTTCTTGCCTCGGTACGAAGTCCGAAAGATTTTCTGAGCAGTATCGATAAATTTTTAAGCGGTAAGTTTTCCGTATCGGAAAGAACGATAGTAAGTGCTGAGATTTTTAGAAAAGGCCAAAAAGTGTTTGGCACGGAAGTTGTAAATGAGGTCGTTGTTCAAAGTATTCTCGGCATGGTTGATCTTGAAGTTTTAGTCGGCGGCAACAGTATCAGAAATATCAGAGGAAGCGGTGTTCTGGTGGCGACGGCCACCGGTTCAACTGCATATAATCTGTCTGCCCACGGACCGTTAGTGATGCCCAACATCAAGTGTCTCGTCATTACCGAAATAATGGATCACAATGTACCCACTCCAAGTATTGTCGTTAAATATAATGAGCAAGTAGTCGTTAAAGTCAGCGGTTTCAGGCAAAAGGGAGTTCTGTCAATTTCTAAAAATAAGAAAAAAGCCGATGTAGTGCTAATAGCCGACGGCGCCAAAGTTTTTCCGCTCGAAAGGGGAGATATGATTGAAATTAAAAGCTTGAACCATTTGGTAAAATTCGCGGAAATTGAGAAAGGCTACTTCTTCAAAAGCCTGAAAGACAAATTCTCCGTCAGGTAGTCACTCGGCCTTGTATCATCCTCGACACGCTTCCCTGCCTACCGGCAGGCAGGAGGTAAGATAACTCATCCTAGAGTTATCTTACCTCAGCTAAATTCGCCCCTCCGGCCGCCGGATGATTGGCCAAAAGGCCAGACATTGTATCATCCGGCTCCCTCGGGGTCTCAGTTGTCTCAGATGACACAAGGCCTCGCTTGTTGTTGGCCAGAGTCTGAATCAAAAGATTAGAAGGACCAAATAACTATTCGCTGCATTCGAGGCGGCAGCTGGGAGGAATATAAGTGGGGGCGAGTTCGCTCTCTTTTTTTTGACCGGGTAGGATAATATCAAAGGTTTTTTTAATCAGCGACTCAAATATACTCGGTTCATTTTTTACCACTGAAGCGCCGAGAACCTCCACTTGATCTTTACTCTCTTTAAACGCTTCAACGGCCTTTTTAAACACTTCTTTTTCGTTTTCAGGAATATCTTTAGATTTTAAAATGGCATCTGCGGTCGGTTGAGAAAAAAATCTATCCAGCAAGCTATAATTTGAATTTAAATTGTCTATAAGTATCTCATTTCCTGATTTTGGAAAAATAAATTCATATGTTTTATCCTTGAAATTACCCAGAACATTACCCATGGCCCCGGCAATACCGGCCGTACTGAAACTAAAAGGCAGAGAACCGGTAAATCCTCCTAAAATCAACCCGAGTATTATGAATAATCCCAGGATATAAAACATGACATATTTGTTATGGAATTTGTAATCTTATGGGCCGAGGAAGAAGACTGTTTTGTTGAGCGGTATTTCCTTGTCCGGCGTCATGAAGCATATAGCTATAAAAACCAGAAGAAGGCGCCGGGGACTGGATTCTAGTACCGGCTGGTAAATCATTATCGCTCGGCTGGAGCAAGAAAATATCTGCTTGGTCCATCCTTATTATGGCTCCTCCGTTATTATATCCGCCAAGAATATCCCCCTCATCTATTTGATGATTAAAAACAACACACGGCTCTAATTCTGTGTGGCAGCCACCGCTTCCGACTGGCCAATATTGTACAGTCAAACATGTGTTTTGGTCATCGTCGCATTGAGTTATTGCAGAACCTGGTTGTGGTGCTGGTGTTGGTATTGCTGTCGCCGTGGGCACAGGAGTTGGGGTTTGTGTTTGTGTGGGCGTAGATGTAGGTGTGGGTGTGGGTGTGAGCGTAGGTGTAGGTGTAAAAGTTGATGTAGGTTGTGGTGAGCTAGATGGAACCGTTACCCTAACTCTGGCGAGCTCATCTCTTGAAGGCCAATGAAGCAAAGTGTAGGTATGAGTACCAGAGGGAGGGTCAAAATCAATTTTAGTACCGGCTGGTAAATCCAGATTAGACTCTGCGATAGTGGCTATTTCAGCCGCGTTTCTTTCTATGGTTGCTCCGTCCGAGGGAGGAGATGTATTCGCGATATTTGTTGTTGTATAATCAAGAACAATGCCCTTTCTCCCGTCTCCCAAGGGATTGGGGGAATAATATCCACGGATAGTTCCGGACGCGTTAGATGGGTTTGGCGTAGGTGTAGGCGTAGCAGGTGTAAAAGTCGATGTAGGTTGAGGTTGGGGTGAGCTAGTTGGAGGGCTTCCGGGAAGTGTTATATCAAAGATTGCTTGGCCGCTCGAAATGCTTATAAAAGATATTTCGACCCCGCTATCACTTATTCTGTCTCCTGGAGACAGGAAAAACTCCGGAGAACTAGGAGCTAAATCCACTAGAGCCGGAGAAAAACCAAGTTGAGTTAGGTTATTTACTAACAATACGCCGGGAGGAAGACTGGAATCAAAACCTATTGATTCTCTGAACTCAATTAAAAATTCTCTTGAATTGGCTGAAAACCTTGCACTGTCACCAAACTGGAGGGACCCTAATGTGTATCTCCCGCTTGCTGCAATTTGAGTAGGGGCATTACTCCAGCCCAATTTTTCTCTCGCGTGGGCATTAAAATGAACAGCGTTTTGAGGCTGCCCCATGATGTCATAGACATTTCCATATCCTTGGGTGCCACAGGCATCAAATATACCTAAGCAGTTAATTGTAGCTTCAGCATGGTATAAACTTAAAACATGGCCAAGTTCATGGGCCAGAAGATAGTCAAACTTTGTCCAAGTAAAAGGATGGGAGGAATATGAATCTGCATATTGCGCAACATCACCCATCAGCCAGATGAATCCCATAGGCTGACCATTTAAAGTGTCCTTCCCTAAAGTTGCCAATCCACATGTAGGACTAGTACCACATATACTGCCTGCAGCTATAAAAGTTATGATATCGTAACCAGAAGTATCTATACCACTCCCACTTCCCTGAAAGAATGTATCGGGATTTAAAGGGCTCATTTTATTAGCTACAGTAATCGGTATCCATCCCACGACATCTCCGCTGAAAGAGAAGCTATTACCAGAAGCCTCTTTGTAAAAAGCTAAGGCGGAACCATTAAATGCCATATCTCTGATTTGAGAAGGTGAGAAAGGTCCTGAAGCAGAGTTGTCCATATTTACTAGAACAACTAGCATCTTTTCATCTCCCGATGCATTAGCAGAAGTCATTCCGGTTGATTGACCTACCGAGCGCGTAATAAAAGAATTACTTCCTAAAACATAACCATTGATATTTCCGATCTGCCCGGACACTTGAGGAGCATTGTCTTCTGCAATATACAGATCTAGATTTTGATTTCCGTTTGAAATCTTATGCTCATAGGTGGCCTGTCTACCTGAAAAATCTTCCGAAATTATTGTTGTTAACCGAGCATTATTTATGGTTGCGGGTCTTTCGGCTAAGTTGGCGGAGTCAGGGGGTAATTTATTTATAGTGCCGCTGTCTAATAAGTTATCCCACACTAAATCGGGACTGTTTTGAACGGTCAGGGCTTGGTTGATTAAATTACTTCTTGTATTAAGGGCCGAATCTAAATTTGTTTTTATCTGACTTGCGGCAGGACCACTTGAGTTTTGATAATCATCGGCCAGTCTTTGAATTTCTTGTGTATTTGATGCCAACTGACTATTAATAAATGTTCTGTTTGGGTTGTTATTTGTTCCTAACCCCGGCAGTGTAAATGTCCCTCCGACAAGATCAGGATTTATGGTGTAAAGGATAATATACGCGGCAAGCAGAATGATTGCCCCGGTGATGGCATTAGTTATCCTTCCTCGGGCTTCATTGACCTGTGCCGTATTTCCCGCGGCTGTAAACCACATGAATCCGGCGTAAAAGATCATCACGAAAACGACGGTGCCTAAGATATTGAGGGACCAGGTGAATATCAGAGAGACTAACTGACCGAATCCGGGTAGGCCTTCAGTGGGGATTCCCGGGGCTTTGGGATTATCAAACGGTTGGCCGCCGTCATCGGGTGGCAGATCAACTGGAGACGGAGCGGGACCTGTAAATGCAGTGATCCTTACCCCCGTTCGTCCCCATGTAACTATCGCGTAGTTGCCGTCGGGACTTACTGCGGCATGAGGGGTAAATGTTTCTTCCGCGGTTAACACCGTAAATTGCTGTCCGTTAATTTCTCCGACTACTCCTCCGGCCGGTCCCTCCGCGATTATCAGCGACCCAACAACCCAAGCCCTTGTTCCCCAAGAGACCAGGTTGTTGTCTTGGTCGACGGTGATTATCTGACTGTTGGATATTCTTGAAAGGCCGGTAGGAGCGCCTTGTCCGGCTTGAGTTGTTGATCCGCCGGTGAGAGAGCGGGTATAAATATTAAAACTCCCGTCTTGCCATGCGATTAGCCCTTCGCCCAAAGCAGTCGGATCGTTGCCTCCTCCCGGGCCGAGGACTTCCGTTGAGTTAGTATCGCTTCGCCATAGTTTTATACCGTAACTTGGACCGCCGTCCCGATAGGCAAGCCACAAGATTCCGTTATAAGACGAGAGGCGAGGAAAAGCTAAAGCATTTGGCCCGAGATTAAATGTTTTCTCTAATTTTTGGTCGGAAAGGTCGGGAGCGTAACTGTAAAGACTGACTGTCTGTCCCGGAGATCCCAGTTGTGCCGCTACCCAGAATCTTCCGTTGTGCCAAGCTACATCAGGAAAAGTTCCCGCTCCCAAGTTTTTGGTATTCTGATTGGTTATTAAAACGGGAGGCGGAGCGGAACCGGTACCCGAAATAGCCGTCCAGATATTCTGATGTTCTGTTTGTAGTAGAGGCAGGGATTGAGTGCCTCCGGGCCGGGCATATGAGAATATAAATAAGCCGACAACATTAGGGTCGTTGTAGGACTTGAGGTAGGGTGGAATCTGGATGTCTTTTAAGGTATTCAAATTCGTCCAGGCGCCGTTTCTGTCATAGCCCTGGATGACCAGAAACATTTTTTTGTTGCCGATTTTTTGTTTTGAGGAGTTTATCTGGCCGTTTAAGTCGGCAACTATACTAGCGTCGTTTTGTTTAGCGGGATCCACATATGCCTCAAAGCCGATAATGTCCAAGTTGTTTGCCTGGTAACTCGCGCCGCTTTGTATCTGCTGGGGAGTATAATTGATGGCTATTCGTTTTTTGGAAAGACCGGCTTGAGAAACTAGCCTCTCGAAATTGCTTATATAATTTTCAGTTTCTATTTTGCTCCAGTTAGGCTCGTCAGCCAAGTAAATGAATTCTATATTCTGCCAATAGGATTTTGTCAGTTCAATGCTTTGTTTCCAATCATTTGGATTCTTGGCGACATGGTAAACGATTTTGTGTCCTAAGGTGATTGTTTCGTCAAAGGCGCTATTTAAATTTTGTATGTCTTGTTGTGAAACATTAGGCGGCCGTATCCAGCTTTCTTCAAGTATTATCTGGGTATTGGTATAATCCTTTATCTCGTTTTTGAAATCTCCGTATTGCGAGTCGACATAATAATAACCGAAAAGAAGCGGGTGATCGGGAGCGGGTAGAGAGCTTTGGGCTGTTATGCTAAAAAAATATAAAAAACCGACACTTGCCCCAAAAGTCAGGATTGTCAGATAAGTTTTTCTACACATTATTATGGCTGAGTTTGTTGAGTAGTTCCTAACCCCGGCAGTGTAAATGTCCCTCCGACAAGATCAGGATTTATGGTGTAAAGGATAATATACGCGGCAAGCAGAATGATTGCCCCGGTGATGGCATTAGTTATCCTTCCTCGGGCTTCATTGACCTGTGCCGTATTTCCCGCGGCTGTAAACCACATGAATCCGGCGTAAAAGATCATCACGAAAACGACGGTGCCTAAGATATTGAGGGACCAGGTGAATATTGCGGCAATTAGCTGGCCGAAACCCAATAGGCCTTCAGTGGGGATTCCCGGCTGAGAGGGCTGATCAAAAGGAGTTCCTCCCGTCCGTACTGTTAAATTTTGGGGGCTTTCTGTTGATCCTTGAGATCCCGACATTAAAATTTTATAAATACCCCCCGCAAGATCAGGAACTTCAAATGAAGCAATTGTTGCTCCCATGTTTATAGCCGTCGCAACAGAATAGAATCTTCCATCTGATGAATTTTCTAAACGCACGGAGTCAACTAAATTTGTACCAAAAATTTCTACGGTCTGACCGACTACGGCGGTTTGAGGGCTGATGCCGGTTATTGTCGGCGGTCCAGTTGGAGTAGGCACTGGCGCTGGAGGCGGGGGAGGCTGGGGTGGTACAGGCGGTGGTTGGTCCGAGCATAGTACCGGAGAGGGCAACGATCCGCCGCCGTTTCGAGGATAAAGATAGGCGACTTCGACTACCCCGGTATTTTTGTAAGGCCAGTCGGCTACATTAAAATCAGGCCTGATATTTGCGGTATTAGCGCAATCCTGATGGGCAACATCAATTGCGAAAACTTCGTAATTCGCCATGCTTCCGGTTTGAGGCGCGTTGCCCGATCCGTAATAGTAGGATATTCCTTCTTTCCACGGATCGTTTAAGTTGGCCCGCTTGCCCTCAAAAGCCCATCTTGTTCCTCCGGTTCCTGCCCTTAAACGCCTTACTACTTCGTCTAAATATCTAAAATCATCACAGGAACTTTCAAGCCAGTCCGGATGGTCATAAGCAACGCTATCAACGGTAGCAGACATATCGGGAACGGTTGAAGCAGCCGGAGCGGGATTAATACAATTTCCACCGCCTGAAGGCGGAGGCGGACTTGAAGGCGGCTGTCCTCCGCCTCCTCCCCAAGTAACATTTTGTAACGCTTGAGAAAATTGATTAACAAACCCCATCTCATTTGACATAAAATTGGATTGAATTGAAGTTCCATCAAGTCCAAAACTAGCGTTAGAATGGAAAAGCCATACGGCAATGCCGACCCTTTTTGCGTTTACTACGCCATCAATTAAATCGCTAGTAGTGTAGTTCGAAATGGAATCGGTGTGATAGGGTTCTCCGATATAAGTAGGTTTGTTTGAAATAACAGATGACGATAAATTTGTATTAAGTTCTTGGCCTCCGGCGAAATGTACATTAACCAGGTTCATCCCAAAATAATCAGCGTTGCTTATTGCGGTTGGGCCACTGGGGTCACCACTTGAGACAGATAGAATTCTGCCAGACGGAAGTCCGCTTTTTATATTGCCGATATCTGCGTTAGATAAATCAATTGCGGGATGGTCGTATTCATTCTGTATGTCATAAAAAACATTCGTTTTACTGTTCAACGCATTCATCACTGAAATCATCCCTCTTTTAAATTCGGGTACACACATTACCTCATTTCCAGCCGATGCAGTACAGCCAGCTCCGGCAACCGTCTCTCTTGCAAAAGTAATGTCAACGATCATACCAAGACTGTTTGCCGTATTAACAATGGAAATTAATTGGTTAAGCCTGGTTTGATCAATGCTCCCGTCCGGATTCATTACTGTATTGGAGGAGGGAGTGTATCTTTGAGAACAATTGGGGCAGTAATCCCAGAGATTTGGAAAAATTCTAATGCCGTCAAACCCTTTTGATTTAAGCCAATTTAAGTCAGCAGAGGGGTTAGAAGCATCCAGACCGTCCCAATATCCGCTTAATACTAAAAATTTTGGTTGGCCGTTAAGCGTAAAACGATTGCCGGATATGCCCAAAGTAACGGCTGATGCTGAATCTATTAAAAAGAGGAAAAATAAAACTCCCGGAATAAAATAAGTAAAAAATTTGAGACTCCTTTTTGAGTTTTGCATTAACCTCAGTATATCTTAGTTAATAGCTTTAGTCATGATATAATATCAACATAGGCGAGTATCAAGCTATCAAGCATAGTATTAAGTATTAGGTATTATGTTGCGCAGTTCAAAATTCATCATTATTTTTGTGGCGGTTATAGGCACTTCTTTTTGTTTTACCCGATTCGTTAGCGCAGATGTACAGGATGAGATAGCCGACAGGCAAAGGCAGATAGAAGAACTGCAAAGACAGATAGAAGAGTACCAGAACCAGGCGGATAAAGTCAGAGGCCAGTCCAGAACGTTGGAAAACGAAATAGGGCAGTTAAACGCAAAGATTAACCAGATAACCCTTGAAATCCGCGGACTTGAACTTTCTGTAGGCAAAACAAAGCTAGAAATAGGAGAGACGGAGAAACAAATAGACGAGTCGGAAAAAGCGTTGAAAAGGCACAAAAACGCTCTGGCTCAATATCTCAAAATCGCTTATCAGAACGACCAGATTACACTGACTGAAATTTTATTTAACAATGAAAATTTGTCGGATTTTTTTAACTATCTTAATGACTTAGAAAATACCCAGGATAATCTCAAGGTTACCATCCAAAACATAAAACAGCTGAAAGTTGATCTGGAGGATCGCCAAGTCTCGCTGGAGGGAAAAAAGACCGATCTGGAACATCTAATCGGAATCCAGGCAGTTCAAAAAAAGAGCCTAGACATTAATAAAAAAGAAAAAGACACGATACTGAAAGAAACAAAGGGACAAGAGTCAAAGTTTCAGGAACTGATAAAAAAATCCCAGAAAGATATAGAAAAAATTAGAGAACAGCTGACATTTCTTAAACAGCACGGAATTACCGCCGAAGACGCGGTAAGGTATGCCCAGCTTGCCGCCATAAGAGCCGGTATCAGGTCCGCTTTTCTTCTGGCCATCCTTGAAATAGAATCCCGTCTCGGACAGAATGTCGGTACTGGCAACTGGAAGGATGACATGTACGAATGCTACATTCGTTTGGGGACTAAATATTATCCGAACCGTAAGGCATATTATTTACAGCGGGCAGAAACGGAGAAAAACGCTTTTTTTGCGATTATAGGAAAACTGGGCTTTAACCCCGATTCAGTTAAAGTCTCTCGCGAACCGAATTACGGTTGTGGCGGAGCAATGGGTCCAGCCCAATTCATACCGTCAACCTGGCTGTCTTATGAGGAAGAGGTCGCGCGATTAACCGGCCACAATCCTCCAAATCCATGGAGCATTGAGGATGCATTTATGGCCTCAGCAATTAAATTAGCCAAGGGTGGAGCTGACAAAAAAACAAGAACAGCTGAAAGCGGCGCGGCTCGGGCGTATATCGGAGGCAGTACGAAATGTTCATCAAGCATCTGTAATTATTATTCAAGCACGGTGTTAAGAAAGGCAGATGAGATAGAGAGAAACTTATAACTAAAACAATCCCTAATCTCTAAACCCTAGTCTCTAAACAATACAATATCAAAATTCAAAAATTTTAAACTGTCCCGACTACAGTCGGGACATGCCCAAAGGGCTGTTTGAGATTTAATATTTTGGATTTATTTAGAGATTAGAAATTAGACATTAGACATTTTTATGTTAATTTACTCTTATGTTCTTTAATAAGTCGAGGTACTTAAAAATGATCATGAAAAAACCGCCGGGTATTTTTGTTCTTTCTTTATTATTTATTCTTGCGGCTCCGTTGTTTATTTTTAATGATAAAAACTATACACAAATGATCGAAGCGGCTTTGTCCAACCCCATTGAGATTGCAAGCAACTCCGCCGGCGACATATATTTGCCAGCCCCTAATATTCTAGACAGACTTGCTGAAAAAGACGACGAACTAACTATGGTGCCTGTTTCGATCGGGCCGCGGGAGATAATTTATTATGAAAACAGGTACACCATTCTCTCGTATAAAACTCAAGCGGAATGCAATAAAAGAAAAGGTTTGTGGGATGAAAAACATGGCGTATGCAAAGCAGTTAGTCGGAAGCGTTCGACTGATAAAGAAAAAACTATTGGCTTAAAGCTTCTGAATATAGAAACCGGGGAAGTAGAGGTTGTTGCCGTTAAAACTAAAATTAACATCAACGGGGTAAGTATTGTTGCGCCTGACGGTTATCAGATAGAAATAGTCGAACGGCCGAATGGCATAAGGTGGAACTACTGGAACACTCTTTATCGCGTAATTTCACCGGCAAATATTGTTGTCATAAAAAACAACTATCCAAGAGAGACCACTGAAACTGTTTCACAAACAGTTAAGGGCAAGGTAGTCAACAGAAGCAAGAAAGTCGTCAGAGGATTTCTGTATGTTCCCCATTCGGAATTTTTTGAACAGGAAGAAAATAGGAGCATTCTAGTCAAAGCAGGTGCAGATTATCTTAAAAGTACGGTCGCCCAAGCATTTAATACTCTCCGAGAAAGGGGAGTTAAATCAAGAGCATTTCCGGAAAAGTTAGTAGCGGATGTTGAGGCGCTATCGCCAAGATTTTTTGAACGGCTTCCGCTTCTTGAACAGGGTGACTTTACGGAATTTCAACTTGATCCCCAGAAAACAGCAGAACGAGTATTGATAATTCTCGGGGCTAATAAAGAAAATGCCTGGAGGCATACTTGTAACCGTTCCGACGCCTGCGGCTGGGTGCAATTTACGCCCCGGACATATTCGAATATGAGAAAATTCTATCCGGCTGCCAAGGTTGAAAAAGATTTTAAAACAGGCGCTGGCGATCATACTAATTCAATAATGTCTGCGATCTTACTGCATGATAATAATCTAGCTCCTCTTGTTAAGAAATTCGGCGATAAAATTCTAAACGACTCTGACCTTGAGAAGTATCTGGCGGCGTCTTATAACGGCGCTCCGAGGTGGGTAAGCAATTCATTGAACGCCACTATCTCAAAAGCGTTTGCCGGTTGGGTTACCGCTCTCTCTCCGACTCGAAAGGACTCAAGAGGCGGATTGAGAAAAGAAACTAGGGATTTTATGACTAAGCTGGATTACTTGATTGAGAAGGATCTCCCCTAGGTCAAATCCCCTTGAAAAGCTGGGATTTTTGTTTTGGACAAAACTTGCTATAATACAGCGTTATGAAAAGTCAAGAAAGAAAAATGGTCTATGTGGCGATGTCAGGAGGTGTGGACTCGTCGGTTGCCGCCGCTTTGTTAAAGAAACAAGGTTATGATGTAACTGGTGTTTTTATGAAACCGTGGCAACCCGAAATATCGAAATATCGAAATATCGAAATATCGAGCGGTTGCCTCTGGCAAAAAGATAGGGAGGATGCGATGAGGGTAGCAACAAAACTCGGTATTCCTTTACTTACTTGGGATTTTTCTAAGGAGTATAAGAGGGAAGTGGCTGATTATATGATTCGAGAATATCGAGCGGGAAGAACGCCTAATCCAGATGTAATGTGCAATAAACACATTAAGTTTGGGCTATTTTTGGAGAAGGCGTTAAAAGAAGGGGCAGATTATATTGCGACGGGACACTATGTCCGCTTGATGCGGAAAACTCTAAATTCTACAGAGATTCCCGGGCTAAAGCGCCGTGAACCTTATCTGAGCAAACTCGAAACTCTAAACAAACTCAAAACTAAAAATTCTAAAAAAACTGAAAATTTAAACATTGAAAATTCATTGAAAATTGCCAAGGATAAAAATAAGGATCAATCCTACTTTCTCTGGACATTGACGCAGAAACAGTTAAAATACTGCCTATTTCCCATCGGGGATTATATAAAGCCGGAGGTTAGGAGAATGGCCAAAAAATTTGGTCTGCCGACGGCTGACAAAAAAGACAGTCAAGGCGTGTGCTTTGTCGGACCTTTGGACATAAAGGTGTTTCTCAAGAGTTACATTAAACCAAAGACGGGGGATATTATTTTAGGGGATAATACCCGTTCGACTCGCTTTGCTCGCTCAGGACGTGTTATCGGACAACACGACGGCGTGTTCTATTATACCCTTGGCCAAAGACATGGTTTGGATATAAAAAATGGCAGAGGTCCTCATTTTATAATAAAAAAAGATATTAAAAAAAACATTCTCTTCGTCGGTTCAAAAGAAGACCTCTTTTCTCAAAAAATGAAATTAACAAGCATAAACTGGATAAATCGGCCAAGCCAACCTGTGGATAATCGACTTCGCAAGTCGATTATCCACAGGGGTGGGGGATTGGAAGTGGATGTGAGGGTGCGTTACAGGGCGCCGTTGGTCAAAGCAATTATACATAATAATGGGGAAGTCGTGTTTAAGAAACCTGAAATTGCCATAACTCCGGGACAATCGGCTGTGTTTTATAAACACGATGAACTTATTGGCGGCGGGATTATTAAATGATATCATTCCCTTCAAAGGCGGACGTACAAAATTTGTAATTTATAAATGAAACAGAAACAAGAAAAAATTCCTAATGCACTTACTTCAAAAGAAAATCTTGGCTCCCCTCATTTGGTAAAAAATTTTAAAGAAAGAACGGGTGGGCGGGATGTCTTAGACATGGAGGGCAAAGAGTTTTTTGACGAGCTGGTGGGAGATATCGAGGATCTTAAAATGACGGATGATTTTTTACAGGTCCTACTTCTTAAAAGATTCGTAACTCTTCATGAGCCAGTATCTTCAGCACGAGAAAAAATAAACGAAAGAATAAAAGATCTTGAAGACACTCTTGAAGCATTGCGGGGCAGATTTGCAAGGAATCCCAAAATAAAACACGATGAGATTGACGATGAGTTTGAACGACTTTCGATTGAAGAAAAAGATAATATTGAAGAAGAATTAGAACGCTTAGGGGTAACCTACAAAGTTTTGGGTCATTTTTTAAGAGCTGGCATTTTTACTGAGTCTGATACGCTAATGAGGGCCAAAGAAGCTGTTTATAATCAGATAAAAAAGTTCACCCCGTGAGAATCTTGAGCAAACTGTTTCCTGTCATCTCTTCTGGTTTTGGTATGTCCATCAATTCCAGTACGGTCGGCGCCACATCGCTCAATATGCCGTTTACCTGAGACCAGATTTTTTCCACTTCTTCTATTTTGCGTTCCTTTTGAAACCGCTTTCCGACCAGATAAAAAGGTACGGGACTTTCTTCGTGCTTTGTTTTTTGTTCCCCAGAAGATTCATATACCATGGATTCTGCATTTCCGTGGTCAGCGGTAACTATCATAATTCCGTCTTTGGCAAGAACTGCATCGGTAACTCTTTTTAGCGCCACATCCACCGTTTCTATGCCTCTTATGGTCGCTTCCAGGTTTCCGGTGTGAGGAATAACATCTGAATTAGCAAAGTTTATTATGTAAAAATCATATTGATCTTGTTTTACATATTCTTCCACTTTCTCGGCAATATCGTTGGCTCTCATCTCCGGATTTGTAATATGATCCTTCAACGACTCTATGAAAATATCCGTTTCTCCGGAATAAGGCGCATTGTTCAAACAATTAAAAAAGTATGTAGTATGGGCGTATTTTTCCGATTCGGCGATATGCAGTTGCGTTTTTCCGTTTTGGCTCAAAACTTCCGCCAGGCCGTTTTTTATCTCAGGCAAAGAGAAAGAAACATTAAGCCTAGGATCTTCCAGATATTGAGTCATGGCGACGACAAAAAGATTCTTATGCTTTTCTGTCGGAAAAATTTGGAAGTCTTGCTCTATAAAACTTTTGGTAATTTGGCGCATCGAATCCTCTCTAAAGTTAAAAAACACCAAAGCGTCATCGTCTTTTATAAAGCCCCGATCATCAACTATTAGCGGAGGCAACTTGGGATCGGTATATCCCATGGTGTAAAGCATCTCTATTTTTTGTAAGATATCATCGGTTATTTCTCCAGCTCCACGAGCTAAAAGTCCGTAAGCTGTTTTTGTGTTATCCCAATTTTTACCTCTATCCATCGCGTAATCCCGGCCGATAACAGTTGCGATAACGCCGGTTCCAGTTTTGGCGATATGTTCCTGTAGTTTTTTAATTAAGAGCGGCGCTTCTTTAAGCCCCGAGTCTTTGCCATCGGTAAAAAGATGAATCTTTAAGTTGCCGATGTTGTTTTTTGCCGCGAGATCTATTAACGCAAAGAGGTGGCTCATGTGAGCATGCACCGAACCTGAAGTAAGAAGTCCGGCGAGGTGAAGCGTAGAGTTGTTAGTTCTAACATGATTAACGGCCTTGAGCAGAACTTCATTGTCAAAAAAACTACTGTCGCCTATGGCTTTATTTATACGGCTTAAATATTGGGAAATAGTTCTGCCGGCGCCCATAGTCAAATGGCCAACTTCGCTATTGCCGGCTTCGCCCCAAGTCATTCCCACTGCTTTTCCAGAGGCCTGTAAAAGCAGTGATGGGTAATTACGCTGAACAAAATTAACGAACGGGGTGTGCGCGTATAAAATAGCGTTGCCGAATGTTTGCGATGAATATCCCCAGCCGTCTAAAATTGCAAGAATAATGGGTTGCATAAAAGTGTTGCACAAAACTCGCAGATTTGATACAATTATCCCATAGTTAATACAAATAACGCAAATTATTAATAGTTAGTTCGAAAAACTAAGTTTTACGAACAAATGTTAGTAAATTATAAACAACATGTTTTCACAACTAAGTCCGCTTGTAGCGGCGGTTTCGGCTTTACTCCCGGGGATAATCATCGGTTATCTAGTTCGGCAGCTACTCTCAAGTAAACGGATAAGCTCGGCGGAATCAAAAGCCGAAGCGATACTAAGCGACTCTAAATCAAAATCTCAAGACATACTTCTTGAAGCAAAGAATAAGGCTTTGGCTATTCTTGAGGATGCCAAGAAAGAAGAAAAAGAAAGAAATTCGCAGCTTTCAAGAATAGAGAATATCTTAACTAAAAAAGAGAACGAACTTGAACTAAAGGCCAAGGAGCTTGGCGCAGAAAAAGAAACGCTTAAATCCAAAATAGCTGAATTCGGCACGCTTAAAATAGAATTAGAGCAGACCAGAGTCAAACAACTTGCCGAGTTAGAAAGAATCTCCGGGTTAGACAGGAACCAGGCAAAAGACGAAATGTTGGCCAAGGTAGAAGAAGAATATAAAGACGATTTATACAAGCAGCTGAAACGGTTGGAGCAAGATAACAGAGAAGAGTTGGATAAAAAGGCACGGGAGATATTAACAACTTCAATACAAAGATATGCCGCCTCTCATATAGCGGATGTTACGACAACAGTCGTCAGTTTGCCGTCAGATGAGGTTAAAGGAAAAATCATCGGAAAAGAGGGAAGAAACATCAAAACAATAGAACGACTGACAGGCGTGGACATTATCATCGACGATACTCCGGAAGCGCTTGTTGTGTCAGGATACGATCCCGTTCGCAGGCAAGTCGCAAAACTAGCTATTGATAAGCTTATAGCTGACGGAAGAATTCATCCTGCCAAGATAGAAGAAATGGTAGAAAAAGCCAAAGGCGAAATAAACGAGAAAATAAAAGAGGCCGGAGAGGCGGCGTTATTTGAAACCGGAGTCGGACCGATGGACCCTAAACTTACTTACCTTCTGGGCCGTCTGGCTTTCAGGACAAGCTTCGGCCAGAATGTTTTGCTTCACTCCATAGAAATGACCCATATTGCGGGCATGCTTGCCGCTGAGCTTGGATTGGATGTTCCTGTCGCGAAAAAAGCCGCATTGTTCCACGATATAGGAAAAGCGGTTGACCACGAGGTCCAGGGTACTCATGTAGAAATAGGCAGGAAAATTCTCCAAAAATTCGGAATGGATACGAGGGTCATACAAGGGATGGAAGCTCACCACGAGGAATATCCATATGTAACTCTTGAATCAAGGATAGTTCAATCGGCGGATGCCATTTCCGGCGCAAGGCCGGGGGCAAGACGGGATACGGTTGAAATATACTTAAAACGGTTGGAAGACCTTGAAAGAATCTCCAATTCATTTGACGGAGTGGAAAAATCCTATGCTATCCAAGCGGGCCGTGAATTGAGGATATTCGTTACACCGACTAAAATTGACGACCTAAGCGCTCTCAAAATGGCAAAAGATATTGCCAAAAAAATAGAGGAGGAAATGAAGTATCCGGGAGAAATCAAAGTCAATGTCATCCGCGAGACGAGGGCGATAGAATACGCCAGGTAGTAGATTTTCCAGCTGCGACTTAGTCGCGTATTAAAAAACTGGAAAATTCACTACCTGGTATGCTCGATAGCTTGCCATTATCTTTCTAACTCAAAAGATAAAAAGCCCCGCGTGGTTGCGGGGCTGTTTTTCAGCGGACATTAGGATAGGCCACCTTTTTCTCCTACTTTATTATTCCTAAGCTCATAATCAGTTACAATCCTAATATAATCACGATAGACCAGAGGAAGCGTGAATTTCAGCATTTTGTGTTCTTTAAAAAATTGGTTATAGGAATAAATCTGTCTTTCATTTGCACCAATCATGGTTTGTTTGCTTGTTAACTCTGCACCAATAATATCTACTTCCCAATGTTTTTGCATCTGTTTTCTTACCGGTACTTGCTTGGAGGATAAGATTAGGTGTCCAAATTCGTGTCCAAGTATGCCCGCCAAATCTTTAGTTGAGAATTCATCAATTATTCTTTGGCTTATGATTATCAAAGAGGCGTTAGAATCTGCCCAAGCGTTATAACATTGCCCTCCCTTGATTAAAAAAACCGGCTCTGCAATATTTTTCGGCTTGGTGGTAAAAAGAAGGATCGCCTGTTTTATTTTCTGGACTTGTGGTCCTGTCGGTTTTCGCTCTCTGCTGTAAGTACAAGAAAATAAAATATTAGAAACTTGAAAAGAAAAAAACAGATATGCTAAACCAAGAAGATACAAAAAACGAACCCTATGTTTAAAAAGAGCCATACCTCACCGCGTGCTGAAGAATTTGCTCATGATACCGCTCTATTATGAGTAAAAAATCAAGATATCTATGGAGTTCTGCTTCCCTAAACTCCTAACTGACTTCGGTTTCATGTCATTTTGAATTCGCAACATCAGCTATTTCTTAACAAAAACGCAGAGGAGGGTTATTAATCAATAAACGCTTGTTAAGTGACAGAACCACATCCCGCCTATCAATGAAAAGACCCTGTTGATAGGCAGGGCTTGCAATTTCCGCATAAAACCTAGATAATTGAACAAGTGATTAAAAATCCCACTTTGGGTCGATTGGGGTTAAATTAAGAATGTTATAAAAATAACTATAACACAGCTGGCTTGACCGAATTCCAGGCAAAAGGCGGATCGGAGTTCGTTAGAGGTGCTTTAGCCCGCTAAACTCTGTAGGATGTTGCGAGCCATAGTGAACTATGGTGAGCAATAACCAGAGCCTTTTAACAAAGAAGTCGGTCAAGAGCGTACTGCCATAAGTCGCCATAGGCGACGGGCAGAGCGATCAGCAAGTTTATAAATGAACGCAATAAAAAAAGGCCAATTAGGCCAAATGTTAGGTGAAAAAATGGGTGTTACCAAAAAGCAAGGTGTAGAATGGGTAGATGCTTTTGTAGAAATAGTAACTAACACCTTAAGAAAAGGAGACAAAGTAAATATCACTGGTTTTGGTATTTTCAAGGTTTCCGACAGGAAAGCCCGAGAAGGAAGAAATCCGAGAACCGGAGAAACTATCCACATCGCGGCTTCAAAGAAACCGAGATTTACTGCCGGTAAACTACTCAAAGAAGCGATTAAATAAACTAGCTATTAGTTGCTAGCGACTAGTCGTTAGTTTATTTAAACCCCGCCTGCAAATGGCGGGGTTTGGTTTTTAACTACACTCCCAGATAATGCCGAAGTTCATCTTTTTGCTCCATTATCGTTGCGTATCCGATATTTTGAAGCTCTTTCATCTGGTCCGGGGTAAAGTTGTGGAGTTGAATATGCGGCGTTATCTTCATCAGCTCAGGACTTAACCGGACATAGTAAATTTCCGGAAGACGGGGATTGCTTCTTCGCTCCAATTCATAATATTCTATTTTCTTATGCGTACAGCGATCACGCATGATGTCAAAGGAACGGCTAAGGTCAGATATCCATTCTTTTGGCGCTGTTCCCGACTGCAGCGGCGGCCAATAATCAAAACGAATAAGCTTCTTGTATTGTTTCATCTGGCGGATAGGGAAATCGGTCCAGACTTCGCCGTCAACGGTATCGATGCCGTCAATTTTAATGAATGGAAATTTTCCGGGAAGACGAGAAGACGCAAGCAGAATGTTTATCCAGCGTTCCGTGTGCCTTGGATTTTCGGGATCGTTGTTTAAGGGATCATGATTATAAAAGATTACCTCGCCTGGTTTGCTTACATCGGTAACGATAACCCCAAGGCGAATTTTAGAATTAAATATAGCCTTAAAATCCAGCCCGTCGTCCTTGTCGTTAAGAAGGTCTCTCAACGGACCAGGAGACAGATGTGATTCACTGTGTACCAACTCATTGCCGACGATAGCATCAGCGGCAAAAAGAGTAGCTAATCCACTAAGTCCCAGTAATGTCTTTTTGCCTTTTGATAATTTGTGGTCAAACAGGATTAAAAGTCCTAAACCAACGGTGGTAACTCCAAGAGCAGCAAGCTTTATCTTTAACCCTCTCTTGTAACTGAAGATCCGATCCGGGGATAAATTTCCTATTACTTTTACGGCTTTATCCGGTGAACTGATAACCGCAGAAGCCGCCATGGCGCCAGCGGAACTGGCGATTATTTCATCGGGCTCCGGCAGGCCAAGGTCATACCACGCTCTCGCTGACCCGCTAAGCAAAGCTAAGCGAACAACTCCTCCCGGCCAATTCATAACCAGGTCGTATTTTTCGCTCACAACAACCTCTTGTTAATGAACTGATTTTATAAAACAATGATGTTTCTTTATAAAATAAAAGTCAAGATAAAAAGCCGAGGTTAAACCGGCTTTTTGTTTTATTTATTTACTCATGGCTGTTTAATGGAATCAATAAATATCTGGATATCTTCAAAAGAAAGAGCGGTGGAAAGAATCGAATCTGATTCAGTCATCATTCCTGCAACTTCGCCTTTATTATTCAACAAAGGACCGCCGGAAAATCCGTGTCTGGCCGGCTTTAGGAGCCTGAATTTTTTTTGAATTCCAAGCGACTTAAAAGATTCGACAAAAGTAATGGCATTTTCAACTACAGATCGTATCGGATCGGACATGACACTTTTCTCATCACCGTCCGGTAAATAATAAGAACCCTGCACGGAGGAAAAACCGCTTGAGTATGTCACCTCTCCCACCCGAGCTCCGGTTGCGAGACTTAGTCCCAGTACCGGAATTTTTTCGGCGGATCTAAAAGCAATAATATCCAGATATTCTCCAAGAGGACTCATGGCAACAGGCTCAATCGGAAACTCTAAACGACCGGTTGAAGTTTCCACTATTACTACAAATTTCTGTTCGTAATCCGAGGCATAAATTATTCCGTTTTGGTCAATTTCAATTATTGCTCCGCAATGGCTTCGCAAATTCATTGCCGTATCGACCAAGAGATGCCTCGCGCTTATGATATAACCGGATTCTTTTTCAATAAAACCGGAACCCTGTGTCTTTGTTTTTGCACAGGGAGAATTCATAAAAAGAACGGCTTGCGGGTTTTCCAAATTTGATTCCTCTGTTTTGTTTAAAATATGATTTGAAAATCTGGCCTCAATAATAAATGTGTTTTTCTGGGCCTCAAAAACCTTTTTTGGAAGTTTGTGCTCAGAGAGCATAATCTCGCCTTGCGGATAAACGGTATCGAACTGCTGTCCGAAAGACTCCTCGACGTTAACAAGACTCATGGCTGCGACCACGAGTAATTGCAGGACCAGCCTCACATTACCTCCTTATTGACAAAGGGCTAGGATTTATGTTTTATTATACTCTTCAATTATTCAAATAGCAAGAAAAGGGGAACCGTCGGACATTCGACTTTTTAATTATTTTGTGTTTAAGTCAAAACATATTCTTTGAAAATCAGGCCAAATGCCAGCAGAAAAAATCAAAGCCGACCTGGTAATAATCGGCGCGGGCATCGCCGGACTGTCGCTTGCTTTCAGAGCGTGGCAACAAGGGTTAAGGGCGGTGACTTTCGATGACGGCAGAAACGGAGCGACTAACTCGGCGACGGGCATGATAGCCCCAAGGTTAGACTATATGCTTAAAGACATTGAACTTGTGGGCGAGTCCGACAGACAGTGCCGACAGTTTAAAAATATTTTCACGGATTTAATAACTCCCACCAAATTTCTTATCCCTTTGGGACCAAATCTAAGATACGGCTCCGGCCCGTTTAAATATTTGCTGGAAACATACGATCGGATAACCCCAAACAGAAGAATTTATGTCCCTCCTTGTTCGTATTTGTCGGCTGCAGACTTGGAAAGAGAAGAGCCAAATATCAGAAAGGCTCATTTTGACGGAGCATTTTGCTTGTGGGAACTTACGACGGATCCTAAAAAATTACTGGCACAGTTGGACCGATTTAACAGAATATTTGATCCTCATTACAGAAGAATCCGGATAGACAAGCGGGGGTTGGAATTTAAAACGGAAGGTTCGGAAATTACTGAAATCAAAGCAATAAGCCTGGATAATAACCCAACGACTGTTAGCGGTAAAAACAAAGGACTGATAGTAATAAATGCTTCCGGTCCGTGGATATCAGAAACAGCCGCCCTGTTCGGAAGCAGATTAAACATAGAGTTGCGGCTTGGCATTCAAATATCCGTATCCGGCCGTCCATTCAAGTCAGGAATCATCTTGCTTGAAAAAAATAATGTCTTCTTCTGTCTGCCAAAAAACGAATATACGCAGTTTGGACCTACCAATACATTATTTACCGGCCATCCCGACGATGTCTTTGCTGCCAGAGACGGTTTGGCTGAACTGAAAAACAGTTTCAGAAATTTTCTTGATTCTGGCATCCAGGCGGGGGAGTGTCGGTTTCTAAAAGCCGGACTGCGCGTAAGGCCTAATTTTGGAGATACTAACCGGCCGATAATCTGGTCGCACAAATCTGACGGTCTAGATAATTTTTATACGCTTTTTCCGGGTAAAATGTCACTGGGTCTGCTGGCCGCCGATGAGATGCTCGGCGTGATCTCAAGAGATGGCTGGCATAAGTTTCAAAACCAAAGTTCCCAGTCGAAATATTCGCTTGACGGTAATAAAGAGTCTCGAAATAAACTTTTTTTGAAGAAAGAGAATTTGCGATCTTTGGCAAAAGTCGGCTTATCTGTTATTTCACAAACATTTTCACAAACAAAAGCAAAGAAAACCCCCTGATCCAGGGGGTTATTTAGCGGATTTTATTACCGTTGCGATATCTTCAGACGAAATTATGAAAGAAAACAAAGTGTCTCTTTCAATCATAAGCCCGATTACTTGACCGGCATAGTTGAATACTGGGCCTCCAGAAAATCCGGGCTGTGTCGGGCCGGCCAGACGATAGAGTTTCTTTACACCAGCCGAAGCTACGATTTTATTCTGAAGAAAAGCGAGAATAACATGCTCTGAAGTAAATTTAATTTCATCAGAGATAAATGAAACCCCTTCTCCATCTGCTCTGTGTTAGTGAGTGTTTTGGCTCGTAAAACCGCTTACATAAACCTTATCGCCTGACCTTACTTTGTTTGACAGCCCAAGACTTTTAACAGGGAGGTTTTTGGTGGGTTTAAACAGCATGACATCAAGGTAGGTGTCCAACGGACCCATTGCTACAACAGTAAGGGGATATTCTTTTCGTTCAGTCGCCGTATCTAATACTGCAAAAAACCGATAATCATAACCTACGCCTCGGGGAATACCGTTTTTATCCAGAGAAAACGGCTCGCCAAACCTTCCGGCTAATTCCATTACTGTTTCAACAAGAAGATGTCTGGCACTTACGACATAATTAGAATCTTTTTCAACAAAACCGGATGCTTGAACGATTATGGGTGGGGCATCGGGCTGATTTTTTTGAAAAAATTCGCCCCTGATTTTTATAATATTTTGCTGAGATAAGTAGACGGCGGAAGAAAGCGGTCTCTCCGCAATCGCCGTAAGTCCGTTGGGGTAAATCGTTTCGAACTGTTGTCCAAAAACTGAATCGGTGAAAACAAGCAACATACCAAGAACTAATATGGGAATCGGCGCTGGTTTCATTTTATGTTTCCAAGGAACGAATAACTTAAACTAAGGATATTCTTTACGCATTTAATTACAATAGGCCAGAGTGGATTCTGGAAAAGTTATATAAATTATGTATTATAATATGATAAGAACAAATAATTGCGGGTATAGTACAGTGGTAGTACGACTCCCTTCCAAGGAGTAGACACGAGTTCGAATCTCGTTACCCGCTCCAGTATGAAACGTTCGGGAAATTGACCGACCTGATTGTGGGCGACGCCAAGCGTCGCCCATTGATTCGGTGAGGTAATCTCTGAATCGCTCGGCCCGATGAATCGGGCCTCGCGGTTGGCCAAGATGAGGTTCGACCCAAAGATTCCTTTGGCGATAACCTTTTTATCAAAAAGGTTATCGCCTCTTGCGATTTTATCTACATTTAGAGCCTCATTTATCCATTTTCTCATCGGTTCTACCCAAGAGAATTGCTTTTGTTCAAGGGTGAGTATTTTTTCTTCTATGGTCTTTTTTTCTGACATTAGTTTGGCCTTCTTTTCAAGGTAGGATTCTCTATCAACATCCTGGTCTAAATAACTATCCAAGAGTCTTTGGAGCTTGGCCTTGATATCGGATATTTGATCTTTGGATTCTTGAACAAAAGCCAATGACGAGCTTTTGGTGTCCTGTTCTTCCGAACTAATCTTGTTTAATAAATAATCAGCCCATTCTTTTTTCAAAGAAAATTTTTGAAGGAGATTTGATATTTGTCTATCCAAAACCTCTTGTCTTACATTGGGTTCATTGCACTTTATTGTCTTTGATTTTTTGGAGCAGTGATAATATGTGTAGTAATGGATATTTCCATTCTTTTGTTTCTTTATCTTGTATTCTCCGGTTATCATCATCCCGCAATTACAAAACAATAATCCGCAATATGGTTGGGGGTTATTTCCATTTACATCTTTGTCTTTTTTCTGCGGCCTTCCTCTGCTATGCAATATTTCTCTCACTCTATCAAAAATTTTCTTTGAGATTATGGGCCGATGTTTTCCCTCGTAAATTTCTCCGGCATATTTAAAGTGTCCGTAATAAAAAGGATTTGAGAGGATAAATGAGGCCTTTGATATGTGGATTCTCTTTCCGGTTTTGGAGATTATGCCGTGATCTTGGAGATAGTTGGATATATCTTCTAATCTGGAATTTCCTTGAGCATAAATATCAAATATTTCTTTAACTATTTTGCCTTTCTTTTTATCAACGATTATTGTTTTATTTCTTGAGTCGTTTATATATCCAAGAGGAGTACGTGAGGGATATTCTCCCCTTCTTACTTTTTGTCTTAATCCTCGCTTGGTATTTTCGGAAAGAGAATCCACATAATATTTAGATTGGCCAAAAGCAATATTCAGCATGAACTTGCCTTGAGGTGTGGATTCAAACCAGAATTGCGGAAATTTAAGGGCAAGTATTTTGTTACAATCTAAAAAATATATTATTTTACCGCCATCTATGGAATTACGAGCCAACCTGTCGGGATGCCAAGCGATAATTCCGTTGGCTTCGCCATTTTCTATTCTATCGAGCATGGAATTAAAAAGTGGTCTTCCTGGAATCTTTGCCGATTGCTTTTCAATAAGAACATCGACGATTTCGAGATTTTCTCGCTTGGCAAATTCCCGCAATTCTGTAATTTGAGCTTCGATAGATAGAACTTGCTTGTCTTCGACGTCTGTTGATTTTCTGGCATAGAGAAAATATTTGTTCATAGTGATTAATTATATCAAAATAACTTTTTGCAACACACCAAAAAGCTCTGGCAGAAAGCCAAAGCTTTTTGGTGTGGACCCGGCGGGACTTGCACCCGCTTATCCGAGTGGTAACAACGGAATGTTACTATATACGTCACGGGCCCGGATCCACGGGAGTAATTTTAGTATAGAAAAAGCCCTCTTTCAAGGGCCATTTCTATACCACTCGGGTTTGTCCGTGATGCTACGCAACATACCGTTGTTATTAACAGTATAGCATGGCCGATATCCACATGTCAAATTTTCTAAAAATCTCTAAAATCGCAAGAGATTTCGAACCTCATCTTGGCCAACTGCGAGGCACGATTCATCGAGCCGAGCGATTCAGAGATTACCTCACCGAATCAATGGGCGACGCTTGGCGTCGCCCACAATCAGGTCGGTCAATTTCCCGAACGTTTCATACTGGAGGGATTATACGAACAGATTAGAACTCATTTTATCAAAAATCTCTGACCAAAGGAAGCCGCCTTTTTTATACTCGCTTGGGCGGCTCTCATTTCAGATTTCGCTTTTTGGATTTGTGTATCAGATTTGGTAAAATAATAATAAAGTTTGAGAGGATTTTTTCGTGGACGGCAAATGGACTTTAGAACCAAAAACAAGTAAAACTAAGAAAAATATAAGGGTTATTTTAATTGTTCTATATCCTTATCCAAATATTTCCCTGCCTTATCCAGAGTATCTCCAATATGTTTACTCATAACTTTAACCTCGAGCTCCTTTTCATCTGGTGAAATATCACTTTTTACCATGCCGGCCATTCTGTCTACATCTTTTTTAACTAGGTCAAAAGCATTTTTCAGGTCTCGGCTAATAATTATTGACTCTCTCTGCGATCTGGCTAAACGCAACAATGTTTTTCTATAAAACCAGCCGGTCGCTAAAACACCACCCACCGTTAAAACGATAAGCAATCCCGATAAGGTAATATCTAAACCGAAGAGTGAAATCACGGCCTTTTCCACATAGCTGACTTTTATCGGACTCGTCGGCAAACTCAATGCACCCCTTGAATCCTTGGCCTTTACGGTCACGAAATAATCACCTCGGCGTAATTCTCTGTCGAAACGAAATTCCCACTCTCCGCTTTTATTTGTCTCGACGTCATTTTGTAATACTAAAAATTTATCCTTATCTTCAATGCTTACGACAACGTTGGCATCAGCAATTACGGTGCCCTTAATAATTAATCGGTCATCGGTGCCGATTATAATTTTTTTGGTAATTGAGGTAATTTCCGGCATATCAAGCGGTAAAATTTCCACTTTAGCACGCGATTCAATACTATTGCCGGCCTTATCTGAAGCGACAACGCGAATCATGTATGTACCCGGGGAGTGCGGCTTGAGCACGTACTCCGAAGCAGTAGCACCTTCTTGTATAATCGGCTCT
>MGKI01000013.1 GCA_001795615.1 Candidatus Yanofskybacteria bacterium RIFCSPLOWO2_01_FULL_42_49
TACCTCCGAATGACTAAGAACTGTACTTATATGGTAATCTAAAAACATTACTGTGTCAATAGTCCGCCCTGTAGGATTCGAACCTACGACCGTCTCCTTAAAAGGGAGCTGCTCTACCAACTGAGCTAAGGGCGGTCTCCTACGCTCTGATATTCATTAGAGCTTCAGAAGACCAAGAAATGTTTATACAACACTGCTTGCCCTTCCGAAGCTTGACGACAGTTCAAGCGAAGGAGGGAGCTAAGGGCGGATGTTGTATCTTGTAATTTTATCATAAAATTAGATTTATTCAACTTTATTAGTGATTTTTTGCACTAAGGCTCATTGTCCTTTTGTGGGGCGATGATTTTGCTTCGGTGAACCGGTATCTGGCGAATATCCGTTGGAAATAGTATGATTGCTTTGTGAATACTGAAAAGACAAAATTCGTCAAATATGCCCTTGAAACCGTATATATCGGGGAATATATTGACCTGAAAAAAGTTCAGGAAAGCGTTAAGCAGTACACTTTTCTTAACCGGGATCACCCGCTTGTGGTTCGTCTGCTCAAAGACCAATTTGCCGTTTTGACAAAATTCGGCGCCGTTACTTTCTGGAATGTGCCGTATCGTTTGCGTGCTCAATTCCTCCACGAACTCAAACCGTTCGTTAAAGCCAAAAAAGCGTCCTATCCCTACGACGAAGACACCAAGGTTATGCTTGGCGGAGAAGTTGACAAGGTTACCTTTGAAAAGGTTTTCTTGTCGCATTTGGATACAAACCACATAAAGATCATTTCTTATGTACTTTCCCAGTCAGTGGCTCTTGAACGCTATGAAGGCGAGATAGAAACCAGTTTGTCAGAAATCGGTGCTATTGTTGAAAATCTCAAAACGACCGGCAAGGCGATGCTTCGCGAGAAAGAGGTTTTGAAGCAGATCGGCAGAGTATTGTCGGTAAAGCAAACAGTTGTTGCCCACCTGTCATTATTTGATAAACCGGAAGAAGTCTGGGAGTCGCCGGATTTGGAGAATTTATACAATAAGCTGAATACCGAATATGACCTTAGGGTGCGCTTTGATGTTCTTGATGAAAAGACAAATTATCTATCCGACATTTCCCAAATGCTGATGAATTTTTTGGCGGAAAAAAGAAATGCTTTTTTGGAAATCGTCATAATCATTCTGTTTATTGTTGATTTGGCTCTTTGGTTCCTGCCCCCGTTTCCGGAAGTAGTAAATTATCTGTCAAAAATATTTTAGCTATATAATATTATGAGTTATCCGCCTACGCTAAAGCTTCGGCGGATGCTCATTTTTGCAACTGCTCGCTATGCTCACAGGCAAAAATTGCAAAAAATTAAAAATAGGCGTCCTAATGGGTGGTCCCTCGGCTGAACACGAGGTTTCTTTGGCTACCGGCAAAAATGTCATAGAAAATTTGAATAAGACAAAATACAATCCGGTTATTATAAAATTATCAAAAAATAATCAGTGGTTTGTGGGCGGCCGATTGATGGATATGTCCAAAGCTCTCAAAAGCTGTGACCTTATTTTCAACGCTCTTCACGGCACTTTTGGCGAAGACGGCAGGGTTCAAGCGCTTATGGAATATTACGGCGCCCGATACACCGGTTCAGGTATTACCGCTTCGGCTTTGGCCATGGATAAACTTCGAAGCAGGGAGATATTTAAATTGGCGGGTTTTTGCGTGCCAAAAACTTTAAAAATAAAAAAAGGGGAAAACTATCAGGCGCGGCTAAATCTTTTTATTAATAAAATCACAAAATTTCCGGTTGTGGTAAAACCCTGTTCCAACGGTTCGTCGGTGGGCGTGCAGATAGTCAGAAATAGCCACGCGCTTTCCAAGGCGATAGACGAAGCATTTAAATTAGAAAAGAAAGTTCTTGTCGAGGAATTCATAAAAGGCAGGGAGGTAACTTGCGGCGTATTGGATAATTTTGAAGGCCAAGAAGTCGGCGCTTTGCCGGTGACGGAGATTGTGCCGGCCGGCAAGAATAAATTTTACAATTACGATGCCAAATACAAAGATGACAGAACTAAATTTAAAACCCCCGCTCTTTTGGGCGAGGATGTTTACAAAAAAGCGCAAAATGTGGCCGTAAGGACACATCAACTTTTGGGATGCAAAGGATATTCAAGAACGGACATGATAATTAAAGAAGGCAACGGCACGATCTATGTGCTTGAAACAAATACTCTCCCCGGCATGACATCTCATTCACTTGTTCCTCAAGCGGCAAAAGTCGCCGGTTTGACATTTGGTCAGTTGCTGGATAAGATAATCGAAAGTTCTTTGGCCTAGGAAGACTTAGATGCTTAGATTTTTTGGTTATTTTGCTATAGTTTTTGGTTTTCTAAGGATGCTGCATCTTTATCTGTTCGGTATTGTTCCACCGGATCGCTCATTGTCTTTGGCCGTATTTTTAGTGGCGCATGCTTTTGGTACCGGAATAGCGCTTTTGTGGCTTAGTAGAGGCGACAATATGAATAAATTGGGTTGATGCCCAATTTTGTTTTTATAATCTTTGTGGTAGTATTTTTATCATGGAAAGAACTCCTATTATTGAAACTCAAAACCTTGTCGGCGAAGAAGTAAATCTTTTCGGCTGGGTGGCTACGAGGCGAGACCACGGAAAATTAATTTTTGTTGATTTACGCGATAGGAGTGGGACTGTGCAGGTTGTTTTTGTGCCCTCAAGTCAAAGCACATACGAATTGGCCAGTAAACTCCGTTCCGAGTGGGTCGTGCGACTCAAGGGAAAAATTAAAGCTCGTCCGGAGAAAATGTTCAACCCTGACATACCAACGGGGAAAGTTGAAATTGAACCGTTGGAACTTGAGATATTAAATGAGTCAGAAACGCCTCCTATTGCCTTGGATACCGATGGTTATGAAACAGGGGAAGAATCACGGATGACATATCGTTATCTAGACTTACGTCGCCCACGCCTCCTCAAAAATCTTTCAAAGCGGCACGAGATGATTTTGTTTATTCGCAATTGGCTTTCGAAGACAGGGTTTATGGAGATAGAAACGCCGATACTCACTAAATCAACCCCCGAAGGGGCTCGCGACTATGTTGTGCCGTCACGGCTTTACCCTGGTAAATTCTTTGCTCTTCCTCAATCGCCCCAGCAGTATAAACAGTTGTTGATGGTGGCGGGAGTTGAAAAATATTTCCAGATAGCGAGATGTTTCAGGGACGAGGACACCAGGGGAGACAGACAACCGGAGTTTACTCAGCTCGATTTGGAAATGAGTTTTGTGGATCGGGAGGCCGTGATGGAGGCAAACGAAAAGCTTCTTATCGGCTTAGTTAATTCGTCATATCCGGACAAAAAGATTCAAGAGGTACCATTCCCCAGAATTTCATATAAAGAATCAATGGAGAAATACGGCACCGACAGGCCGGATATGCGAAAAGACAAAAATGATTCCAATCTTCTAGCTTTTTGCTGGGTGATCGATTTTCCTTTCTTTTCCGCCGAAGGCGGACCCGCCTCTGGCGGGGAGACAAAGTGGACCTTTACCCACAATCCTTTTTCCGCACCGAAACCAGAATTTATGGACGACCTCCTTAACCAAAAGAACATAGGCGGTATTCTGACCACTCAATATGACATCGTTTTAAACGGTTGGGAAATAGGCGGCGGGAGCATTCGAAATCACAGGCCGGAAGCGTTGGAAGCGGTATTTAAGGTGATGGGATTTAACAAGGACAGGATAGAGGGAAATTTCGGCCACATGATCCAAGCCTTAAAATACGGCGCTCCGCCTCATGGCGGCATTGCTTGGGGCTTGGATAGGTTGGTTTCCATTCTGCAAGGGGAGCCCAACATAAGAGAAGTGATGGCGTTTCCAAAAACAGGCGATGCGCGCGACCTAATGATGGAGTCGCCTTCGGAATTAGACGAAAAACAGTTGAAGGAGTTACATATTAAAGTAGCACACGAATAGCGTACTACGAATACGCCCACACGAATATATTTGTAGCATTCGTGCGTCATTTGTAGATTTGTGTTATAAATTTGCAGCGCAAATTATACATACTATCTGGTATCTTGAGCGTTTTAATCTTAGTAAACGCCTTTTTTATTTTTAGCTTTCCTGATTCCGGTGGGGAATCTTCCGTTAGTAGAACCTCAACGGAAAATACGGACAGATCTGGTCGCGTTGAGCCGTCTTTAAACAACAGTCAGGCCTATATTTTTCCTATTTCGGAATCAAGCTATCTTCCCACGCTCAACACCGCGGTTGAGAAGCCGTTACTTGCCGCTAAATCGGCGGTTATCTACGACACAAGATCATCAAGATTCCTTTACTCCAAAAATCCGGACACAAGGTTACCGATTGCTTCTTTGACCAAACTTTTAACCGGGGTAGTTGTTCTTGAAAATTTAAACCCGGAAGACATTGTTCAAGTTTCGAAAGAATCTGTAAAAGTTGATTCGGAAAAACAGACCTTGTTTTTGGATGAAAATATCAAAGTAAAAGATTTGATGAAAATGATGCTGATAGAATCATCCAATGACGCGGCTTACGCTCTTACGCAGCACGCTTCCGGTCTTGGTTATAATTTTTTGGATCTTATGAATAAAAAAGCCGTTGAGTTGGGCATGAACAACTCAATATTTCACGATCCCGCCGGACTTAATGACGACGCCTCATCAACTTCGGAGGACTTGGTGAAGTTGGTTAAGTACTCATTTAAATTTGATGAGATTTGGTCTATTCTGAGCGAAAAAAATATCGTGGTTTATTCCGTAGACGGCAAGATAGCCCATCAAATTAACAGTACCAACCAACTTTTGGGAGTTATCCCTGATGTTGTCGGCGGTAAAACTGGTTATACTGATATTGCTCTTGGGAACATGATCCTTGCGGTTGATGTTCCTGGCGAAGATGATAGAATTATTAGCATCGTTTTGGGTTCCACGGAAAGATTTACCGACACCCAAAAATTAATCGACTGGGTTAAAAAAGCGTATAGTTGGAAATAATGTAACACAAATCTACGAATGATATGCGAATACTACGAATAACTATTTGTAGCATTCGTGTAAATTTGTAGATTAGTGTTTTGTTGGCTTGCCAACAGAAATTTTCACAGTTCTCAATGTCATCCGTATCTTCGCCGTAGCGACGACGGCCTTTTTTATTGCGCTTTTAATTACTCCTCTCTGGACTAAATTTTTATATCACTATCGTTTAGGCAAGCAAATAATAAGATCCGACACTGCGCCGATATTTTCCGAAATGCACAAGAAAAAAGTAGGTACTCCGACTATGGGCGGAGTTATCGTGTGGTTTACCGTTCTGGTTCTTTCTTTGGGATTTTTTTGGATTGCCAAAGCGTGGCCGGGAAGCCCTTTAGCTAATTTAAATTTCTTATCGCGGGGTCAGACATGGGTGCCGCTGGCGGCAATGGTTGTAGCGGCCCTTTTTGGTTTTATAGATGACCTTTTTGGGATAATGAGGAGGGGCCCCGGCGGCGGCGGATTGAGGATGAGGGACCGCCTGTTGATGTATGCCTTGGTGGGAGCCGGAGGCGCTTGGTGGTTCTATTACAAACTTGGTTTTGATTTTATCAATGTACCATTTTTAGGAGATTTGGTTATTGGCTGGTGGTATGTTCCGTTCTTCATTTTTATCATCGTGGCAAGCGCCTTTTCTGCCAATGAGACGGACGGGCTCGATGGTTTGGCGGCTGGCATATTTCTGACCATATTCGGCGCATATGCCGCAATTGCCTTTGATCAGGGAAAGATCGACCTTGCTATTATGCTATCAGCCACAATGGGCGCCTTAGTTGCGTTTCTTTGGTTTAATATCTACCCAGCCAGGTTCTTTATGGGAGACACCGGTTCAATGGCTTTAGGTACGATGCTTGGTGTGGTAGCAATGCTTACCAATACCCCGCTCCTTTTGATTCCCATCGCCGTTGTTTTCATTATGGAGTCCGGCTCGGTTATAATCCA
Organism: Candidatus Yanofskybacteria bacterium RIFCSPLOWO2_01_FULL_42_49; assembly: GCA_001795615.1. Taxonomy (GTDB): domain Bacteria; phylum Patescibacteriota; class Minisyncoccia; order 2-02-FULL-40-12; family GWA2-44-9; genus 2-01-FULL-43-22. The sequence continues at coordinate 5,981 of MGKI01000013.1, forward strand.
AATGACTTCAAAAAAATTACGCAAGAAAAAGATATTTCTTTCTACTCCCATTCATCATCACTTCGAAGCTCTCGGCTGGCCCGAAATGCAGGTAACAATGCGATTCTGGGTGATTAACGCAGTTGGCGCGATAATCGGGCTTATTATATTTCTCGTGGACTCAAAAATACCCCCTATTTCATTTTTCTAGTCCAACTGTTAAAAACCGAGCTTTTAACAAAATCAAACAAAATTATTGAACCATAAACCCGCCAGTTGATTTGACACAATATTCCCCTCGTGTTATAGTGTTTTATTCTTTAACAACTATGAGGTGCAAGTGAAGGGCAAAATAGTTCCACTGATGCTTATACTCTCTTACTTTTTACCGCACATAAACAAGTATAAAAAGACATTCTATGCTTGTTTTGTTGGCTATGGCATTGCCTATGTTTTGGGAGGCATTATTAAGCCATTGTTCTACCGGGACATTATAAACGTAATTACTTCCGTAGAAGAAAATGCTTCTGTCGCAAAGGAGATTATTTCTCTAGTTATAACAATTGGGATAATCATTTTGGTGCAAAATATTATACATCGCTGTACTGATTATGCGATGGTTTATTCCCAAAGCAAGATTTTGAGAGAGCTAAATAACTATTCTTTTGCCAAACTCCAGAATCATTCGTACCAATTTTTCGTGAACAACTTTCAAGGAAGCCTAGTTGCTAAAAGCAGAAGATTTGTGCGTTCATTTGAAGCCTTACACGACAATATGGTTTTTGCTTTCTGGCAGGCGCTTTTACAGCTCGTGGGCATATTTGTCGTATTATTTATAAGCGCTCCGGTTCTGGGATTATTTTTTGCTCTCTGGTCCTTATTTTTTATCGGATTAACTGTTTATCTCGTTCAGAAGAAGAGAAAATATGATCTTGAGGTGGCGGTTGCTGACTCAAAAACGACGGGAGGGTTAGCGGACGCCATTACCGGGGCATTGAATATCAAGGCGTTTGCCTCTTTGGCAAGAGAAAAGAAAATATTTGCGGACATTACTGACAAAGAAGAAAAAGTGCGTCGTTTTGCCTGGAACTTCAACAACATAATCATGATTGTGCATAGTGTAGTTTGGTTTATCCTTGAAGCGGGAGGGCTCTACTTAGTCGTAAAATTATGGATAAATAGTTCGGTTTCCGGCGGTACTATTGTGCTGGCTCAAACATATTTTTTCACCATAAACGGAATAATGTGGAATCTAAGGAGTGCGATTACAAGTTCAATGAGGGCAGTTTCCGATGCATCAGAAATGATTGAGATCTTTGAAAGAACACCCGACATATTGGATCCGGCATATCCTGAGCCGTGCAGAATAAATGAAGGTGAAATAGTGTTTGACGATGCAACTTTTGCTTACGGTGAAGACTCGCCAGTAGTTTTCAAAGGATTCAACCTAACTGTCAAGCCAAAAGAAAAAGTTGGATTGGTTGGCTATTCTGGCGTCGGCAAAACTACAATGACTAAACTTCTATTAAGATTTGTTGAGTTGTCCAGCGGCAAGATAACCATTGACGGTCAAAATATCGCCAATCTTAGACAAAATGATTTGCGGTCAAATATAGCTTATGTGCCCCAGGATCCGATATTGTTTCATCGGTCTTTGGGAGAGAACATAGCTTACAGTAAACCCGAAGCAACTCATGAAGAAATAGTTAAGGCCGCAGTGGCCGCTCATGCTCATGAATTTATCTCTAATTTCTTTCGTGGATACGAAACTCTTGTGGGAGAAAGAGGAGTGAAGCTATCCGGCGGGGAAAGACAAAGAATTGCCATCGCCAGGGCCATACTTGCGGACACCCCTATTCTAATCTTAGACGAAGCGACGAGTTCACTGGATTCAGTCAGTGAGAATTTAGTCCAAGAAGCTCTCGGCAACCTCATGAAGAATAGGACAACTATTGTTATAGCGCATCGTTTGAGCACTATTCAAAAAATGGACCGAATCGTTGTTCTCGATAGTAACGGAATTATAGAAGAAGGCTCGCATCATGAGTTGTTGTTAAAGCGGGGAACTTATTATAATTTTTGGGATCATCAAAGCGGTGGGTTTATTTCCTAAGAGGCATAATGCCTCTTTTTTAAATTCTGGTAAAATAAGGGTAATGGAAAAGCGTTTATTATTCATTGTTCTTTTTCTGCTTGTCTTTGGGCTAGTCATTTTATCATCCGCTGGAATTGTAGAGGGACAGAAGAAATTCGGCTCGGCCTACTATTATCTGAACAAGCAAATACTTTACGGAGTTCTTCCGGGGCTTTTTCTTTTCTTTTTACTTTCAAAAATCGACTATAGGTTTTGGAAAAAGTTATCTCCGTTTTTGTTGTTTACCGCTTTGGTTCTGATGATTATGGTGTTTGTTCCGGATGTGGGCATCGGTCTTAAGGGTGCTTCGAGGTGGGTAAGTATCGGCGGTTTTTCATTCCAGCCGTCGGAGATTTTGAAGTTAGCGCTGGTTGTTTATCTTGCCGCATGGTTCGGTGGCAGGGACGAAAGAATAAAAAGCTGGTCTTACAGCGCGGCTCCGTTTTTTGTGGTTTTATCGTTTGCGGGTCTTTTGCTTGCCATGCAGCCGGATGTGGGAACGCTGGCGGTGGTCGTACTTATTGCGCTTGGAGTTTATTTTTCGGCCGGTTCAAATTTGAAACACCTCTTTGCTATTGTTGCTATTTTTCTTGTAGTAGTGGCCGGGCTTATCTTCGTAGAGCCGTATAGGTTTAACCGCATAAAAACATTTTTAGACCCTTCTCTTGACCAAAGAGGCATATCTTATCAATTAAACCAGTCCCTGATTGCCATCGGTTCAGGTGGGCTTTTGGGGAATGGTTACAACGAAAGCACTCAAAAATGGGGGTTTTTACCCGAAGTAGTCAACGACTCTATTTTTGCAATTGTAGTTGAGGAGTTAGGTTTTGCGGGTGCGATGGCTTTGTTGGGGATGTTTGTATTTTTGAGCCACACCCTAATTTCAATTGCCAGAAATACATCCGACAAATTCGGCCGCCTGTTGGTCATGGGAGTGAATACTTGGATAATCGGCCAGGCGTTTATAAACATAGCTGCCGTGTCTGGCCTCGCGCCTTTAACCGGTATACCGTTGCCGTTTGTCAGTCACGGCGGGACGGCGGTGATGGCGCTGATGGCAGGACTAGGAATTGTCTCCAATATTGCCAAAAATTAATGTTTGTGATATATGTATGGCAAATTAAGCACCTTGTTGTGTAAGGAAAACTGATGCTTAGTCAAAAATTGCCAGAAGGTGTAAATCCAGAGTATGTTAAGCTGGTTAACGGTATTTACTATGACCTTTGCGTGTATCCGTCTTGCAAAGTCAACACAGGCGTTCGCACGGACTGCCCGATTGAACGACGGATGTATTATGTTGAGGGGTGTGGCCAGCTTTGCGAAGAGCATTGGCTCAAAACCGACTCCAGAGCATAATAGAGTACGCCGCCAAGTAGGCGGCTTTTGTTTTCACCAAAAAACCGCTAAGCGGTTTTTTGTAAGAGCTTGGCTGCAAATGATTTTAGACGGGCAGATTTATTTTTACTTATAACATTTGTTTTGGCCGCCTTGTCCAGAGATTTATAAACCTTAGGAAGAAGTTTCTTAACCTCATCTTTTTTGCCGGTGGCTGCTAAAGATTTGAGTTCTTTGAGTGTGTTTTTATAAGTATTTTTGCTCCTTAAATTCTGCGCTTTCCGGCGGGTTGACTGTCTTAACGCTTTTTTGGCTGAAGCTGTTATTGGCATAATTTTTCTATGCTACTAAATTTTATTGTTTTACGCAATACTGCTTTTTAACTTGCGTATCTGCTCTTTAAATACTAATGCTTTTTCATATTCAAATTTTCTTATCGCTCTTTCCATTAGTTTAGTGAGTTCTTTGACGGCGCGTTGCTTGCTGGCGCTTGTAAAAAATATCGCCTCGCCGTTCTTTTCAAAAGAATCGTCTCTCAGGGCGTATTTTTTCAGTGCGGCACTTCCCAGAGGCAGGTCAAAGTTTCCTATTTCTTTTTGAATGGTTGTTGGGGTGATGCCGTGTTTGATATTGTGTGCTTCCTGTTTTTTTCTTCTTCTCATTGTTTCGTTTTGGGCGGCATCAATGGATTTGGTAATCTTGTCGGCATACATAATGACATGGCCGTTCACATGCCGTGCGGCCCGGCCCATTGTCTGAATGAGAGTGGTGGTGTTGCGAAGGAAGCCTTCTTTGTCAGCGTCTAATATGGCTATCAACGAAACTTCCGGCAAATCCAAGCCCTCTCTTAGCAGATTAACCCCGACGAGCACATCATAATGTCCTAGGCGGAAGTCTTTAATTATTTTTAGCCGTTCCAGTGTTTTAATTTCAGAGTGAAGGTAGTTGACTTTGATTTTATTATCGGCCAAATGCTCGGCCAGATCTTCGGCCATCCGTTTTGTCAGGGTGGTTACAATAACCCGTTCTCCTTTTTGAGTCCGTTCTCTGATTGTCTCTATGAGGTGGGGGATTTGATTTTCGGTCGGCTTGATATCTATAGTAGGATCAAGCAAGCCCGTGGGCCTGATCAGCTGTTCGGCCACATTGTTCTGTCCGGCCTTTTCAAGCTCGTATTTGTTGGGCGTCGCAGAAACATAAATTGTTTTTTGAATTCTTTTCTGGAATTCCGGGAATTTCAGGGGCCTATTGTCTATTGCCGACGGGAGCCGGAAACCGTACTCAACAAGAGTGCTTTTTCTGGAATGATCGCCGGTGTGCATGCTTCTTAATTGGGGGATTGAAATATGAGACTCGTCCACGATAGTCAGAAATTCTCCCTTGGACGCAAAAAAGTCCAGTAACGAATAGGGCGGTTCCCCGGCTTTTCTGAAATCAAGATGTCGGGAATAATTCTCTATCCCGTGGCAGTACCCGGTCTGTCTCATCATCTCGATGTCGTTTAATGTTTTCTCCTGAAGACGGGCCGCCTCCCCCGATTTCTTATTTTTCTTTAAAAATTTTACCTGCTTTTGTAATTCGCTCTTAATGTTCTCAATAGCCAAACCTATTTTATCGGCTGAAGTTATCCAGTATTTTGCCGGAAATATGTTTTTCTCAACTATCTTTTCAAACCTAAGGTCTTTTGTTTCCAGTTCCTCGGGGTCATTTAGCGTCGCAATCGATATTTTTTCGATATAATCACCCTTTCCGTCTTTGGCGGAGAATTTAATCTTTGTAACTTCCTGCGCGGTCGGAGAAACTATTTCAACTTCGGCCGTTGTTTTTCTAAAACAGCCGCGTTTAAGTTCTATATCTTGAACGTATTGCAGCCGCAAAAGAGAGCGGACAAGTTCGGCGGGTTTTATTTTTTTGCCTTCAAATATTTGAAGCCCCAAGTTCTTATACTCCTCCGGCGAGCCGAGGTTGTAAATACAAGAAACTGAAGCGACGATTATAACATCGTCGCGGGACATCAGGGCCTGGGTTGTTGCGTGGCGCAAACGGTCCAGTTCCTCGTTTATTTTAGAATCCTTCTCTATGTATGTATCGGTAAAAGGGATATATGCCTCCGGCTGGTAATAGTCGTAGTAGCTTACGAAATAGTGGACGGCATTTTTGGGAAAAAATTCCTTGAATTCTTTATATAACTGGGCGGCGAGGGTTTTGTTGTGAGAAATTATAAGGGTTGGTTTTTGGTATCGCTCAATTACTTTCGCCATTGTAAAAGTTTTGCCGCTTCCGGTTACGCCCAAAAGTACCTGGTGCTTTTTACCGGATTTCAAACCATTAACCAGTTTTTCAATCGCTTGAGGCTGGTCTCCGGTTGGATTATATTTGGATATTAGTTTAAATGTTGACATTATAATATCTAATATGTTATAATAATAATGCAATTACAGAGAGGAGGAGGCATGAACTGGAAGTTAGTCAGGTGGTCACTCGGTGTCTTTGTGTTTTGGGGGGCCTTATGCTTGATTCAAGGTCATCCGTTTTGGCACCAGTTTGTCATGGCGGGATTTAGTCCCTTGGGGGCCATGATATGGTTGAGGATTTTTACCGGCACTTGGACCGGCATGGGGCGTGCATAGCGCCTCTTTTTTATTTCTATTTTCAATGATAAGCTAGGGTTATTAGTTAGCGACTAGCGACTAGCGACTAGGCATTAGATTTATCTAATAACTAGCGGTTAATAACTAGTGGCTAGTGGCTAGTGATATCTTTTCTCGAAGGTACAATTGAACATCGTGGGGATAAATACATCATTTTAAACACGGGCGGTATAGGGTATAAGGTGATAGTATCCCCCAAGTTGCTTAATATTGTATCAAAATCAACCCCAACTGTCAATGGTTCGACAGGCTCACCACGAACTACTGTTCGGTTATTTATCCATTCCCAACTCAATATGCGCGAGGGCACTTTTGATATGTACGGGTTTCAAAATAAAGAAGACTTAGAGCTGTTTCACCTAATCACAAGCGTTAACGGTATCGGGCCCAAAAGTGCAATGGGGATACTTTCGACCATAGAACCGAAACATCTCAAGGCGGCGGTAATGAACGAAGATGCTGATTATTTAAAGAAAGTGTCCGGTTTGGGGCCTAAAACTGCTCAGCGATTAATATTGGAGCTGAAAAACAAGGTTGACTATCTGGATGTTGGGGATATGGAAGGAGTGGATCTGGGTCAAGAAGGTCAAGCGACGGAAGCGCTTCTGGCGCTGGGCTACAGTCCCTCACAAGCCAAAGACGCACTCAAAGAAGCAAAAGGGGAAACCTTAGAGAAGAGGGTTAGAGAAGCACTGAAAATTTTAGGTAAACACTAAAATTTTAATTTCCCCGCCAGAGGCGGGTCCGCCTTCGGCGGATAATTTCTAAATTTTGAAGTCTTTTCTTCAAACAACTGAATGGTTAAAATTCCAGGAGTCCATCGGCCACAAGACATGGCAATTTAATGACGGCCCTCCTTCGCCAGAAGGCTACGGACGGGCAAGCAAGATAAGGGCAAATATAATCCAGCACAAAGTAGCTTTTGGTAAAAACTATCTTTATATTCCCCACGGCCCGGAAATATTTTTCGATACTTTGTCTGGCGGACTGAAAAATGAGATTGACAACTTTTTAAATTATCTCAAAAAACTAGCCAAAGAAAACAAGTCAATTTTTGTAAAATTTGAACCGTTGACAGATGTTGTTACTGAACTGGTTTTCAGGAAGGGCATAAAAAAGTCAAAAAAACATATTCAACCGCAAAAAACCGTTATTATAAATTTAAGCTTGTTCGAAGAAGATCTGCTATCGCGGATGCATCATAAGACTCGCTATAACATAAAAGTTGCTGAACGGAGTCAGGTTAAAATCGAAGACAGCAACGACCTTAACGCATTTTGGGAACTTCTTAAAAAAACCTCCAAACGAGACCAATTTTATTCTCACAACAAAGAGTATTATAAAAAACTGCTAGCTTTGAATAATGGCGAGCTTAAGGTTGATCTAGTATTGGCCTACTGTAATGGTAAACCGGTAGCGGGCGCTATTATACTTTGCTACGGAGATACGGGATATTATCTTCACGGCGCGTCCGATTACAGTCATCGTCAGCTTATGGCGCCGTATGCTTTACATTGGGAAAATATAAAATATTTAAAACAAAAAGGGTTTAAATATTATGATCTTTGGGGCATTGATGCGCAGAGATGGCCCGGCGTCACGCGCTTTAAACTCGGCTGGCTTGGCTCGCCGAAGCAAGGCGAAGGCGGCGGGCGACTAGTAGAATACCCCGGCTCGTTCGATATCCCCGTCTCCAAATTCTGGTATTTTGTGTATAATTTAAAAAATAAAATATTTTAGATTATGTTTTTAACTTTCGTTCTTTTTTTAATGATTTCTGTTCAAGCGATTGCTTATTTATGGTTTCAATCGAAAGGCGGCCTCGTTTCTCATAAAAAATTTATTTTAGTAAATCTATTTTTGATGGTTGGACAATCGGCACAAAGCATCGAAAGTTTTATCAAGGAGGCTTATGCAAGTTTTGCTATTGCCTCATTCTTTTTTCTAATGACCGCCGTCGGGGCTATAAAAAGATATATAATAATGAAAAAAGATGTTTAAAGAAGGATTATTAGACAAGATTCTAAGAGGCATCAAAAAACTGATTCCGCGGTCGGTATTTGATTTTTTTGCGCCGATGTATCATGCGACGCTAGCTTATGCCGGGGCGTTGATATATGGATTTCCTTCGCGAACGATGAAAGTTATTGGTGTGACCGGTACGAAGGGCAAGTCGACGGTTACATATTTGATATCCCAAATCTTAGAAGCAAACGGCAATGAAGTTGCGGCTATTGGATCCCTGGGATATAAAATAAAAGACAAGGAGTGGCCGAATACTCTGAAAATGACAATGCCCGGCCGGTTTCGACTGCAGAGGTTTTTACGGGAAGCAAAAAGGGCCGGTTGCAAGTATGTTGTTCTTGAAGTTACGTCTGAGGGCATAAAACAGAAACGCCACCTCGGGATTAGTTTTGACTGCGCTGTTTTTACTAATTTGCACAAAGAACACCTTGAAAGCCATGGTTCGTTTGAAAATTATTATCAAGCCAAACAAGAATTATTTAAGAAAACTCAAAATATCCACGTAGTTAATGCTGAGGATAAATATGCCGATTTGTTTGGTAATTTCTCGGCAAAACATAAAATCTTTTTCGGTTTGACAAAAGGAGACCTGGTTGCTCATGGGGTTAAATCATCCAGCGAGGGAACATCTTTTGAATTATATGGTACCGAATTTAATACACATTTGGCCGGAGAATTTAACGTAATGAATTGTTTGGCGGCTCTGGCGGTTGGAGCAATGTATAAAATTGATTTGCCGACGATGAAGCCGGTTTTGGAGTCAATCAAATTCATTTCGGGAAGAATGGAGTTTGTGCAGAGAGAGCCATTTGGTGTGGTTGTGGACTATGCACATACACCCGAGAGTTTGATACAAGTGTATCAAACTCTCGGGCAGCAAATGGCAAATGGCAAATGGCAAATGGCAAAAAACGAAAAAGAGGGCCATAAGCCATCAACTATTAGCCATAAGCTCATCTGCGTTCTCGGTGCTGCCGGAGGGGGGCGAGATAAATGGAAAAGACAGGAATTCGGGAGAATTGCAGCGGAGTGCTGTGATGAAATAATTTTGACGGACGAAGACCCATACGATGAAAATCCTGACGAAATTTTGAATCAGATTGAATCAGGATTTTCATCACAAACTCTAAACTCTAAACTCGAAACTCTAAACTATACAAAAATTCTTGACCGGCGGGAGGCGATTAAAACTGCCTTGACATTCGCTCAAGAAGGTGATACGGTCATAATTACAGGAAAGGGTTCAGAGACATCTATGGCCGTGGCCGGAGGGAAGAAAATTCCTTGGTCAGACAGAGATGTTGTCCGAGAGCTTCTGCACTTAATATTTGAAGTAAAATAATGTTGACGAAAAACTATTAAGTACTATGATGGTGGATAATATTCTTTGATAATGAGGTATTTTGGTAAACTTGACGGTTGACCCGGACAAGGATAAGCCAAAAATAAGCAAGTTGCCGACATTTTACCGGGAACACTTTCCTGGTCTGAGAACGCACCACCTTATTCCTCGCAGCCGTGGCGGATCGACGAGTTATTTTGTTCTTTTTCCATGGACAGAAAAAAGCCACGATGCTTGGCATCAACTGTTTTTCAACATGACGATACGGGAAGTGTGGGATCGATTGGACGAAATTCACGCGGCAATTTATTCCGACTCAGAAAAAGTGATTCCGTTTTGGATCGAGGCCTGTACTCTTTTCAGGGCCGGCTTCAGGAGGATGAAAATATTTGAAGAACAAAAAACAAGCATCCTCTCATCTCCAGTAAGCACCGTCAAGCTGCAAGGATTGTGGAGGGCTTGTTTTAAGAGTGAAAAACTTGTCGATGCCAGGACACTTATATTGTACATGGCGATGTTTATGATATTTGGATCTAGAATGGCAGACTTTGATTCAATAATTGAAACTGATACTCAGGTCTTGTTGTCTAAAATATCTGAGATGAAAGATTATCGTCGTTGGGCGATGAGTATCTGTCTCAACTATGGGATCAACACTGTTTTTTCAAGGGTTAATGAATTTAATTCCAGCTCTCCGTAAGGTGAGCTTTTGTTTTTAATTTAGGATAAATATGATAATATTTAGTTTATGGAATCTGGTTTCAAACAATCAGAGCCGAGCCTTGAAGCGGAGCTTGTCGTTCGAAGAGAAAAAGAACCGCGGTCTTTAAACGGTTCTGGTTTATCTTGGCTCTTGATAGTATTGGTGCTGGTGCTTTTGGTGTTTGCGGTAAGTATTTTCAGGCGTCCGACAATTCCCGGTACCTCGGGTAATATTGGGACCTCTGTCGAACCAACCCCGGAAACAAGGCAACCGAGAGTTTACACCGTTTCTTATCGAAACGGAGTTTTCAGTCCGACGAACTTGAGGATTCACGCTGGTGATACGGTAAGATTTAAGAACGAGGGGATTTTTGCGATCAGGATAATCGGCGATGATTTGGTTGGGTTTGACAGTATTGGCGATGTGCCGCAAGGAAGTTTCTTTGCCTTTACTTTTGCCGCCAAAGGAATTTTTAGCTATCACAACGAAAAGAGCGTCGATGAAATTGGTACGATAATGGTAAGGTAATGTCCAAGAGGACGAGTGTTTTATACGAAGTCCGATTGGCAACATTATCTTACCCTCACACCTACTGGGATTAAGGTAGTGTATTCAGAAGGTTATAAGGCGAAGCCGCCTTATGGCTCTGATAATGTGACAGCACATGCTTTGAGTCCAGTAGGTGTGAGGGTGCTGAATTTTGTGGCTGTTCGCCTGCTTTCAGCAAATTCTCACAGACAAAATTCGCATGAGAAATTTTCTGACAATCGAAGTTGAATCTTATACGGGGGGAATTTTCATGTCTCTTCTGGCTGTTTTTTTTATCGGTTTTATTTTTATTGCCATGAAGAACTTGGATTCTGATGTTGCTGTAATTAACTCTGAACAGGTTCAGGTTAAGACGATATCCGCCACGGAAAGAGTTTTGATTCAGAATTGGATTAGAGAAAATGAAATAAAAATTCCAGAAGAAGTTGGCTATAGGTATCTTGTCGGAAAATATCCTTCCAGACCTTGGCTAAAATAGCACACGAATAGCGTACTACGAATACGTCCACACGAATATATTTGTATCATTCGTGTGTCATTTGTAGATTTGTGTTAGAAATTTGTTTAAATTAGGATTTTCATTATTTATTAAGGAGGTTATTCTTTTTGGGCTTACGCTCGGACTCGGTCTGTATACTGTCCGTTACTATTATTTTTATTTTGGAGGTTTTCCCGGCGGAGAGGCGGTAAAGTTTACTTGGGCTGATCTCGCTGTGCTGTTGATTGTCTTGGGAGCCGTCTTTTTTATCGCTCGTCACAAAAGAGTGGCTCGTTTTTCTTTTAAAATTTTTCTGATTCTGGTGATTTTTTCTGGGACACAAGTGGTGTTGGGTACTTTTTTGCCTTCACCCTGGAATTTGGCCCTTGCCCTTATTTTTGTTTTAATTTTTTCCGGTGGCAGGAATGTGCTGTCTCATAATTTGGGTATTATTTTTGGCATTGGTGGCATTGGAGCTGTTTTTGGTCTTTCTATTTCCGTTGAGGTGGGATTAGTTCTACTGGTGGTTCTTTCTTTGTATGATATCGTGGCGGTTTATGTGACCAAGCATATGGTTTCGTTGGCAAGAAGCATGGTTGAAAGCGGTTCCGTATTCGGTTTTTTGATTCCGTTTGAATTCAAAGGTTTTTTATATGGTAAAGACCAGGCCAAAGCCGGAGTAGGTGAGAATTTTATGATACTTGGTTCCGGAGATATCAGCTTGCCGCTTATTTTTATAAGTTCTCTTGCTAAAATTTCTTTGGCGTCGGCTTTTGTAACGGCGGGTTTTTCATTGCTTGGACTTTTTGTAACCCATATTCTTTTTATAAACCAGAGGCAGAGAAGGGCAATGGCGGCGTTGCCACCGATAGCGACCCTTACAATAATTGGATACCTGGTATCTCAATTATTGTAAGGGTAAATCCTAAACTCTAAACCCTAAAATGTGATAATCTCTAATCTCGAAACCCTAATCTCTAAATAATCTCAAATATCAAAACTCAAAATTCAAAACCTTTTGAACTTTAGATATTAAAATTTTGAAATTGTTTAGAGATTAGAAATTAGGGTTTAGAAATTAAAAATAATGAAATTATTTTTCTATGGTGGTGCTCGGTCCGTGACCGGCGCCAACTATCTACTCGAAATAGGCGACCTCGCAAAATCGCAGAGCGATCACGGGGCAAGTATCAAAATTCTGATTGATTGCGGGATGTTTCAAGGTTCAAGATATGCAGAAGACCTGAATTATGAAAAATTTCCTTATGACCCTTCGGATATTGATTTTGTGCTTATTACTCATAGCCACACTGATCATGCCGGCCGTTTGCCTAAACTTTACAAAGAAGGTTTCAGGGGCAAGATTGTCGCTACTAATGCTACCTTAGATCTAGTCAAAAAAGCTTTGCCGGATAATCTGAATTTGATAAGACAAGAAGCTCAAGAGTCTGGACGAGAGCCGTTGTTCTCGCTTAAGGACTTGGAGGGGGTAATGGGACTGGCTCAAGGAGTTAATTATGAACAAGGGATTGAATTGGGGAACAATGTTAAAGCGATTTTACACGACGCAGGCCACATACTTGGCTCATCGATAGTCGAGATACAATACCCAATAAATAATCCGCCTTCGCATAAAGCTTCGGCGGATGCTCGGTTTTCTGACTCCTCGAATATTCTCGGAGAGAAAACCGGCAAAATTTATTTTACTGGTGATCTGGGGAATCCGCCGACGCCTTTGCTGAAAATTCCGTATTATCCTGACGACGCTGATTATGTCGTTATAGAATCGGCTTATGGTTCAAGAATACACGAAGATATGGCCGAGAGGAAAAATATTTTACAGAGAGTTGTGGGAGAGACTATACAAAGAGGTGGTGTGCTAATGATTCCTTCGTTTGCGATGGAAAGAACTCAAGAGCTTCTTTTTGAGCTGAACGGTCTGATTGAGAATAACTTGATACCGCGAGTGCCGATATTCGTTGATTCTCCGCTGGCGACAAATCTTACTGAAGTTTATAAAAAATATCCCGACTACTTTAACAAAGAGGCGGTGTATCTCATTAACTCCGGTGATGATATATTTAATTTTCCCGGTCTGGAGTTTACCCGTACCGTTGAAGAATCAAAAAAAATAAATGCCGTGAAAGGCCCTAGGATTATTATTGCTGGTTCCGGAATGTCCAACGGCGGCAGGATATTGCATCACGAATCGAGATATTTATCTGACCCAAATTCGGCTATTTTATTCGTCGGTTATCAGGTCAAAGGTTCTTTGGGCAGGAAAATACTGGACGAAGAAAAGGAAGTCAAAATATTCGGTAAAAAAATTGCCGTGAATTGTAAGGTGGAAGCTATCGGCGGATACTCCGCTCACGCTGATAGCGAAGGTCTTTTGAAATGGGCCAAAGCTGCAAACGGCAAAGGCAAATTAAAAAAGGTGTTCATCGTTCAAGGAGAAGAAGAATCATCGCTTGCGCTGGCCAGGAAAATAGAAAGAGCGCTGGAAGTAGACGCTATTGTGCCGAAACAGGGAGAGAGCTTTGCCCTGTAGTGAATTTTTAAGTTGGCCCTGCCATATTTGAGTTGGGGAGCGACTTTGTCCCCTTTAGATTTTAATTTTTATTGGTATAATATTGTTATGGATAATAATAAAAAAGGACAATTGAATTTACCGGCGTCGAAACTTCCGATAGAAAAGAGGAAACCGGAGGATTTCAGAAAATCTCTTCACTGGCGGGTTTTTAGGATACTTTCCGAATTTGTGGAGGGCTGGCAATTTCTGGCCGATTTTAAAAAAACCGTTTCGTTTTTCGGTTCAGCCAGAACTCCCGAAAGCGATAAGTGGTATGAGGAAGCGCGCAAGTTAGGGAAAATGGCGGCCGAAGGGGGCTTTGCGGTAGTAACCGGTGGAGGCCCCGGCATTATGGAAGCGGGGAATCGTGGCGCTGTTGAAGGCAACGGCAAGTCCATTGGAATAAACATACAGCTTGACGCAGAACAAAGAATAAATCCCTATGTCCAAGAAAGTACCGCTTTCCACTATTTCTTTGTCAGAAAAGTTATGCTGTCATTTGCCGCTAGAGCGTATGTTTTTTTTCCTGGCGGTCTTGGTACGCTGGATGAGGTTTTTGAATTAATAACACTGATTCAAACAAAAAAAATATCAGACAAAATCCCCGTTGTTTTACTCGGGAAAGATTTTTGGGATCCGATAGACAAACTTCTAAGAGAACATCTTTACGAAAAATATCAGGCCATAGATAAAGAAGACCTCGATATTTATAAAATAGTTGATTCCGCTGAGGAGGCCTTTGAGCTCATTAAAGACGCTCCACCCAGAGAGGACTGGTACTACTGACAGATAACTTGATTTTTTTGGGAATTTTGCTAAAATTATCACAAGATGGCTGAATTTAAAGTTAATAACATACTTATTCCCGAAGAACTTCCGTTAATAGCTCTGAAAAATACCGTTTTATTCCCTAAGTCGGTTATTCCCCTCATAGTTCAAAGGCCCAAATCAATGGGTGCTTTAGAGTACGGTCTTTCCACCAATCGGCTGATATTTTTTGCTACCCAAAAAAGCACCGAAGACGATGTTAATAAAAAAGACATATTTACGACCGGTACGGTCGGCAGGATAATTTCAGTTTTCAAGTTACCGGACGGTTCGTCAAAAGTAGATGTTGAGGGGCTTGTCAGAGCGACGATAACCGAGGTTACCAGCGAGGCGCCGTATTTTAAAGTAAAAGCTGCACCTTTTTCTTTGCTTGTCAGAGACAATCTGGAAGAGAAAGCCCTACTAAGGCGAGCCATAGATCAATTTAGATTTGTTTCAGAAGTAAGGTCATTCCCCACTATCTTGCCGGAAATAATTTACATGATGTCGCAATTGAAAGACACGGAGCAGATAATCAGCTTGATGACTGTCAATTTGAACCTAGAGATAGAGGATCAGCAGAAAATTCTTGAAACGGAAAGTGCGATGGATGCTCTGCGGATGTTGAACATGTATCTGGTCCGGGAAGCCGAAATCTTGGAAGCGGAGAAAAGCGTCGCCAAAGAAACCAAAAAACAGATCGGCAAGATGCAGAAAGAACTATTCTTACGTGAACAGCTTAAAAGCATAGAAAAGGAACTTGGCGTTGATGACGAAAAGGGCGAAATGGAAACCATAAGGCACAAGATAGCTGCTGCTGGGATGCCAAGAGATACGGAAGAAAAAGCAATCAAAGAATTAAACCGTTTAGGCAAAATGCCGCCATTCAATCCCGAATCGTCATATTTGAGAACCTATCTTGACCTGATGGTTGAATTGCCATGGTCAAAAAAGACTAAAGAAAAAATAGATTTAAAAGAAGCGGAAAGAATTCTTAACCAAGATCATTATGGTTTGGGCAAGGTCAAAGAAAGAATACTCGAGTACTTAGCCGTCCAAAAACAGGTCGGCAAATTAAAGGGACCGATACTGTGCTTGGTTGGTCCTCCGGGAACGGGAAAAACTTCAGTAGGACAGTCCATTGCGCGGGCGCTGGGCAGAAAGTTTGTCAGAATGTCCTTGGGCGGGTTGAGGGACGAAGCGGAAATCCGCGGGCACAGGAGGACTTATGTCGGTGCTATGCCCGGCAGGATAATTCAGGGTATTAACAACGCCAAGGTGAGAAACCCGGTCTTCATGCTGGACGAAATAGATAAGATAGGTATGGATTTCAGGGGCGATCCGTCTGCAGCCCTGCTTGAAGCGCTTGATCCCCAGCAAAATCATGCTTTTTCCGACCACTACCTTGAGGCATCGTTTGATTTGTCGGATGTTTTCTTTATCGCTACGGCCAATGTGCTGGATACCGTGCCGCCGGCGCTGAGAGATCGTTTGGAAGTGATAGAGTTTCCAGGTTATTCTGAAGACGAAAAATTCCATATCGCCAAAAATTTCCTTTTACCTAAATTATTTGAGGAACACGGTCTCAAGAAAAAATCACTCGACCTGAGAGATTCGGCCCTTTTGGATGTCATAAGCAAGCATACTCGGGAAGCTGGCGTGAGAGACCTTGAAAGACAACTGGCAACCGTCATAAGAAAGGTAACTAAAAATATAGTCGAATTGTCGACCAAAAAACAAGTCGTGGTCAGCAAAGATATGCTTCACAAATATCTGGGTCCGGTTAAATATACTCATCAAACTGCCGAGAAAAAGGATGAGATAGGCGTAGTTACCGGTCTTGGCTGGACGCCGGTCGGAGGCGAAGTTTTCTCAATTGAGGTTGCGCAGATTCCCGGGAAGGGAAGGTTAATGCTGACCGGCCAGCTTGGCGATGTGATGAAGGAGTCGGCCCAAGCGGCTTTAAGTTTTGCCCGGGCATATGCGGCCAAGCACGGTATCAAAGAAGAATTTAGCAAAAACGATATTCATATCCATGTGCCGTCTGGGGCAATCAAAAAAGACGGGCCGTCAGCGGGTATTGCCATAACTACCGCTTTAGTTTCATTGTTTTTAAAAAAATATGTTCGAAAAGAAGTATGCATGACCGGTGAGGTAACTTTAAGAGGCAAAGTGTTAGGGATAGGAGGAGTAAAGGAAAAGGTTTTAGCTGCCCACAGAGCCGGACTTAAAACAGCACTACTGCCATTTGAGAACAAGAAAGACATGGAAGACATACCCAAGAGCGTTAAAAAAGATATGAAATTTGAATTTGTGAAGACGATGGATGATGTGTTGACGGAGGCTTTAAAATAGAGTAAACTTAACTTCGGTTTTTTGTGCGTAGAAGGAGGTCTGCCGGATGTGCGGACATGAGTGTGATTGTAATTGGCTTTTTGTTTCAAGAATACCATTTGATATGCCTTGCTGTGAAACATGTCCTTTGTGTTCGAAAAGGATAGCGAAATCAGCGCTTGATCACCATATCGAGTCCTGCCACACTGCCGTTATGTCGATGTCTATTCCGCACTATGGAGATTTATCTAGCGCAGACTCTCATCTTCGCTCTGCCGCCGCGTAGTTACGCTTTGGCGAGGCAAAGCCTGCCGCCTGATTTAGGCGGTTTTATTTTAGCCGCAGACTATTATCAACATTGTATTATTCAGATTAATATCTTAATTTTACCCCTATGGATTACATTATTATTATTAAAGTTGCTATTGCGGCTCTGCTTGGCGCGGTTGTGGGTTTTGAAAGAGAACTTGCCCGAAAGGTTGCCGGAATAAGGACTCACGCCTTGGTCTGTCTTGCTTCGGCTTTATTCACTTCAATATCTGTTGATGCGTTCAAACAATATCTTGGAACAGTTGGTTATGACCCCTCAAGAATAATTTCCAATATTATAGTTGGCATCGGTTTTATCGGCGCCGGTGCAATATTAAGGCACGGTTCCAAAGTTGAAGGTACGACTACTGCGGCTAGTTTGTGGGCTATCGCCGCTATCGGTGTTACCGTAGGTGTCGGTCTTTTTAAAGAGGCAATTGTCATAACGGCTCTTATCTATGCCGTGCTTTATATTGTCTGGTTCGTTGAACAAAAGATGAGAAAAAAATTTGGCGTGATATATAAGCCGGAAGAAACCGATGAACCATGAACTTTTTTAGGAGAAATAAAAACTTTTCCTACGCTACTGCCGCGATGGTGGGGACGATGGTCGGCGTGGGGGTGTTCGGCGTGCCTTTCTCTTTTGCCAAGGCCGGCTTTTCGGTTGGTTTTTTGTTTTTATTACTGACCGGCTTTCTGACGCTCGTCGTTAATACAATGTTCGGAGAGGTTGTTCTGCGAACCGAAAAACGGCACCAGATTGTCGGCTATACTGATTTGTATCTCGGTCCCGTTTGGAAAAAAGTTATGTTCCTCGCGACTGTTTTGAGCATTTATGGGGCGATGCTGGCGTACATAATTATCTCGGGGGATTTTTTGAGCAATGTTTTGTCCCCGTTCTTTTATTTGTCCAATACCGCTTATAGTTATTTCTTTGCGTTCATCCTCTCGCTTTTGCTTTTGACTGGCCTGAAACGGGTTTCGGCCGTTGAATTTGTTTTAACTCTTCTTTTTATTTTTATCGTTCTGCTAGTTTTTGGGTTCGGGTTCAATAAAGTTGATCTTAATAATCTCAAAGCGGTCAATTTAGAATTCTGGTTTCTGCCGTACGGTGTTCTGCTTTTCGCGTTTGCCGGAATGTCCTCCATTCCTATTCAGAGAGAAATACTGCGCGGAGCCGAGCGTAAATTAAAAAAATCAATTCTTTGGGCGGTTTTGCTGGTCGGCATATTATATACGATATTTGCTTTTACGGTTGTCGGTGTTTCGGGCGATATTACTTCTCCCGACGCCGTGACCGGACTTTTTGAATTTTTGGGAAACAAAATAGTGGTGCTCGGTTCAATATTCGGGGTCTTGGCGGTGGGTACTTCGTTTTTGATGCTTGGTTCGGCTTTGGACGAGGTCTTCAGGTGGGATTACGGGCTGAAAAAGGGCTGGTCGTGGCTGCTGACAGTTCTTCCGCCATTCCTTTTGTTCTTCATAGGATTGAGGACCTTCATAGATGTCATCAGTTTGGCTGGTTCTCTGGCTATTGGCCTTATAATGTTAATCTTGGTCTTCACATATACGGCCGCAAAATCAAAAGGGGAAAGAACGCCGGAGTACAGCTTGGATATCCCCAAGTTCGTGCTTTACTCTATGGCGCTACTTTTTGTGGCGGGGATTGTATATGTCTTATTCGTACATTAAGATGTAAATATGGCGACAAACTCAAATAAAAATATGGCGGTGAAGACAGGGATGGTGGGTAGAAGACATCAGCGGTCGCGCAAGGAAGAGAGCGAGTTTGGGTTGGGACAGAAAGAATTTTTAAAGTGTTCCGATTGCGGCGTCGTTTATTTTGACAAGTCATGGCACCACGGTCTTCTTGAAGAAAAACAAGAACACCTGAAAGAAAACAGGCAATTTAAATTTACTCTCTGTCCGGCGTGCAAAATGGCAAAAGATAAAATTTTTGAAGGCGAAGTTGTTGTCAAATTGAAAAGTAAAAATGAAAAAGTA
This sequence comes from Candidatus Yanofskybacteria bacterium RIFCSPLOWO2_01_FULL_42_49, assembly GCA_001795615.1. Lineage (GTDB taxonomy): Bacteria > Patescibacteriota > Minisyncoccia > 2-02-FULL-40-12 > GWA2-44-9 > 2-01-FULL-43-22. The sequence goes on from MGKI01000013.1 coordinate 25,203, forward strand.
AAAAGTGACGTTTTAAATACCATCAAGAATTCCGACGAACAGGCAAGAGAACGGGACCCGATGGATAGGATATTGTGGGCGGAAGACAAGGGGGACGAGGTAAGGTTCTTTACCTCCGAGAACCAACTCGCAGTTAGAATAGGCAAAAAACTGGAGTCATCGTTCCTTGGCAGCAAGCTTGAAATAAAACATACTGGCGAGGATATGATCAGGGTCTATTGGGAATATTGATGATTGCCAAGCTAGAACAGTTTTTATTTTATTTCCTCTTTTTTGTGATTCCGTTCCAGACACGGAAGATTTTGTATTCGCCGGGGTGGTACTACAACGAGTGGCAGTCGGTATCTATCTATGCGACAGATATACTGCCGATAGTTCTGTTTTTGTTCTGGGGGTTTTCTGCTGTCCGAAGTTCAAAATTTTCAATTTTCCCATTCGACAGCAAGTTCAGGGCCCTGAATTTATTGAAGGGCAATTTTCAATTTTCAAATAAACTCCAAATTCAAAATTCAAAAAAATTTCTAAATTTCTTAATTTCTCAATTTCTAAAACCAGATTTCTTTCTGGTTTTATTTCTTGCTGCGGCGTTAATTTCCGTAAAAAATTCATCAGATTTTTATTCTGGACTTTTCTTATGGTTACAATTGGTTGAGTTTGCTTTGTTCTATTTTTATCTCAAAACTTACGCAATTAAAAAATTTGATTTTATTAAAATACTTTGTGCCCTAATACTCGGTGGAGTCTTTCAAGCGGTTATTGCTGCGGGGCAATTCTTAAAGCAAGGCGATTTGGGATTAAGATGGTTGGGCGAAAGCGTACTCGGTTCGCACATGACAGGAATTGCTTCTTTTTACACTTTCGTTGGGGATAAGGTTATAAGAGCTTACGGCACGACGTCGCATCCGAATATTCTTGCCGCATACTTATTATTGGCAATATTTGCTTTTTATTTTTTAATTTTGTATCGCAATAAGCCACATTATTTACATTCCCATATAATGATATATGGGAATGTTGGGTATGTGCTGTTGCTTTTTGGATTATTCTTTACTTTTTCGCGGACGATAATTTTCCTTTGGGTGGCAGGGTTTTTGACAATCGTTGTGGCTAGTATTTGGGCCGGCTCAAAAACACCTGTGGATAAACGACTTCGCAAGTCGTTTATCCACAGGTTGGTTTCTTTATTTTTAGTCACTTTTGTTGTTATTGGGGTTTTTTCGTTATTGTATTGGCCGGAAGTGCAAAGCAGAATGACTTTGTCGTCAGAAGAAGAAGCGGTGCGGTTGAGGATCTTCTACAACGAAGAATCGCTTAAGGGTGGTATCAATTTGTTCGGCATAGGATTAGGGGACTTTACCGGCTGGCTGACGGAGCAAAACCCCAACCTACCCAGGCACGTCTATCAGCCGGTTCATAATATTTATTTGCTCATATATTCGGAGATAGGCATTATCGGTTTTGTTTTGTTCCTCTTGTTTTTGACCGGGTTGTTTTATGAATTCATCAAAAAAACCCGACTGTGCGAACTAAAACATTACTCATTTCTTCTGGTCGTGGCGTCTGTTTTATTCATCGGCCTTTTTGATCATTTTCTCCTGACTCTCCAGCAAGGGAGATTTGTTTTATGGATAGGATTGACATTATTGGCGATAGGTGATATAATCCAAACAGGAGGATACCATGGCAAAGAAAAGGGCACAGGCGATCAAGTTTGACGCCGTGAACAAGGCTCGAATCAAGGGTCGTATCGGTCACACGCGCACTGGCGCATGCACTGCGCGCGGCTGTTGCTATCACGGGCGGACGAAGAAGAGGCGATGAACATGTGGGGCGACCGAACTGTCTTTAAGAGGCAGGGAGGTCGTCCCTCCTTTATTTTATATTGTTATTTGATTCTGTGAGTTTAATTTTATAGAATTATCTGTGTGGATAATCGCACAGAACAACTCCGAAAAGTAAAAGAAGAAGTTTTGGAACTCAAGGACTCGCCTCTCTACCAAGAAAGAGTCAAAAACGGCGTTTTTCCTGTTATCGGTGAGGGGAGTCATTATGCTAAAATTATGTTCATAGGCGAAGCGCCGGGACGGAACGAAGCTCAGACCGGACGGCCGTTCTGCGGAGCCGCCGGCAAAATCCTTGATGAATTACTGGCATCGGCGGGGATAGACAGGCAGGAGGTATATGTTACAAACATTGTCAAAGACCGTCCACCTTTCAACAGGGATCCTCTACCCGAAGAAATAAAAGTTTATGCCCATTTTCTGGACAGGCAGGTGGATATTATTCAGCCGGAAGTCATAGCGACGCTGGGGCGCTTCTCGATGGACTATGTTATGAGAAAATTCGGGCTTGGCCCGGTTATTACCAGCATAAGCGGTATGCATGGTAAGATTTTTTCCGCGGAAGCGAGTTATGGTCCGGTTAAAATAGTGCCTCTTTATCATCCGGCGGTGGCCGTGTATAATAATGGAATGAAAGAAGCGCTGATAACCGACTTTAAAATACTTAAAAATTTTAAATAATGGAGCAATTTCTCGGTTTTCTTCAGCAAAATTTTCCGGTAATTGTTAATTACAAATACCTCTTTTTGTTCTTGGGAGCGATGATAGAAGGATTGAATACGATGGTCTTAGGTGGATTTTTAGTTTCAGTCAACACTATAAAACTACTGCCAATCTTTCTCCTATTTACTTTGGCATACACCATAAACGGATATATTTGGTATACAGTGGGATATTTCGCCGGCGCCAAGCCGATAGACAAATGGGGAAGAAAAGATCAAAAAGGGCGCAAGATAATTGAGAAGGTCGAAGAATACTTCGAGAAATACAGCGGGCGGGCAATAATCATTACCAAATTCACCTTTTCTCTTACCATTGCCACGCTCATAATGGCCGGTTCTCTCAAATATAATTTAAAAAAGTTTTCACTTTATAACTTCGTTGGTTCTATCGGATGGGTGACAGTTACGCTGTTTGTCGGATATTTCTTCGGCGAGAGCTATAAATTATTTTTTGTCTATTTGAAAAACTTTACTTACGGCCTTGTATTTCTCGGTGGCGCCATAACTCTTATTTATGCGATAAAGCTGATATTCGGCTCCGCATTTATTAAGTCGTTATTCATTACCGACAAGATCAAAGAATTCAGCTACAAGCTTCGCAATGGTTTGGAGGAATTTTTATCGAACGGGTCAGAAAAAAAATAGATGCTCGGGGCAATCTCGTTTTGGAGCTTCCGGATGACGATGATGCTGAAAATAACTGGGCATTAAAACTGCTGGGCATAAAAATACAATTACTCGGAAATCGAGAAAAAGACGAAAATCGTCAATTAGTTTATATAGTTATGTTAGCTTCGCTTGATGCTGTGAATGTAGTTGATTCTGTAGAAAAACTGACTGAAGATTTTAATAATAAAGTTGGGGATGTGTTTGACGACCCATTTCAAAAGTCCAAAGATAAAGAGTCGGATAGGCCAAACGATAATTCTTCCGGCCTTAACCCCTTAACCGCTTAACGCGGTTTTTTTGATAAAAACCTAAAAAAGGAAGGTGAGTGATACCTGTGGATTGCTGGCTTGACCCGGATATGCTACTATTAATAGAATAAAATGAAAACTAATAAAATAGCATATTTGCTAGCCTTTTCGCTTCTTTTTGGGGCAGCTTTTTCTGTGAAGGCGGCAGAAGACAATAGGTATTTAGTTAAGACAACTTCTGGAGTGTGGAAAAAGTATTTCGGAGCCAGACACAATTTTGATAACGGCTTTACTACCGATCTTTCTGACTTCCAGTTTCGATTTGCTAAGATATTCGGTTTAGAAGTTGAACCAGTTAAAAAATTATACGTCCTGCCCGCACAGGCGGATTTGCCAGACGAAAGTTCTCAAAAAGAAGTTAAACTAGCCAAAGGCCCGGGCGGTGGGAAAAATCAAAGAATACTTCCGATAGAGCAAGTTCCGTGGGGGGCTAAGATGTTATACGACGATCAGTTTTTAACTAGTACTTCCGGCGGAGAAGGAGTTAACGTTGCTGTATTAGACACTGGTGTGTTAAAGACACATCCTGACCTGAAGAATCGGATTAAAGATTGCAAGGATTTTTCAAGTCCCAAATCTCCGCTCATTGATGGTAAATGCGACGATAAAAATGGCCACGGCACGCATGTTGCCGGCATTATAGCCGCTGACGGAGGAAGCGACGGCTTGGGCATCTTTGGTATTGCGCCGGCGGTCAACCTTTTTGCGTATCAAGTTTGCTCTGCAAGCGGTTCATGCTGGGCTGATGATGTGGCTACAGCTATAAGAATGGCCGCCGATAACGGAGTTAATGTTATTAACTTGAGTCTAGGATCTGACTCTCCGAGCTCATTGATCTACAATGCTATTGTCTACGCTTCCAGTAAGAATGTTTTAACTATTGCTGCTGCTGGCAACGACGGTTCTTATCCGGGGAGTATCGATTATCCGGCAGCTAACATTGAAGTAATTGGCGTTGGTGCTTTGGATGTAAATAAAGATGTTTCCGACTGGAGTTCCAGGGGCATTAATTCACAAACCGAGGCCTATGTAGTTGAGAATGGCGATATTGAATTTGCCGCTCCGGGCGTAAGCGTAGAATCAACTTGGAAAGACGGCGGCTATGCCATTCTTTCCGGAACCTCTATGGCCGCTCCTCACGTAACTGGTTTAGCTGCTAAATTATGGCAGAAAGAAATTTTGACACCTGCTGACGCTACTCGGGGTCTTCTCCATAAGTTTTCTACAGATCTTTTACCGTTAGGCGATGACGACGATTCTGGATGGGGAATACCGACACTATAAGTTAAAAGTTTAAAGTGAAAAGTTGAAAGTTTTATTATCTCGCCATTGGCGAGATAATTTTTATTTGCTAAGATGCAACTATGAAAATTAACCATGTCATCAGAACTTTAGTTTTATCGGATTTTTTTGTGAATGCTGGGTTCAGTATTTTTGCTCCGATTTTTGCCATATTTGTTACTAAACAAATCGGCGGTGGGACGATTGAGGTGGTGGGATTTGCGGCTGCTATTGTTCAGATAGCGAAAATATCTCTGGAAATACCGATTGCCAGATTTCTCGATAAAAACCACGGCGAATATGACGATTTTTACTCTTTGATATTCGGCAGTTTTTTGATCGCGATGGTGCCGTTTATGTATTTGATAGCTACTGAAATAAAGCATGTTTATGTTATCTCGGCTATTTATGGGGCCGGTATTGCTTTTGTGGTTCCTCCTTGGTATGCGATCTTTTCGCGCCATCTGGACAAGTTGAATGAAAGCTTTGAGTGGTCTCTTGATTCCATAGCTATCGGTCTTGCCGGAGCCGGAGCGGCTGCCGTGGGCGGTATTTTGGCCCAGAAGTTCGGTTTTAATTTCGTGTTTATCGTGGGAGGCATATTTGCCATCTTCGGCGGGCTTAACCAAATCAAAATCTATAAAGATCTCAGGGCGAAAGTCGGTAGAGGACAGGTAATGCCTCAACCCGATAAATAGCCTTCTGTTTAAGCCACTAGACACTACAATTAGCCACTAGTCGTTAGTAATAAGTCACTAATCACTAGGCGCTAGTCGCTAGTCGCTAGAGATGGTTAATTATAATCTTGCTAAAATTCTCAGAGAAATATCGGTTCTCCTCGAAATCAGAGGAGTTGGTTTTAAGCCTCAAGCATATGAAAAAGCAGCGCATTCAGTTGAGATGCTTGAGCAAGACGTTCGTGAGATCTACAAAGACGGCGGTATCAAGGCGTTGGAGGAAATTCCCGGCGTTGGCAAAGGTATTGCCCAGCGCATTGAAGAATATCTGAAGACGCACCGCATTGACGATCACGATAAACTTAAAAAACAGATCCCCGTACAAATAGACGAACTTGCTTCCGTCGAAGGCATAGGGCCTAAAATGATACTTCGGCTCTACCAAAAGCTTGGCATAAAGACTCGTGCCCAGCTTGAGAAAGCGGCACAAACCGGAAAACTTAGAGACATTGAGGGATTTGGCCAAAAAACCGAAGAGAATATTTTGCGCTCAATAGGATTTCTTAAAAAGGAACACGGTCGGTTCATTCTCGGGTTTGTGATGCCGCAAGCCAAGGTTATACTGGAAAAAATTAGAAATTTAGCGGAAGTAAAATCAGCTGAGTACGCCGGATCTTTGAGGCGCAGGCAGGAAACTGTCGGAGACCTTGATTTTATAGTTTTTTCCGACAAACCTGAAACAGTTATTAAAAAATTCTTAGATTTTTCTGAAATTAAACATATATATTCTAAGGGCAAACATAAGGCATTAGTTCGTTTGCATACGGATATTGACGCAGATATGTCCGTTGTGTCGCCAAAATCATTAGGCTCGGCTTTAATAGCATGGACTGGGGGTAAGGACCACAATATTGCCCTTCGAACTTTGGCTGAAAAGAAAGGGTGGCTCTTGAATGACCACGGCCTATGGGACGGAAACCCTTCGACTATTGCTCCCCTCGGCCTGAGCTCGGGACGAAAGCAGGGCAAGAGAAAACTTTTAGCGTCAAAAACAGAAGAAGAGGTGTATAAAAAACTTGGTATGGATTGGATACCGTCCGAAATTCGCAATGGGACCGATGAAATAATTGCTGCTCTTGAGGGTAAACTTCCGAATTTGATCGGCTATAACGACTTAAAAGGCGATCTGCAAGTTCAGACCGACTGGACTGATGGCGATCACTCAATTAAAGAAATG
>MGKI01000014.1 GCA_001795615.1 Candidatus Yanofskybacteria bacterium RIFCSPLOWO2_01_FULL_42_49
AATTCGCTAAATTAGGCACAAAACTCCTAAATATCCCTTGCCACCTCAAAACCACCTGTTCCAAGGTGTTCCATTCAAGGGTGAGTGGGCGGACACTTTAGTAAAAAGCAAGGCAGAGGAAGCCGCCTGCGGCGGCGAAAATGGTTCGCACTATTTCAAGAATACTGGACACATAACCTAAAACCAGACCACGAGGGTCTGGTTTTAGGTTATCCGCTTGAGTAGTTTGTATATCTTGTCGGCGTTTTTATAAACGAGTTTGCGATCACCGATAACACAGACTCTCAACGCTAAATAATCACTCATCTCTTCTCTTAGTGTGTCGAAATATTTTTTCTGAGTCTTTTTAAGGGAAAATATCTCTCCGTCGTCGTGGTAAAGTATATCTTTGGGAGCAAAGCGCCATGGAGTAAGAGTTGGTACGACAATTATTTTGTATGCCGGCACACCGACTAACTTAGCGATATCTGCCTCTATGTTTTCGAGCGCTTGCGGCGGTGCGTGCTTTAGGAATTGCTCGAAGAATTTTTTATCCTCCCCTATAACCTTAATGGCCTTGCCGGCTATCCTTTCTTTAAATTGCCTGTCGTTTAGCCGAAGCACTAAGCCTGTTCTGGGGAAATTCCTGTTTCGATAGCATTGATACAAAAACTGAATACTGTCATCCGGGGTTTTATAAATCTCCCCGATCAACTCCTTGTCATTCATAAGCCACAACTCGTTGGATTTTACCGCCGTGGTTTTCAGCCACATTGCTATCATTTTTTCTAAAAATCTCTGGCTGATAAGCGACGATTTATGCAAGTACACCTCTTTGTACATATACAGATACAACCTCTGCATTTGTTTGGCGGCTTCGAGAGATTTTTTATCGACGACCAATTCGCCGTTAAGATAAACCAGATAATTGAAAATGCTTTCTATGTCCGGCCGCTGGCCAAATCCGGTGTGATAGACATCGCGTTCAAGATAGTCCAACTTATCCATGCCAACATTCTTATCCATCACTATTTTATAAAGAGGATTTTTGTGGCTAAATAGATCTTTTATAAAATTGAAATCCCCTCCGCTTTTGACCACCGCGCCTTTCATCATGGTTAAAACCTTGAGGCCATTCTCATTTTCGTCTCCGCTTAGCGGAGTAATCCTTTCGATTACATGAGAAAACGGTCCGTGGCCGATATCGTGGAGCAAAGCAAACAACGAAACGTTCGTCGCTTCTTTGGCGGTAAGAAATCTCTCCTTGCGCATTTTGTCGCAAAACTTAAGAGCTTTGGCGTAAACGCCGAGAGCATGTTCAAATCGGTTGTGCGTTGCCCCCGGAAATACGGTCAGCGTCGTTCCCAACTGGGAAATATGCAAAAGCCGCTGGTACAGAGGATGATGGATAATGGGAGATATTTTTCTTACATCAATACTTTCGCTTGGCGGTATTCGGATGTATTTTTTATAAAACTTGTTCATCGCGTTATCTTAACTTAATACAATTTTTAGCAAAAATCAAAACATTACTCGGCTTTGTGTCATCCTCGACACGCTTCTGTTTCGCTCCACCTCATCCCCCGACTCACCGCGTCAAAACCCTGCTGGGTTTTGCGCTCTCTCTCGGCTGCCCGCCTCCGAACGTTCGTCTTGGGGATGAGGTGTCGCTTATTTAAATAAGTCTAAAAAGTCAGACTCTTGGTATCTCACGTGGCACGACCTTCATAAACATTGTGGACAGCATCTAACGATAACCTCATCGACTAAATCAAAGCATCCAGAGAGCGAAATTGCTAAATAATTTTTCTAGCGTTTACGCTCCTTTATCACAAATTCAAGATAATTTAGAAATTGTTCAGGTAAGCAAAGATTAGGTAAAATTAACATATGTTAATTTTACCTAATCTTCCATAAAATTTAGCCGGAAAATCCGCCAGCAGGCGGAGGAACGGATGCTAAATTTTTGTCTGAACAATGAGAAATTATCGCTGGATTTGTTAATGGAGCGTAAGGCGTAAAAAATTATTTGACGGTTTCGCTCTACTGCAGAGATGCGTCCCTTCTCAAAACTTGATTGAATTGAGTAATTACTTCTTAAGCGACTCTTCCAGTATCTTCCTTAATTCATCGGTATTAACTTCTTTCTTGGGTAAGTCGGGTTTGTCGGCTTTTTTTCTGCCGTGAAAATCAACGGGGGCATTGCTGAATGCTTGGTTTAAAGAAACCCCTTGTGACCGAGTCATGCTTGGTTGCGACCGCTGTTGACTGACTTGCGGCGGTCTTGAATCTCTTCTTTCATCTCTTCTTGGTCCTTGCTGAAAATCACGGGACTCTTCCCGCCGCGGAGGATAAGAATCTCGCCTTTCTTGATAACGATCCTGATATTGGGGTCTGGCATCCCAATGCCGACGTTGCCCCTCCGTTGAGACCCGTCCTATTTGGGACTGGCGGTCCCATCGTCCCTGCGACTCAATGCTTCCGTCAATCTCGGCAGCGGAACGCTCTGTTTGCATACTGCTTGCCCATTCGGAAATGCTTTTTTCTACTATTTCCCGCTTGGTCGCATATGTCTTCCTTGAGTGCTCAATTATTTCTTGCCTATATGACCTCTCCGGAATAGGAAATCTTTCCAACGTGGAAGCCGAAAAACCTCTAGAAGATATGCCGTCTATCATAAGCTTCAGATACATTTGCCTTTTGCCCAGATTGACTATATCCGCCATCATGAAATCAGGTGCAAACCATTTTTCCAGAAATTCCGCATCTTCCGCACCAACCCTGAAAGATACCAACGTACCGACATTGCCGAATACCGCATCCATCACCGGTTCTTCCATTTGTTTGATGTACTGATGCGCCATTACCAAGGACAAATGAAATTTCCTTGCCTCGGACAAAATATTGGCAAATGACTCTGTGGCAAAGTGCTGGAACTCGTCAACATAAAGATAAAAGTCACGTCTTTCTGTCTCCGGAATATCCACCCGCGACATAGCCGCCAGTTGTATCTTTGTGACCAAAAATGCACCCAACAGACGGGAGGCATCCTCTCCTATCTTTCCCCTTGAAATATTAACTATCAATATCTTGCCTTCGTCCATTATTTTCCTGATATCTATTTTTGACTTGGACTGGCCAAGAATATTTCTAATGAGGTTGTTGGAAGAAAATTGCCCGACTTTGTTTTGAATAGCTGCCGTAGCCTCGGTAGCAAATTTATCGGCATATTTGGCAAACTCGTCGGTCCAGAACGCTTTCACAATGGGATCGGTAATATTGGCCACGACTTTCTTGCGGTAGTCCTTGCTGGACATTAACCGATTGATGCCAAGAAGCGTGGAATCTGGATATTCAAGAAGAGCTAAAATAGTGTTGTTCAAAATGTATTCCATTCTGCCCGACCATGCTTCCTCCCCCCATATTTTCTTGAATACCCCGACCAATCCGCTAGCCACAAGGTGCCTGTAATCAAAACCGATGCCCTCCATGACATTAAAAGCAATCGGATACTCCAAATCATCGGGATTCAAATAAATTACATCTTTAATCCTCTCTTCCGGCACATAATCAAGCAGCTCAGAGGAAGGATCGCCGTGAGGATCTATAAAAGCAACGCCATGACCAGCTTCAATGTCTTGGATAGCCATACTTTTCAAAAATTCCGACTTGCCCATTCCAGTTGAACCGACGACATACATGTGCCGCCTCCGGTCGTCTTTCTTAATACCAAAACGCATCCGATCTCCTCGAAAATTGGTTTCACCGATAAAAATTAGTTCGTTTTCATCCACGTTTCAAATTTAAAATTTAAAAATCAAAATTAAAAATGACAATGTAAAATTCAAAATTATTAGGGGATAAAATGTCTTCTGGACTTTCATTTATTTTAACATTTTTAACTGTCATTTTGCATTTTGATATTTACATTTTGCATTAGCCTATGGGTAATCCGGCTGGTGGTTCTCCTTTCTTTGCTTCAACTCTCGGCAACAACGGCGACTTAACGCTTACATCTGGAAAATGATAGACAGTTGCCAGTTCTTCTGTCGTTAAAATAATCGGTTTCTTGACAAACGAACGATCGCGAAGCTTGCCATAAATCGATACTTTGCGGCGATAAGCCTTTTGTTTGTAAAACAACCCTCTGATGGGCGGCGTGGTTTTTCCGTTTAATTTAAAACTGTTGAGCGATGGGGAAGCAAATTGTTTGAAAGCGCCGTTCATGGCAACAAGATGAGTTTTATGAAAATTACCCTTGGGAAATATGTACACCAAACGAACGCCGCTTTCAAAACCAAGTTTAGTGAAGCTTTTCTCAACCGCCTTAAGAACATCCTGAACGCCGGGGCTTAACGGTTCCCGTTCCTTTTTTTCTTCTTTTTTGACGGGAGCGCCACCGGGCAATAGAGCGTCTATGCTAAAAACCGCTTTTGTGAGCCAGTCCTCCTTGGTTTTGGCTTTTTTGCCCATCAGCTTATCGACTACGGCTTGGCCCTTTTTAATCCAACCGTCTCCTGCTGGCCTAATTAGTAGCTGGACACTGATATATTCTTTATACTCAAGCGTACCTAATGTTTCTGCTAAAGAGGCTACGGGATCAATTCTTTTGACAATATCCGGACCGGTTCCCTTCTCTTCAAACTCAGGATAAGTCCGAATGGGATAAGCGTCTTCTCTGCTCAAGATCAATTCCCCTCCCCAAAGATCGTATTCGTCGTTAGGCAGAAAACGAGGCAACCGCACAAGATAATCTTCAACCTCAATCAGTTCGGCGTCTGGATACTGGGCGTATATTTGAGACTCCACCAGATTGCGATATTGCTTTTGGGTTCTTACATAAAAATGTATCTCTCCGCTAGTTCCAGCCAGCTCAAAAGAAAACCAGTCCGGAATTTTACCCTTAAAAATCCTGTCCTGCCATCTCGTCGGGCCCAGAAAAACACCGTACAAAGCGGCAAACACTTGTTCCATGCCCTTGGGACTTTTATTGACTTCCCGAGGCACTCTGATTTCCAACAGAACCCACTCCAGAGAAGCAAGATATTTTAATTTATTGTAATTCTCGAGAGAAAAAAACCAAGCAAAGAAAAGCAAGATGGGCAAATAAAGCCACCAAAACCGGGCAAATAAGTCGTAGGCAATACGCAAACCGTCCAAAGTTAGAGTTATCGATTCAACCATATATACATTCTACAACAGGAAATAAGAAATAGGAAATATAATAATCTCTAAACTCTAAACAATCTCAAATATCTAAACTCAAAACTGTTCGCCCTTGGCGAACATGCCCAAAGGGCTATTTTGAAACTTGGGTTTTTGTTTAGAAATTAGAAATTAGAAATTAGGATTTAGAGATTACGCTTTCCTAAGCGTGTAGGTTCCGTCTTCTTTCTTTGAGAAGGTTTTAGAGTCTTGGAGATTCAAAAGTATAGTGTTTTCTTTGACCATCCTTGCGTCCATTACCTTGGCAACCAACGAGGCTTTCGCTAGCGGTTTCTGAGATTTCTTCAGAATATTAACCAGAACATCTTTTACTGTACCCGATGAATAGCCCCACTCCGACAAAGCATACATTCCTCGGCCAACCAAAACAAATCTGCCATCTTTTATCAACTCATTGTGGACCGTTTGAACATTGGCTTTTTTATTTGAAAAACTAACTTCATTTATAAGCTTGGCTATGTCGCCGAAATGCTTGGGAGATTTTGCTTTCTTAAGCACCAGATAGGCCTTATCCTTGACACCCCTCGGCTTTACTTCCGGCCACGATACCAAGCCCACTTCGTCAAATATATTTTTGCTGATTGTTTTACTTACCGATAAACATGTGTCCAAGTTGTCTATGGAATTATTTTTTGCAAAAGAAGGAAGGTCTCCGGCGGGAACAACTCCCGAGTTTTTCTCCAACGCCTTAGTCAATAAGGCCATTGTGTTTTTGAAAGAATTCAATTTTTCGGAGTTAGACGACCAGAAAGCGTTGAACTCGTCGTTTTCAGGAGATCTGGCCAAACTGCCGTCAACTGAAAGGACGAATAATAAAGAGGCATTAGCTGAAGTATCAGCTTCTTGGCCGCTGAAAGATTTAAACAAGTTTTTTTCTTTTACTACTCCCCCCTTGGAGTCAATCAGGTCTCTGGCCCAATTCACATAGTTTGCAACCCCGCTATTAGTAAAAACTGATTTAGAAAGCTGTTTCAGAGCAAACTCCTCTATTTGTCTGACTCTTTCTCTTGTAATGCCATAGCCCTGGCCAATTGATTCCAGGGTTTCCTTTTTGCCGTTTTTCAATCCAAAACGACGAGATATTATATCCCTGTTTCTTGGCGCCAGATCTTTCACTAAAGAGACGACCACTTGTTGTATGTCTTTCGACATCATAAAATAATGCGAATCTACAAATGACAAGCGAATGCTGCGAGTAACTATGTTATTGGTAACATTCCCTTTTCATTAATAGCTTTATATTATACTACCATTAAAACTAAATGTGGTCAACTAATGCGACGACGATCAGAACGGGACCACCTAACAAGAAGCGGCGAGGCAACAAATATAGATGAATATGCTCCTAAAAATATGCCCATTATCAGAGCCAGTGAAAAGTAGTGAATACTCTCTCCGCCGAAGACATATATGGCAAAAAGCGATAAAAGCGTGGTAAATGTCGTATTTAAAGACCGGGTCAAAGTCTGCATAATACTCTTGTGGACAACGGCTGGAAATCCGCCGACCGATGAAGTGCTACCTCCTTTTATAATATTTTCTCTAACTCTGTCAAATACCACTACAGTGTCGGCAACGGAATAGCCAAGGATAGTCAGTACTGCAGCCACAAAGACAGCGCTTATTTCCACGCCGTAAAATTTTCCTAAAACCGCAAATACCCCCAAAGGTATTATGACATCGTGGAGCAAGGCTACTATGGCCGCAAATCCCATGACCCACGGCGACAGAGTTCTTGATAGTTTTCTGAAAACCAGAGCGATATAGATTATCACGGACAACAGTACCAAAGATACGGCTTTTATACTTTTGCTTTTCAGCTCTTTTCCAATAACGGGTCCTATAGATTCAAACCTTTCTTCTTCAATTCCAGGAAACTTGTCCCGTAAAACAGACAAAATATTCTGATGGTCTGTTTCGGATAACTCTTTCGCTCTTAATATAACGCCGCTATCGCCGGTATAATTGACGGCTACATCTGTCAGTCCGGTTTCTGCCAAAGAGTTTCTGAAATCATCAAGAGAAGGCTTCTCTCCCTGGAGATTAAATTCCATAACACTGCCGCCTTTAAAATCGGCGCTAAAATTCAAGCCATATGTAAAAAGCAAAACAGCGCTTGCTATGACAAGCAGTATCGAGAACCAGAACATTGTTGTGTATATGCGAAGCATAAGTATAATGCGAAACTACGAACAACTATGCGAACCTACGAACCGTTCGCAACGTTCGCATTTGAGTTAGCATGGTTCGCATTATTATTTCTTAAAACATCCATCTTTTCTTCTCCCACCGCTGTCCCGCAAACAAAAGTAATATCTTTCTTGTAACAATAGTGGCTGTAAACAAACTCACCAATACCCCTATCCCCAAAGTAAGCGCAAAACCCTTCACCATTGAAGTGGTAAACATATACAAAACAAGTGCGCCTATCAGAGTTGTAACATGGCTGTCTCGAACGGACAACCAAGCGCGTTTGAAACCTTCCTCCATGGACTGAGTAAGCGTTTTGCCAGCTTTCAGTTCTTCTCTCATACGGGCAAAAATAAGAACATTGGCATCAACGGCCATGCCCAGTGAAAGTATAAAACCAGCAATACCGGCCAGCGTTAATGTAACTGGTATCAGTTTATAAAACGCTAAGACAATGAGAACATAAACAACAAGCGCCGCAACAGAGACTACCCCTGGCAGACGGTAGAAAAGAATCATAAACAACGCAACGGCAATAAGACCGTAGACGCCGGCAACCAGACTTTTGACAAGGGATTCTTGGCCCAAAGATGCCCCGATTGTCTGTTGAGATATTAATTTAATCGGTACCGGCAAAGCGCCAGAGTTTAAACGAGTAACCAGCAACTTTGCTTCTTGAGGAGTAAACTTTCCACTTATAACAGCGCTACCGTCCGGAATCTCGGTTTGCACAACCGGTATGCTGATAGGCATACCGTCAAGATATATGGCAACCAACTTCCCGATATTCCTTCGTGTTATTTCAGAGAACAGTTCCGCCCCCTCGCCGGTCAACTGTAAACTAACCTGCGGAATGTTGGTTTGGGGATCAAAAACCAACTGCGCTCTTTCAAGGTGTCTCCCGTTTAGACCGGTAGCTAAAAACGGTTCTTCACTCAGCCGTTCGCCTCTTGATTGCGCATCTAGTATGTCTCTGGTGCCGTCCGTTTCTTCTTTAAACTCAAGAAATGGCGTTTCGCCAATCAATTGAATAGCCTGATTGACATCGCTTATGCCCGCCAGTTCAACTATCAGACGATCACTTCCGCTCACTTGCACCACCGGTTCGGAAACACCAAAAAAGTTGACTCTTCTTTCCACCACATCTCTGACGCCCTGCATAGCATCCGCTGCGTTAAGATCGCCAACTTGATTTAAGTCGGCTTCATATACCAAGTGCGTACCACCGAGCAAATCCAGACCGAGACGAAACGGAGGAAGTTTCCAGTTTCTAGTTTCCAGTTTCCAGTTTAAAAAACCCGCGGTTTTTTCCACGCCTTGCGGGTAGACAAAGACCAACAAAAAAAGAGAAGCAACAATCAGAGTTATTAGAAAATATGAATTTTTCACTAAAGAGTAATTAAACATATTATAAAAAATAAGGCAAGAAAACTATGGATCAGCTTGGCAATAAAAAATCCCACGAAATTACCATGGGACCTGCTAACAAAATGTTGGATGAGTTATTACTTCTTGATATCGAATACGGGGGTGACACTACCGCCACTGACGACAAAAGTGCATCCACCCTTCAGACAAACATCTTTTTGCATCTTGATTGCCTCAAGGGAAACAAACTGTTCGGTGTTCAAACCCATCTCTCTGCGATAAGCATTGTCCGATACAGCCCGCTGCCTCTCAGCCGCTTCACGCTCTTTCTCTGCGGCAAGACGCTGAACTTCGGTTTTCTGAAGTTGTTCTTGCCGAGCCGTTTCAACCCTCTGTTCCTTAATTTCATTTGGCGGGTTGGCTCGGCCGATTGTGATATCGATGAGCTCGACTGGAAGCTTGATCCGTGCGAATTCCGCTCGCATTTCAACCTCAACCTGTTCATCGATTTGTTCAATTGTTGACTTACCGCCGGATTCGGGAGTGGTATCACTAACCATCTCGCTCATCCCGTAGTTCTTGACAGCGCGACGGACGGCACGCTCCCATGGCCTGAAGACATTGTTGGAATACCACGCCGGTGCCGAATAACTCTCGTTCCAAGGGATATCGTCAACACCAAACTCGACGGCAAGACGAACCGGATCAGTGACCCGAACACGCATCGCCGCGTTGAAGTCCAGTGGCACGTTATCCTTGGAAAACATGTCATCGATGACCATCGTGAACTGAATCGGCTTGATATCAACATATCGTAACTCCGTCGACAGCGCAAACCATTCTCGACCGGTCTGGACCGATTGTTGTCTGACGCCACCGTCTCCAAAGAACCATGGTTTTTTGACGACCACGGCAACCTGCCCCTCATTGGGTGTTGCCGCGTGACATCCTGTGATAATAACGGCAGCGATTGCCAAGGTTGTAATTTGTGCAACTCTCTTCATTAGTTCCTCCTTGCTACTTTTGGATCTTCCGACCCTAAATAGTAGCCACTTTTTTGAGTTGACAACGAACGCGAGTACTATATTAACATATTTATAAAATAATGCAAGAAGAGGGATGAGGCCATACAAAAATAGGCCTCATTTGAGGACAATGCACAATAGTAGTGGTGGAGCGACTATTCCAATTTCTCTCTGCCCTTATGAGGTTTTTGTTGTTCTAACCACTCCTTGACCGCCATCGTCGCCCTGACATCATCTTCGTTATACTTCAGAATTTTTTTCAAAATGACATCGGATTTGTTTTCCAACCACTCGTTATACCAAACCACTGACTCGGCCCCGCCCGCTTCGGGGTCATTCCATTTATAACCAACATACCCCGCAACATCTTTCAAGCTGTAGAAATAAAGGGGTAAAATTACGGACTCAACGGTTTGGTTATAAAGGTCTATCGTATTTTCTCTAAACTTTGAAACCAACGCCGACGGGGCGCCGTATTTCAATGCGAATTGGTCAAAAACAACTTTCTCGAGAAACGCGTAGTGATAAATTACGAAATCGTTCAAGTCCGCCAGAAAATCTAAAAAACTTCTCCAAATTTCCGACTCTTCGTCTTTATTGTTCGCAAAAAAGTGTCTGTATTCAACAGATCCCGACTTTGTATCTTTGATCAACACTCCGAGCAGATAATGAATATCTCTTGTCGGATCGCTCTCAATGTCAAAATAAATTTCATAACGGACTTTGGGGAAGTTACCCTTTTTCAATATCAACGGCTCTTGAGAAATCAGAGACTTGGCTTGATTATTAAATCTCACCAACTTATCAAACGGCCAATCTTCGAGTTTTGCTTGAAGCTCATTTACATCAGCGTCTGCCACTTGGCCCACCGTCCTTATGCCGATGTCATAAAGCCGCCTCTGGTCGGATTGGCTTATCCTAAATATCAGCGACACATCATTGCATTCCCTCGCTCCCTCAACACACAATGAATACCATGGAGTTTTCTTACATCCAGACTTCAAAAACGGCGCAGGTTTTTCTCCCTCAAGAATTTTCTCTATCTGCTCTCTGGTAACATGAAACTGGCTGACAAAATCATCAACAAGAAATGAACGGGTATTGCCGTCAGGATCAATAACGAAAGCTTCTTTTGGCCTTACCCCTTGCAACCTTTCCAGTATCAAGCTATAGAAAACGAGTTGGAATTTGTACTGATCGCCGATATCAAGGGAACTCTGAACATCATAAACGACATAGTGCCAGTCACCCAAATCCGACTTTCCCGCTTGAGCTTCAAGCAAATCCGGCATCCCCACCCAATTCTCATGCATCAAAACGCCGTGATATATGTTTTTCCCTTGCTTCATTAATTCCAGTGTCGCCAGAAACGCTTCTTCAAGGTCGCGAAACGACTCGGGTTTTATCTGTTCAAACTCTTTAAATTTTCTGATTGATTCGCTGGTATTGGCCAACTTGCCCTTGTACAGAAGCTCCAGTATCGGCGGAATGTGCTTTTTCTTTTTCGCATCAGCGTAAATGTCGTACCAAATCCAATGCGGACACTGGAAAAATTTGTAGAAATGTTCAGGGGTAAGAAATTTTTTATTCGCTTCGCTCATTGATTATAATCCTAATCTACGAATTTATCCGAATGCTCCGAATAACAATTTGGGGCATTTGGATGCCATTTGCGGATTTGGATTATGGTCAAACATTAAAATCCTCCGGCATGTATTGCTTTACCATACTAACATAATGGCAATGATCGCAATGCTTCTGCGCATTGCCGCTTGCCGAAGGAGGTTCATCTTGCCTTGCCAGCTCAACTGCCGCTTCAAAAGTCGGACCAACCCATTCAGTATTAATCTTGACCGGTCTTACTTCTTCCGTAAACTTCAAGACATTACCAAAACCAGTCTCCCCTTCTTTGACAACTTTATAAAAAACAAAGAAGGCTTCGGGATAAGTTTCATAACCCTTCTGTTTCAATATATAATTATAAACATCCATTTGTTTCTGATAATCATCGTAAATAGTTATCTCTTTTGCGCCGGAAGATTTATAATCAATCACCCCCAAAGAACCGTCTTTAAACTCCAGAACATCATCAACTGCGCCGTACAATACGGCATTTAAAGCTTCGTCATGATAAACAACCCCTTTAAAATTATTCCGCCATTCAGAAAGTTCCTCGCCGTTAAATAACTTTGCATCCTTAATTCCGTGACTTTTCAGAATCGGAGGCAAAGTGCCTTTCTCTCGATATTTGTCGAATTCTTTTTTAACCAAATAGTCCACGGCGATAGAAAGCGTGAACGGATATCCAGGCGGCCTTTTCACTTTGTGATGCAAATCCAGCCAAAAACAGCGTGGACATTCCTGAAACAATTTCAACCCGCTTCGGGAAATTTTGAGAGTATTCGAAAATTTTAGCATTGAAGTTATTGTACACTAGTTTTTATAAAACTTAAAAGCCGCTTGAAAAAATCAAGCGGCTATGTATAACCTAAAGCCCTGTTCAGCGACTTGAGCGCAGCGGGTGCTTGAATAAAAAAACATTCTTCCTTCAAATCTCCATTTCCCTCTTTTGTGACCCGGAGTATGTTTATGTGGAATTTATATTTACCAAGAGACCCTCGGATACCGCCCTCGGCAGTACCTTGCCATAAAATTCTATCCTTGTTGATAGACGAAATTTTTATAACTACCGACAACGGACAACCGCCCCGAAGCATGTCTTTCATGTCCGTACTGCTCAAGGTCGGTTCCCTCTTGTGAGATCCCCACTCGGGATGCGAATGAAAGTCGCCGATAACCGGAAAAATGGCCGGATATTTTTTGAAAAATTCTTTCATGTTTCTCTCGCTTAACTTACTTTGTTCTATTTCTTTATTACGGCGTTTTTTGGCAAGTTGCACGGCCACAGCGCTGGTTATAATAAAATTATTTCTGGTTCTGCTAGGCTTTCTGCCAAAAATATAGCCAAAACATTCTCTCTTAAATGTTTCCACGGATGAAAGTACCATTGTAAAAAACGGCTCTTCCTCTATGTAGACAGTCGGCGGATCCACGGTTCACCTGTTTTGTAAGGAACAGTTTAATAATTCAAGCTAAATTTTTACGATTTGTCAAAAACAAAAAGTCCTTTTCGGACTTTTAAACACCATAAATACCCGAGTACTTGGTTTGAAGATATTCTTGAAAATAACTGACGGATAACTCTTGGCCGGTAACGCGTTTTACTAATTCAGCCGCGCTATAGAGTTTACCCTTGCTGTGGACATTGGTCCTAAGCCAACCCAGAAGAAGCTTAAAAAATTCTTCAGGGAGTATTTTTTCCGGTAAATCCGCCATGGCTGCGTTGCAAAACTGAGCCGCATAAAGGTTTCCCAGCGCATAGGTCGGGAAATAGCCGAATGATCCCTCCGACCAGTGAATATCCTGAAGCACTCCGTTAGCGTCTTTATCGACTTCTATGCCAAAATAATCAGCCACTTTTTGATTCCATGCCCGGGGCAAATCATTAACGGTTAAATGTCCTCCGATCAGGTCCTTCTCAATTTCAAAACGAAAGATGACATGCAGATTATAAGTAACCTCATCGGCGTCAACTCTTATTAAAGACGGCCTGACGCAGTTAATCGCCTTGTAAAAACTCTCAAGTGAAACACCGGCTAAAACTTCGCTGAAGTACAACTTTAGCTCCGGGAAAAAATATTCCCAAAATAAGTGGGACCGTCCGATATAATTCTCCCATAGCCGAGAATTAAATTCATGAATGCCTAGTGATACCGCTTCACCTCTGGGAGTGCCGAAATATTCAACCGGGAGCCCTTGCTCATACATGCCGTGGCCAGATTCATGAATAGCGCTCATAAGACACTGCTCAACAAAATCATCTTTTTTATATCGTACGGTGATGCGGACATCGGAAGGATGTAACTCCTGGCAAAACGGGTGAAGGCTTGTCCCCATATGACCGGCATCCAGATCAAATCCAATTCGAGTCAAAACCATTTTGGCGAACTTCTTCTGCTTTCCGATATCCCAAGGTCCTTTCAAAAATGATCGGTCGGTCTTAACTGAAGAGTTTGCTATCTTAGAAACAAACGGCACAAGGAATTTTTTTAATTCGGTAAATGTTTTTTCTGCTTTGTCGCTGGTCAATCCCGGTTCAAAATCATCAAGCAAAACATCGTACCACGAATCACTAGGATTAACTAACTCGGCTTCTTGTCTCTTAAGTTCAACGATTTTTTCCAAATGAGGCGCAAATAAACCAAAATCTGAGTTTTTTCTCGCTCTTGCCCAAAAGTCGTGAGCACGAGCGCAAGTTAAGCTAAGCTCGTCTACAAATTCGTTAGGCAGTTTTTTTGACTTAACGAAATCGCACAAAGTTTCACGGACTATACAGGATTCATCTTCATTAAGTTCTCCCCGATCCATAGCCTCTTGTGCTTGCATTAACACCGTTTCAAATTCAGATGATGTAAAATTCCTGTGATACAGTCCCGAGACATGAGCCATCAGTTGGGCCCTGGCTTCGTAACCCTTAGCAGGAACATTAACCTGCTGGTCCCAGCTCAAAAGAGCATTCATGGAACCAAGATGCTGTAAACCTAAAAGTTTATCCCTTAACACTGCCACTGCTAGATTCATGGTCAAGTCTTCCTGTCAATGAACTAGTTAGGATTAAAATACAGTAAAGACTTAATGTGGTCAATAAAAAATATGCGGTTTATATTATTGAGTATACAATTTTGCCGCCCTCAAAAATGTGAAGTGAGTCGCTTTCTTCGGAAACAGTGAAAACTGTAGTATTTTTGAAAATATATGATGCCGATATCGCCGATAAGTGACGCAGGTGGACTTTTGCCTTAAAGCCAAATTGTTCGGAGAGATCGTTAAATTTGCCGGGATTGATTTTGTTGGCCACTTCTTTAGGTCTTAATCCCTCAATCATTATCCCCGAATGGATAATATCCCCGCCTCTGTCGACTAAAATCGCGCCGTCAAAATTAATGGTCGTCTCAATATCGTGTTTGTGGCCATGGTAATGTTTTAATAAATTTTGGTGATGCTTTTTATAAATATCCTGCTTTGCGTCGGGCATATCGGTATATTCATTCCACCTACTCTGCCAGCCAAGAATAATAAAAAGGCCAAAATTCTTTTTGCGGTTCATCAAGCGCAGGATTATCTCTGCTGTTTTTATCCTCAATTCTTCGGGAAATTTTATTCTTGATTTTTCAAATTTAATTTTCAGTTCGTCTAAAATTTTCTGAATATTTAATTTCCTGGCCGGTTTGACCTTGTTCACGTATTTAGCCAAAAGAAGAGAACTATACCTGAAGTTACCGCCCGGCCCGACATTAAAAACAATTTTGCATCCTATTTTTTTGCATGCTTCGGCTTCAGGAACATTTTTTTCGCCTTTCCGGTTGCCTCCTTTGGCAAAAATATCCGGTTTGATTCTTAGGATTTCTTTGCTAACGCTGACATCTTTGGGATTTTTTGGGTGACTGGTAACAACAACCTTGTCAACCCACTTTATGGATCTCAAAATTTCTTCTCTTTCTTTCTGGGGCATCAAAATGTGGGTCTTTTTTTTCTTAAGCCAATGGTCGTTGTTAAGAATAACCACCAGTTCATCGCCAAGCTTCTTTGCCTCTCTGAGCATCTTAATGTGCCCCATATGAAGAGGGTCAAACCCGCCGGATACCGCAACTAATTTTTTCTGCCTATTTTTTATAAATTTCAGATGAAATTCTTTCTACCGCTTCAACTGGGTTGGCCGACTTAATAACGGGTCGGCCAATGACAAGAAGATCGGCCCCCAATTTAACTGCTTCCAAGGGAGTCACAGTACGGCCTTGGTCATCTTTTATATTGTACCATTTTGGGCGAATCCCCGGAACAACTTTTAATCCCCTAAAATTCTTAAGATAGTTGAGTTCATGCGCAGAGCAGACCACGCCATCGAGTTTAGCTTTTTTAATATCCACGATTAACTTCAAAAATTCCTTTTTACTTACGGTATTTTTGGAAGTAAGGATGGTCACTCCAAGTATTTTGGCTCGACGAGCAGCCTTTTTAGACGCTTCCATCATTTCCACTCCTCCGACAGCGTGAACAGTTATTAAGTCGGCCCCTGCTTTTTCCAAACGAGCAACGGAACGGGCCACCGTTGACGGAATGTCGTGCAGTTTAGCGTCAGCAAAAACCTTGCCGAATTTTTTGAGCTTTTGAATTATTTCTCCGCCTTCGACAGAAAATAGCAAGTCGTTGACCTTAAATCCCCAAACATTATTTTTTAATTTTGCCGCAATTTTCAGAGCTTCTTTAACAGACACCCCATCAAGAGAAAGAATGATCTTACGCTCCATGACACTTTTTATACTTTTTTCCGCTTCCACAGGGGCAGGGATCGTTCCTGCCTACGCTACCAAATTCATTATTCATGATTCCTGATTCATTTCTGTGCACAGGTTCATTTATAACGGACTGATGTTTGTGAGGTCTGATGTCGGGCTTGCCCTCCATGGCTTCAGCGACGGAGGGTCTTTGTTCTTCCATCTTTGTCGGTCGCGGTTGCTGTATTAACGAAACTTTAAAAATAATGTTAGCAACTTGAGCTTCAATGGCTGAGGTCAGCTGTTGGAACATTTTTTGCCCTTCAATTTTATATTCAACCAGAGGATCTCTTTGGCCGTAAGCGCGTAAGCGAACCGAATCGCGGAGATACTCCATCGCTTCAATGTGATCCATCCACAGTTCGTCTATCGTTCTTAAGAGGACCAACTTCTCCAATTTTCTCATGTCTTCTTCGCCTACTTCTTTTTCTTTTTCCTCATATTTTTGATAAACGAATTCCAACACTTCTTTTTTTATCTCTTCCTTTTCTTTTGATTCGTAATTCGTAATTCGTAATTCGTAATTCGTTAGAGCTTTAACACTTTCTTCAATTTCTTTAATATTCCACTCATAATTAGAGCCTTGGGTATGAAAATCAACAATCTGGCTTATTGTATTCTCAATAAAGTTTTGAATTTTGAGTTTTGAATTTTGAGTTTGTTTAGAGTTTAGAGTTTCGAGTTTAGAGTTTACGATTTCTCGCCTTAGCCGATAAATCGTCTCGCGGTGCTTATTCATCACATCATCGTACTCAAGCACATATTTTCTTATGTCAAAATTGTGGCCCTCTATCTTTGACTGCGCCTGTTCAATCGCGCGAGAAATAAATCTGTTCTCAACTACGTCATCATCACCGACACCAAGTGTCTCCATAATATTATGAAGTCGGTCGCCGCCAAACACCCTGATAACATCATCTTGAGTAGAAACGAAGAACTGCGATGAACCGGGATCGCCTTGCCGTCCGGCGCGGCCACGAAGCTGGTCATCTATCCGTCTTGCTTCGTGCCGTTCTGTGCCAATAACATGGAGACCTCCGACTTCGCGAACCTTGTTCGCTTCGTCGGGCAAAGCAGGATTGCCGCCAAGAATAATATCAACTCCGCGGCCGGCCATATTAGTTGCGACCGTTACCGCGCCAAGCCGTCCGGCTTGAGCGTGCAGTTCCGCTTCTTTTTCATGCTGTTTGGCGTTTAACACATTGTGAGGAATGCCGTCTCTCGAAAGCATCGCTGACAATAATTCGTTCTTTTCTATGGATACCGTACCAACAAGCACCGGCTGGCCTTTCTCGTGTTTTTCCTTTACTTCTCTGACTACCGCCCGAAATTTCCCCTCTTCATTTTTGTAAATCCTGTCTGGCATATCTTTTCTTACCAGCGGTTTATTCGTCGGCACTTCAACAACATCAAGACCATATACTTTGTGAAATTCTTCAGCAGATGTTCGGGCGGTACCGGTCATGCCGGCGAGTTTTTTGTATAAACGAAAATAGTTCTGGAATGTTATCGTGGCGAGAGTTCTGGATTCTTTTTGTATTTTCACTCCTTCTTTCGCCTCAACCGCCTGATGAAGCCCCTCGGACCAGCGCCGACCCGGCATTAACCGTCCTGTAAATTCGTCGACAATTATTACTTCCTTTCCGCCGGAGGCGGATCCGCCTCCGGCGGAAACCACATAGTCGCGGTCTTTTTTAAATAAGACCTGCGCTTTAAGCGCCTGCTCAAGGTGATGGACATGCCTTACTCCTCCTTCGTTGTAAATGTTGCTTATACCCAGCGCTTTTTCCACTTTTTCTATCCCTTTCTCGGTAATAGACACCGCTTTTAATTTTTCGTCTAGATTATAGTCTTCGTTCTCAACAAGCCGCGGAGCGATACGGGCAAATGTTTCATATAATTTACCGGAGTCCTCGTCAGGCGCAGAAATTATAAGAGGAGTTCTTGCTTCGTCAATCAAAATACTGTCGACTTCATCAACTATTGCAAAGTTATGCATTTGTTGCAGGTCTTTAGTATTTTGAATTTCGGATTTTGAATTTGGAATTTGTTTAGGATTTAGGATTTGGGATTTAGGATTTTCGCTTCGCAATTGAACCATTTGCGAAGCGTCATAGGCCATATTGTCGCGCAAATAGTCGAACCCCAACTCGTTGTTCGTACAGTATGTAATATCAGCCGCATAGGCCTCCTTGCGACCAACCGGCCTCAAAAACTCGTGAACAACCTTAAAACTTCCTAGGGTGTCTCTTGTCTCATCAAGTTTAGAGTTTTGCTTGCCCGCCGAAGCTTTAGCGAAGGCGGGGTCATTTGGTTTTTTGTTTTCATTGGAAATTGAAAATTGGAAATTGGAAATTCCACTTGCTTCTTTGTTTGTCTCGCTATGGCTTGGATCGTATAGATACGAGCTATCGTGATTGATACATCCCACAGTAAGTCCGAGCAAGTGGTAAATCTGTCCCATCCAGGCCGTATCGCGGCGGGATAGGTAGTCATTCACGGTTACGATGTGAACTCCTTGTCCGGCAAGCGCGTTCAAATATGCCGGCAATGTGGCAACTAAAGTTTTCCCTTCACCAGTTTTCATTTCGGCAATCTTGCCCTGATGCAAAACAATGCCGCCCATCAACTGAACGTCAAAATGCCGCTGGTTAAGCGTCCGTTTGGCCGCTTCGCGAACCGCCGCAAATGCTTCGGGCAGAATATCGTCCAACGACTCAATGGCTCCGTCATTGAGTCGTTCATTGAGTCGTTGACGAAATTCTCCCGTTTTCGCCTTTAACTCCTCGTCTGACAGTTTCTCAAATTCCGGCTCAAGCGAATTTATCCGGTCTATGACCGGCTGAAGCGACTTAATATACCTAGCATTAGCGTCCCCGAATACTTTACCTAGTATTGACATAAATACCTGTTTATTATAGGTTATCAGCGGATTTATTACAAATAAAGGGCAGCGTGTGCTTCCTAAAATTAAAAAGGCGTCTGTACTTTTTTATCTACTTTTTATTGTAACGCTAAAGTCCGTTTTGTTTCTGGTGTTTTTCTTAAGTATTTTCTTCTCTTAAATCTTTGAGCAAATTTTCCAAAAAATTGACACAGAACTAAAGCCGTGCTATCATAAGGCACGGTTTTTGGTTCGTTCAAAAGGGAGGTTATTGTGGAGTTTGCTGCCGTTCAAGAAGTCAAAGAGTGCAAATCACAGGATGATGTGAATGAATTACTACGCCAGGGAAATTGGAAGTTACTGGCGGTAAAAGTTGAAAAGGTTAAAAAACCAGTTGGGAAAGAGAGGGTGGGAGTAGATGCAGTTTCTGACTGGGCTAATGGCCAAAGATGGTGGGATAGATATGAGATTAAGTACGAAGAATGCTTAGAATCTACTTATGTACTGGGTAGGTTATAAAATCTGTTTTCCTTGCCGACTATGTCGGCTTTTTCTTTTTATCCCCAATATCTCTGGAAACGCTAGGAGTCAGTTGTCGTGATAATTTTCTTGAAAAAGAAGATATGCAAATTCCCGGCAAAGTAGTAAATATTTGGTATTCAAAAAACACTAAAGTTGTACAGGTGAAGATAGATCTGGGCCTGGAAACATCAAGAGGAAACAGGTATATTCAAGGTCTTTTCGAATTTACTGATGAATATTTTGGAACCCTAGACCCTAAGCATGGAGATTGCGTATCGGTTTGGGCAGGCCTTTACAAGCATGGGGAAACAGTTATTTATACAAATCGCAATCTTACTCCTGGCCCTACCCAATGTGAGTGATTAGCGCGGCATTTCTGCCGCTCTGTGTCCGCCGAAGCTTTATGTGAAGGCGGATTTTATTTCCTGGTTTTTCTTGAGAGATCCACTTTTTTGCTTTTAAACTTTTGGATTTGTCTTTGAAGTTCATTCTTTACATCAACAATCGCGTTGCGCAGATCCTCATGCTGGCAAGTTGCCCGCAAGAGTTGACCGCCCAGTTTTAAGTTAACCTCGGCATAGAATATTCTACCGGAACGATGATGTTTTGACGGCAACCCGATTTCAACCCTTGCTTCCATTGGCTCGCCGAAGCCTTGTCGCTGACGCTCCATAGCTTTAGCGACGGAGCGGCGAAGGCGGCTAGGGCCTCCGCCTAAAAATTTTTCCAATCCCCCTATTTTGTCCTCAATAAAAACTTCCAAGGGCCCGTCAAGGGAAATATTTTTAGTCGTTATGATTAATTTCATACAATAATCCTAATTTTAAATTCTAAAAATTGCAAATTGAAAATTCATTAAAAATTAAATGAGTTATGCACAAAAAATTCTGTACAAGAATTTTTTGTAAGCGTAAATTTAAATTATGAACGGAAACGGCAATGGGTATCAGGAAAAACCCAAACATAAATTTTTATTTGTATCGTGGGAAGCGTTGAGCGGAGATTTGGCGTGGAAAATAAAAAATGAGGGACACGAGGTCAAGTGCTACATAAAAGATTCCACCGACGAATACGACGGACTCATTGAAAAAATAGACGACTGGAAAAAATATGTTGAGTGGGCCGATGTAGTTGTCTTTGACGATGTCGGATTCGGCAAAGAAGCTGAAGCCTTGCGCAAGGCAGGTAAAGCCGTCGTCGGAGGAAGCATTTACACCGACCGCCTCGAAGAAGAGCGAGAGTTCGGCCAATCGGAAATGAAACGACTCGGCATGTTGACTTTGCCTTCTTGGGACTTTGACGACTACGACAAAGCGCTCCAGTTCATAAAAGAAAACCCCGGACGATATGTATATAAGCCATCGAGTTTTACATCGATTAATTTATTTCTGACAGGCGACTTGAAAAAAGGACTGTCGTTCACCGGCAAGGAAGAAGACGGAAAAGACTTATACGAAATAATCGAACAGAACAAAAAAGTCCTAAGCCGGAAAGTAAAACAGTTCCAGCTGCAAAAATATGTAAACGGCGTGGAAGTCGGGGCATCGGCATTTTTCAACGGAGAGAAATTTATTACCCCGATATTGGTTGCCTTTGAACATAAGCGTCTTTTCCCGGGAGAACTTGGTTCTATGACGGGAGAAATGGGCACATCCATGTTCTGGTCTGAGCCGAACAAATTATTTAAAGAAACAACGGGCAGGATGGAAGAAGACCTTAAAAAATCCGGTTATGTCGGTTACATAGACATTAACTGCATAGTCAACGGGAGAGGAATTTACCCTCTTGAATTTACATGCCGATTCGGTTATCCGACGATCAGCATTCAACAGGAAGGAACATTGAGCGAATGGGGTGAATTTTTATATGCTCTAGCCAACCACAAAGACTACCAGCTTAGAACTAAACGAGGATTTCAGATAGGAGTCGTCTGCGTGGTACCGCCATTCCCCTATCATGATCCGACCCAGATGGAAATATACAAAGACCTGTCAATCCTTTTTAAAAAGCCGGGCCTGGAAGGCATCCACCTTGGCGATGTAAAAGTAATCGACAACATCTGGCGGGTTGCCGGAAACAGCGCTTATGTCTTGATTGTCACAGGAAGCGGATCAACCATGGAAGAGGCCCGCAAACAGGCCTACTTGAGGATAGAGAATGTAATCTTAGTTAACATGTTCTACCGCACTGATATCGGAGCGGGCTGGGGAGAAGATAGCGACAAGCTCCAGACTTGGGGGTATTTATATTAGGATATGTTTTGTCCTCGCCATCAGGGAGTGGATTTTTGTTTTAATGAGAGAGAAGCCGAAATATTTTTGAAAAATCATATCTAATTTTTCGCGAAGATTTTTTGTATTCCGCATTGATACATATTCCTGAATCGTATCAGGTTCCACCAGAACATACGCATTCGCCTCATCAATGGCAACATCATCACAATAGCCCATCCGACGCAGTCCTTTGTTTATTGATCCGATATTGTATTCCTTTATACATCTCTCAACTTCTTTGCGATAGTCCGGATTAACATAAATAGCGCCGTGAGCAAATTCGTGTTTAACCGTTTCGGTAAAATATTCGGCACCGGGAGTAACTCCAATCACATAAAAGTCACCTCGGGCATCTTTGCAAATATCCAACAAGTTCTGCTCCAACGGCGTTAAGGGGTCGAACCGGCCAGACCTAAAAGGCTCAATAGCCCTGGATGGGATATTAAACCCGTACCAGTCTTTAGTATATGTAAAAGCGCCGTATTTTAAGGCGTACCAGTGGGCAAAATCATCAACGGTAAAAACCCGGCCTTTGAATTCCGGAGATTCATAATACTCCTGAAACCTCATAAACATCCCAGCTAGAACTTGACGACTTGATGATTCTATTAGGTAAATTGGGGCGAGATTCATTTGTCCATCTTGGCAGAATTTTTTTAGGACGCAAGTTGACTGAAATCAACAAAATCAGTCTATTTTTGAATTGAAAATGTGTCCGTTTTTCTTTCGATAGTTGGCCCAAATTGCATTTTGAACCACAACCCCCCGCTCTCAGATCCTTGCATATCCAATTCTTTATAACCTGCCCGTTTTATCCACGCTAAATCTTCAAGCCACAAAATCAGTCCCAAGTCTTTTATAGAATAATCATGAATACCTATAATACCAGCAAACCTTCGAGAGTCATTCACAACTTCATAACCAGCATTAAAACCTACTGGTCTCCCGTCTACAATTAAAATTCTTGCCGTTTTAAAACCCCTGAAACAATTATCTACTGCGTTGTGATACCAGAAATCATAGACATAATTTGCTTCTTCCTTAAACAATGCGGCTTTTTTCCAATCGTTTATTATGGTGTGGAGAAAATCGCTATGGGTTTTTTCAAAATTAACAACTTCCATTTTGTGCTCACGATTAAACTTGTTTCGGGCGTTTCTGATGTCTTTAAAGTGACCGCCAAGCAAGGTGGGATCAAATCGTTCCATGTCCAAAACCGGCCAATCTAAAGAATAGTCTATTTTGCCCAAAACTATTTCATTCTTCTCCTTCAACAACGAGTAAATACTGTCGGATATATAATTGCACCAAATTTTATTTATTCCTTCCCTAAATCCGAACTTAGCAAATTCAGTTATTTTATCGGTACTTGAATTTTTATCACACAGGGGGTCAGACCATATTTGCCACTCGCCAGGATAACTATGAAACAATACTCCGGTACCATCTTCAAATTCAGCAAAGGCCGGTTTTCCATCTGGCCCATTAAGGGCAACGGCAAACCAATTTAAATTATGGTCTGATGTCCAGCCATACTTATCAATACACGCTTGAATCCTGTCTCTTTCACTATTTATATCCTCTACTATCTTCATAGCCCGCGAGAATTTAAAATTTAAAAATCAAAATGAAAAATTACAATGTAAAATCTAAAATTTTCTGATTTCTGACTATTTTTACATTTTGAACTGTCATTTTACACTTTGATATTTACATTTTACATTACAACTCACCTTATAATATCTACTCCAGTTTTATAATTATTGAGCTCTAAATCATTTATTATAAATATCGCTCCCCAGTCACGGCCGGAGGCATCCCATTGCTGGGGAGTGATGTTGAGCCAATGTTTTGTGCCATCGGGCCAAACGGCATAGACCTGTTCTTCGTTCACATATCTGACATAGTTTGCGGTTGTATATGAGTGAAATGTTGCCTCGTCAACTTCTATCGCTTTTACCGCGTCAAGATGGCCGTATAAGGCAATTATTTCCGGCCTTAAGTATCTCTTGTATTTGCCCTCAATGACATAAGTTTCATTCTCTGTCGCTTTTTTGATAAGGACTCCGTCTTTTAATACTGAACCGAAGTCAACCCCGAGCATCTTTTCTTCGAATTTCACGGTTAAAGTTAAAAATGATGAAATTTCTTCTTTTCCAAAATCAGATATCTTTCTGTCGTTGATAGGAAAAATAAAGAAGTATTGGAGGCCTCCCGGATCGGTCACATAGAAATCTTTATCTAAAATACTGAATCGTCCTAAATTATCAGCATAAGCAAATTTGGAGTTAAAAGCCGGAGAAAGCTTGATTGCTTTGTTGTTAGAAAGAGAGCCACCTACTAAAAATTTGTGGCCATATACCTGCCAGGGCTTAAGTGAATAATCAAAAACGGACGATTCTGAACCAGAAAGTATCGTCAAACGCTGAGGAGTTGCCTTGAAATTTTTGAGGCCAGGTTTTGAATAACTAAATTCGGAATTAATCGAACTGTCATTAATGTAACTTGCCGCCAGCCAACCGCTGAAAGTATCGATAAATCTGTTGCTGTCACCCCTACTAGCAAGTATGCTGTTCATCGACGGGATACCCGCTAAGTTAGTCTGAAGAGTTTCCCTCAAAAAATCGGGGCCATATTGATCTGACACATATTCAGCAAATAAAGCCACCAGAGAATAATCTAAAGATACATTGGGCCACTCGGTCAAACTGTCAGAGGAATTATCGAAAAAAGTTTGAGCCCTTCTTTCAATGTTTGAATTGTAAAAAATATTGTTATAACCGACTAACGAAATAGAATATTCCGACCGCAATTCATTCAGCCACACATCTTCGGTCGTATCTCTCAATATTTCTTTTTGGTTAAAAGAAATAAGGTGCTGAAACTCATGGGCAAGAAAAATTTTCTCATACGAACCGCCGATGGAATCAGCGCTGACTACAATCATTTCTCTTTCATTGGAATCGGGGGCCAATGTCTTTGAGTAACCGTTTGATGTGCTGAAATATCCGCCATTGCCCGACTTTAATTGTTCCAACAATATGGTTATGCGATTGTCGTCGTCCACTCCCGGTTTGGGCTCTTGTCCCCAGAAAGTAGTCTGGCTCGGGTATATGTCGGTATCAAAGTCACTGGCAAGCTGTTGCATTCCCGCCAATAAATCACTGCGCCCGATATGCCCGATATCATTCCAATAATCGTCGTCGACATAAAAATACGCATGCTCGCTTATGAGTCTCAATGTTGCGGGCATTGACTTGCGGGCAAATTTATCGAAGGTTTCGTTGGTCTTAAAAACTTGGCCCTGCCCGATAACATCGGCAGAAACAACAGAAAATACAAAAAACGGCACAGTTAGTACCGCAAATAAAATTATCGATAATTTTTTATTACTGAACATTGTTACTATTGTAACATAGAAGTCGGATTATAAAATCCCGTCGAGGCGGGATTATTAGATTTCTTTTTTCTTGGCTAAAATTATTTCCTTGTCATGTCGTGAAACGTCCTCAACGGTAAGATTTTGAATTGATAGAAGGTCGGTATTGTAATTCCACAATGCGTTAAAAAACTGGCCAGTCTTCAGCAAAAGGTATTTGCGCATTCCAAAAACAGATTTGGATAACCCCTCGACTGACATCATAAAGGCTCTCAAATCCTTAGGAAAACAGTATCCGCCAAATCCTCTATAAGAACCATGCCTCACATCAAGCCAGGCTGGTCCTATTCTCGGATCAGCGCCAAGAGCCTCTCTTACATTTTCGTAATTGACATTTAGCTTATATCCCGGAGCAGACTCTAACCCCTCACAAATATCACAAATCATATTGCCAAAAGATACCTTCATCGCACCAAATACATTTGAAGCATATTTAATTACTTCCGCTTCGGTTGCAGTATGCCCTCTAACTTTATATGTGGAAGCCAGCCACGGACTTTGATAGTACGAAACCGGCAACAAATTTAATACTGCCAAAGCAACATCTCTGCTTTTTTCGGTATAACCGACAATCTGTCGAACCGGCTTTAAAAAATCCTCCCATGCTTGTGATTCTGTAAGAAATTCCGGATTAAACAAAAACTTATGCTGGGAATGTTTTTTCTGAAGACCTTCGGTCGTGCCCGGCGGTACGGTTGATTTGATAACAATGATTTTCCCTCCCTTCACTCCGGCAACCACACTTTCAACGATAGATATATTGCAACTGCCATCCGGATTGGGCGGAGTGGGAACAGACACAAAAATAATGTCTGCCAAATTATAATCGTCAAAATATCCCTTTGTAGGATCGGCATCATAACAGAACAGACCAGTTCCACGCTGAAATCCTCTTTTTTCTACAAACCATCTTCGTATGGGTTCGCCCACCATTCCCAAACCGATTATCCCAATTTTCAAGTTTCTAGTCGTTTCAACCATTGAAATTCCCTTCAGTTTTAGAGAGAATAATACCATGTGTTAATAATTTATCTACTTTGACATAATTGTATTTTTAATGTATTGTTTGGCAACTAGCATATGAAGAAATTCTTACTATTTATATCCGACCTCGCCGTACTTTTCGGCTCTCTTTTATTAACCCTTTATTTGAGATACGGACAGACGTTTTCCGAAAAACTGGAATTCCACCTTGCGCCTTTTTCATTAATTTTTGCCGTTTGGCTAATTGTTTTTTATATTGCCAACTTATACGAGCCGGCAACCCTGAGAAACAACATCCATTTTTATTCTGCCCTTCTTCAAGCAATCATTATCTCATCAGTAGTTTCCCTCACGCTCTTTTATCTGGTCCCTCTTTTTAAAATCGCCCCCAAAACAAACTTTGCCATTTTTGCGGCAATTTTTACCGGATTAGAATTTAGCGCAAGATTCGGCTTTAACAGAATATTCGAGAAAAAATTCAAAAAAACCGTCCTCATTGTGGGACTAAACAGACAAGCATTCGAATTGGCTCAATTTATTAAAAACAATCCCCAACTTGGTTATGAACTTAAATGCGTTGTTGACCTCACACCCAACCAGCCGGATGATCCGCCAACTGGCGGAGAAGAGGAATTTAAAAAATTCGGTATAATTCAGGGCTTGGATAACCTAGAAAAACAAATCAAAGAAGAAAAAATAGACGCAATAGTGATAAGCCCGGAAGCATATCAAAATCCCGAAACAATAAACATTTTCTACAAGTCCCTCGAACAGAAAATTTCTTTCTTCAACTTGGCATCATTCTACGAACGGCTCACCGGCAAAGTGCCTCTGGGCGCCATAAACCAAATCTGGTTTTTGGAAAATCTAAGCGAGGGCAAAAAAAGAGGCTACGAAATCGCCAAAAGGTTTTTTGATACGGTGTTCGCGGTTATAATCGGAATAGTTTCTTTAATTTTTTATCCCTTGATAGCGCTTGTAATTAAAATAAGCTCCCCGGGGCCAATATTTTATAGACAACGAAGGTTCGGACAAGCAGGCAAAACTTTTGAGATAGTAAAATTCAGAACAATGCGCCGGGATGCGGAAAAGGAAACGGGCGCCGTCTGGGCCGCAGAGAACGATCCCAGGATAACAAAAGTAGGCAACATTTTAAGAAAAACCCGCCTGGACGAGATCCCCCAGGTTTGGAATATATTGAAAGGCGAAATGTCTTTCGTGGGGCCTCGCGCCGAACGACCTGAATTTCACAATAAATTACAAAAAGATGTGCCGTTTTATGAAGAGAGGTATTTGATAAAACCAGGCCTTACCGGCTGGGCACAGATAAATTTCCACTACGGTTCGTCTGTAAGCGACGCCGCAGAAAAATTAAAATACGACCTATATTACATAAAAAACAGGTCTCTTCTCTTAGATCTGGGCATCATCCTCAAAACTATTCGCATTGCCGCAGGACAAGCCGGGAGGTGAAAATCGCGCCCTTAGCGTTCTAATCTCTAAATCCTAATTTCTAATCTCTAATAATCTCAAAATCCTAATTTTCAAAATTTCCGCCAGAGGCGGATCTGCCTCCGGCATGACAAAATGTTTTGGATTTTGATATTTGATATTGTTTAGAGTTTAGGGTTTAGAATTTAGGATTTTATCTTTAATCTCCACGGTAACCAAACCGCTTCCCAAATTATCTTGGACGACATTTTTGACTGGCCTTCTCTACGCTCGCTAAATAATATGGGGTACTCGACGGCGCTACAACCAGCCTTGATAAGACGATATTTAAGTTCCACCAAAAAAGCATAGCCATCCGAACTTATTTCGTCCAAATTTATTTTCCTCAAAACATCCGCCCGATAAGCATTGAAGCCAGTCGTAGCATCCATAACAGGAAAACCTAGAATTATTTTGACATAAAAATTGGCAAACCTACTTAATATTTGTCTAAAAAAACTCCAATTCTTAACTCCCCCGCCTTGAACATAACGGGAACCGATAGAAATATCGTAATTATCCAGATCTTTGAGCAGGGCAGGTACAATGTTAAAATCATGCGAAAAATCGGCATCCATGGTCACAAGGAATTCGTAATTCTTATCAAGAACCCATTTGAGTCCGTCTATACTTGAACGCCCGTAGCCAAAATCTTCCAACCGCTTTAGAATAAAGAGGTTATTATAATTCTGTCTTAATCCTTCAACCAATTCCTGCGTACCGTCATTTGAATTATCGTCAACAACCAAAACTGAAATATCCGGCATCAAGCCAAAAATCGCCGGAATTAGTTTCTCAAGATTTTCCTTTTCGTTAAGAGTTGGTATTAGAATGATTGATCGGTCATGCATTGTTCTTGTGCCTGAAATTGGTTCAGCGGTTATTTTAATTTTTTTATTAAGTAAGTGAATGAGATAATATGACTTACCGAAAACCATATCGTAACCATTACGACGCTTCCCCACAAGCCATAATTTTTAATAAGCCACAACCCGAGAGGAACACCACCGGCCAGAATTAATGAATTGATTATAATAGAAACCTTGACCTTATTGATCGCACGCCACATCGGACCCAAACCAACTCCTATGCCGAACAAGGAACCGTAGGCGATAAGTCCGAAAATATATTTAATGCTGGGGAGATAGCTTTCACCGTAAAGAATTCTAAACACAACAGGCGAGACAATCGCCACCCCAAAAGACAATACGGCTGAAAGAGCCAAAGAATACAGGGATATTTTTTTAAAATTTCTGTACAGTAATTCCCTATCCTGTATCTGAATTTTTGGAAACTCAACATTTAAAAGTATTGAAATCGGGCCAAGCAAACTTAGAGCAAGATTAGTATAGCCGAAAGCCAGTTTAAAAAACGACACCTCGGAAGAAGTAACATAGATGCCCGTGAGAATAACCGGCAGAGCCATGTATACATTACCCATATTCCTGTCCAAAGCCACCCAGAAAGTAAACCCAAAATATTTCTTGATATCTACTGTTTTGGCAATGTGAACAAGACGGCCCAAGCCGGGAAACAACGGTTCACTTTGAGCAAACTTAATGAAAAAGACGGAGCAGGCGATAAAAATAATGACGGCCCCCGCCAGTTGGCCGCCGATTGCGCCTAAAACGCCGAAACCCAAAAGAACAAAACTTAAAGATAACGCATATCTTAACGACTGATCAGACAAAAGCAAAGCGGCAAGAGACTTAACCCTTCCGGTAACCTGAAAAGATGAATACGTGAGAGTGAATAAAAACGAGGATAAAATAGCGGCAACCACCACAATGGCGGCATAAATTCCAATTAAAGAATCACCGTACAGCCTGTCGGCTATAGTCGGTAAAAAGGCAGAAACGGCAACAACCACCAAGGCAGCAAAGAAAGTTATTTTTAGCATGAATCCCAGGATATTTTCCACCTCCGTCCCATCCCCCTTAGCGTAAGCCCTGCCAAGCAAACTGGACACCGCCTCTTGTATACCCATGCCCAATATCAGACTGGTCATACTGGCCATGCCTATTGCAAGCGAATAAACGCCGAAAAGTTCCGGCTGAAGCAACCGGGCAATAATAATCCCAATACCAGCTTGAATTATATTTCCGGCAAAACTCCCCGCCTGAAGAGTGGCAACATTGCGTATGAACAGGTGCTGTTTTAAACTCCAAATTTTGTTTTTAATTTTGTTCAATTTAATCTTTTCTTATTGGAAAATAAGGACAAGACAATTGTTGCCCAGAACGGTAAAAGGTAAATAAAGATATTAGACCAAAATTCTTGGCCGAAATAATTCCAAATAGGAAGAAAAACAAAGAAAGAGTCGACAAGAACCAGCCACATAAGCCAGCGGTATTTCAGCAAATAACTGACCGAAGCCAAAGCAAACAAAGTCGTCATCGGCAGAAGGTATTTTGAGAAAGAAAAGGTTAAACTGCCGACGAGCAGAAAATTTAAAATTATCGCCGCAATGCTTTCTTTTCTCAACCGCAGGCTCTTGTTAAACCATAACGCACAAGCACCCAACATGATAACAATCGGCGAAATCATTATCTTGCGGAAGTGCAAAAGTAAATTAGCACCGACTCTTAAAAACCCTTTGATGCCGGGTACAAAACTTTCAATTAAAGGGGGTGGATTACCGGCATCAAAATTACCTTCATAAGAATTAATAGCGGCATTGTTTACTAAATGGCCGGTTTGATAAAAACTTGCTCCCAGATAAGCCCCGCCAATAGCCAAAGCAATAACAACCCACATCAATTTAAGGGCGCCGAATCTCGTTACATTAATACTTAATAATCTTAATTTAGTTAGTTTAAACTGCGGCCAAAAATCTTTTACGAACAACGGGAGCAAAGTTAAGGCAAACGGCTTTACTATTCCCCCTACCCCCCAAACTATCGGCGTCCAGGCTTTTTTATTAATAGCGGTATAAATTATTAGGAGAATAAAAAACAAAAGAGCCGCTTCCTGAAATCCTCGCATCATTGTTGTATACGGGTAAGGGGTAAGCAAAAATAAAATTAAAAAATAATATCCCGCCCTTCTACTATCATAAAAATCCCTGCCGACCAAATACGCCAGCGGAACGGAAAGCAGAGAAAATATCATTGAAGCAATAATTATAGAGTTATGCGAACCGGTCAACCAAAATACCGGCACCGCAAAAAAAGATAATCCCTGGAAGCCGTAAAATGACTTGAAATCGAGCTTCCCTCGTGATAGCGACTCGGCAAAACCCTCATAATGGAAACCGTCATCCATCATAACCGGAGTTGCTGCGATAAAATAAGCTGCCGTTAAAACAACGACAAAAATTATAACTTTGCTTTCAACGCTAAACATTAAAATAGGGTATAAATAAGCGGCCCAAAAACAGATGTCTCAGCAAAAACAATTAAAAAACCAAGGAGGATAAGAAAAACTATTATCGGTGTTATCCACCATTTTTTTCTTATCTTCATATATAACCAGAGCTCTTTAAAAATTCCCATTTTGATTTCTTAAAAATTCAGACAAATAATCGCTGATACCCTCGGCTATAATTGACTGGCCGTGATTGTTGGGGTGACCATCTAAGGGATAGTATCCAACTTTATCCGGATTAATTCTAGCCCAATCTACAAAATACGGCAACAAATCAACGAAATTTATATTTTCTTTCTCTAAAAACGACATCAGCCCCCGCTGCAGTTTTAACTCATCAGAGTTTCCGTCTTTATTATAAACTTGCCCGGCTGACGGCAAAATCGCGACGACAAAAGACACGCCATTGCCATCAGCCAATTCTTCAATATTTTTTACCAATGCAGTCGTACGGTCAAGTTGTTTTTTGATATCAACCCGGCTGTCTTTCTCGCTATCTATCCCACTGATTATATCCGTATCATTCTTATTTTTTAGCAGATAAGCCAGCACCTTATTTTTTGATTTTTTCCTTAAAATAAATCTCCAGACAGAGAAGTGGTTTCTGGCAAAGAGCTTGATTTGATTTTTTAATTCCCGATATTTCGAAAAGGAAGCATCAGGATCGATATTTCCACTCATATTATCCGAGAAATCGTTGCCGGTAAAAAACCCCAGAACCACAATATCCGGATTAAATTTCAGCCCCTTATCCTTCAAAACATAGTACTCTCTTTGCGTACCATAACCAGCTATGCCCATATTTAAGACTTCAAAATTGGTGTTTCTAAAGTTACTCTTCAGGCCATCTTCCAGCAACCGAGAATAAGATTCTTCTTCGGACACCTGAAATGCCTCAGTAAGAGAGTCGCCTATGGTTAAAATACGAACAATATTTTCTGGTTTTACATAACTATAGTCCCGACCGATAAAACCGTCTTTATTTATCCTAACTTTAACCGAAAATTCTTCACCTCTGGAATAGCCGTTCTTGTTCGGAACATGGACCCAGCCGAGAACCGAATCCTGCATAATAAGATTATCGCTTTCTGTCCCAAGGGTTCTGACCACAATCTCCGATAAAATAAAAAGGGATATAAAAGTACAGCAAGCTATGGTCGGTCCCATTAAAATTTTCTTGATATTAGTCAACATCCGGACTTATTTCTGGTTTTACAAAAGGATATTTTTGAGAGATAACTTTTTTATCTAAAACGAAGTTCCCTAAAATTAAATAATCAATATCTGTTTTTATAAAAGTATTAAAAGCGTCTTCTGGAGTACAAACTATCGGCTCGCCTCTAATGTTGAAGGAGGTATTGATCAGGACAGGGCAACCGGTTAAGTGTCCAAATTCTTCTAAAAGACCATGGTACAATGAATCTGATCTGTTGCTTACTGTCTGAAGCCGAGCTGTTTTGTCTACGTGGGTCACCGCCGGAATATTATCCGTTTTTACTCCAGCCACAAAAAGCATATATGGACTGGGAAATGGAAAGTCAAAAAATTCCGATACATATTCTTCCATAACACTTGGGGCAAAGGGCCGGAAGCTTTCTCTAAATTTTATTTTTAAATTTACCCTCTGCCAATTTCCTTTATTCCTCGGATCAGCCAAGATAGACCGATTGCCTAATGCCCTTGGCCCCCATTCCATCCGCCCCTGAAACCAACCAACAACATTCTGTTTGTTAATCAAAGCGGCCACTGTTTTTAAAAGCTGACCATGGTCCATGAACTCGTATTCCACTTTTTTTTTATCTAAAAATTCTTTTATTTCTTTATTGGAAAATTTAGGCCCCCAGCTAGCATGCTCCATTACGAAATTTCTTTCATTTTTAAATACCTGGTGCCAAACATAATAAGCCGCCCCCAAGGCGCCGCCAGCGTCACCTGCCGCCGGTTGGATAAAAATATTTTTAAAAGGGGTGTTTTTTAAAATTTGAGAGTTGGCAACGCAATTCAGGGCCACCCCCCCAGCCAAGCAAAGAGAGTCTATATTGGTCTCCTTATATACATAGTTAGCCATCATTACTATAATATCGTTAGTGACTTTCTGTATACTGGCGGCGAGATCTTTGTGGAATTGTTCTAATTTATCATCGGGGGCTCTTTTCGGTCGGCCGAAAATGTTTTTAAACTTAGCCTCAATATCTCCCATTTCGTAAAAACTTTTAAAGATAGCTCGGTCAAGCTTAAAGCTTCCATCGGGGAATATGCTGATTAGTCTGCGTATTTTATCTTCATAAATTGGTTCACCATAAGGAGCCAGACCCATAACCTTATATTCTCCGCTGTTTGGCTTAAAACCAAGATAATATGTAAAGAAACTATAAAATAACCCCAACGAGTCCGGATAATTTATCTCCCTGATTATGTCTATTTTATTGTCACGCCCTAGTCCAAAAGCGGTCGTCGCCCATTCACCAACGCCATCCACAGTTAAAATTGCCGCCCCCTTGAACGGGGACACAAAAAAGGCACTTGCAGCATGGGACATATGGTGTTCAGAAAAATAGACTGGTCCCTTATAATTCAATTCTTTTTTTATCTTATTTTTAATCCACAATTTGTCTTTTAGCCAAATTGGCATAGCCCGAATAAACATTTTATAATCCTGCGGCCAGGATTTAATAAAACTTTCGACAATCCTTTCAAATTTTAATAAGGGCTTATCATAAAAACCGACACAAGAAACATCCTTAATGTTTATACCCTCATATGCCAGGCAAAATTTAATCGCATTGGCAGGAAACGATTCATCGTGTTTTTTGCGAGTAAACCTTTCTTCTTGCGCAGCAGCAATTAATTGTCCGTTCTTTATCAAGACGGCGGCAGAATCATGGTAGTAGCAAGAAATCCCCAAAATATAAATGTCGTTTACCATAAATTTAATTTCTTACCTTTCAGTTTGCTCAAACCATTTAACCCGACCAAACTAAATATCGGTTCCACTATAATACGGAATCCGGCCGAAGCCATAATACCGGAAAAAAAGGAAAAATATAACAACAAAAGAAAGAAAAAAAATAATATTGACTTCGTTATTATATCTTCTTTAAAAAAACATAATGCAGATAAAATTAAGCCAACGAACAGGGCCGCTAGAAATAGTCTTTCAATCGCAACTAAGTACGGAAAGGTATTTTTTTCTTTGAAAGTTATAATCTTATAGATATTTACGTCAGAGCGACTGCTACGGCTAAAATCGTTATACCAATATCTGATTCCGTCCCGCAAAAAAAACTTTGCCATATTCTTAACCCTGGAAACAAGAAAGTAAGCCGGAAAAGCAGAAAAATAGTAGCGGGAACGCGACATAAGAATATCCCCCTGTGCAAATTTCATGTAATCCTGAAAATTAGAGACACTTGAGTGGCTACCTATCTCTGCTTTAAGAATGCCGCCGGCTTCTTCATACGAGATGTCGTTGGCAAGAGCATAAGCGTCGGGAACATCGTAAAAATATAACTGGTAAGGAGTTATTGACGAGAGTTTAAAATGCCCAAATAAATTATAGTTTCTAATTAACCACGGGGTTAAAATAGCGGCAAATGTTGCGCACATTATAAAACCTAGTTTTAAAAATTGCTTTAGACTCAGATTAATTCGTTTAAAATAAACAGAACAAGCCAGAGATAAAATAAAAACCGGAACAATATATTGGGCAATAGGCCGAGTAAGAGCCAACACTGGCAGTAAAATTGAGGTTAGTAGAAAATATTTATTCCGTTGGTTTTTCAAAAATTGGACCCAGCTCCAAATTGACAAAATCAACAAAGACAAGAAAAGAGTTTGTGTAAGAAATTTGACTGAAACATTAAGAGAAAAGGGGGCAAACAAAAAAATGCCAGCATTCCAAAGCGCTATTTTACGGCTAAAGTATTCTCTTCCGATCAAATATAAAAAATAGGCCGACAAAACGATCAAAACCGATTGAATGACTAATGCGGCCTGATAAGAACCAAATAAAAATCTGACCAGAAACAAAAACCCTGGATAAATGGGGGTGCGAAAAGAATTAGGCTGAAACGGCGCGGATTTGTCCCATGTAAATCCATGGCCAAGTCGGAGGTTTTCCGCTAAAGCCAAGTATTCCGCCGAATCCCCATCATGGAAAAGGCGGTGATCGTCATCAAAAAACATTATCAGACCAAGCCGAACCAACAACCCTAAGACCAAGATCGCAAATAATATCTTTTTTTCAGAACGAATGTTCATGAGAATCGGGAGCAAGTTTATCTTTTAGTTTCCAGTTAGTGTTGGGGGTCTTTTTCTGTTTAACAAACAGTGAGAGCAATTTAAATACAGGAATTACGGTAAAATAAAAAACGGTTAGTATAATCTTTGTATTTATTCTGCCAATGAAATTGGCAAATTTTTTATAGAAATCAAATATTTTCGTCCACATCAAAATCTAAATTAGACCTAAAAAGCGGCCATCTTTTCAGAATTTGCATTTCACATATCCTCTTAATTCTTAAACACTTACTGAAAACAAAAAATGTCGGTTTCCATCCGATACTTTTCAAGAAAATAAGCCAATGGTTGGCACACCTCCCCCTCCAGATATTAAGGGAAATAAGTTTCATATTTTATATTAAATCACATTCTGTCATTAAAAACCATGAGAATTTATTAAACCTTATTCGACTAAATTAAAAGACCCTCCAAATTTGATTTGGAGGGGCAAGTGTCAATTCCAGGGGATTTGGCTAACAGTCAAGAACCCACAACATTCCAAATGCCAACCCAGAAAATATCAGCATCCCCAAAAAAACTCCTGCAAC
The DNA here is from genome assembly GCA_001795615.1 of Candidatus Yanofskybacteria bacterium RIFCSPLOWO2_01_FULL_42_49. Lineage (GTDB taxonomy): Bacteria > Patescibacteriota > Minisyncoccia > 2-02-FULL-40-12 > GWA2-44-9 > 2-01-FULL-43-22. The sequence goes on from MGKI01000014.1 coordinate 35,972, forward strand.
GCTGATCGTGCTTAGTCCTGCAATAGCTCCGCACATTCCACAAAAAGTCAAAAGTCTTGTTCTGAACTCCACCTTCTCTCCTTCTTTCTTTGGTTTGTGATTTGGCCAAAATTGACCGCTTATTAGTATAAGCACATAACCAAAATAAGTCAATATTGCTAATGGGCAGGAAAATATCTATTCTAAAATTCAATGGCGAAAACAAAAAACAAGACCGCTTTAATTTTCGGTATCACCGGTCAAGACGGTTCGTATTTAGCTGAAATCCTTTTGAAAAAGGGATATGTTGTGCATGGCGTCGTGAGACGGGCTTCAACTTTTAACACAGCAAGAATAAATCATCTCTATCAGGATCCACACAATAAAAGCAGGAAACTTTTTCTGCACCACGGAGACCTTGCCGACGCTGGCACAATAAGAAAAATAATTAATAAAGTTAAACCGGAAGAGGTCTACAACCTTGCCGCACAATCGCATGTTAAAGTCTCGTTTGAAATTCCTGAATACACAATGGACATTACCGGTAACGGGGCGTTGAGAATTCTTGAAGCACTAAGGGATTTCCAAACAGAAACAGGGGGAAAAGTTAAATTCTACCAAGCATCATCTTCGGAAATGTTTGGCGCAGCTCCCCCGCCCCAAAATGAAAAGACGCCATTCATACCCCAAAGCCCCTACGGCGCAGCCAAGGTTTTCGCTCACAATATGACGAACCTCTACCGCGATGCTTATGGACTTTTTGCTGTAAGTGGAATACTTTTCAATCACGAATCACCACGACGAGGGGAAACATTCGTAACACGAAAAATCACCCGTGGCATTGCCAGAATAAAAGCCGGTTTGGACAAAAAATTATACCTCGGCAACCTGGACGCTAAGAGAGATTGGGGACATTCCCCTGAATTCTGCGAAGCCATGTGGCTAATGATGCAACAGCCCAAGCCAAATGACTTCGTTATCGGCACAGGCGAGACGCACACTGTGAGAGAATTCGTTGAACTGGCTTTTAAAGAAGCCGGTTTGGGTAGTTGGAAAAAATATGTTGAAATTGATCCTCAATACTACAGGCCAGCTGAAGTAAATATTTTAGTCGCCGATACCAGAAAGGCAAAAAAAGTATTGAAGTGGCAACCAAAAACCAAATTCAAAGACCTTGTGAAAATAATGGTCTGGAATGACATTAACGAATTTAAAGTTAAAAATTAAAAGAGTAAAGTTAAAAGTCAAGGTTTTAATTTAAAGATTTTAAAAACTTATAATTTAAAACTCTAATTTTACACTTTCTATTTTAAATTTGAAAAATTTTTCAAACAAAAAATTTTTAGTTACTGGCGGAGCCGGGTTTTTGGGCTCTTTTGTAATACAGAAGTTATTGGACAAAGGCGTATCGCAAAGAAACATATTCGTTCTCCGCTCAAAAGATTTAGATCTGCGTAAATGGGAAAATTGTGTTAAGGCAGTCAAAAATCAAGATATTATTATCCATCTTGCCGCCGTGGTCGGCGGAATTGGATATAACCAAAAAATTCCCGGTCAGATGTTTTATGACAACTTATTGATGGGGACGCAACTTATGGAAGCGGCTCGCCAGACAGGCGTAGAAAAGTTCGTTGCAATAGGCACAATCTGCGCATATCCAAAATTCGCTCCTATCCCCTTTGCGGAAACATCGTTGTGGCATGGCTACCCGGAAGAAACAAACGCTCCGTATGGCCTTGCTAAAAAAATGCTCCTGGTCCAAGCCCAAGCCTACCGACAGCAATATGGTTTCAATGCCATTTATCTTTTACCGGTAAATCTTTACGGCCCCGGAGATAATTTTAATCCTCAAAGTTCACATGTTATTCCTGCCTTGATTAAAAAAGTTGCCGACGCGAAAAAAACTGGACAAAAACACATAGATGTTTGGGGCACAGGAAAAGCGTCCAGAGAATTTTTATATGTTGAAGATTGCGCTGAAGGAATTGTTTTGGCAACCGAAAAATATGACAAACCGGAGCCGGTCAACCTTGGAGCAAATAGAGAAATCAAGATAAGGGATCTGGTAAAAACTATCTGCAAATTAACGAGCTTTAAAGGAAAAGTCCGCTGGGACAAAACAAAACCAGACGGCCAGCCAAGAAGAATGGTTGACGCCACTCTCGCCCGTAAAGAGTTCGGGTTTAAAGCAAAGACTGATTTTGAAAAAGGACTCAAAAAAACTATCAATTGGTATGTAAAAAGTTAAAAATAGAAAGTAAAAAGTTTAAAATTAAAATAATTTTAAAAGGGACTTAATGTCCCTTTTGTGTTTACGCGGTTGCTGATAATGACCCAATTTCACTTTTCAATAAATTAATAACCCCATTGGCGTCAAGAGCATCGACAATCGAGTCAAGCTGACCCAACTCAATCTCTTCAAACAACTGGATACGGTCAAATTCCCCTGTTTGAAGTTCAACCCGTAATCCATATATGTCAGTTGCAAAAATTGGCCAATAGCCAAGAATGTAAGCCATCTGATAACGGCCCGAAGTCCAACCTTTTAGTTTATCCGCCTCTCGCGAAAGCTTCGGAACCTGTCGCCAAAGATCAACTTGGCTTCTACAATAATCCTGGAGTGCCTCTATTGCTTCGTGTTTAAATTTCTCAATTTTCCTTTCTGGCATCTGAATGTTTTCCATTTTTACCCTTTGTTTTTATTATCAAAAAACTTTTAAAAGTGTAATACGAATAGAAAATTGTGTCAAGTAAACCGACCTCATTAGAAATTCTTCTCTATTTGGCCGCAAAGCATGTGAATAACGGCCAGATGAACTTCCTGGACCAAGGCTGTATTTTCGTTCGGCACAATAATTGCAACATCAACCATCTCAAGAAGGTGTTTTGTTTTGGCGCTAAAAAATCCTATATTCTTCGCCCCTTTTACCATAGCCGCTTCAAAAGCGTTTCTGATATTCCATGAATGGTGATCGTTTTCAAGATCACCAACATCGCTAGTAGTAAACCCGATGGCAACATCTCCCTGACAGGCTAATGCTTCAATTTGTCTTGCAAAAACAGAAGGGAATCCAAAATCATTGCTTTGAGCGGTTAAAATCGAAGAATCCGTAGTTAAAGCAATAGCCGGTATTGCTTTCCTTCTTTTTTCAAACATACACACCAACTCTGCGGCGAAATGCTGAGCTTCGGCCGCCGAACCGCCATTCCCAAAGATAAGAATTTTACCACCCCTCTTTATTGCTTCTGACAAAATTTCTCCGGCTATCCAAAAATTTCTAGCTAAATTCCAATCATTTGACATCTTAACATACAGTTCTGATCTTGCTTGCATGTTTTCAGCAAACAAATGTCCCATGATTTTCCTTTGTCAATTTGTCAATCTGCTAAATCTCATATACCATATAAATACTAAAAAGCAATCCATGGAGAAATATTTAATTCTTGACAGAGATGGGGTTCTGATCAAAGACAAAGGATATGTCCACAAGATAAAAGATCTAGAATTATTGCCGGGCGTTGTTGAGGGTCTACAGAAGTTCAGAGATGCTGGATATAAATTTATTGTGATTTCAAACCAAGCCGGCATCGCAAGAGGACTTTACACGAGAAGGGACGCTGAAAGATTTAACAACAAACTAAAGGCGATATTGGCTTCCGACGGTATTGTCTTGGAAAAATTTTATTATTGTGAACACCACCCGGACATTAACGGCCGATGTAATTGCAGAAAACCGGCCACAGGATTAGTCACTAAAGCGGTTGAAGAATTCGAGATTAACTTAAGCGACGCCTGTTTTATCGGTGACAAGGACTGCGATATTGAGTTGGGTAAAAACTGCGGAGGCATTACTGTTCTGATAGACAGCGGCCAATATCCGAATTCGGTTCAACCTGATTTTAAAGCAAAGAACCTTGAACACGCGTTTGAGCTATTAAAAAACCGCTAACGCGGTTTTTAGATTTGTTTAATGTCATGAATATACCGTTGATAAGTTCTTCTGATGCCTTCCAAAATATCAACTTTCGATTGCCATCCCATAGCTCTCAAACGACTTGAGTCAAGGAGTTTCCTCGGCATTCCGTTTGGTTTGGAATCGTCCCAAACAATTTTACCTTTATAACCAACAACTGAACCAACAACATCTGCTAATTCAGCAATACTGTAATCAATACCGGTACCAACATTAATTAAAATGTCGCCCCGCTCAATCTCTTCTTCTAAAGGACTGAAATTATCCATTAAGAAGACGCTCGCGTCAGCAACATCATCAACGTAAATAAACTCCCTTCTTGGAGAACCGTCGCCCCAAAGAACAACCTCCGGCATATCGCTTACCATCGCGTTGTGAAACTTTTTTATCATATCAGGCAGAACATGGGCTCGGTCATGTTCAAAATGATCATTTTCCCCATACATACTTGCTGGAATTGCTACTATAAAGTTGGTGCCGTACTGGACATTAAACGCTCGACACATTTCAATACCGGCTAGCTTGGCCATCGCATATGCTCGGTTGGTCGGCTCCAACGGACCGGTCATCAAATATTCCTCTCTCATCGGCTGGGGACATTCTCGGGGATAGCAACAGTTAGCACCGAAAAACAAAAGTTTTTTGACGCCAGCCACATGAGCAGCCAACACGACATTTTGCTGAATCAAAATATTTTTAATTATAAAGTCTGCGGGATACTTAATGTTTTCAGCGATATTACCGACCTTAGCAGCACAAAGGAAGACATATTCCGGTAATTCTTGAGCAAAAAATTTCGACACACTAAGTTTATCGGTTAAATCAAGGTGCATATTATCACCAGTGACTAAATTTCTAAATCCATTATTTTTAAGCGTCCGGACTATAGCCGAACCAAGCAAGCCGGTGTGACCAGCAATGTAAATTTTGGAGTTTTTATCCATACATTAACCCGGAACTCCTTTGTAAAATTACCGTGTGGAATATCGCATGTTTACTGGTAACAGTCAAGAGTAATGTTGACATACCAAGTGAGTCCCGTTAGAAGTCGCACAAAGTGTGTATAACTACCAACTGGTTGTTATATGCTTTAATCGTTGTACTATCAAGACTTTTCCTCTCCGGACCCCTTAGGGCGACTTCTAACGGGATTGACACCTTTTGACACTTATTGATACGCTTAGTTTTATGAGCGAGATTAATCCTAACGAAATATATACAACCCGAGAAACACAAGACATGTTAAAAATATCCAATAGCACGATGAAACGCCTCTTAAAAAGAGGTCTGATTCGTGCTAATAAAGTTGGAGGACAATACAGAATTTTGGGTAAAGAAATTCTAAAATCCGTATCGCCCACCATTGAAAGACGGGCAGTTCAGACTTATCAAAAATTAAAGAAAAAATTAAAAAAGCAAATTAAAAACTGGTAATAATGAAAACATTACATAAAATATTGGCCATTATTAGCCTGTTCCGCAGAGCCTTTTCAAGGCATACAAAAAAATTAGCCTTAATGATTGGCCTTGGGTTTATTGGGGGCTTTTTGGGTGGTATCGGGATCGGAGCGATTATTCCCCTGTTTTATATTATCACCAACAAATCCAGTGTCGGAACTGATTCTATCTCTAGAATTATTTCTAAAATATTTGAATTTATTCACCTGCCGATATCGCTATCGTCAATTATACTGTTAATGGTTGTTTTATTTCTAACTAAAGCTGTTTTTTTATACATAGCAAATTATATAAATACAAAGATATATGCCGATTACGAACTTGAGACGAGAGAAAGGTTATTTAAAAAAACTCTGGAAACTGATTGGCCATACCTGATGCACCAGAAAACAGGCCGCCTTAACGATATTTTAATGGGCGATGTTGGAGGAGCATCCGGCGCTTTAAATAGTATGAGCGGAGCTGTTTTAACTGGAACAAGTCTGATAACTTACGCCATAATTGCGGTTAATATATCGGTTCCCATAACACTGGCAACTCTTGGTTTGGGAGCATTTTTATTTTTCTTATTTAAGCCAGTCTTCTACCGGGTCAGAAAATTATCCGGCCAAACCTCGGAAACGATCAAAACACTTGCCCACCATCTCAACCAGCATGTCGCTGGCGCTAAAACCATAAAATCCATGTCCTTGGAAAATGATGTTTTCCAAAAAGGTATGGCCTATTTTGATGACTTAAAAAATATACGATTGAAATGGTCCCGATACGGCATTCTTCTTAATACTTTCGTCGAACCGGTAAGCCTGGGACTAGTAGTCGCTATATTTCTAACTTCATATCGAAATCCAGATTTTAACATCGCCACTTTTGTCGCAATAATCTATCTGGTTCAAAAAATGTTCACATTCGTTCAGTCTATCCAGGGAAAATTTAATGTAGTAAACGAATCCCTTCCTTTGATAAACATCTTGGTGGCTTACGAAAAAGAGATCGATAAAAATCGAGAATTCGTCGGAGGCAATAAACAATTTATTTTTAACAGAACGCTGGAATTTAAAAATGTCTCATTTGGCTATGTTGGGGGACAAAACATTGTCAACGCATTGAATTTGTCCATAAATAAAGGAGAAATGGTCGGACTTATCGGACCTTCCGGCGCCGGAAAAACAACAATAGTAGACTTGCTGTTAAGATTATTCAGGCCCAATAGCGGAGAACTGCTTATTGATGGCGCCAACATAGATGAACTGGACAAAAAATCGTGGCATAAGAATATCGGATATGTATCGCAGGATATATTTTTGCTTAATGACACCATTGAAAACAATATTCGTTTTTATAATAATGCCCTAAACCATAAAGACATCGTGGAAGCAACGAGATCAGCCAACATCTACGATTTTATAGAAACATTGCCTGATAAATTCCAAACACTTGTAGGAGAACGAGGTATTCAGCTTTCAGGCGGACAGCGCCAACGAATCGTTCTCGCCCGAATTTTGGCAAGAAAGCCGTCCATATTGGTTCTTGACGAGGCAACCAGCGCTCTGGATAACGAATCAGAGCACAAAATCCAAGAAGCAATTAAAGGGCTGCGAGGCAAACTAACAATATTGATTGTGGCTCACCGTTTAAGCACGGTCATGCATGCGGACAAAATTGCGGTCCTCAAAGACGGCATCATCGCAGAAGAGGGCGGTCCACAGGAACTTCTCAATAACAGTCAGTCGTATTTCTACAAAAATTATAATATAGATAAGAGTTATTAATGATTCAATACTTGTATTTAATCTTGGGGCTAGCCGCAGCTTCCAGTATAATTTTTTCTTTTATGACAAAGGGGGTTCTTTACGCTACGCCCGATACTGACAATGAATTAATGGCCTATGCCGCCGCTCAATCTCATAGATGGCGTTGGCTGTCAGATCTCCATAAAATGGGTTTAGGCAAAACTGGGATGAAAGACCTGACCGTTATATTAATATCAGTATTTCAAAAAATATTCCGCAATAAGACCGATGATCACCCCTATATTGCATTGGCCGGCACAGCTCACGCTTTTTCGTCTTTGTTAGTATATTTTATTGCTTCAGAATATTGGGATCCAGCCATCGCTTTGTTTTTGGGATTGCTCTATTTGTTTTCTGTATGGAATTGGCAGATAGCTCTTTATGGAGGCCACGCCAATGTGGCCACCATGTTGGTTCTGCTTTCTGTTTGGTTCACCCAACAAACAAATAATGGTTTAATGTGGCCGGGAATATGGTTAGTAGCAGCCGGGATAATATTTTGTTTTGCTCAATTTGCTTCAGCATCAACTATTAAATACACCCCCCTATTTTTCGGAGCCATTATTTTTGAACGCTATCAGATTTTTATCAAAGGAGGAGATTGGCTGAATACCTATCCTTTCATCATAAACAGCCAATTATACAAATTAAATATTTTTGTAATAATTATTTTTTTATTAAGCATTCTTTTCCTGCGACTTTTTTATAAAAAAATAGTTTCAGCTATATATTACGGTAAGGCATTCGGATTTTTAAATAAAATAATCAGCGGAAAAGAATTATTCCCGATAGAACACTACTTCCAACATGCCAAAAAAAGAATAAATCAATTAGCCGTTTGGGGATTGTGGGCTGTCGTCGGCTTTCTGTTATTGGTGAATCTCGTGGGGCTTTATTACTTTTTACTGGTAATGACAGGCTTTATTGTTGGGTTTCTAATACTAACCCTACCCAACATAAAAAAAAGTTTTCGTTATTACTTTAACTTCATTCTTGAAACACAGATAAGAAGAAAAACTCACTTTAAAAGTTATATCCACTACTTCGCTGAAAAAGGACTAAATACTTCTAGGCGTACCCGGGGTGCCGGCCTGGCCTGGCTACCAAAAATGTTCATGAGAATGATACCGTTTCACACTGCAATTTTTATTATTTCCGTTATTGGTTCGCTGTATGCTGTTCCTTTCTTGGGCGGAAAAATTTGGATAAATTATACAACGACACTGTTAATAATAATACTATCTCTGTCGCCAATAATCTGGGCCGAAATGACTAAAGCTCAACAACTTTCCAGATCTTATTCTCCGGGATTGACTGGGATGATGTTGTTGATCGGCTACGGAGCTTACCTTCTTGAAATTTTTTCCTTCAGTTATTTTTATCCGCTAATTATCATCACCTTAAGCATTACGATACCGTGGAATTTATGGGTATTTTTATCAGATGTTTATCCGGCACGAATGGGAGCAACTTATATGTTTAGATCGCTGAGACGTTTGAATATAAAAGAAATTTATACTTATAACACTAAATACAACAGAGCGATGGTCGAAACAATTCCCGGACTAGGCAGATCAGAATATGTTCCTCACAAAAAAATTGATCCTCCATTTGTAATCCATTATATAAATAGTATAAATGATGTAAAAGATGGCTGGATCGTAATTCCCGGAACTAACGGAAGATCAATTACTATGAGCGGCGAGCAAGAGGCCATCGATGATAATTTCAGTTTTACAAAAGACCCGGTGTTAAATAAATTAATAGAATCCAGGAAAATTGATAAAATAGCCGATATAAAATTAAAGACATACGGCACAAGCCATTTCTGGTCTTTAGAAGATGAGGTTCTTGGTTATATGGATCTTATTTTAAATGAAATAGGCCCCAAGGATATTTACAGAGGACATGCCTGGCTGATACATTCAAACAAATTAAAATCATTAACTAATGTATTCTAAGATGATTATTACACGAACACCATTCAGAATATCGTTTTTTGGAGGAGGAACCGATTATCCGGTTTGGTACAAAAAAAATGGCGGAGCAGTTTTATCAACCACCATTAACCATTATGGTTACATCACCTGCCGTTTTTCGCCGCCATTTTTTAAACACAAATACAGGGTATCCTATTCGAAAATAGAGGAAGTGAGCCACCACAATCAAATTGACCATCCTTCCGTAAGAGAATCGCTAAAATTTTTAAACTTCAACAAAAATTTGAGCATAACTTATGATACCGACCTACCGGCCAGATCCGGCCTGGGTTCCAGTTCATCCTTCACGGTTGGGTTACTCAACGCTCTTTACGGATTAAGGGGCGAATCCAAAACTAAAGAACAGCTGGCCATGGACGCAATTCATGTAGAACAAAATTTGATCGGCGAAAATGTGGGTTCACAAGACCAAACAGCTGCCGCATTCGGCGGACTCAATAAGATAGAGTTCGGCGGCGCTAACGAGTTAACAGTCATCCCGATTATCTTGGAACAAAAAAGGTCAAAAAATTTACAGGACCATTTGCTTATGTTCTTTACGGGATATGCTCGCACGGCATCGGAAATTGCCGCCGAGCAGATAAGACTCACACCCAAAAAAGACACCGAGCTTCACGCTATGAGGCAAATGGTAGATGAGGCTGTAAATATCCTCCATAGAAAAAAGGAGAATCTCGATGATTTTGGTAAGCTTCTTCACCAAAGCTGGCAATTAAAAAGAAGCTTGAGTTCTAAAATTTCAAATCCAGCCATAGACGAAATATATGCATTAGGGATAAAAGCCGGGGCTATCGGAGGAAAGTTGTTGGGTGCCGGTGGAGGCGGATTTATGTTATTTTTTGCCCCGCCAGAAAGACATAAAAAAATAATAGAAAAACTAAATAACTTTTTATGTGTCCCGGTCAATATGGAGTACACAGGAAGCCAAAGAATATACCACTCGGACTTCTAATCTACTTCCGCCTTCTGGACAACTCTCGGTTTTTATAGTATTTTATCTAAAAAGTTTTTTAACAAAGGGTATTAATGCTCATTGACGGCTTGATAACCCCAAAAGGTCTTGCGGAGAGTTTTTCTAAAGAAACTTCGCTGGAGATGTTCAGGCGAATGTGCCTGATCAGATATTTTGAGTTGAATGTTAAGGGCGCCTACGATTCCAAACGAATGCCAAAGTCGCCTATTTATCTTTCTGTTGGGCAAGAAGCAATTTCGTCTGCCTTGTCGGTAGTTTTCAAGAAAGAGCAACCTGCCTTATTCGGACAACACCGAGGCCATGATATTTACTTAGCATTCGGCGGCGACCCGGCTAAACTAATAGATGAGCTGTTTGGTTGGCCGACTGGCTGTGCCAAAGGAATGGGGGGTTCGGCATCTATACATTGTCCGGAAATTAAAATGGTCGGTCACGATGGTCTGATGGGGACGCAAGTCGCTGACAGCGTAGGTTCATCTCTTGTAGACAAAGAAATGACTATTGCTTTTATGGGCGACGCTAGCGCCGAAGAGGGATTCGTTTTGGGTCCCCTGGGTTTTGCAATAACAAAAAATCTGCCGATTCTTTTCGTTGTTTGCGACAATAATTTGTCCATTTTGACCCAAAAGGGGGTCCGCCGAAACTGGACAATGAATGAACATGCTAATTTCGGAATGCCGTCCATAGACATTACAGATGATCCGTGGCTGATCATGCATCATGCAAAAAGATTAAGTACTTCGCTCCCCGCTTTGATGAATATCCATACCTGCCGAGAGTTGTGGCACGCCGGAACGGGCAAAGACGGAGAACCGGAGTGGAATCGTTTTGAAATAGTAAAACAAGAGCTTAACAACATGGGTTTTGGAACTGAAGCCGAAATCATAGAGAAAATCACAAAAAAACTTATTGATGAAATGTGGGGCATCAAGCTAAAAGAAGCGCCGCCTAATGAATTGTCTGCAAGAAAAAAGTTCACCATTATCGATCCAAATTACAAATACGAACGCAATCCTGTTTTGATTGACAAGAAGCCAAAGGTAAAAGAAATCATACAAGAAGTTACAAGAGATATTTTGAAAAACCAAGGCGGCAGAGCAATGGGCCAATGCCTAACTGCTGTCGGTTGGGTCGGCGGAACTGTTCCCAATATGACCGAGAAAGAAGGACTGATAGAACTTTCAATGGACGATACCGGGGGTTCTGGTATTGCTGTCGGTTGTTCAAGAAAAGTACCGACCATCTACATAGTGCGCTATCAAGGGTTTCAGTGGTTCAATGCCGCCTTTATTGCCAACCTCGCCGCAAAATCAAAAGAAATGTGGGGAGTGCCGAGACGTTTATTCGTCCGATCCATTGCCATGGAGGGAGGCATCGGTCCAGTCGCCTCAAACAGCCATCATGGGATATTCACAAGGATACCTGGAATAGTAGCTGCCGCACCGATGACACCGGGAGAATATCTTCAAATCGCTGATTATTTTAACGGCCACGATGACCCTATGTATGTAAGCGAGCACAGAAAAAGTTTTGACATTGATTACGAAATGCCCGACACCGTTAATCCCCATCCTCATATCACTTTATTCCCTATTTCTGCAGCAAGATTAAATACAATAAAAGCAGTGAAAACATTGTCTGAAGAAGGGGTAATTTGCAACATCATACATCTTTTGTGGCTTAAACCGTTCATTGTCGGCGAAAGAGTATTGGGTCCCTTAGAAAACTCGGAATTCGGGGGAATCGTCCTTGATACTGATTACGAGAATGGAGTTTCAAAATGCATCGCTCATGACCTAATGATGAAAACTGATAAAAAGGTAGCGGTACTCGGCCTTGAAGAAAGGACCGCCGGATTCGCGCCATACTTGGACAATCTCCCGCCTTCGCCAGAACAGATAGTTAGCTTCGTAAAAAACATAGTAAACAAATCTCCACGCTCATCATGAGCGTGGGAATAAGTAACCCCGCATTTAGCGGGGTTTTAAACAATAAATAAAGCGCTAGTCATCAGTAATGTTAGAATCTTTATAGAGTTCAAAAGAACTTAGTCCGGCTTCTTTAACTCTCCTATATATTTCGTTATGGTTTCGGATTATTTCCTCTTCACTCATTCCCCTCCCCCATGGCGTCACGGGTGCGTATTTAAAAGAAAGTTGCTTTTTGTTTTCCTGATTCCCTCTCCGCCTATGCATTGTATTTTCCCAATCATAACTGACGCTTGCAATACCAAATTTTTCCGGATTGTTAAACATTTCTGTACCTGGACGCACAGTGAAAAGTCCCAAGTAAACCAAATCCGGTTGAGTTTCCCGTATAAAGCTCCATGTCTGTTCGACAATATCATCCGGTTCGCCCGGAAGTCCGATGATCAGATACATCCGAGCCTCAATGTCGTTTGCCTTGAGCATGGCAATTGTTTCGCGGGCCTTTTGAACGCTTACCTGCTTATTGATAATATCCAGACAACGCTGGGCCACGCTCTCTACTCCCATCCCCAGAGCAACACATCCTGACTGCCGAGCCAAAGACGCAATCTCCGGCGTCACGCCATCAACGCGGCATTGTCCTCGCCAAAGAATATTAGTCCGTCCTATGGCCTCAAGATGCCGCATAGCAGCTTTTGGGTTTAAAGGAAAGACGATTTCATCGGTTAAGGATAAGCCCTGGATACCATAATCTTTCTTAAGATATTCAATTTCTGCTTCAACATATTCCGGCTTACGAAAACGAATTCCTGGCGCCTCGCGTCTCGCATACTCAATTGCGCAAAATGAACAACGATAAGGACATCCCCGGCTAAACATGGCCGTAGTGCCCCATAGATTCTCCAGCCCTGATTTATTGCGCAAGGTCAGCACGTTTTTTCGTGCCGTAGCGCTTTTAGGGAGAAAGTGTCTCCTGTCGCAGGAATAAACGTTGATGTCAACAATTCCATTCGGTCGGTAAATGCGCTTTAACTTACCGGCCTTAAGATCGCGCACAGCTTCAACAATAGTATCGTCCCCTTCACCAAAAATAACCGAATCAAAAATCATCATGCACTCATCCGGGAAAAAATTGGCATGAGGGCCTCCTGCAATATGCAGTGCGTCGGGATACTGTTGCCTGAGGATTTCGATAATTCCTCGTTGCTCGGCAAAATCAAGCGTATATACTGAGTGAAGAAAAACATTACATTCCGGAATATGGTATTTCGCAAAATACCGCTTAATGCCCCGCAGATCTATAAGCTTGAGATCAATCGCTGAACCAAACGCATCTTCAAGAATAGTGAGAATATGAAAATGCGTAAACGGATCGCCACGGAATGGATCAAACAGATAATCGCTACTTGGGAATATGAAGCCGATTTTCAACATATTACCTCTTTTTATTAGTGAGCTGCCAAAATTATACAGCACAAATCATATTTTAACAACCTTCCAGAGTTACGAACAAGACACCACAAAAATAACAGTGTCAATATGGATAACGATTTTCTGCTATGTTATATTTTTAAATTATGAAAGATACCAAACAGCAACAAAAAGCCGTCGTTATCACTGCCGAAGGATTTGAAGATGAAGAAGTTATTTACCCGGTCATCCGACTTAAGGAAGAGGGGTTCATGGTTGATATCGCCACTAAAGACGCTAAGTCCGTATTGGGACGATTAAACTTCCCCCTTGAACTTATAGTCCGTTATTATGCTACTCTGGTTGATGCTAAGAAATTAAAACCTAATGATTATGACCTCGTGCTGATTCCCGGTGGATTTGAAGCGCCTGATAGGATGAGACAGGTACCAGAAATTTTGGAATTTGTCAGGCAAATGCATAAACAAAAAAAAATCGTTTCTGCGTTTTGCCACGGCCCTTGGGTACTTATCTCAGCCGGCATAGTTAAAGGCAAGAAGATTGCCGGATACATCGGTATTAAAGACGATATAAACAATGCCGGGGCAATTTATACCGACCAACCAGCAGTAATTGACGGAAACATTATCACCGCCAGACACCCAAGAGATATGGGAGATTTAATGAAAGCGATTTTTAGTAAGTTTAAAGTAGAAAATAGAAAATAGGAAATTTTTTAAAATTTTAACTTCCAAAGTATGATCAAAAAAATTCGACAATCTGAATTAGATAAAGACTACATAAAAATTAACAAATATCCTATAAGCCCCATCAGTGTCAATCTTAAAAATGTTGTGGTGACTAAACCGTGGGGTTATGAGTATTTAATGTTCAAAAACAATGAAACCGAGATATGGAATCTGTCTATAAAATACCAGCGTTCCACGTCAATGCACTGCCATCCGAATAAAAAAACTGCCCTTGTTGTTCTAAGCGGAAGAGCTCAATTTTCAACTCTCAATGAATCATGGGAGTTGATGCCCCACGATGTGATGATAATCGATAAAGGGACATTTCATTCCACCCAAAGCTTGTCAAAAGAGGGATTAGTGCTATTAGAGTTCGAAACCCCTCCGATGAAACATGACCTACTCAGACTAGAAGATAAATATGGCCGGGCGAGAAAAGGCTATGAAGAAGAAGTAGACAGAATGATGAAAACTACTGAATATCCCCGTTTTTTAGGAGTCAAAAACAGTAAAGTAAAAAATATCTGCAATAATAAAGTCTGCATATTAGAAATTAAAAACAAAAACAACCTTTCAAACTACCCCCAAAAAACCAGAACACTTGCTGTGGTTTTAAGTGGCATGGTTAAGTCAAAAAACGAAGAACCAATATATGAACCGCCCCACGTCCTTGCTCTGGAAGAACTTCAAGAAGCCGGCCATTTTTTCCATAATGTTTCTTTAATGCTCATCAGGTGATCCCGAAAGCAAAAGATTTAATTATATTTGATTTTGACGGCGTATTGGCCGATTCTTTTGACTACTTCTATGCTCTGAACAGAGACGGAATGAAACATGTCGGTCTTTCTTTTACAAAAGAAGACTATCGAAATCTATTTATCGATAATGTCCATCGGGGATTTAAAGATTTTATAAACAACAACCAAAAATATCTTGCTTATTCAGAGTTTAGAAAAGCAAATTATGATAGGCGTTACTACGACAAGGAAAGGGGCGTTAAACTATTTCCAAAAGTACCTATATTTCTCAAAAAAATAAGCAAAGCATATCTTCTGGCCGTTGCCTCTTCGGGCCAACAAAAAAACATAAGAAATCTATTAAATAAGGCCGGGGTTGAGAGTTTATTTGATCTAATTTTAGCCGATTCAAACTATTCTAAAAAGGAGACGATAAAAAAAATATTAAACAAGCATCGAGTCAACTCCGAACAAACTTTCTTTGTCACTGACACTGTTGGTGATGTAAAAGCCGCAAAAAAATGCGGCCTTAAAACCATAGCCATCACTTGGGGATTCCATGATAAAAAAACTCTCATGACAGCAGGTCCGGACTATATTGTTGCTGACTTTAAAGCGTTAGGATCAATACTAAAATCTAGCCGACCTAATTAAATAATACACAAAACATATACTGAAAGCCGTCATTAAGATGGTTTTTTCTTATCTCGTCAATATTGACCGATTTTGATAATTTTGAGATGAGTAAATAAGTTTTTTAAAAAAGGACCGACAAAATGATTTATAGATACCCTCTAGCTGACGATACTGTAACCAAGGATGATCGAGAGGCCTTGGCTCAGTGGATCTTGGAAGATCCGTCTCCACGTTTTACAATGGGACCGCTGGTAAGGCAATATGAGGAAAAATGGTCTAACTGGCTGGGAAGACGGTATTCTGTATCTTGTAACTCGGGTTCATCGGCAAACTTGCTGATGTATTATGCCCTGCTTCGTTCAAGCCGGTTGAAAAACAAAAAAGTCATCGTACCCAGCGCCGCTTGGGTTACCACCATAGCACCTGCTATTCAGTTGGGGTTTGAACCGATAATGTGCGATGCCGACTATGATACATGGGCGCTTAATCGAAGACATTTGAGACAACTGCTTGAAGAACACCATCCCGGAACCGTAACATTGGTTCAGGTTCTCGGAGTTCCCCATAATATGGGTGACCTGATGGAGTTAAAAAATAAATACGGATTTTTTCTTCTTGAAGACTCTTGCGCCGCAATGGGTTCATCATACCATGGAAAAAAGGTCGGAACATTTGGCGACATGGCTTCAATGTCAACCTACTATGGACACCAGTTTTCTACTATAGAAGGCGGTTTTGTTTCAACAGACGATAAAGACTTATCCGACATGCTCGTGATGCTAAGAAGCCACGGCTGGGTGGCTCATCTTGACCCGGAAACCAGAGCTGGAATGCTCAAGAAATATGAAATAGAAGATATCGGAACTAATTTCGTTTTCTGTGAACCGGGGTTTAACTTCCGACTGACCGATCTTCAGGCATTTATCGGTATGCGGCAATTAAACAGAATGAACTGGCTGGTTGAAAGAAGATCTGAAAATCACCGCCTTTACAAGCAACTTCTTGGTAGTCGGTTTATAACACAGGCCTACGACGACAAGACAACTGTCTGCAGTATCCATTTTTGCGCGTTAGCGGCTAATTACGAAGAAAGAAATTATATTATTAAGATGCTTGAAAACGAGAGCATAGAAACGCGGCCCTTTACTTCGGGCAACCAGGGACTACAGCCGTATTGGTTCAGAGAATATGGAAAATTTTCCTCTTCTATGGCCAATAAACTTTATCATTGCGGGTTTTTTCTGCCCAATCATCCGTATCTTAAAAAAGAAGATATCGAGTTTATCTGTTCGGTAGCGACCAAAGCGGTTCAAGACTTCCGAAAAAGAGGAAAATAAATGGCAAAAATCCTTGTGACTGGTGCGGCAGGATATATCGGTTCAATTCTTGTTCCCATGCTTTTACGAGAAAGCCACGAAGTTGTTGTTTTGGATAACTTCATGTATAGACAAAACTCTCTGCTCGATTGTTGCAATGACAAGAGATTGGTCATCATACGAGGTGACACCAGAGACGAGAAGCTGGTCGATAAAATCTTTAGAGACTACCCCCTTGATTATGTGTTTCCCCTCGCGGCCATAGTAGGAGCCCCGGCTTGCGACAAAGATCCGATAAGTTCCACGACAACAAATGTTGGCGGGGTAATGGAGGTTTCGCAAAGATGGATCGGGGCGCGAACCCCGCGAATAATTTTCCCAAACACCAATAGTGGCTACGGCATAGGCCAAGAAGGCGTTTATTGCACAGAAGATAGTCCGCTTAATCCGATATCTCTTTATGGCCGCCAGAAGGTTGAGGCGGAAAAATCTGTCTTGGAAATCGGCAACACGATCGTGTTGCGGTTAGCCACCGTATTCGGCGTTAGTCCAAGAATGCGTCTTGACCTTCTAGTCAACGACTTCGTCCATAGAGCCATGAACGATCATTATGTTGTCCTCTTTGAGCCGCACTTCAAAAGAAATTATATTCATGTCCGAGATGTGGCCAGGGCATTTATTCATTGCATGGAAAACTTTGACACGATGAAAAACCAGGTCTACAATCTTGGTTTAAGTGACGCAAATCTAAGCAAGTGGGAACTTTGCGAAGAGATACAAAAACAGGTGCCAAATTTCTACTTTATCGAAGCAAAAATAGGCGAAGATCCGGATAAACGCAACTACATTGTCAGCAACGCAAAAATAGAAGCAACCGGATTTCGTCCCCGTTTTTCTCTACAAGACGGAATTGCTGAGTTGATAAGAGGCTACCGAATCATAAGGAAAAGTGAATTTTCTAACCTATAGAGAGCAAGAAGCTCTCTATTTTTATTTTTATTTAGCGGATCTTATTTTCTCAATAATTTTTGAGGTTGAAATATTTGCAAATTTTGGAGGACAAAAACGCTCAAGAACGATAATTGTAACCCCGTACTTTCTGGCTAGATTTTTTCTGTAAGGAATATCGAAGGCATCTTGGTTTATAATATATGCATCGGGTTTTAATTTTTTAAAAGTTTCTTCAATTATATCAAGGGGGTGGTTATCCTTTTTGCTTTCATCTAAAAAACAATAGTCTACCGGTTTAATAGAATCAATTAACTTTAACCTGATGTGTTGATTTAAAATTGGACGGTTCTTGCCTTTGTTTACTTTCAGTATGTAGTCGTTTCCGACTCCGACAACAAGAATATCTCCATATTTTTTGCAATCTTCAAAAAATAAAACATGCCCGGCATGGGTCAGGTCAAAAGAACCCGAACAGAAAACTATCTTCTCGTCCTTGTGTTGCTCCCTTATTAACTTGAGGCCGTTATAGTTTTTACAAATCATAGCCCCTATAATATACAGAAAATCATCTGACTTGACAAATACATAATTTAATAATACACATAACAATAAAGTGGCGGTAAATTTTAAAAATAAGGAGAGCGTCTTGGAGGTGAAACCTTGGGAGAAAGTGGGCGAACCCAATACCATAATTCAAATACATGACAAGCGGATAGTTATGCGGAAATTTAAAAATCCACGCACCAATAAGGTGGAGGAGTTTTATCAGTTCGGAACCACGCCCTATGCTTGTATCATTCTGCCTTTAAACACTGACAACGAGGTTCTAGCTGTAAAACAATTTCGTCACGGAGCAGATAAAATTTTACTCGAACTTCCGGGTGGAAACCCCAAAACGCCGGAACAAACACCCGAAGAAGTGGCGGAAGAAGAGCTGTTTGAAGAATCGTTGGGCCACAGAGCAGAAAAGATTATAAAATTAAACAGTGAACCGCTGTGGTTTAATCCGGCAACTTTCATTACGCCATTCCACGCATTTCTTGCCCTTGGCTGCCGCCAAACAGAAGAAAGTTTTAAATTAGATCAAGGGGAATATCTAGAGTTAACCAAAATCCCCCTGAAAAAATGGCTTGCTATGTGCACCAGCGGTAAAATCGTTGATGCAAAATCAATGGCCGTAACGTTTTTAGCCCTTGATAACATCGGCCTAAAAATTACATAGAACGGCCTCGAAACTGTCACGATAAAAACCCCGATTATGCGGGGCTTTTTAATAATTAGCAATAAAAATAACCGAACCAATTGCCAATGCGTTCTACGACACTATCTACATCGAGTTTATTCCGTTCCCAAATTACGTCTCGGCCGCCAAGATCAAATATAAACGAGCCTGGTAAACCAATCCTCAAAAGTCGTTTCTTAATATTTAAGTCAGCAAACATTTCCGCAACTGACCCCCCAAGACCACTAGTTAAGTAGTCCTCCTCATAAGTAACAATTTTGTCTACTGGCCATATCTTCTTATCCGTCAAAATATTGATGTCAATCGGCTTCAACCTGAATACATCAACAACGCCAACATCTAATCCCCATAAATCGCCGAGCCTGTTTGCGACATCTAGCGCCGGAAATACCGTAACTCCCGTTGCCAAAATATAGACATCAGTTCCAGTTTTTACGACTCCAAACCCCTTATCAAGATCTGGCAAATTGTCAGGAGAATAAATATCAGGCACATCTTTTCTATCAAAGCTCAAGTAAAGCGGTTTTTTAAAGCCGTCGGCGTAACTTGCCAAGGCCCTACCGGTTACGGCATCGGCAGGTTGAAAGATTGTGAGATTTGGCCAAATTTTCAAGCTGGCAATTGAACCTATAGCATGATGGGTTGGCCCCATTACACTGTATGAGAGACCGGCGCCGACACCTATAAGAACAATGGGCAAATTCATCGCGCACATATTTAACTTAACAAATTCCTGGCAACGGAAAGAAGTAAATGGAGCTATCGCCAATGCATAGGGTCTATAACCCTCCAGGGCCAACCCCGCAGACATACCAATCATTTGTTCTTCGGCAATGCCGACATTTACAAATTGCCCGGGCAGATCGGCAAATTGAAACAACTTAAGGCCACCGTCATCAGCGCTTACAATCACATTCTTTTTGTTGTTCTTAAAAATAGGAAATAGGGTTTCAAAAAATTCATCGCGAATACTCGAAACCTTCATTGGCTGATCAGTAGCCTCGATTTGATAATTGGGTTTCGGGTTAGAACTTCCAAGGACAACACCGAGATCCCGTTCAAGCTGTTTAACCTCTTCGTTATTCGGCGTACGATTATGCCACAAACGCTGATCAGCCATAAAACCGCCTTTTCCTTTTACGGTCTCGGCGAGAATAGCCAAGGGCCTGGGGTCGGTACGATAACGAACATCATTAAATGCAGAAAATATCTCTTGAAACGAATGGCCGTCGATAACCCTGGTCTCAAATCCAAAAGCTCTTAGTTTATCCTCTACCGGATCCAGATATATATCCAACTGTGTTTCTCTGCTGTCATTGCGTCCTATTGTAAACAAGTGGTTTCTGTTAACAACCAAAACTAATCTATTCATTAAAAGAGTACTGGCCGTTATCATTGCTTCCCAATTTGAACCTTCGCAGAGTTCTCCGTCTCCCGTCAAACACATCACCAACCAGTCAGATTTTTCGTTTTTTGCAACAAGAGCGCGACCGGTGGCAATAGGCAAACCGTGGCCCAAAGAACCAGTCAATATTTGAATACCGGGCGTATGCGGCTCCGAATGAACACCCAGAATACTGTCTTTGCCGGCAAAATTTTCCAACTCCTTATGAGAAAAGAATCCGACATCAGCCAAAACAGGATAAAGCCCGATGGCTGCCTGTCCTTCACTTAAGATAAACCTGTCCTGTTCCGACCATGTCGGATCAGTGGGGTTATATCTCAAAATTTTACCGTGATACAGGGCCACAAAAAGTTCCGCCAAAGAAAACCCGGTTGTCATGTGGCCAAATCCTTTGTTAACCGCCATTTTAGCTACCGTCTGCCTAACCCAGAGAGCTTTTTTCTTCAGTTCAGAATAATCATTCATAATTTCAATGACCTCTTGTTTTTAAGGATCTTCGTTATTTTGTATCATTAATTACAAATAAATACAATCGTCCACAACCAATGTATCGTGCCTATTAATAACTAAAAACCGCTACTTAGGATAGCGGCTTGAAAATTAATACTACGGCAGACCGATAGGCCTTAGGGCATATTTTCTTCCGGGTTTTTCTTTTGCCATATCAACTATATAACCGACGGCGGCTTGACCGAATAACTCTTCGGTTTTTGCAAGATAGGCTGGGTTGTTAAAATATCGATACCAGGCATCATCTCTAAACCACAGAACCTCTTCACCCGATAAATATTTAGTGGGCATTGGCAGACATTCCCAAGAATACTGAGAAAAACCTAACCATGAGTCCGGCAGTTTCAGGCCGTCGGCAACGGCTTTACTATATAAAGCCGTCCCGGGCAACGCCATGCAAGAATAAAAATTTGAGCTTGGAGTATCTAGGTCAACGGCTAAATTAAGTGTCTGCTGCATTGCGGCCAAATCATCATCCGGCAAACCAAAAATATAATTGGCAAGAACATGAATACCGGAGTTTTTAAGAACTCCCACCACATTATAAATAGACTGCTGGTCAAACTTTTTATCAACGCTCATACGAGACTGGATATTCCCACCTTCTATTCCAAGACAAACCCAGTTGATGCCAGCACTTTTCAGGTCATCCTGCATATTATTCACCGAATCAGGTCTTGCATAACACCAGATATTAAGACCGTATTTACGTTCAGCCAGCAATTTACAAATAGATGTAACATGGGCTTTGTGCTGAACAAAAAGCTCGTCCGCAAATTTGATGTTTTTTACTCCGTACCTCTGAACCAGCTGATCTATCCACCCAACAACAGCTCGTGGAGACCATTTTCTATAACTGTTGGTCTCTACAGATAAACCTTTGGCCAGCTCACCGCTCTTAAACGGTAACTGAATATTGCAAAAATCGCAGTGATATGGACAGCCAAGAGTCGTGTA
Source organism: Candidatus Yanofskybacteria bacterium RIFCSPLOWO2_01_FULL_42_49 (assembly GCA_001795615.1). Taxonomy (GTDB): domain Bacteria; phylum Patescibacteriota; class Minisyncoccia; order 2-02-FULL-40-12; family GWA2-44-9; genus 2-01-FULL-43-22. The sequence goes on from MGKI01000014.1 coordinate 57,988, forward strand.
CATTGAAGCATAGGGCTGACGGATAGCTTCGTTATAATTGCAGTGCCAATCGTGAGCTTTATATAAAGACATCGGAAAAAGATCGTAGGCCATACCGTTCATTTCATTATCTAGATCCCAAATTAATTGAGACCTTAGGCCTGAGAAAATAGGTTTGCCGTCTTCTCTGTACCATAAGTCTCCAACTTTCTTATATTCGTTATCCCCGGCAATGATAGCTTCAATAAGTTCCGAAATACTAACCGGCCCTTCACCTTGACAGACAAAATCACAAACTTCCTCTCTTAGGGTTCTGGCCGGCAAAGCCACGACATGACCGCCAACCATAATTATGGGTATATTCGGTGATATTTGCTTAAGTATTCGACAAAATTCTCCTGCCGCGGGCATAGTTTGAGTTGTCGATGAGGGATTGTGCCCATAAACCACCATGGCCACAAGGCGTGGATTCATATCAGCAACATCACGAGCTGCTTGTTCCTGGCTATATCCTTGATACTCCAATGCATTTATATCCAGCAAGTTAACACTCTTACCTTTTGTCCTAAGGTACGAGGCAATAAGCCCCGCCCAAACTGGTGTTTCAATGGCTGTATATTGTGCCATCCGCTGATAAGCTTCCTTGCGGCCACCCGGATTGATGATGACCACATCTAATTGTTTAGCCACGGACCCTCCGTTTTTAAAGGACTTACTAACTATTTCAGAAAACTTTAAAACAAAAAAACTAATTAATCAAGAATGAGCATTGACTACCTGAAAATTTTAATTTATATTGCTGCCAAGTTCGTTCATTAACAAGGGCAAAAATGATTAAGAAAAAAGTGCTCATAACAGGCATCACAGGTTCATGCGGTAGCTATCTTGCTGACTATATTGTCAAATACCATCCCGAGTTTGAAATCCATGGTATCTCTCGCTGGCACAGTACTAGCACGCCTAGAAACTTATCTCAATCATTCAAGAACGTTAAAATGCATGAATGCGATCTGAACGATTTCAGTTCTACTCTTCGCGTGTTGAAAACGGCGCAACCTGATTTTATTTTTCATGTTGCCTCTCATGCCAATGTGCGTGCATCTTTCATTAATCCTATTGCTGTATTACAAAATAATATTATGTGTACGGCTAATTTATTCGAAGCACTGCGGCTAGCCGAGATTGATCCGCGAATACAGCTATGCAGTACATCGGAAGTTTACGGACAGGTTGACCCCAAAAATGTCCCTATCCGTGAAGATTGCCCGATGAATCCGGTAAGTCCTTATGCCGTATCAAAAACAACCCAGGACCTTTTAGGTAATGCGTACTTCAAGGCTTATGGGATGAAGATCGTTAGAACGAGAATGTTCACATATATGAATCCTCGAAGAGAAGACCTTTTCATGACATCGTTTTCTATGCAAGTAGCTCGCATTGAGGCCGGGATTCAAAAAGAACTTCTTCACGGCAATTTGGACTCCGTAAGAACCGTCATTGATATCCGGGACGCGATGGAAGCCTATTGGATGTCCCTACAGAAATGCCGGCCAGGAGAAGCATATAACATCGGTGGTACAACCAGTATTACGGTAGGAGATTTTCTAGAAACTCTTAAGCAACATGCAACCTGTCCTATTCCTTCCCGTTTGGATCCTGAATTATTACGACCGACAGATGTAACCTTGCAAATACCGGACACAACTAAATTCACTTCTGAAACTGGCTGGAAACCACAACATAGCCTTGAAGACAGTACAGATTTTCTGTTGAGATACTGTCGTGAAAGAGTAAATCCGTTATGATGAAACCTTGGCCAAGAATAGGCAGAATAGAGACTATCACCAACGAACGAGGCAGAAGCCTAAGAAGGGAAACATTTCAAAGTCCGATAAAAAAAGAGGAATTTATTATCTTTAATAGCGACCAAGGAACCTCTGCGGTCGTAATGCCGATAACTGAAGACGATCATGTTTTAGTCATCAAACAATTCCGCGCCGGAGCAAACCATGTGCTTTTGGAGCTCCCCGGCGGAGGTAAAAACAAAGAAGACGCAACCTTTCTAGAAACTGCCAAGCGTGAGTTATTGGAAGAAACCGGTTACTTGTCAGAGGAAGTCGTTCCTTTGTCAGAGAATGAGATTTGGCAAGAACCTGTTATCTGTACAACCAGTTTTTATCCGTTTTTGGCGTTAAATTGCCGATATGTATCGCAACCGCAGCCGGATTCAAATTGTCTCGAAATGGTGAAGATTAAACTGGAAGAATGGCTGAGTATTATAGGCTGGGGGCTAGTTCAAGATAGTAAAAGTCTAGCCACGACTCTGATAGCTTTAAAACACATTAAACGCCTTTAGGCGTTTTTTGGTTATTTTGACATAAATCACTCAGTATTATATTGTAGTAGCCAGCTAAAGTACTTTTAAAAAACGAGGAGACATGAATCTCGAACTGAAAGGAAGGTTGGCTTTAGTTACCGGTTCAACCCGCGGACTAGGCAAAGCCATTGCTGAAGCATTAGCGGCAGAAGGCGCCGACATTATCATAAATGGACGATGGAGTAAAACCGTCGGCAACGTTGCATACGAAATTGAACATAAATTCGGTCATAACATTCACGTTTATCAATGCGCATGTGACGCAACTGACCCCAAAAAAATAAAAGAATTTTTTAGCGGAAAAATGCTCCAGATAGGCCACTTGGATATTCTGGTGAACAATATCGGCAACTTAGAAAAATTCGGAAATTTTTTCGAACTTGAAGATGAGAACTGGTTAAGATGCTACGACCTAACCTGCATGAGCGCGGTCCGCTTCACCAGAGAAGCCATACCATATCTTGAAAGATCCGGACGCGGAAGAATAATCAATATCTCGAGTTTGTCGTCGCATCAGCCGGGTAACTTTTCTCCCCATTACTCTGCGGCAAAAGCGGCTATGAATAACTTGACTAAGCATTTAGCCAATGTTTTGGGAGGTAAAAATATTCTGGTAAATGCGGTCTGTCCCAGCACTCTCTCGAGCGGAGGATGGGCTCAAAACATCATAGACAGATCGAGAAGAGACGGAATTACAACTGAACAGGCCGAACAACTGATGCGCAATGAAGACAATAAAAAATCTCCCCTTGGCCGAATAGGCATGGCGGAAGATGTCGCAAATTTAGTGGTATACCTGGCCTCTGATAAAGCAAATTTCCTAACCGGACATATTTTTGATATTGACGGCGGAATTACAAGAGGGGTATGAGATGAGTAAAACCAAGGTTCTCATCTGTGGCGCAAACGGATTTATCGGACGCAATTTATTTGAACACTTTAATTCTGACGACGGATACGAAACCTACGGGACTTACTTTAAGAATAAGCCGAATGTTTTTAGTCCCAGGATATTCCAAGCTGACCTACGGGATAAAGATGAGGCATTACGGGCAACTCAAGGCATGGACATTGTAATTAATGCCGCGGCTTTGACTGACGGAATGGGGGCTTTTGATCCAACGACATATATTCCTCAAAACAGAGTGATAAACAATAACTTAATTGAAGCCGCTCACATAAATAGAGTAAAACACTTTATCTTTCTTAGCTGTACGGTGATGTATCCCTCAAGCGAAAGACCCCTGAAAGAAGATGAATATGATCTGAACAATGTCCATCCAAAATATAAAGAAGGCGCTCAAATGAAACTAGAGGGAGAGTGTTTGTGTTTGTCGTATGCTAATCTAGGAATTACAAAATATACTGCCATCCGCCATACAAATATTTACGGCCCTTATGATAAGTTTGACTTAAAACGCGGACATGTTCTGCCGGCCACCATCACAAAAGTGATGGAAGCAAAAGATAAAATCACAGTTTGGGGTAATGAAAAAGAATCAAGAGATTTTCTTTACATTGATGACCTAGCTAAGTTTATTGAGAAGGCCATTGAAAATCAGAAAAATAATTTTGAACTATTCAATGTTGGATATGGAAAAACATGTTCCGTAAATAAATTAGTCCAGAAAATAATTTTCTGCTCGGGGAAAAAACTGGATGTCGTCCATGACCTCGAAAAACCTACGGTTGAAACACATATGAACATTGACGTAAAGAAAGCAAATAATGTTCTTGGCTGGAAAGCCGAAATCGGATTATCTGAAGGACTCGTTATTACACTGGATTGGTATCATAACCACTACCCGCGCTAAGTGCGGGTTTTATTTTACAGAATATAAAAAGTATGGTAGAAAAAGTCATTGTACTTTAAAAAGGGTGGCCATGATAAATCCTTCATTCCTAATAACGGGAACATCGTCTGGTCTTGGACGCTACCTATTGGAAGAACTACGGGGTACCCCATTCAATCGTAAAGACACGGAAAATGAGATAAGTAGTCATTCCAAAGATTATTATGACGCCATCATCCATTGCGCGGTTGACGCAAGGAATATCATCCCCCCTCATGAATTACTCGCCTATTATGAATCAAATGTAGAACTTACAAGAAAGTTGACTCAAATTCCTCATGGTCTATTTGTTTATATTTCATCGCCCGCTGTATATCCTAATCCCCTGCGCTTGAATAAAGAGACCGACATCCCCGATATTCCTGAAGTCGTATCGCCCGTTCATCACACTTATTATCTTTACGGACTTTTTAAATTTCTTAGTGAGCAAATAGTATCAAAATACGCTAAGGATCATCTTGTTCTCCGTTGTGCTCATATTTTGGGCAGAACAAGCAGAGAATCGAGTAACGTAGTCAGAGTACTTAAGGATGATCGTAGCCAACTTACATTAAGCGCTGATACTACTTTCAGTTTCGTAAGTATGGAACAGCTGAAAAAATTCATTGAATTGGCATTGACAAAAAACATCACCGGCATATTCAACGCGGGTTCTAGCCAATACTTGACTCTTGGAGAGATAGCCAGAGCGGTCAACAGTAAGCCCAATTTTGGAAAATTTGTCCATAATGTACACAAAATAGATACTACTAAGATCAGGGGGGTTTCAGCAGAGTTTAATAAAGGATCCCTTGAATTAGCCATGGAAACCGCCAAGGAACTACGAAGTTGACACAGGATTACAAATGCCTTAAGTTGATATCTAGCACATTAAACAAAAGAGCAACAAATGTTTGACAGGCCTATTGAACTTACTCCTGAACAAATAAGGCTTTACGACGACAAGGGATATTTGGTCGTAGAAAACATTTTTAGTAGCGAAGAATGTGAAGATGCAATAGCAATATTTGAGCGACACGCAAGATTAGCGGGAGATATAGAATTTAAGGGCGTAATGAACCTCGACAGACCTGAAGAGTGGACCCATGTTTATAAACCTAACGAAAAGCATGTCCATCAATATGTAAGACATGTCCTTCTAAAGCATCCTGCCATTGTGACAATACTAGAGATCCTCCAGAGAACGGAGCCGGGCGGAGTGGTTTTAATGCAAAGCATGTTCCTGTATAAAAAGGCTCGATCTCTCTATAATGAACAGGCCTGGAACCCTCATCAAGATGGAATATATCATGGCTCGCCCGTAGGCGGGACATTAACGGCAAATATAGTCCTTACCGATCAAGATAAAGAAAATGGCGGTATGTTCATTTATCCCGGCTCTCATAAAGAAGGATTTCTTGAACCGGAAAAAAAGAAAAGTTTCCACGAAGGCCGTGGCAACAGGCCGGGGCATGATCTTAGCAATCATCCGATCTTTAAAGAAAAATATTCCGGTAAAGAAATTGATCTTATAATGAAGGCCGGTTCTGTTCTATTCCTTCATGGTTGCGTTATCCATGGATCATATTCAAATAGATCAGAAAATCGGGATCGGCCAATGCTTCTAAGCCCTTACAAGACCCAAGGTCTGTCCTTTATTTCCGGTGAAAAGGGTAAGCGAATGGAAATACCGATAAGATAGACAATAGAAGTACACAAAAACGGCGTTAGCCGTTTTTTATTTCTATGGACATTTTTGTATAATATGATATTATAATTTCAGTTTTTGTACTTTTACAAGGAGGAGCGTGGCAATCAATTTACTGGCAAGACCTCCATCAGAATCGCAAATTTTGATAGCAGAAAAGATCAAGAAAAAACTGCCCAACGGCTGCAGAAAAATTCTATTGGTTATGCCGCCCAATGTCCCTGAAGAGGATTGGGATCCGGAAGTGGCCGGCAATAACAGATATCCGGTATATGACCCTTACGGCTTAGGCGTTCTCGCCGCCTGCGCCGATTTAAGAAGTTATGAGACGAATATTATTGATCTTAATTTTATGCTTCAAGATAATTTTAAGAGTGGCCGGGGAAATTTCCAATATGAATATTGGAAAAAGTGGCTCAAGCAAAAAATGGAAGAATTCAAGCCCGATATGGTTGGCATAACCTGTATGTTCACCATTTACCATCGTTCAATGGTCAGAGTTGCCGAGTTCGTCAAAGAATACAACTCAAACATAGTCGTCATTGCCGGCGGCGTCCATACGACTATGGCCTCAACTGACGTTATATCAGCTCCCGGCCAACTTGTCCTTGAAGATTGCAAAGCGATAGATTTTGTCGGCCTATACGAGTGCGAGAACAGTTTCCCTGATTTTCTTGATATAGCAAACGGTAAATTGAATCCTGAAAGTATGACCCAAATTGCCACCCTCATAAACGATCAATATACGGGAATTTTAAAAAGGGCGGAACCAAAACAAGAAATATTGAATATCGCTCCAAATTATCATAACCTGCCGATCGAAAGATACAGTTCTATCGGAAGAATAGGCACTTTCTACTGGCTATTCAAGCCCGCAACAAGAGCCGGAACAATCCGTTTCAATTATGGCTGTCGGGCTCATTGCAGATTCTGTTCCGTAGAAAAAATAACCGGCAAAGGCATCGTATTAAAAAGAGACGTGGACGTAGTTCTAGACCAACTTGAGCGCTTAAAAGACATGTATGGGATTAGCCATGTGATGTTTCTGGATGACGACATATTCAACGGAGAAGAAAGAACCGTAGCGCTTTTTGAGGGCTGGGCAAAAAGAAAGTTAAATATCACATGGGATGCTTCAAATGGTGTTATCGCTTCAGCGTTGACGCCTGAGATCGCGCATGCCGCGTCAGAATCAGGATGCATCGCTTTAAGTTTCGGCATTGAATCAGGAAATCCGGAAGTGTTAAGAAATATACCAAAACCAAGCGGAGTTAAGCATTATCTGCGTGCCGGAGAAATAATGAAAAAACATCCAGAGATATTCACTAAAGGATTACTGATGGTCGGTTTTCCGCCCGAACCGGAAAGAAATTTTCCCGGGGAATCGATCGGAATGATCTGGGATACCATTAACCTTGCCAAACAAATGGATTTGGACTGGTACACCATATCACCCCTCAACCTTATCCCCGGCGTGGAGATTACAAATCACGCGATAGTTCGAGGCGAGATAACAAAACAGGGATTAATTGACGGCTCGGAAAGACCAATCGTTAATTCAACCGGTCAACAAGCTCTAAGGGCCAGACGCGAAAAAGAAAGTGCCCTGCCGTTCGTTGACCATCTCGCCGGAGATCCAAACGGAATTCCAGCCAGAGAAGATCTTATTGATATTTGGTTTGTTATGGATTACAAGGTCAACTATGAAAAAATGTGGCATTTGGAAAATCCCTTAAAAATAGAAATGCTGCATAAATTATTCGTCAACATGTGTGACAAAACCCATAAAGAAAATGCCCTGGGAAATCTGTATTTTGCTCTCTTGGAGCATGAACGCAATGACAGAACACAGGCAAGTTATCGTTTAAATTTAGCCGAAGAGTTTGCAAGAGATAATGATTACTGGAGAGTAAGGTTCCCGAAAATGGGATTTGATAAATTAGCCGCTGATCTGCGACAAATGATAAATGGGGCTTAACGCTCCATTTTTTTATTTATTTGCTAAAAAATGCATTTTAGTGTATAAAATTAGCATTGAACTTTAAAAATGAGGCGCTATGACAGGGTCTAAGATGCTCAAAGTCATTCAGCCGAATGAAAGTCCGCCGTATCCGATAGCAACTAAACCTCCGCCCAGAAAAATAAAGATAGGGCCGATCCAGCTTAACAACAGTTTCTCTGGACAGTGCTATTTACCCCTTTCGGTTGGAATGCTGCAGGCCTATGCCCAAAAGCATTTATCTTATGCCGATCATTATGAATTCCTGTTGGCCGTTTATGACTTCGCGCCGATTTCTAAAATCGTAGACCAGCTAAGCAATGCCGATGTTTTGGCTATAAGTTTATATGTCTGGAATTTTGAGAATTCAATGGCTATCGCCAGAGAGTTCAAGAGTCGTTATCCGGACAGGTTGGTGATAGTGGGAGGGCCGCATGTGCCGGACAGCAAAAAACAATTTGCGAGAATAAAGAAAACCGACCCTAAGCCGGATGAGTTGAAGCGCAAAAGAATGGGGATGACCGAAAAATTTCACAGAGACCATCCTTATATTGACATAGCCGTACACGGCGAAGGTGAAAAAGTATTTAGATACATACTGGAACAACTGGCAATTGACGGCTTGAGAGATAAAACAAAACTGCCCTCAGTAAGTTATCTTGAGCATGACGGGGTATTCCATCACAACCCCAAACTCGAACGGATGCATGACCTATCCGAAGTACCGTCTCCGTATCTGGAAGGCGTATTTAACCCCCTCATGGATGCCCATCTCGACCAAAAATGGATTGCAATGTGGGAAACCGACCGGGGTTGTCCATATCAGTGCACTTATTGCGATTGGGGCGGAGCCACCGAAGACAAAGTCAATCCATTTCCCTTCGACAGAGTATCCCGAGAAGCCGTTTGGTTCGGCAAACATAAAATACCTTATATTTTTCTGGCCAATGCTAATTTCACTATTCTAAAAATAGATGTTGAAATAGCAAGAAAATTAGCCGAGGTTAAGGCAACATATGGTTACCCTGAAGGTATATCCGTTCAGAACGCCAAAAACCCCAAACCCCATGCCTTTGAGGCTCTGACTATCCTTGAAGAAGCCGGACTGAACAAAGCCACTGTTATGTCCATTCAATCTAAGAATTATGATACGCTAAAAGCGGTCCGCAGAGAAAACATGAAACCAGGAGAATATAAGGAAATCCAAAGTAGATTAAGAGAAAAGGGTGTTTACACAATGACTGATTACATTCTTCCTATGCCAATGGAAACATATGACAGCTTGCTAAATGGAATTGCCGCTATTATATCAGAGGGTCAACATGATAGGATTCAATTCAACAATTTGTCTATATTGCCAAACGCTGAAATGGGCGATCCAGAATATCAAGAACTTTACGGAATGGATATGGTCAGAACGTCAATAACCAATATTCACGGCAAGAAAAGCGATTCCGTCAGTGGCGTTGAAGAAATGCAGGACTTGGTCATCGCGACCAATACCATGCCCCGCGAAGAATGGGTCAAAGCCAGGACATTATGCTACGTGGTCGCGTTTACTTACTTCAACAAGCTTCTCCAGATACCGACAATGATTCTGCATGAGGTCTACGATATTCCTTATCGAGATATTTTTGAAACATTGATGGAAAAGCCGAAGCAAACTGACAACTTTCCAGTTTTTCGGGAAATATTGGACTTCTTTCACTCTTTCTCACGAGGTATGCAAGACGGAACGCAGGAAGAATTCTTCCACTCTTCGGAATGTCTGGATATATTGTGGCCACCAGATGAGTACGCGTTGATTAAATTATGCCGAGAAAACAAGCTTATAGAATTTTATAAAGAAGCGGAACAAATGTTAAAGCAACTTGTGGAACCGAATAAACAAGTAGAGCCCCTCATTGAAGCCGTGAAACTCAACCAGTCGCTTATCAAATTACCATTCCAGACCAATGACTTAGAAATAAATCTATCATACAATATTTGGGAAATATATCAAGCCGCTCGTCTGGAGAAGAAAATTAAACTGAAACAAGAGAGCCATCGACATACTATCGACCGAACCAGCGAACATTGGGATTCGTGGGAAGAGTGGTATGAAAAAATGGTCTGGTGGTGTAATCGCCGAGGCGCCTATCTTTACGGAAATAAAAATCCTGTTCCAGACATTGAAGGACATCACTAAAAAGTTTAAAGCTTAAAATTAAAAGTTAAAAGTTTACGACACCGCCGAAAGCGGTGTTTTTGACAAAAAACAAAAGATAATTTAATATAGCACCAACATAAAGCAGTTTTTTAAAAATAAGGAGCGATAATATGTATCCAGACCTAAGAGGAAGAACGGCTCTGGTAACCGGAAGTTCTGACGGAATAGGAGCCGAAATTGCTTTACGTTTATCCATAGAGGAAGTCGAGGTTATCGTTCATGGAAAAAATCCAGAAAAAGTAGAAAGAATATGTAGTAAAATTAGGGAAGCAAGCTCAAATAAAAGCCGAGTACACCAATTCGTTGCCGATGCTACTAAACCGGAACAAATAAGCCGTTTCTTTGAAACAAAAATGCCCCAAATCGGTAAATTGGATATTTTGGTTAACAATATCGGCGGCATACCGGGGATAAAAACATTTGAAAAAGTAAGCGATGAAGAGTGGTACGACACCTTTACCCTTAACGTGATGGCCCCCGTAAGGTTTACTCGTTTGGCTTTGCCATATCTAAAAAGATCAGCTCAGGCCAGAATTATTAACTTGGGAAGCGCAGCGTCAATGCAGCCCGGAGTAAATAATCCGCATTATCTTGCGGCCAAGACGGGACTAGTCAATTTAAACAAGTATCTTTCCAACGATCTCGCTAAATATAATATTTTGGTCAACATGGTTTGCCCCCATACTATAAAAGGCGGAGCTTGGTTTAGAGACATAAGAAATATTACTAACAACACGGGCGTTTCTTTGGAACAAGCAGCTCAACAACTTGAAAATTCCGTAAAGATTAAGGTTCCTCTTAACCGTGTGGGGACGATGGAAGAAGTGGCCAACTTAGTTATCTTCTTGGCTTCAAACTCAGCCTCCTTTATAAACGGCGAGTGTATCTTTGTCGATGGCGGAACTAAAAGGTCAATTTTTTAGGAAAAATTATATGGCAAAAAAACGCCTTAAAAAAGAGAAGTTTTTAATCTTGATCTGCGGATTGCCAAGTACCGGTAAAACTACTCTCGCCAAAAAGTTAGCCGGACAAATTAACCAGTATATTTTAATTTCCCAAAATGATATCCGGAGGAAAATGGGCATAAAGCGTATGCCTAAGACTCAAGAAAAAGTTCTAAGAGCCATAGATCGCTTAATTGCCGAAAATCTTCTCTCCGGTCTGGGGGTAATTTGTGAAAGCGTCAATCGTTGCAGTTTTCGACGGCAACAAATCTACGGGGTAGCTTCCGGCTGTGGCCGGCGGGTGATCACTTTGGAAATAGTTTGTTCTGAAGAAACAGCTAAAAGTAGGATACTCAAAAGACAAAAAGGAGACGAGCTTATTTCCGATCCTACAGATCCGGCTGTTTATGACAGGTTAAAGACCCTCTGGCAAAATATTGGGGTAGATTTCCAATATCCCGGAGAAGATCATGTCGCTTACCTCCAATTCGACAGCGAAAAAAATAAACTCAAAAGAATTATTCCCAGAAAAGGAATGCGGGAAATCTTCAACCAAATTGAAAAAACATTGAGGTCATAAGAAAATGAACACATCCCTATCTCTCATTAAAGCTGTGGGGTTTGATCTGGACAGAACGCTTTATCCCAATACTCCGGAAATGAACGAGAGGGTAGCTCAAGAAATTTTTAAAGCCATTTTAAAACTCAAACCGGAATTAGAAACAGTAGAAAAAGTTAGAACAATTTACAAAAAGAGAGGTGAAGAACTTCGCAGTTGGTCAAGGGTCTTAGAAGAGATCGGGATGAAAAATCCCGGAGAAGTAGTAAAAAATTGTTTAGATTCGGCTGACATTACCGATCTAATTAAAGAAGATAAAAAACTGGTCCGAATCATGGAACAGTTAAGCCAAAAATTTTTTCTTTTTTTGGTCACCAGGTCTACTCAAGATCAGGCCACTAAAAAACTGGCCAAGATAGGGATCCGACCGGAACTTTTCCACCTCTCTTCTTTTGGAGACGACCCTCATTCTTTATCTGAAAAATTTGGCAAGAATTTCCAATATTTCTTGTTCCAGTCGCCTTATCAACCCTATGAACATATTTATATTGGAGATAACCCCCAAACAGATATAATCCCTCCAAAAAATCTCGGCATGAAAACTATTATTGTCGGAAAATATTTAAAAGAAGCGGATTTTTCCGTCGCCAATATCCATGAAATCGAACAACTATTGCTTCCTTAATCCTCGCCAGACGAGGATTTTTACTTTTATGACCTCATTGACAAAACCTAAATAAATTTATAAGTTTTCACGGGACTTTGAAATTTTGAAGGATTCCGGTGAAATACAGAAAACTGGGCGAGATAATGGTTTCTGAAATTGGGTTTGGAACTTGGGGCATTGGCGGATTAACGGAGGGTGCTTCCTCTTATGGTCCGACCGACGATTCTGTCTCTAAATTGGCAATTAGAACTGCCCTAGGTCGAGGAATTAATTTTTTCGAAACTTCTGAACTCTACGGCAATGGCCACAGTGAAGAACTGCTCGGAGAAGTAATGCGCCAAGACAACTGTCGAGATTCAGCAGTCATAGCTACCAAAGGAGGCCTGACTAAATACCACGGGGATCGTGATCTTTCCATAAAAGGCCTAAGAAATTCTCTAACCGGCAGTTTGAGAAGACTAAAGACTAATTATGTGGACCTTTACCAATTACATGATCCGCCGATTGAAATGATCGATAAAGAAGTCATCGATACTTTGCAAGAACTTAGAAAAGAGGGATTGATAAAAGAATTCGGCCTTTCATTAAAATCTCCTAAGGATGGCGCTAGAGCCATCGCCCTAGGTTTTAAGATCTTGCAAATCAACTTCAATCTGGTTGATCAGAGGGCCTGGGACTGCGGATTGCTGGATGAAGCCAAGAGAAGAGAAGTTAAACTTATCGCCCGCACTCCTTTTTGTTTCGGTTTTTTAACCGGTAAAATAACCAGTTTGAACTTCCACGCCAGAGATCACCGGTCAAGTTGGCCCAAGGCCCAATTAGAAAAGTGGCTTGAGGCCGCTGAAATGTTTGACCGAATTAATGAAAATAAGGACAGAGGACTAAACGTTTTGGCTCTTAAATTCTGCCTTATTTCAGAAGTGTTTTCTTCTGTAATTCCGGGAATACAAACCCCCGATGAGGCCTTGGAAAACGCCGCCGCTTCCCAATGGCCCGATCTGACCCCCGAAGAAATAAAAGCCATTCGGAACATTTATCAGAAAAATAATTTCCATATCACGGCGACCTAAGGGTCGCTTTTGTTTTAATAATCTCATTGCTAATTTAATAAACATACTGTATGCTCATAAAAATTGAACTTTAAAAATGAGGTTGATATGACAGTCTTGAAAGACAAAGCCAGGCAAATTAGATTGTTGGTTTTGGACATGATTTACCGCGCTAAAACCAGTCATATTGGAACAGCTTTTTCTTGTGCTGATATTTTAGCCGCCCTTTACTTTGGGAATGTCATGAACATACAACCAGAGTCACCATCTTGGCCCGAAAGAGACAGATTTATTTTAAGCAAAGGCCATGGCTGCTCCGCTTTTTACGCTGCTTTAGCGTTAAAAGGTTATTTTCCCTTAGAAATACTTGGACAATTTAGCCAGGATGGTTCAAATATTTCTTGTCATTCTACTCTGGGAGTTCTGCCCGGTATTGAAGCTACTGGCGGATCTGGTGGCCATGGTTTAAGCATCGGCGCGGGTATGGCTTTAGCGGCAAAATTAGATAGCAGAAGTTCTCAAATATTCGTACTAACCGGAGACGGAGAATGCCAGGAAGGTTCAATTTGGGAAGCAGCCATGTTTGCCGGGCAACATCAACTAAACAACCTAACCCTTATCGTAGATAACAACCAATTGCAAATTCTCGGTAAAACCAGAGAGATAATCAATCCGGAGCCGTTGCTAGATAAATTTAATGCTTTTAATTGGCAGATTAAACAAAATAAATATCAGGAAAGCCGTTTTTTCTCTTGAAGAACATAGTATTTACGGCGGTTTGGGAAGCGCGATTGCCGAAGTTATCAGCGAAGCCGGTTTTGAAGGAAAGCCGCCGGTTTTTAGAATGTTAGACGTCAAGGACAAATTCACTTCTGTGATCGGTTCCGTAAGAACGCTTAGAAAAGACAATAATATAGACAGCGACAGTATCGTTAAAGAAATCTTACATTTAACGACCTAGAGAGCAGCTTTTTCAGCTGCTTTTTATTTATAGAGCTGATGCCCTACCTACTTTCTATAAAATCTTTGACAATTTTATAATCAGCAAAATACTTTGATTCCGGCCTAGTGACATAGTCGGGGGGGTTGAATTTATAGTAGACCTTTTTAAGAAAGGGCTTATTTGAAGCAAAATGTTTCAGTTTTTTAAGTAGATCTAGTTCTGACCAAACAGACCCTGGTTTCGCAGAAGAAACGGGCTCTTTCTGCCCAATAGACAACCATGTTTTTTCTATAGAATATTGCTGGGCAAGATAAACAATGAACATCCCCCTAACGGCGAATCGGCTTTCTTTTTCTGATATGCCTTTTTTCCGTATAATTTCCGAGAATCCTTCTTCGCAAATTCTCCACTGCTCGCCGATAGACGGATGCATCAGAAAATCTTCCGTGAGACTGTGATCAAAGAAAGGCAGGTCGCTTCTTTGCATAATATATCCTAATTTATCAAGCACCTTGGCTTTGCCAGAAATTATCAGCATATCAAACAATAAAAATTCGAACATGTCCCCGGCTATGGCAAAGTGCTTTGTAATATTGCGTATTTCTCTCTCTGTTTCGGTTCTTGTGACCGCAAAACAAATAAAATATTGGTCGGACCAGAAATTTTTTACCCGGGCAAGCATATTCTCGTCTTCAACTGATCTGCCGAATGGCCGAGTTTGTTTCTCAATAATACCAAAAGGGTTGTTATAATCCTCGCGTCGAAATCGAATATTGATCTGCTTGCCGGCGCAAGTCCCGTAATCGGGATTTTTTTCCAAAAAATCCGCGCATTCAGAGATGGTCTTTGGAATAATAATATCATCGTCGCATGACCGCACACAGTATTTTTCCTCTATAAAAGGCATCAGATTATATGTATGATCTTTCCCCGGAGGAGCCCATTGGTAAATTATCTTAAAATTTTTAAATTTCTTTATGCCATTCTTAAGCTTCTCGGCATTCTCCGGATTACTACTGTCTAGAATATAAATCGGGTGAGGACTATTCATCAATTCATAGAACTCAAACTGCCTCAACATAAAATCAGGGCGGTTCATGGTGGAAATTATGATGGCCACTTTAATCATTATGGTTTTTTTCTAAAAAATCTTTAACTACTTTAAAATCGTTAAAATATTTTGACTCCGGTCTGGTCGCATCGTTGGTGGGATGATATTTATAATATATACTTTCAAGAAGCGGCCAGCGCGAAACAAAATATCTTGCTTTTTTAAACAAACCTCGTCCCAGCCGGGCAGATGTTGGCCGAGTAGGGGTAGATTTAAAATGACCGATCGTTTGGGTAACAGGCGGCCAATCGGTCTCCAAAGTAAACTGGCGCGCAAGATAAAGAACAAATATCCATTTGGCAATTTTTAATCCTTCTTCCTCTGTATACCCTTTTTCTCTTATGATTTCAGCGAATTCCTTATGGGCTATCGCCCATTGGCTGCTCATATTTGGATCTGTCACGACATCAACCGTTAAACTATGGGTAAAACTGTAACGGTTACTACTCTTTTGCATGACATACCCTAATTTGTCAAGCACTTTAAATTTACCGGAAATTACCAATATAGAAGTTGATAAAAATTCCAAGATATGTTCAGTCAAAGAAAAATACTTAGTAACATTTCGAATTGATTTTTCCAACTCAACGCTTCTAACCACGAAACAAATAAAAGCTACGTTTCTGATGGAAACTTCGGAGTTGTTAATCTTTAGATCAAACCAAAACTCCTTAACCCTGGCCAGCATATTATCATCTTCAAGCGACCTGCCATGCGGCAGTGTCTGACGCTCAATGATGCCGTAGGGCTTATTATAATTTTTCTTCTGAAAACTAAAATTAATCTGCTTTCCGGCGCAAGTTGCATAATCGGGATTTTTTTCCAAAAAATCCGCGCATTCAGACATTGTACTGGGAATAAGAAGGTCGTCATCTCCCATCTGAATGCAGTACTTTTCTTTTACTTGGGGCAAAAGTTGATACAAACAATCTTTCCCCGGCGGAGCCCATTGATATATTATACTTAACTTCTTAAATTTCTTTATCTCTTTTTTTAACTTATCCGCATTCTCTGGATTACTACTATCCAAAACATAAATCGGATGGGGACTATTCATCAATTCATAGAACTCAAACTGCCTCAATATAAAATCGGGACGGTTCATTGTTGGAATTAGGATGGCTACTTTAGTCATTGTTGAATGGTATAATTTGGGTACGATAAAGTCCATAGTTCTTGTTTATAACACCCGTTGATACCTTCTGACACTTTTTGATACTGATACAAAGTACTGGACAATATCTGTTAAATTTATTATGATTTTGTCAAAGCTTCTTAAAAACGAGGGGTAAAATGCTCAAGAATGTGAACCCAAATATATTACAAATAACCAATGCCTTTATGTATACCGAATACCCCCACAAGAGTTTTTGGTCAACTGATATGGGAAGTGAAGATTGTCATTCGGCGCTACTTGAATTATTAACCGATGAGCCCAATGTCCCTCTTTTGCTCTATGTCCATATATTGTACTGCACAAAACTTTGCTGGTTCTGTAATTGTCACATAGGAGAGATCACCCAAAGCCAAGACAAGAGAAAAGATTATCTTGAGCTTCTTTATTCAGAAATACGATTGTTTAAGAAACTTTTTGACAAACACTCTTTGGCTCCGAATTTTACAGAAATACATCTAGGAGGCGGATCTCCTACGGATCTTAGCATGAATGACTTTAGCCGACTGGTAGAAAATTTGAGTTCAATCGTAGATATCAAAAACTTGAGTGAATTTTCTATTGAAATAGATCCAAGACACAGCAGCAGAGAAATGCTTAGATTTTACCATAACCAAGGAATAAACCGAATTTCCTTTGGAATTCAGGACTTTGACCCTGGTGTCCAAAAAGCCATTAACAGAATCCAGCCGATAGAGCTTGTAGAAAAACTTATGGGGCCGGAAATTAGTGATCTTTTCCCCAATGGTATAAATTTTGACATTATTTGCGGCCTGCCTCATCAAACAACCGAAACAATCAAGAGAACGATGGATGAATGTGTCCGTCTTTCGCCGGATAGGATTTGCTTCAATTATCTCCACCAGGCTCCCGAATTTTCAAAACATCAGCGACTTATGTCTGACGGTAAATTTGGAAGACCAGATCATCTTCCGGATTATTATGAGAGGAAAAAACTCTTCACTATAGCCATGGAAACATTGATTAAAGCCGGCTATATCCGCACCGGATATGACCATTTTGCCAAACCAACTGATGCCGTGGCCAAGGCGATGGCAGAAGGTAAAATGCAATGGAATGCATTGGGAGTTACTGCGGGAAGATACACCAGTATTATTGGCGTGGGAATCCAGAGTTTTAGCACAATCGGCAATTATTATTTTCAGAATTTTTATGACTTGAAAAAATACCGGGAATCTTTGAGACAAGGACAATTTCCGATTTTCCGCGGCCATCGGCAAAACCAAGATGATCTTATCAGAAGAGATGTTATTCAAACTTTAAGAAGTTTCTTTTCTATAGATTTCAGATGTATTGACGAAAAATACGCTATTAATTTTGAGGAATATTTCGATCCAGAACTTGTGGCATTAGATGATTATGTAAGGGACGGCCTGATAGAAATAAAAGACAGGTCGATTATTATTACTGAGAAAGGGCATCAATTCGCTAATACTGTCTGTTATGTATTTGATAAATATAAAAAAAATCGGCCCAAATTTTAAAATTTGGGCCTTTTTATTAAAACTCGCCTATTCGGTTTACAGCGTCCGTTGACACTTTCTGACACTTTTTGATACTCTTAAAATATCATGGGCAATGAACAAAATACAAAAGTAGCCATATCAATATCCACAATGAACCGGCCGGATTTCTTGGCTCGTACTCTTAATTATTACGCAAAATGTAAATCCCCCCACCCGGTCTATTTGTCCGATTCAAGTAGCCCTGAAAATGTTAAGATAATTAAATCAATTCTGAAAAAACTAGATAATAAATTAGAGATACATTACAACTGGCTCCCGCCCGGGTTAGAACCCCACGAAAGAACGCTTTCTGTGGTAAAAGAAAAATACGCCCTCATTAACGGAGACGACGACTACGAAATACCGTCCACTTTAACTAAGTGCGCAGAATTTCTAGAGAATAACCCGGACTATACTGCAGCTGGGGGTCATGGCATATCTTTTCGACTTAAAACCAGTGGTCCATACGGAGAAATAAAAAGGTTGGCCGACTATCCTTTTTATCCAATTGAAGCAAATACGGCCTCTCAAAGATTAAATGATTTTTTAAAAAAATGTTTCGTCGTCACATCCGGAGTAAATCGAGTTGAACATTTGAAGAAGATCTGGGTCATTCCGTTGCCCATAATAAACACCTGGAGCGAACTATTTCAGATAAGCCATTGCGCCGTGTCCGGTAAAATAAAATTGCTGGACTGCCTGGGCATAGTTCGGCACATTCATGACCAGCAATATTACCTGACAAGTATGGTTGATTGGCTGACCGAAAAAGAATTCTATAATTATTATACGATATTCCAAGACCACCTTGCTAAAACAATCGCAAAAATTGACAATGTTTCCATAGACCAGGCAAAACAAACTGTTAAAAACGCCTTCTGGGAATACCTGCAAGTATATATGGCAAACGAAAAAAAAGGATTGGGGGCTAACAATGAGGAGTTAAAGACAAGCTCCCCTACTTTAAAAACGTTAAGAGTAACGCTCGGAAAGACTTTTCCTGTTTTAAAAACCGCTTACCGTCAATACTTAAGACCCTTTATCTCTGATAAACAACAGATGCATTATGACGCGATGAACTCACGCTCTCCATATTTTAAAGAGTTTCAGTTTGTAATGGATTCGTTCACGGGAAAGGATATAAAAACACATGACCAACAACAATAAACAAAACAAAAGAAGCGTGGGATTTATCCCCTACGGCCGACAATCAATTGATAATGATGATATTAAGGCCGTCGTTAATGTCTTGCGTTCGGACTGGTTGACCCAGGGTCCTGCGGTAAAACAATTTGAAGAGTCGCTGGCTAAATATTGCAACGCCAAATATGCCGTAGCCGTTTCAAACGGCACGGCCGCTCTTCATTTAGCGTATTTAGCCGCCGATTTAAGCGCCGGTGATGAAGTTATCACAACCCCAAATACATTTGCCGCAACTTCAAACATGCTCCTGGCGGTTGGAGCAAAACCTATTTTCTGTGATATACGGCTTGATAACTATAATCTTGACGAAACAAAAATAGAAAAACTTGTCACCTCAAAAACAAAAGCCATAGTTCCGGTCCATTTTGGCGGCCATCCGTGCAATATGGACAAAATATTAAGTATGGCCAAAAAACACAGCCTGCTCGTAATTGAAGATGCTTGCCATGCTCTAGGCGCCTCATTTAAGAATGAGAAGGTTGGCGGCATCGGTGATATGTCGGTTTTCAGTTTTCATCCGGTCAAATCAATAACTACCGGTGAGGGTGGGGCAATTCTGACAAATAATCCTAAATTTTATAAAAAACTGGCCCATCTCCGAACACATGGCATAACCAAAGATGAGGGTGGATTCAATGTTATGACCGCACTAGGTTATAACTACAGAATTACCGATATTCAGACGGCCTTGGGAATAAGTCAGTTGAAGAAACTGGATAAATTTGTAAAAGCTAGGCAGAAGATTTTCGATATCTATAAAAAAGAGCTGGCCGGTGTAAAAGAGGTCTTCACTCCCTCTCTGGCCAAAAACTCCGTTTCTTCAAATCATCTTTTTGTAATAAGGACAAAAGACCCAACAAAAAGAAATCCTCTTGCTAATTTTCTTAAACAAAACGGCATAGGCGTAAATTTTCACTATCCAACCGTTTATTCCCACCCTTATTACAGAAAAAATGGCTATAAAGATGTAAAACTAGCCAACGCCGATCTATATCATAACTCCTGTATCACGCTTCCGCTTTATGTAACACTAGAAAAGAGCCAAATAAAATACATATGCAATAAAATAAAGGAATTCTTTAAAAAAGTTTAAAGTAGAGAATTAAAAGTTAAAAATCAAAGTTACAAGTTAAAATTTTTTATATATAACTTTGAATTTAAAACTTTAACTTTCAACTTTACACTTTTAACTTTTTACTTATATGCAAACATACCTACTTTTTGAGATAGCCAATTCCTGCGCTGGGTCGAGCAAATTGATAGAAAAGTTGATAGATTCCCTACCGCAAGAGGATAATTTTGGCATTAACCCCCACACTCACTTTAGATATAGCTCAAAGAGCCAAAAACTAAAGCAAGTTAAAGTGAGTGTGGGGGTAAAATTTCAAGTTTATAAGTATAACGAAATTGCCTTATCCGACTATGAATGGTATCCGGTTTATAAGCAAACCTTCATAAATGCGCAGAATTGGAAAAAGATTTTTGCTCATGCAAAGAGCAAGGGCTTTGATATCTGGATAGATGTTTTTGATCTATATAGCGTAGAAGTTATTAAAGATAATCTGCCGTTGGTAACCGGAATAAAACTCCAGTCTTCTGTTTTGAATAACCTCAAGGTATTGACTGCATTATCTGAAGTAATAAAAAACGGAAAGATTACGGTGATGTTAAATGTTGCCGGCAGAGACCTATCAAACATCAAAGAGTTGCTTAAAGATATAAGATCAAATTATTTTGACAATAAAATTATACTTCAAGCCGGTTTTCAGGGATATCCCACCGATAAAGAAGATCTAACCGTAAGTAAGGTCCGGATCTTAAAATCCGAATTTCCTAGTACAATAATATCTTATGCCGATCATGTTGACGGCAGTTCGCCTCTTGCGTTTGATATTCCGGTTTTTGCCGTATTGGCCGGCGCCGAGCACATAGAAAAGCATGTCTGCTTAGACAGGAAAAATACAAAATACGACTTCCAATCAGCAATTGAGCCCTATGAATGTGATCTATTAATTTACAAGCTTAATGAAGCCGAAAAAATATTGGGAACAAAGTTTATACCAGACAAGGAAGCAAATTACCTCAAAACAACAATAGAGAAACCAATCGCTTCAGTTCATTTGAGAGCCGGCGATATTATAAATTTCAAAAACTTTGACTTTAGAAGAACCGGGCAGGAGGGGCTGACTGTAGCTGAAATAAAAGAATATATGGAAAAAAGGTACGTACTGAAAAATGATATAAAGCCCGGGAAACCGATAACAAAAAATGATCTGAAAAAAGCCAGAGTAGGCGTTATTATCGCCTGCCGAATGAAGTCAACCCGCTTAAAACATAAAGCCATATTACCCATTCAAGGACTGGCATCAATCGAAAGATGTATTTTGAACGCTAAAAAAATTAAATCGGCTGATGAGATAATTTTGGCAACTTCAACCCTTGAAGAAGATCAAATTCTAAAAAAATACGCCTTAAAGCATAGGATCCGTTTTTTTGCCGGAGACCCCGAGGATGTCATACTCCGCTATTTAGGCGTAGCTGAAAAATATAATCTTGATGTTACAATCCGAGTTACCGGTGATTGCCCGATAGTGTCGTATGAGATGGCCAAATTTTTACTGAAAAGACATTTTGAAAAAGGTAATGATTATACTGGCCCCAAAGAATATTGTACCGGACAAAATAGCGAAATATACAGTGTAAATACATTAAAAAGAATTATAAAGTACTTGGGTGATGCCAGACATTCCGAATATATGACTTGGTATATGCTTACTAATAAAGACATCTTCCAAGTAGATATGGCCGAATTGCCCAAAGAATGGATCCGCGCTTACCGGCTAACCCTGGATGTCCAAGAAGACCTTGATATGTTTAATGCCTTATTTGAAAAATTGGGCAAAAAAGAAGTAAGCATTAAAAATGTATTCGGGGTAATTGACAAGAATCCCTGGATTCACGAACTTAACGATGCCATGGTTCTTAAATACAAATCGGATAAAAAATTAATAGACATGCTGAATAAAGAAACGAGGATAAATCCGCCCAAAATTAAAAAATGACAACAATATACATACTGGGCGGATTTTTAAAAAAAAATCGTGACGGAAGCTACGGCAGTGATCAATTAAGTTACATAAGGGTTCTGGCCGGATATTATCTTTACAAAAAATTATCTGGAAAAAACAAGATCGAACTGATTGTTTCTGGAAGCAGAGGAATTTATAGAGGAACTCCGGGCATTCCTCGAGTGGCAATAGTAATGAAACGGGAGCTGATAGAATTAGGCCTAAGCCCAAAAGAAATAAAAATAGATAAAACGGACTTTACTTACAAGGAACTTATCTGGCTAAAAAAATATATAGCTAAAAAAACTGGGAAAGCATTTATTGTATCTAATGCCTACCACTTACCCAGGATTAAAACGATGATCGATATTCTTCCAGAATTGAAGGAATTAAAAAATATAATTAAATTAGTCCCCGCGGATAAAATAGCAATTAAATTCGACGAAAAATTAAAACCCAGAATTAAAAAAGCCAATAAAAGTTCGGAAATGAAAAAAATAATTTCTTCTGAAAAAGAGGGTATACGCGCATTAAGATCAGGTAACTATAAATTCAGGTGATGGAAAAACTCATAGTAAAAATAGGGAATGAGAAAAGGGAGATCGGCCCTAACCAGCCGGCTTTTATAATTGCCGAAATGTCGGCTAATCATGGACATAACATCAGGAAAGCGTACAAAATAATCGACGAAGTAGCCAAAGCTGGTGCAGATGCAATAAAACTTCAAACCTATACTCCGGACACGATAACCATTGATTCAAATAAAAAATACTTCCAAGTAGAAATAAATGATGCTTGGAAAGGTCAGACTCTTTACAGCTTATATAGCAAAGCATACACACCTTGGGAGTGGATGCCAAAATTAAAAAAATACGCTGAAGACAAGGGACTGGTATTTTTTTCCTCTGTTTTTGACAATACTTCAGTTGATTTTCTAGAGACAATTAACGTACCGATCTATAAGGTGGCATCCTTTGAAGTGGTCGATATTCCCCTTCTTAAAAGAATAGGCAGAACAAAAAAACCAGTTATTATATCCCGAGGTATGTCTACCCTCTCCGAACTGAAGTTAGCTCTTAAAACGTTAAAAAATGCCGGTACTTCTTCAATCGCAATCCTTCATTGTGTAAGTTCTTATCCGGCTAAATTCGACGAAATGAATATTTATACAATTACCGATCTAATAAAAAAATTCAATCATGTCGTCGGTCTTTCTGATCATTCTCCCGGAGCAACGGCCTCAATAGCTGCCGTGAGCTTGGGAGCAAAAGTTATAGAAAAACACATAATTTTGTCCCGTTCCGAAGGCGGACCGGACGCTGCTTTTTCTCTTGAGCCAAATGAATTCAAAAAACTTGTTGACTCTGTCCGAAATACTGAGGCTGCGTTGGGTAAGCCTTTTTACGGCTCAGGAATAAAAGAGTCGGAAAATATTGTTTTTAGAAAGTCACTTTTTGTCGTTGAAAATATTAAAAAGGGTCAAAAATTTACAGCTCAAAATATCCGTTCAATCCGCCCCGGACATGGTCTTGAACCGAAATATTATGAGCGGGTTATTGGAAAACTAGCCAAAGTTGACCTAGAAAAAGGCACACCGCTTAAATTAATCCACATAGAAAATGTCTAAAATTGGGGTAATCAACTATGGCGTTGGCAATCTGCAATCCGTGAAAAACTCACTGGATTTTTTAGGCATTCCAAACGAAATTGTCGACAAGTCGCAGGAGATAAGTAGTTTTGACAAAATAATTCTGCCGGGAGTAGGCGCTTTTGGAGCCGCAATAAAAAAATTAAATGACCTTGGTTTTACTGAAGAAATAAGAAAATTCTCCAGCCAAAATAAGCCAATCCTCGGTATCTGTCTAGGTATGCAGCTTCTATTTGATGAGAGTTACGAACACGGCCACCACCAAGGTTTAGGATTAATAAAGGGAAGGGTTCTGCCTTTCAATGAAAAAATAAAAAACCTGCCTCTGCCTCAAATCGGTTGGAATAACATAACTAAAGTAGGCGTATCCCCTATTTTAAAAAATGTCGAGGATAATTCTTGTTTTTATTTTGTCCATAGTTTTTATTGCGAACCAGAGAAAAAAACTGCCACAATAGCTAGTTCTGATTATGGCATAAAATTTGCGGCAATTATTAACGAAAATAATATCTTCGGCTGCCAGTTCCACCCGGAAAAAAGCCAGTCGGCCGGACTTCATATATTAAAGAATTTCTCTAGCCTATGATTAAACGACGCTTAATACCAGTACTTTATATTAAGAATGGCCTTATCGTAAGAAGCGAGGGATTTTCTTATCACCACAATATAGGCAACGTGGTAAAAGAAGCTGCTCGCTATAATAGCTGGGATGTTGACGAGTTAATTTATATAGACATAAGTCGAGAAAAACACTACGATCTCCGCCGTGACGATTATAATGTAAACGCCTACAACTCAATCGGATCCATCATTAAAGAAATATCCAAGGTTTGCTTTATGCCCTTAACCTTTGGAGGGGGCATACGAACTATTGATGATGTCAGTTTCAGGATACAAAATGGGGCTGATAAAATAACCTTAAACACCGGCGCACTTGAAAATCCAAAATTAATAACTCAAGCAGCTGAGAGATATGGTTCACAAGCCGTGGTGATATCTATTGATTATAAAATTATTGAAAACCAACCAATCGTATTCACTGATTTTGGCCAAAAAAATACGAGCAAATCTGTTTACAACTGGGTCAAAGAATGCGAAAATCTAGGTGCTGGAGAAATATTTATTAACTCGATTGACCGAGATGGAAAAGCCAACGGCTACGATATTGAAACAATCAATAAAACCGTCGCATCTACTAAATTACCCACTATCGCTTGCGGCGGAGCTGGAAATCTTGAAGATTTTGTTGAACTGGCGAAACAAACAAATGTTTCAGCCGTAGCCGCTGGAAACATATTTCACTTTACCGAGTTAAGTTATCCAAGATCAAAAATATTGCTTAAAAAAAATAATTTAAATTT
Source organism: Candidatus Yanofskybacteria bacterium RIFCSPLOWO2_01_FULL_42_49 (assembly GCA_001795615.1). Lineage (GTDB taxonomy): Bacteria > Patescibacteriota > Minisyncoccia > 2-02-FULL-40-12 > GWA2-44-9 > 2-01-FULL-43-22. Next base: position 83,345 of record MGKI01000014.1, read on the forward strand.
CCGTTAACATGACTAAGATAACATACTGCACAAAGTGCGTTTATCCCTCAAGTTCTGCTGTTCCCCTTGCCTTTGATGAAAAAGGGTTGTGTTCCGGCTGTAGAACCAGCGGAGAAAAAGCACAGATAGATTGGGACGATCGCAAGAAAAAATTTGAGGATATTATTGAAGAATACCGCAATAAAGACGGCACTGGTTATGATCTAATAATTCCAGTTTCCGGAGGCAAGGACAGTTACTTTCAAGTCCATCTTATGAAAAAAATTTATGGACTTAATCCGCTTCTGGTAACCTACAACGGCAACAACTATACTCCGACCGGAATGGAAAATCTCATTAACATGAGAAATGTTTTTGGAGTTGATCATATTTTCTTCACGGCCAACATTGATGTGCTGAAAACATTAAATCGCCTCGGTGTCCAAATTTTGGGTGATATGCAGTGGCACTACGCTTCGGGCATCTACACATACCCAATAAGGGTAGCCGTAGAGACCAAGACGCCCTTGATGCTCTGGGGCGAACACGGGCATATGGATCTTGGCGGAATGCACTCATATAATGACTTGGTGGAATTTACATACAGATATCGGCACGAACATGTAATTCGAGGATACGAGTGGACTGATTTTTTAAAAAGAGCGCCAGAATTCGGCGAAAAACTAACTAAACAACAACTAATCCCTTGGATGTATCCTTCAGATGAGGAGATAGCTAGTGTTGGTGTTCGGGGTATTTATACCGCTAATTATTTTAAATGGGATGCCAATATCCACGGGCCAATGGTAATGGAAAAATACGGTTTTAAGGTACCCGATGAACCTTTTGAAAGGACTTATAGAAAGATGTCAAACTTAGACGATATGCATGAGAATGGCGTACATGATTACCTAAAGTTTATAAAATTTGGCTATGGTCGAGCAACTGACCATGTTTGCAAAGATATCCGATCGGGCATTATGACCCGTGAACGAGGAATTGAATTAGTTAAAAACATGGACCACCTCAAACCAAAAGATACCCAGCGATGGTTAAAATATGTCGGTTGGACAGAAGAAAAATTTGATAAAATTGCCGATACTTTCCGCGACCAGCGAGTTTGGTGGATCAAAGACGGCCAGTGGTGGAAAGACAATCTTTGGAGGGAACCATCTGCTTACGGAAAGGTCCACTTGGACCCGAAACAACAGAAAAAATACTTATTGTAAATTTTACTTTTAACTCATTCATGCTATCATCCTGTTAGTTTTTCAATACCGAGTAAACATGGGACTAATCATCAGACCAGCACAACTTGATGACGCACAAAGAATTTGGGAGATTAGGAATGAACCCCAAGCCAGGGCTGTTGCGGCCAACTCAGACGTAATTCCCCTCGCCCAGCATATTAGCTGGTTCGAGAACAAATATTTTAAACCCGAGGGTGATTCTTGTTTTGTGGCTGAAATTGACGGGAAAGTTATCGGTTATTGCCGTTTTGATTCGGAAGGAGATCATTACTTAAACTCAATCGCCGTTACTTCATCAATGCATGGCAAGGGAATCGGCACTATCCTACTCGGCCAATCAATAAAACAACTGAAAACAGACAAGCCGATCCACGCTGAGGTAAGGAGATATAATCTAGCATCTGTGAAAATATTTGAAAGAAACGGTTTTAAGAAAGTGTCCGAAGACAAAAAAAATATATATTATCAATTAACATAAAAGACCCCGAGAAGGGGTCTATCGCTTATAGTAATTTAAGACAGCTTGAGCAACACGCTCACCATTAAGCCCGTCTGCCTGAAAATATTTCTGCTGGGCTTGCAGCATAGCCGCTGTATCGCCGACAAGTATTCTCTTTAAACAGTTCCTGACTTCTTCTATGCTTTCTGCTTTTAAAGATGCGCCGAGATTAGTAATTGGCCATTCGGTCATAATGTTACTTCTTGCTTCTGAAAGCAATTGACCGATTTCAGGAGTCCAAATAGTAATTAGTGGTTTCCGTAAATAACACGCCTCAACCGTCATGGTTGAATATATTCCGACAACAATGTCCGAGCCTGCCATAATTTCGCCGCTGGTAAGACCGCTGGGATTAACAACCTTGCCCATCCGTAAACAACTTAATTCCTTCCGATATTCTAAATAAATCTTTTTAAACTCTTCTGTTGCCCCAGAAGAAACAACAGATGGATGATCTGCTAAGATAAGATAGATCGGATTATCAAAATTATTCACGGCCTCGACAAACATTTTGACAGCTTTGGGCATTCCCCAAGCTTGACCGGCAAAAAATACCACCGGCCAGTTTTCTCTAAGCCTCAAAACATCATGTAATGCATATCGTGCAATTTCAGTTTCAACTTCGGCATACTTATCAAAAAAAGGCATACCGGTTACATGAATATTAGATTCTGGATAGTTGGGCCACGACCTAAGAATCAGGCATTTCGCAAATTCATCCACGACGCAAACACCGTCCGGCAAGATATCCCACTTAAACGAAGCATGCCCTCCCCATACCTCCTCGACCAGAACGGTCGGCAGATTTCTTTGTTTAGCTTCTTTATTTAAACCTATTGGTATAGACCCGCCCTTGATAGCAACCGTTAAAATGACCAATGACGGCCCGAGGGAATTGAGTAAATCACTTATTTTTTGTTCAGGAAAGAATAAAAGCTTGTCTTTCAAATATTCGGGCGCCAATCCTTCAGCATAAACAGATACTGGAATTCCTTTATCTTTAAGTATGTTTATCACCGATAGACAAGCATTTACAGAACCGGTATCCCGTAACCCGAAAAGAACCACAAAATACTACCTTTTCAAGGAACTTTGAGCAATAATACCTCAATCGCCTAAAATAGCAATTTTAGAGATTATCTAGCCTTTACTGACCAAACATCGCCCCATTTGTAAGGGTCGAAGCGCTTGTCATCTTTAAGAGACTCCTGGGTAGTGGAGGTTGAAGCGCAGATGAGAATTGTATCATCGGAAAGAGAAACCCAGCCATTGGCATAGAATGGGGGTATTATTATGAGATTATTTTTTCTTACCGAGCTGACGAATTGGAATTTATCGTCTGGTTTATCAGGATCTAATGCGACAAATTTAGCCGAACCGGACACGATAACAAAAAATTTCCATTCTTTTTCGTGATAATGAAACCCGCGGACAACCTCCTTGCTATCGTTACAAACATAATACATTCTCTTAATAACGCCTGCCTTGGGAGCTATTTCTTCCAAACCATTTATAAACGGGGCAAAAGTCCCCCGATCATCGGCAAAAACAGGATATTCAACGGCTCGAGGTTGATTGTGATTCACTTTTTTCATTCTTTTTGTTTGCTTCATGTGGGATTTATCCCGTTAGAGGTCCGACCCGCCTGAAAGGCGTGGTTCTCGGAGTGTGGGCATCCCCACTCCTGGGGAACTCTGTCGGCAGACGACCCCGACTTGAGTCGGGGCGTCTTACCTCTAACGGGACCATATTTTTTTATTATCCTTCATCAAACCCGCCAAATGTTTTTCGTTAAAGTGAACTGTCTCTTCTGAGGATGTTCTATTAAAACTGGCTAAAGATGCCATTTCTTTTATGCCATGGTCTAAATTATACCTCAACCCCTTAAGGAGTCCTGCTCTTTTTGCCTTATCTGCATTAACATGATAATTGCGCTCGTCTTGAAATGGCTGTTCAGTTGACTCAACTTTACAGTTTGTTAATTTGCTAACTCTGTCCGCCAAGTCCTTTATTTGAGAATTTTCGGTGACAAGATTGTAAATTCCTTTTGCGCTGTTATCAAGACCGTTAACAAAAGCCATGGCAATATCTTTCACATGAATAAATGGCCTCCACTGGGTACCGCCAAAGTAAGTTAGCTTACCCTCACCAATGGCCTTAAAACTCAAGAAGTTAACGGCTAGATCCAGACGGACCCTGGAGTGACTATCGGAAATACCATAGGCAGTACCGATCCGATACATTAAAACATTCGGATGTTTAATGAGGAACGATTCTACTTCCAGCTTGCTTCTGGCGTAAAGCGAGAGTGGATTTGTCGGCGATGATTCAGTAAGCATTGAATCGCTCTTGCCATAAACAGAACAAGTTGAAGCAAAAAGTATCCGTCCTTTGTAATTTTTTACCAGCCACTTAACGGGTTCGACATTGACTGCCCTGGTCATCCATTCATCTATCTGGCAGCCCGGATCGCCGACAATTGCCGCTAGCCAAATAATGTGAGTATATTTAGGCAATACGGACTTGAGTTTCTTATAATCCCTAACGTCACCATATACAAAATCAACCGGTTTTAAATACTGATGCTCGTAAACAAGCTTGTCGTAAACGCTAAAAGGAATTCTTTTGGCAACCAAAATATCGGTTATAGCACCGCCAATATAACCGGCTCCACCGACAACAAGAACTTTGATTTTGCTGTTGTTTCCCATATAATTTTTATATAATAACAAAGATAAGCTGTAATGCAATATCTATTATGTTGATATCTGTTGACACCTTTTGACATCTTTTGATACTCTTTATGTAGGTCAGAGGTCAAAACTTTATGCTAATAAGTACCGTCCAAAAACTCAAAGCCATTCCAAGTTATCTTTACAGGAATTATGCCGCTCCTAAATTTTACAGTATCCGAGACAGAATGATCCTGTCAAGAAATTTGGAACTTAAAAATAAATATGTCGGCCGGCGTTGTTTTATTCTTGGCGCCGGACCCTCTATAGCTGACACTGATCTTTCGCGGCTGAGACAAGAGCATGTTTTTGTAGTTAACGAGTTTGAGAAGAATAAACAGCATCGCTCTTTAACGCCGACATTTCACATCATATCGGAATCAAATTATTTTAACGAAAACGGACCGGAGTATTGGCGCAACCGCTTTAAGGAAAAGAATAAATACATATCTGCCGACACAACTATTATAACCAACTTGGCAGCAATACCATTCATTCAGAAACATGACTTGTTTAAAGAGCATAGGATATACTATACAGGCACACAGGGAATTTTCAGCAATAATCTGCCTTTTAGTATAGATCTTAATCACTATGTTCCCAATCCCAAAAATTCAATTTTAATGTGCATGATTGCGGCCACTTGGATGGGTTTTAATAAAATTTATCTTCTTGGCTGCGAACACAGTTTCCTGGCTCAACCTTTGGGTAAAAATAAATCTCTCGGGTTCGGTCATAGCTATGAAGATGAAACATCTAGCCTTGATAATGCCGACAATGCAACCCTGAAGAAATATATTGATGCCAAAGAACTGAATTTTACCTACGAGATGAGCATCGCCAACATATTGCAATTATTTAAAAATTACCGCTTATTTTACTCTAAAGCGCGCAGAATCCATCCAGATTTACAAATATTCAACGCCACGCCTAATAGTTTTCTGGATGTTTTTCCTATGATAAATTTTGAAGATATAATGGGACTATGAAACATATCCGATATAACAATATAGAGGTTGTATATAAAGAAAAGCTACATGGCGGAGGAATTAGATTCGGACAGCAATTTATTCCCATAGTAAAGGAAAGGTTCGGCCATGTTGGCCACATATTTGAATTTTGTGCTGGACCTGGATTCATCGGATTTTCACTGCTTGCAAATAATCTCTGCGATAAATTAACTGTGGCCGATATAAACCCGGAAGCTGTTAAGGTGTTAAGTGAGACGGTCAAAAAAAATGGCCTAGAGTCAAAGGTTGCCGTCTATCTTTCCGACTGTCTGGATAGCATACCTGAGACAGAAAAGTGGGATCTGGTCGTCAGTAACCCACCTCATGTTTTTTGCGCAAATGAAGATGAGCACAAAAAAAATATAATTTTATTTGACCCTAATTTTAACATACATAAACGATTCTATAGGGATATCAAAAAATTTTTAAAGCCAACCGGTTCAGTGCTGCTTCAGGAACACACAGAATCAACAAACATAGACGATTTCAAAAGTATGATAGAAGAGAACGGGCTTAAAATAGTTGATGTTTTTACATATACTTCCCCAGTTAAAGTTATCGGCCCTAAAAACACTCTCGGTTTTAACTTTCCAACTCTGCGCAAAATTTTTAATCCGTTTAAAGTTTATAGGGCCGCAAAAAGACGGCTCTGGCCGAATAAGCCCAGGAACTATTATTTTATCCACGCTAAAATAGCATGAAGATTTTAGGTTTAAAAATTATTGACCACGACACGGGTGCCGCTCTCTTGGTGGATAACCAGGTAATAGCCATATCTCAAGAACGTCTAGATAGGAAGAAGTATTCCATGGCATTCCCGAAAGAATCTATTGATTACTGTTTGTCTGCGGCTGGCATAAAAAGTATCGATGAAATAGATTCAGTCGCAGTTGAGCAAATAGATGCAACGCCTGCATCATTAATAAACCTGCTTAAACAACATGACTTGTGGGATAAGATCGCTCACAAAACTATATTTGTTAACCATCATGATGCTCACGCAGCCAGTGCCTTTTTTTGTTCACCATTTGATGACGCGGCGGTTATGGTAGTTGATAGCGCCGGCCAAAAGGAAAAATTAGCAACGGGATTAATAGGCGTAGAGACGGAAACATTTTACAAAGGTAATAAAAATGGACTGTATCGGATCGTCCGCAATCATGCGCCAGTTAACCAATTTACCGGCCGGCTCTTGGATTTTTCCGGGATCGGCAATTTGTATTCACAGGTCACTTATTTTCTCGGGTTCGGCAAACATGAAGAGGGTAAAACAATGGGCCTAGCACCTTACGGAAAAGGTAGGTTAATTTCAGAGATTCCGGAAGAACAGTTCTTAAAAAAGGTAGACCAATTCCGTTATATCTTCCCTACTCGCCTAGAACCACACTCAGACATGGGCCTAAAATATCTCTTCAAAAAAACATCCTATTCCAGAAAATCTGCCCTAGTCAGAAAAATAAAATTAATTATGCATTCTTTTTCTAAAAAGGGCTTGGCTTATGAAAAACCAGCACATTTCCCAAAGACGCCAGAGATTTTCTTTAAACACCCACGCGCAAATAAAAATATCAAGCTTCCAGACAACTTTTACCCCCACACCCAGCCAGCGAATATTTATGATCGCCAAGAAGGCAATCGCCGGCTAGGTGTGGGGGTTTATACGGAATTGGCTTACTGGGCACAGTTCTATTTAGAAAAAGTTATGACTGACTACGCTATATGTTTACACAATGTCACAAATTCAAAGAATCTTTGTATCGCCGGAGGCGTAGGCTTAAACAGTGTGGCCAACAAAAAGATCCTGGACAATACTCCTTTTGAAAATATTTTCATCCAACCCGCTTCCGGCGATTCCGGCTTGGCATTGGGAGCAGCTTTGTGGGCCAATCACCAGTTCAATAAAAATCCGGTTGAGTGGAAAATGGATAACGCCTATCTTGGCAGAGAATATGGAGAGAAAGAAATATTGAATACCATCCAAGGATATCAATATGAAAAATTATCAAGTCCAGCCCAAACAGCGGCAAAATTACTGGCAGACGGAAAAATAATTGGCTGGTTTCAGGGTAAAAGTGAGCATGGCCCCAGAGCCTTGGGCAATAGAAGCATCCTATGCTCTCCCATTCCGCCCGGAATGAAAGACAAGCTGAACGCACAAGTAAAGCATCGCGAATCATTTCGCCCATTTGCTCCAGCATGCCTCGAAGAATCTGCCGATGAATATTTTGAGCTTGATTGTCCAAGCCCGTTCATGCTTCTTGTTGCTAAGGTAAAAAAGGATAATATTCCCGCAGTAACCCACATAGACGGGACCGCCCGCGTCCAGACCGTCAATAGTAGTCAAAATCCGAAATTTTATTCGCTTATAAAAGAATTCCAAAAACTAACCGGCGTACCAGTTGTATTAAATACATCGTTCAATGACTCTGGCGAACCCATTGTTGAAACGCCTGAAGACGCGATAAAAACTTTCAAATCCACAAACATTGACGCTCTCATCATCGGCGGCTATCTTCTCTTGCCGAACAATGACAAAATTAATACATAAAACGACTAAGAACCTCTTGCGCAAACTGCCCATTTTCCTTCCAGCTAAAAAACTGCATTATTTAGCGCGCAGATTCATATTTAAAATTTATAACGCTCTATTCCCAACCGCAACGATACTTCTTTACCATCGGATATCAGATTCAAAAAATGACCCTCATCGGCTTTGCGTATCGCCGGAAAATTTCCGCGAACAGATAAAATTTTTAAAAGAAAATTTCCGCGTTATACCCCTGGTCCAGCTTGTCAGGGAAGTTCGTTCTAAAAAATTAAAAAGCAAGACCGTGGTCATTACCTTTGATGACGGCTATTCTGATAATCTCCACAATGCCTTACCGGTTCTCCAAGAACTCGACATCCCAGCCACCATATTTTTTACGGCCGGTTATGTTGGCTCGAATAAGCTCTTTTATTGGGACTTATATGCACAAACAGGCGAAAATACGCCCCCAGAAGACCAAGGTAGGCCATTGACCCTAGATGAGGCTAAAACCCTCTCTACGGCCCGTATAATCGAAATTGGAGGCCATACTATAAACCACCCCAAACTAGCTAAAATACCCCCAAATGAGCAGTTTGTGGAAATATTCAAAGGGAAAATAATCGTTGAAGAAATGCTTGATATTCCCCTTTTAAGTTTTGCCTATCCGTTTGGAGGCAGGGACAGCTTTGATAAAAACACAATTGAACTGGTCAAAAAAGCCGGATTCCAATACGCTTGCTCCAACACACACAAAAGAGTGACAAATAATTCTAATATATATGCCTTACCCCGTTATGTGGTAAGAAATTGGAATTTAGAAGAATTTAAGAAAGAATTCACTAAATTTATTTAATATTTACTCGGGATGAATATTATCCAAATCAACACAATAGATAAAAAGGGTGGGGCAGCAATGGTTGCTTATTCTTTACAACAAGAACTGGGAAAAAGGGGCCACACAATATCGATGTTTGTCGGGAGAAAGTATTCTGAGGAGAGTAATATTAAATTGCTTAACGACATGCGTTCTATCTCAGGTAAAGTCCGACGGAAACTTGCTTACTGGCTAGCTAATGACATCGATGTTTTTTCTTCTGACCACATTTTAAAAACTCCGGAATTTAAAAATGCCGATATCGTTCATTGCCACAATCTGCATAGCAACTACTTCAATCTGGGAACCTTGGAAAAAATGTCTCGCCTTAAGCCGGTTGTTTGGACATTCCATGATATGTGGCCGATTACCGCCCATTGTGGCCACGCTTTTAACGGTAAAATCAACAAGAATGGTTTTTTTACTTGTCCGGCCTTAAATATACCACCGGCTATCGCCTGGCACAACGAAAAATACCTAGAGAATAAAAAAACAAAAATATACAAAAACTCAAACTTTCACATTGTCACTCCCTCAAAATGGTTGGCGGAAAAAGTGGGTCAAAGTATTTTAAAAAATAAACCAATATCAATTATTTATAACGGCATTAACACAAACGCATTCAGCCCCTTACCCAAAGAGCAATGCCGCAAAGAACTAAACCTGCCCTTGAACAAGAAGATTATTTTATCTGTTATTAAAAAACAAGATGACCAATGGAAAGGATGGGCGTTCGTAGTTGAAACTGCTGAACAATTCAAAAACAACAAAGATATTGTTTTTATAAACATCGGCAGAATCACCAGCAATAAGAACAATTTATTAGGACTTCCACCCATTAGCGAAGAAGGAGTGTTGAAAAAATACTATTCCGCCACCGATATTCTTCTCTATCCTTCAATAGCCGACAACTGTCCCTTGGTAGTCTTAGAAGCGATGGCTTGCGGTTTACCGATTGTCTCATTTAACACCGGCGGCATACCGGAGTTGATAGAACATAAAGCAAACGGATATATAGCCAAACATAAAGACACTGACGATCTCAAAAACGGTATAGAGTATTTACTAAACTTGTCTAATCAAGAGTCAGAACAAATGAGACAACATTCAATAAAAAAAATAAAAAATGGATTTACGACGGAGAAAACGACTAACGAATATATTGAGCTTTACAATCACATCTTATAGATTGTGCGGCTGTATTTCTTTAAATTTATATGGTTCTTGAAAAGAGGACCAGTAAATTTTATTGGGCAGTAGTCCTAATTCGGTTCCGAAATATTGGTCAAAAATAAAACGAAAAGTGTTTACATTAGAAACACTCTTGGACAATATGTTTTTTGACTTCCCCGGCAGATAAAACGCGCTGAAATTTGAAACCATGGTCAAGGGGTCAACCGATTCCGGATTAAATCCATGATCGGATTGAATAATAATGACTGGCGGAATTTCCGAGTTTGAAATTATCAACTCAACAGTCTCCATTATTTTTCTGTTTGTATATTGCAATTGGCCCAGGTAATACTCTTTTTCTTTAACTAAATCCATTTCTTCCGTGTCAGAAAATTTAGCGGCAACTTTTTCTCCGTTAGGACCGAATAAATACGGCCAGTGCGGAACAGGCAGATGAGCATAAATAAATTTAGGACCCCCCAAATTAAGTTCCGGCATTTCTCCCAATCTTTTAAAAGCAAGGTCAATAACCGTTCTCATTCTATAATTTAAATAATCCCTAAATATGTTGCGACGATTACTAACCAATCTGATCAGGGTTGAGTCTAACAATTTATAACTAAATTCGCCAACAGGCGGTCGTCCTATTTCTGCATCAACGTTAGAGATCGGCCAGCCAACACGAAAACTAACTATTTTATAACCCCGCTGTTTCAAAAACCCCACAACCTTGTTTTTTCGTATCATGTCCAACAGAAACCTTGTGTCGGCTTGGGATTCCAGCAACATTCCGTCTCCCAAGTATTTCATGTTAAGGACCGAGGGCAAAGAAAGAAGTGTTTGGGAATAGTTGCTCCGGCTTTCATCGGAAATTATAAAACCTTTTTCTTCAAGAAAGTCCGAAAATTCTTTATTGTCATAGCCGAAAAAATTTTTTAAAATTCCATTGCCCGCATATCTGTCCGGGATAATGTAATAAATATCCGGTAAATTAGCAGTCGCACTGTTTCCCTTGTCGATAGTTTGTAAAATGTCAGTTTTTATCCCTCCAACCCCACCAATCCCATATATAACTATGCTTATAAGCGGTATCAGCACAAGAACAACCGATGACAGATTAAGAATTTTTGTAAACGGTAACAGATATTTTTTAGTTTTGAGAACAAAAAACCCACCCGACAAAATCATAACGAACCACACCGGAAATAAAAATTTGTGTCTTCCGACCAAAAGATCGGCCATTTTAACGCCATGAAAAATATCGTAAAAAATGCCGTAATAAAGGAAAAAAACAACGACGAGAGAGCTTATTATGCCAGCTTTATGACAGTCCGGAATTAACATTTTTAAAACAAAAAAGGCCGTGGCCGCAAATAAAAGAGCAACGAATATCGGTACTAAAACTACATCAAATGCGATATGATTTCCAAGTTCACTAATGTTGTGAGCAAATAAAAAAACAATGAAAGAAACAGAAAGCAAAAAGGGGTGGAAAATGTATTTAGCCACAGTTTATAACAGGCCCCATGGAACCTGTTTTATATTTTTAAAATCTGAGTGATTCTTTAAAAGCAAATAATCATAATACTTATAAATCTTATCCTCCAAGAGATCATAATCGGCATTAAAATAGTTCTTAAAAATAAAACGGAAAGTGTTTACATTTGTGAGATTATCCGGCAAAAGCGTCTTTTTGCCGCCCGGTAAATAGAGTGCGCTAAAATTCTTGCCGCTTGCCCTAGTTGCTGTGGTAAATGTTTCTAACTCAAAAAAACGGTCGGACAAATCGTTCATCCAAAATACATAACCATGATCTGACTGAATTATAATAATAGGTTCCGTTTTAGACTTAGCTAATATCTCGTCAACAACCAAACTCAACTGTTTATTTGCAAAGATAAGCTGGTCCAGCCAAAAACGACCATACTCCTCTTCTGTTAAAATAGAGGCCTCTTCAACGTTTACTTCTTCACCGTTACGATCGAATAAAAACGGCGGATGTGGAAGGAAAAGATGAAGAAAGACAAATTTGGGTCCGCCAACATCCAACTCTGGAATTTCTTTTAACTTCTCAAAACTGTATAAAATTCTTTTTCTTTCCTCGTTATTTATGCTAAATCCAAAAAACTGTCTTTTGCTTACAAAGTATTTAAGCAATGAAGTTTCAATTATCCGATGGGAAAAATTATTAAGACGACTTGGATTAAATCTTATATCGGCATACTTGTTATAGCTTGTTATGCCTAGGCCGGAATCAAACTGTATAATTTTATAACCCTGTGCCTTGAGAAATTGCTGAACACGGTTATTGTGGATTAGATTCGCTATGTCGTTCTTCTCTATAGTTTCAGGAAGCAGGTTATCCAAATAATCCATATTCATCGTTGCGGGTATGGACAGAACGGTATTTTGATAATTTGAATGGTTTTTCGAAAGAACCGAAAACCCTTTTTTCTTTAAAAAATTAATGAACTCACTATTGTCGTAATTATGTACTTCTTTAAGTATATCCACGCGAGCATATGAGTCAGGAACAATATAATAAATATCGGGCAAATTTTGGTCTTGATTTAAACCTGTTTGAACCGCACCATCTTCAAAAACAACACTGCTTCGGCTATTTGAATAAGCGCTGAAACCAATACTTACAAAAGAAAAAGCAATTAACGCAAATCCAGCGGTTCTAAAAAACTTATATACAGCTCCCAAATCCTTGGATCTCATAATAAAATAGCTGGCCGATATAAAAGAAAAAATTCCCAAAGGATATAAATATTTGTCCCTGACAATGCCTATATCTATCAGCCATCCAACAGAAAGAAGCAGTTCTTTAAAATTCCCGTATGACAGAAAAACTATAAAAAACAAAGAAAGAATCAACCCCGACTTTATATAATCTTTAACAAAGATACTTAAAATAATGGTAAAAACCAGAACTATAAAAGTAACAATGAAAAGAGGCAACCACAGCATCTCATACTTCAATTCGCTTATATTGTGGGCAAAAAGAAAAAGTATGGGAAAAATTCCATACAATAACGGCAGATATGGGATATTTTTGATAAAATCTTTAATTTTTATCATCCTTATTTATAACCCCTGGATCTTCCTCATAAGATAGAGCACTCTGTTGGAGTCTTCGATCTGATGCACCTTTTCGATTTTAAAATATAGGCTGAATGTTTTTTCAAACGATTCTTTGTCGTAATTAAAAAATACATCTTTTCGCGTAGAAAGCAATCTCTGAACCTGGGAATCTTCTTTCGACACAAATTCAATAATAAGCGAGTTGCCTATCCGGCTGAAGAATTCGGCGATAATCGAAAACGGCAAATTATTTGAAATGGCTAAATGGTGAACTAGCGCCAACGCAAAAACAACATCTGCCGGACCTCTTTCAACCAAAGACATTCTTTCTTTTAGTGCCCAGCCAATGGCAGGCGAGGGATTAAACAAGTCCGCGATAAGAGGCAAAATATTTTTTTCTTTGTTTTTTCGTAATCCAATATAATTCTGTTCAACTGCCGCAGGATCAATGTCAAATGCTATAGTAAAAATGTTATTGTCGGAAGCGAGACGACTAAACAGGCCATTATTAGCCCCAAGATCCCAAACCGAATTTGGTTCAATAATCTTCAAAAATTCAGATATCGTCCTTTTCTTATCTTCAAACCCTCTAACGGAGTAATTAGTCTTGTCGTAGTAATCAGCCCATTCCGTATTTTTCGCTTCCCATTTAAACCCTTTAATGGCACGCTCCAAGTTATCAATTAGCACCAACAATCTCTGACGGCTTAAATAAACCTTTTTATCCTTCAGGGTCTTGTTTGAAAAATATTTCTGGGTTTTAGCGTGAAGATGAATGTGAGATAAAATGGAAAGAATAAAACGGGTTTTTAGCGGCAATAATGAACTTGCCAAATCCAGAGGAACGCCGTCTATATAAATCCTGAACAGCTGGCTCAGTCGGACATCTCGATAACTCATAAGGGCAAGCGGGGCAAGAAAGTGCTGGCAGAATTGCTTATAAGCAACCCAGGGCTCTCCTTCCTTATACTTTTCAAAAGAAAGCGTATCAATTAAAATCGGCTTGCTGTCTTTAAACTGGATATTATAAGCACTGGCATCTTTCAAGGACATACCGAATTCAAGCGCCTTTTTCTGAATTTTAAGAGTTAGCAGGGCCGCGTCTTTTAACTGACTAAAGCACCACTCGTAGGGATAAGAAATAAAGGGTACTAATTCTGGTTTTATTATTTTATATCCCCCTTTAGACATCGGGACTCCCTCAGCAATCTCTTCGTGGCCTATTATAAAATCATCATTTAAAAGAGCCCCATAGAGGCCAGAGGATAAAAAATAATCAAAATTATCTTTGTGGGAAAGATTAATTTGACGCAAAAGTGTTCTTTCGCTATAAAAAATGAATCCGCTTGGATCCCTAAAAGAGCTAGACAATTTGTCATTGTTAGCTTTATCGTTCTCCATCTTTATTTCGTTTAAAAAACTTGTTCTGAAAATGCTGGATTTTACTTTTAAATTTAGTCCAGTAAATTTTTGTTGAAAATAAAAATCCGGCCATAGTAGCTATTATTATTTGAATAATAAAACTGCCGGTACCCGGATCAAGATAGGCATGAGTATTAAAGGGAATGATAAGCAACACAATAACTATAATTATCATAAATATAATTTATCATTATAGTCCCATGCATGCAAGGGGTTTCCTGATTAAAATTTGAACATAAAAAAAATAAAAACCCTCTAATCTGAGGGTTACATATTCCGCTGTTTGGGCACCATTGAGCGAATAATATCAATCCTTTCCGGCTTATTTAAATACTCCCAAACTTTTCTGGAAACAAATTCCAGATAATTAGGGTCGACCCGTGTTTGAATGGATGGGTGCAACCAGTCCAAATCCGCTATATCAATTCCCGGCAGAAGTAAATTATTTTGAATAACATAGTCGTAGAGAACTGTGCCCGGAAAAGGAGTTACTATGGTAAAATTAACATATTCAGAACCGGCATCCATATGTTTTTTGGCAACCAAGATCGTCATTAGTAATTCTTCATAGGTCTCATCCGGATAACCAATGAGATAGCAACTGGAGACCAGAATGCCCAACGAATTTGCTTTTTTTATTAAAGCAGATATGTCATAGGTTTCATGGCTAATTTTACCGGCAGCCCACTTATCTATAATCCTTTGGGAACCGGACTCGACGGGGAATGAAAGCCGATTAAATCCGGCCTCGGCCATTGTTTCCAGCATCTCATCATCTATTACTATCCGGCCAGTGCCGTCATTTTTGTGCAGATGTGATAAATTTACTCCATTAACATCGCCCAGCTTGAATCCAAATTTTATAAACATCTTAAAAATGGCCAATGCTCTTTTTTTCTTGGCTAAAAGAGAATCGTCTTCAATATAAATATATTTAGCACCAAGCTCTTTAATGGCTAACGCTTCTCTTTCAACACGCTCGACTGATTGATATCGGAATTTTCCAATATTACCCATGGGCGAACCTTCTATCTCTGTGGAAATATGACAAAAACTGCAATCATAAGGACAACCCCTGGATGTCGTTAATGATACATATGGTTGCGGCTTGTTTAGTTGGCCAACCCTGAGAACACTGCCGTGAGGACGATTTATTTCTGCAATACGATCCATGGGTAGTAAGTCTCTGGCTGGAATTGGTAGCCTATCTAAATCGTTATCAATTAGCCCCATTGGGTTGATTTTAATTCTACCATTACGCATAAAAGCAACGCCTGATATGTTTGAGAAATCGTGGCTTCCCCGGCGAAGAACATTACCAACTTCAACAATCGTTCTTTCCGCTTCTGAAAGACAAATGAGGTTAGCGCCGGCATCAAAAAATCTCTTCATCTGTGTCCTGGCATTTATGCCGCCCATCATAATAAATTTATCAGGATAGGCTTCCGAAATTGATCTAACCGTTTCTTCAACCATATATGTCTGGGGGGTGAAGATAGAGCTTATGCCGATAACATCAAATTCTCGAGCTTCTTTGAGAATCATTTCTGGCGCAAGACCAACCCTCACC
Source organism: Candidatus Yanofskybacteria bacterium RIFCSPLOWO2_01_FULL_42_49 (assembly GCA_001795615.1). Classification (GTDB taxonomy): domain Bacteria; phylum Patescibacteriota; class Minisyncoccia; order 2-02-FULL-40-12; family GWA2-44-9; genus 2-01-FULL-43-22. The sequence goes on from MGKI01000014.1 coordinate 99,471, forward strand.
TTGCCAGCAGAAAGAGGAGTAACACGGTTAAAAGCTTCCTCCATCGTGTGGTGTTTACTGCCAATACAACAATCGAGAATATCTACCTCAAAACTATTTTCACGCAAGGCGGCAGCCAGATAGAGATTACCCAAAGATACTTCCGGTTTAACCGCACCATATTTTGGATCATGGCGTTGAGGCGAATACATCAGAAGAAATTTGGGGTCTTTGATATTTTTTATCAATGGCGGTGATTCTTGCTTTTTTTGTATCTTAATACCCGTCTGTATTTCCATTTTTAAAGAACCCTCTTAAAAATAAGTACTTGGGTCAAAAATAGCAAAAAGAGCTCTAAATAACAATCCACATAAAAAGCCCTGATTATAGGGCTTGTACGGCCGCCTGTTTAAATTAGTGATGGCCGGCAATTTCTATATAAGGATTTTTACTGCCATACAGATATGCTCCGCGGCGGTTACAATACCAAACCATTTTTTGGCACCACTCTTCCCATGAATCCCATCTTTCGGTCGTACGGTCTATGCAGTAGCTATAATTTCCGGGTTTATAATCAGCAGTTCCGCCAAGTAATACGGTACGATAAACATCCCAAATATTGTAATTCAGTTCAAGATTTAAATCTTCATTTTTAAAAGGTAACTTAATAAGAGATCGGTTCAACTTCAGTGAGTCAAGGAGAACGTCAACCGGTTTATCGGAAGTCATAAACTGCATCATTACCATTTCCGCTTCCCGATAAAAAGCTTCCAGCTTATTTTCAGCGCAAAGTTTGATAAGTATATATTCTTCCGGCGGCCAATAAATGTTGAGCCATTCCTCAGAATGAAAATATTCTCCGGAACATCCCGCCTGTATGTCACGGGCCAAGTTAGCAAAAAATCTGTAAATCTCGGATAAAATGGGTAACTCCCCGGAACAACTTGAATTTTTTACAAATGCTTCGAGCGCCTGACCATATGACACACCATAATATTCGTGCAGAGTCATGATGGGTATTTGTAAAAGCTTGTTAAAGTAGATGAGGCTGGTCATCCAGCAAAATACCCAAGCCTTGATCCATTCTTCTTTGGGCATAGTGTTGGTGGCTACAACCAGTTCCTGATATTCTTCCACGCCGCTGATAGAATCGTTGCGTTTGCCGTGATGACTGATCATTTTTGTACGAACTATCTCATATCCATAACGTTCCTGATATTCCGGATTACCCATCTCCGTATTGCGTAGAATGGTGAGAAAGTTGAGTTGGATATGATTATGCTGACCATTAGTGATGAGTGTAGAGGTTCCGTCAACAATGCTTTGATATGTTTCTTCAGGCATCGGGAGAATAATATCAGTCATAGTATAAACACCTTCTGCGGCCAGCTGTTTCTGCATTACATAATATTCATCGAGTTTCATATTATCCCTGCGCACCGCCTTAAGTGTCGCTGGGTTTAAAGACTGTTGAGACATAACTGTAACCCTGTTTAAACCGGCCTTGGCAAGAATTTTAAGAGCTTCAATGGTATGCTTTTTGGGATTCTTGGAATTTTGAGTAGAGACTGCTTCCAGATAACCATACTTCGCCCTTGTTTCGGCGAAATATTCGGCGATCTGAATGTCCCGCTCAAGAATTCCAAAATTGGCATTACACAGAAATATATACGGAATCCTGTGTTCACCGACCCACATGATATCGCCGTAAATTTGTTCTAGTAAAAACCTGCTAACCCTGTCTTCGGTGGCTCCTCCCCAATCGCAATATGTACATTGAAAGGGGCAGCCCCGATCAGTTTCATACATCAGAACCCATTTTTGATCAGGAAAAACAGTCATGAGTTTGTCAAAGACACCGGTTGTAAACGGCGACGGAGCCTGGGCTAGCTCTTTGTCATTCATTCTTTCAACCTTAGGATTGAAATGAAAAATACCATTAGCGTCAACATAGCTGGCCGAGGGAATTAGACTTTTATCGTGGCAACTATCGATAGCCATCTGTTCAAGAATATATTTGAACACTCTTTCGCCTTCTCCGTGTACACAAATATCAATTTCCGGATTTAAATGGTGGAAATCCTCAGTGAAATTCATCCGCTTGCGCAGACTTTCCTTGGAACTCAAATCGACAGTTCTAACTCTTCTGAACTGTTTTTTGCTGTCAGGCACTTGCGGGCCGCCAAAAACAATAACAACCTCCGGTTTTCTCCTCTTTAGCTCCCGGGCAATATCTAGAGAGTTCTCAAAATTCCACATGTATATACTGAAACCAACAATATCTGCATCACTGAGAAATTCAGCAGCCTCTTGAATGCGCATGAATGTATAAATAGGCGCAAAAAATTCATAATCATCAGAGTGAGTCAAATGCTTTTGGGCATAAGCCTGGAGCATTCCCACCGAAAGAGGCAAATAGCACTGGCCGGAGAAACTGTTATTGATCTGGACAAAACCTATTTTTATTTTCTTATCAGGTTTTTTTGATTTAAACTCTAGTAAATTATCGTTTATAGTCCTAAGCGAAATTATTCCCAAACTCATACTGTCATATTTACCTTTTAAGTTTTTAATGTTCTTACTGTTAGTTATAAACTAATAATTTATTTCTTACAATAAAACTATAGTTGCTTCACCCTGTCTAGTAAATTTTTGGCTAAAATATGAGATTTCAAATAACTTTGATATAGCCTATAACCATTTTCAGCCACCCTTTCAGAGATTGAATAATTATTCTTAACCCATAAGATCTTATTGGCTAAAGATCTGAAATCAGCCGGCTTACAAGTAATACAAGTTTCTCCATCCTTTAAAAGCTCGAGAATGCCAGTATTTGCAGCTGTCAGATATGGCAACTTCATAGCCAACGATTCGTAGGCCTTATGGGGAATAGTCCGCTGAAGACGTTCGTGGTCAGATAATTGGCCTAAACTCACATGGCATTTCCCCATTAATATTCTTAGTTCTTCGGTCGGTAAAAAATCAAAAAAATATTCAATGTTATTTGGCCTTAATTCTTCGATCAAAACTTTTAGCTTACCGACCAGCTGACCGCCTACATGCATGATAAATCTTACGTCTTCTCCTTTAAGTAGTTCGGCTGCTCGAACCACATATTCTGCGCCGGTTTCAGGCTGTAACGCTCCCCGGAACAAAACTGTGAATTTATCAGGCTTATTTATGATTGGATCATAAAAAAACTTATCTTCATCAACGCCAATCCAACTTCTAAAAATTTTATTTTTAGAAACCTTAAATAACTTTTTAAAATACTCGGCTTGATTATATGACTCCACAACAGTTAAATTTGCAAAATGTACAGCCGCAAAATCAAGCAGCCAATAATAAATAGCTTTCTTCGAAAAAGGGGAAGCTAACTCTCTGGAAACTATTAAACCTTCATATAATGAGCGAAATGCAACATAAATTATTTTTTTATTGCAAAATGGGCGCATAAAAATTACCAGCAATGGACTGTCAAAGCCAATAAAAACATAATCTGTATCTGATTTATTTTTTCTAAAAAAACTTAGGGCCTCAAGATACCCGCGAACACCCCCGGATGCAACTCTGAACGACTCGACCCTGACACCATTCTCCTTCAATCCTTTTATATAAACGACATTTAAAGACGAGCCAACTCTAGTTCTGCTTATATATAATATTTTCATCTATTTTGTTTTAACAAACTCAACTCTTTCTGCCAATTATAATCCCCCCAATGTCTATATCTCATCTTAATGTCCTCGTTTCTGTGGCCCGGATGACAACCAAGTTCAACAATTTTATCTGAATGTTCTTCGGCTAATTTTTTAGCTTTATCTATGTCTTTTTTGCCTAATTTACCGGCATTCACAAAACCGACAAAGTAATCGTTGCACTGCAGACCAGCCCTGCGTATCTTGTTCTTCGCCGCCGTTGACAAGAAATTTAAAAATAACAGTTGAAGTTTTCTAAACAACTTGCCACCAGACAAATTAAACGGTTCATTAACAACTCTTATATACGGGATATTATACTCTATGGCCAATTTTATGCATATATTCATGATCCCCGGCAACAAGTGCAAATGTTGATTGCCGTTTATAAAAGTTGGCTTTATTCCGGCCTGAATAACTTTTTTAATCTGCGCCTCAAGCTCTTGCCGAATATGATCTTTTTTAACCAGCCCTAAAATATATTTTAGAAAAAAAACACGATGATTTTTATACATTAACCCCCCAGAAACGATCGACCTTTGTTCAACTAGATTTAAATGGGCTCCGATATTCTCAAGTCTCGCATCTAGAATTTGTTGGACGGCATCGTCAAACGCTTCCCCGTTAGCCATTAAAGATGCCCCGCTGATTTTATTTTCTTTCAATAAAAAAATTATTCCGTCGTTAACGGACTCGTGGAGACCAAGGTCGTCAGCAATAATTTTTAAATTAGGGGGTTCGATCATTCTCTAGATTTTTAGTTTCAGAAACTATATATACCGGGCGGCCTTTTATTTCGTTGAACATTTTATATAAGTACTCACCCATAATACCAATGACCATAAGTTGAATACTGCCCAACGCCAGAACAACAATCGTTAAAGAAGAAAGACCCTCAATAAGATGTTCCGGATACAAGTATTTTTCTATAACAACGGATAAGCCATAACCGATGCTCCCCAGAAAGATTACCAAACCTATCCAAAAAGAGATTCGGAGAGGAAAGGCGGAAAATGAGGTTACTCCGTTCAAAATAAAACTAAATAACCTTTTAACGGAGATTGGCTGGCCATATTTGCGGGCCCTTACTGCGTAAGGAACGTATTTTTTCTTAAAACCGACCCATTGAGCCAATCCTCTGAAAAATTTCTCTCTCTCGGGTAATTTTTTAATCACATCAACAACCCGTCTTTTATACAAAACAAAATCGCTGGCGTTTTTAAATTCAAGTCCTGTCATAGTGCTTAAAAATTTATAGATAGCCCTGCCCGCGACTTCCCTGAAAAAAGAATTTTGTTCATTGGTTATCCTCTCTCCGATAACAATATCGTGTCCTGCTTCGGCTTGTTTTATGAATTCTGAAATTACTTGTGGTGGATGCTGTAAATCGCTATCCATAGTTACCACCATTTCTCCGCTTGAAGCATCTATTCCGGCGCTTAAAGCCGCTTGATGCCTGAAATTCCTTGAAAAACGGATGATCTTGACCCTTGGGTCCTTGTCTGCGTATTCGTTCAAGATTTCCGAGGTTCTATCGCGAGAACAGTCGTCAACAAAAATTATCTCATAACTTTTACCGATAGAATCGCAAACAGAGTAAAGCTCCTTCATCAATTCCGGAAGGGACTTTTCTTCATTGAAAATAGGCAAAACTACCGATAAATAGATGGCCTTTGGTTGACTAATCATTTGTATAATTATACATAGCCAACCCAAGATTGTCTAGTCAGTTTATAGTCAGAGAACGGCAGTCAAAGATGTATGAATCTATATATTTATCAGTGAATTTTTTGTTCAGTTCGCATCTGGATATTAATTTCCAATACAAGCTGTTTTTGTCAATAGCCGGAAAATCAACTATCATATAGTACCCCCTGTGATAAGTGAGTCTTTGGCTGTAATCACGAGAAGGAGCTGTGTAAAATCTTCCTGTGTACTTATCTGCTATTTTTAAATAATAGACTCCCGCGTCATAATATGTAACAACATCGTTAATCTCTTCATCATTGACCACGCGCTCAACAGACGCTTTAGTAATATTGTTTACGCTACCATAAAAAGCGCCCATTAAATTTTCACTTGAAAGCAGGAGATTATAACCAACACCGAAAACAACAAAAAAGGCAATCGCTAATTTTTTCTTATTAAACAAAAGCCACAGAAAACCCACAGCCCATATCCACAAAACAAACTGCGCTGAAACATAAAATCCTATCGGCCCCGAACCTCCTGTCATAGGAATAAGAAAGTTAAAGTCCAGATCTTTGACTTTTTGCACATAGGCCTCCTTTGGGTTAAGGGGCACAATGTCGTGAGCGATAAAAAGAGTAAAGGCCAAAAGAACCGCAAAACCTAATATACTTAATAAAAGTCGTTTCTTGTCCAACCCTGAAAGCAATGAATAAATGACATGGCCGCTTATAATAACCGCCGGCGCTATTATGAACATAAAGTATCTCTCTATCGGAAGCCGGGCAAAGTCAAAAATTACAAGATAGAAAATAAAATTGAATAAAGTATAGATATACCAAATACGATATTTTATGAAAAAATCTTTTTTTCCGCCGACGGAGACCCGGCTATGCACGGGTCCCTCTCCAGGCAAAGCGGATCCGCCTCCAGCAGAGAATAATCCATACACCATCGGCAAAAATAAAAGCGGAGAGAACCAGATAAAAAACTTAACTAGGCGGAGAAGCAACTCAAAATAAGCTCTTGATGCAAAATCAAATATCTTAAAGTTGGTAGAATACTCTACAAATCTCGGATCGGTCTTTCCGTAAAATAAATAGAGCCCGGCAATAAAAACTCCTGAAATACCCAGGATCAGACCCGCTCTTTTTATCTCCTGTGTAAATTTGCCCTTATCATACAAAGTCCACAGATACTCGATTGCCAACGCTCCGACAAAAATCACAAAACTCAACTTCGTTAACAAACCGGCAATTATCACCACGGCCAGCGGCAGAATAAATTTTTTATCGCCGTCCTTAACTGTTCTGATGTAAAAATAGTATGTTAAAAGAACAAAAAACGGCAAAACGGCGCCGTCAATGTCTATCATCAGGTTGGCGATAAGACCATAAACACTGATAACATAAAGACCCGATGAAAGATAAGCGATCTTTCTGTTATCGGTGATCTTTAGAGAAACCGCATAAATAAGAAGAAGATTTAAAATACCAAAAACAAAAGGTACTACCCTCAAGTTATCATAGCCAAACATCTTGCCGACCAGCGAAAGAGTACTCTGCATTATCGGCGGATGGGGAGAGTCAACTTCGCCGAATTCTGCCGTATATACTTGAGAAACCCACCTGTATTCATCCTGATGATATAACTGGTCCAAGCCCAAAAATCTAGTGGCGATAAACAACAAAACCAACAGCCAAAGCCAGTAATTATTTTTTAGTATTACTGTCATTTTTTTGGAGAATCAATTCTAACTCATCTTTAAGATTAGGCATTTTAAGGCCAAGTTTAGCGGCTTTATCAATATTAAACCACATCTCCTTGGGCCGAGCAGCAAAATTTCCAGGCATATTATCAACAGAGATTATCTTGGCTTCACCAGAAAAATTAGGAAATTTACTAATAACCACCTGCCCTATTTCAGCTTTGGACAATCGATCCCTGCTTCCGATATGAAGAATCCCTTTTGACAGAACTTCTGGGACTTTTAACAACAGTCCTGCGAGAGTTTTAGCGCTTATCGCGTTAATATATACATCGCTAAAAAGGTTGAACGACCTATTGTTGCTAACTGAATCCACAAGCCACTCTATAAAATTAGCTTGGGGTCGGCCAATACTGTGAATACCAATGGGTACGACCCTGACCACTATTCCTTGATTGTAAGCTAAAACAGCTTCTTCTCCCAACAACTTGGTCCATGAGTAAAAATTTTTAGGATCCGGCGTGTCGCTTTCTTTATAGTTCCCTTTCACTCCAGAAAAAACGGAACCAGTTGATATGTATATTAATTTCGCCCCCTGCTTCTTTGCCAATTCGGTAATATTTCTCGTCCCCACAACATTGACTCGCCAACAATCCTCTCTGTTTTTCTCGCACTTATCAATATTTGTCATTGATGCACAATGAAATATCGTATTGATTTTACCTATTTTCTTATCTAAAAAATTAACGGCTTTGGCGACACCAATGTCGCATTTTAAGTTTACATAATCCTTATCAGTTAAATTTGGATTCTCGTTATAAGTACCGATCACACCATAACCGCTTTTCTTGGCGCAACGAGTCAACTCCAAACCCAAAAGACCGCTTGCTCCGGTTACTAAAATTTTATTTTTTGTTGATCTTTTCATTAAAAAAGTATTATCCGAATATTACTGTAAAAACTAAATTTTATCAACTGACAGAGAGAGACGCCGCTAAGGTATTGAGCCCGTTAAAGGAGCATGTGACAAATATAGTTAGTTATGTTAGAGTAATTCGAAATCGTTCTTAAACAACAAGGCGGAAAGGATAGCTATGAAAAAAGACGTTCCGTCAATTTTGCTTGTTGGTGTAGGGTGGTGGGGCGGAAACCATTTGCGAATTTTGCTCAAGTTGCAAGCCATGAAGCTTTGCCGCTTGGTGGGCGTTCAGGCTAATAATCAGAACGTACTCCAATACGTTGGCGGAGAATTTGGGGTCAAGACATTTTGCAATGATCAAGGACTAGAAGAAGCTGACGCTGTTGTTATCGCAACTCCAACGCACAACCACTTTGCAATAGCAGAGAAAGCGTTATTGGCAGGAAAAGATGTGCTTATAGAAAAACCACTGACCCAAACCCTAGAAGAAGCGTATAAGCTCAAAAAAATTCATGCCAATTCCTCGCAGATATTTATGGTGGGCCACACCTTTCGCTATAATCCGGCTGTGGATTGTGTCAAGAAACTTCTGTCAGATGGGGAAATAGGAAACATCCGATTTTTCCGAGGGCATTTCATGGGTCTTAGATCCAAAGAACAAGACGCTGGAATTCTCGCCACGGTTGCAATTCATTTTATTTACACATCAAATTATTTCATAGGCAGACTTCCAAAAAAGGTGTGGGCAAAAACAAATTACTTTCTGGATTCAAAACTAGAAGACCATTGCCTTGTACGGCTTGATTATAATCCGGAATTTAGTCTTATTGAATCGGACTACTTTACTCCGGGCAAGTGGAGAACGTTTGATATCATCGGAACACAGGGAGCCATCTTCCTAGACGCACTTAACCAAAAAGTAGAATTGCACCAAAAAAGACACATATACACGGAATGTGGGTTTGAAGTATATGACGGAAATACAATGTATCCTAATTTAGAGTTTCAAGAACCCCTATATTTGGAACTTAGCCACTTCGTGAAATGTGTCCAACAAAGGACAGAACCTCTTACTGGGATTGAAGAGAGTATAAATGTTTTGGAAATTATTGAAGCAGCTTACGAATCGTCCCGTTCCGACCAAACAGTAATACTTGACACCCGGCCAACAACAGAAAGGAGAAGGTAGATGTCAAAGAAAAGCGTTCGTTGTCAAATATGTGAAAGCACCACAAAGCAATTTTTAGACCTAGGCGAACATCCTCCATGCAACTTTCTAAACGAGCACGAACTGCAGCAGGAAATTTTGTACCCCATGGTAGTCCATTTTTGCCCAGTGTGCAGTCTCGTACAATTAGGCAAACCTGTTAACCAGGAAGCGCTTTTTTTGCCTCATACTGGCTATCACCATATAGCCGCATTGTCATCAAGCTTCTCAAAACACCTTGATGTTCTGGCTTCTAAAACAGCAAAGAAATTTAATCTTAAGCCAAAAGATCTGGTAGTTGAGATCGGAGCAAACGACGGCGCCTTGCTTGAAGCGTTCCAAAAGAAAAATGTAAGAGTACTAGGAGTTGATCCGTCTGATATTGCCGAAATCGCCGCCAATAGAGGACTCCCCGTCTTAAAGAAGTTCTTCAATGAGGAAATTGCATCTGAAATAGTCGACACCTGTGGCCAAGCAAGAATTATGACTGCATTAAATGTTTTTGCCCACTTATCTTCGCTTCACTCTGTTGTAAGAGGAATTGAAAAATTACTTACCGCTGATGGAGTTTTTGTCAGTGAAAATGGTTACATATTGGATCTGATCAGAGATATGCAGTATGACTTCATCTATCAAGAACATCTGCGTTATTATTCCTTGCATGCATTAATTTACTTGTTTAACATGTCTGGTATGGATGTGTTTGATGTAGAACGGATCCCTGAACACGGCGGTTCCATAAGAGTATTTGCCTGCAAAAAAGGTGCTTATCGGATCTCGAATTCGGTAACAGTTCTCCTTAAAGAAGAGGTGCGATTCGGACTTAATACATTTGACACTTATATGGAATTTTCCAAAAAGGTCAAAGATCATCGAAAAAGTTTAAGAAAGATGTTGGAAAAAATTCGAGCAGAAGGCGGAACAATTGCCGGTCTTACATTTCCAGCCAGAGCAGAAACGCTTCTTACTTATTGCGGAATTGGTCCAAAAATAATTAGTTATGTTACCGAGTGGAGCGACATTAAAATTGGCAAGTTCACTCCGGGAACCCACATCAAGGTTGTGGACCAGGACATACTCTTCGGCGACAAAGCACCAGACTATGGCCTCATGCTATCCTGGCACATTCAAGAAGAGCTTATAGCTCGCTTTAGGAAAAACGGTTTCAAGGGAAAATTCATTATCCCCTTGCCGACACCGGCTATTATATCCTGATATAAAACATCACCCCCACTCCACGAAACGGATCAGGGGGTTTTATGTTTATATTGGCTCCGATATTTATTCGCCTGCCGACATCTTCTTTATCTTCTTTCTTGCAATATCTATGCCATAAGCAAAGAAGTCATATCTCCTGGGGCTTGTAAAATGTTTCATAACTGTGTTTTCACCGGGCCTACCTTTAATTATATATGTGTCGACTGGAAAAAAATCAAAATTAACCTGAGATATTAATGACCCCCAACCGGACATACCCACAAGATAGTCTTTAACTTCTCTTTTTGTGTTTCTAAAATAATTTACGAACATATCCAGCGTAAATTTTTTTCTATTAATTAATATGAGTCCGGAGTTCATAAAATCAGCATGCTTTTCTATTAACTGATGTCTTTGCTCATATTCCTTACTAACCATTAAATCATAGACCCCCTGACGAGAAACCAGGGCATCAAATTGACTTTTTCCGTTAACAAAATTGATAATCTCATCGGGCCTCTTGAAGAAAAGTATATCCGTATCGCATATCATTACTTTTTTAGCGCTACTTAACAAGAAGAGGTCAAAAAACTCCAATATTACCGCATGCCCACCACCCCTATACTTTCTTATATCGTCCGGCAAGCCGGGATATTTTTCAATAAGCCGATCCGCCTCAACCTTGAATAAAACCTTCAAATTTCTAAACCTCTTCTCTAAAACAGAAGCTGATTTTTTATTAAATGACCCGTCGTCGTGGACAATAATATTAGGGCATAATTTAGAAAAATACAAAAAAGATTTCAATGCCCACTCCAACATTCTAATATCACTTTTTTGACACAGAACATGGATTTCAAAACCAGGATCAGCGGAACATTCCTGTCCGAGCAACTTGGGCAGAAACAGATGACTAAAGAGTTTATTCTTAAAATAGTTGAAATAATCTATGGCATGATATTTCTGACTAAACAACCTCCTTATAAAAAAGAGCTCTATCTTTATTTTTTTAAATATAGCTAACATCGTTATTATTATTAAATATTTATTATTTTACTTGATTTGTTGTCTTCCCTTTGATACCATGCCACCATATCACAAGATTACATTTAAATAAATGACCGGCATTACAACGGCGGGGAATGTCACTAAAATGGTAGATAAACATAAAAAAAACAACGATGTTAAGATCCTTAGAGATAACCCTAAACAAGTTGTCGGCATTATTGGGGGTGGTATTTTTGGAATTCTAACAGCTCTCGAAGTGGCGAAGAAGGGCTATTCAGTTATTATTTTTGAAAAAGAAAAAGATGTCATAACGGGAGCATCGCTTGTCAACCATTGTAGGGTTCATATGGGCTATCATTATCCCAGAGATAAAAAAACTGTCACACAAAGCTTAAAAGCTAAAACACCATTTGAAAATTTCTTTGGTAAATCGATAGTAAGAAAAATAAATAATTACTATATGGTCGCGAAGGAAGGAAGCATGACCGACCATAGAGATTTCTTGTCATTTTGTAAAAAAACAAACTTGCCACATAAAATATCATGGCCTTCTGGCTTAAAAATATCGAAAGAAAAAATAGCCGTTAGCGTCAAGGTGCCGGAAAAAGTTTTTGATGCTAACAGAAAAAGAGATTTTCTTCTTAAAAAAATATCGAGGGAAAAAAATATCACCCTACTGACAGATGCGGAGGTTGTAGACATCAAAAAAAGTAACGACGGATTTGTAGTAAGCCACGGATTAGGTGAAAACAAAAAAATTACCAACTGCACAGCCTTGGTAAATGCAACATACAGCGCGATAAATCATATTAACAATCTGCTTGGCTTGCCGCTCCAAACATTTCAGTATGAGCTATGTGAATTGCCTGTGGCCCTTGCACCGTGGAAAGGTACCGGTTGGATGATTATGGATGGACCGTTTTTCAGTGCAATGCCTTTTGGTTACTCAAAAAACCATCTTTTTTATGATGTTGAACTTTCTGTTTTAGAAAGAACCATCGGCAAAACTCCAAATTTCAAATTCGGAATAGATTACTATGATACTAAAAAAAGAAGGCTGGAAAGATTCAATAAATACAAAGAAAAGTGGAAATATTGGATTGGAGAAATTAAGGGTTGCAGATATCTTTATTCCATGTACACCACAAGGGTTGTTTTACCAAAAGTAGAAAAAACAGACATGCGCCCTACCATAATAAAAGAACTTATGCCCGGTTTTTGGCAGATTTTTTCTGGAAAAGTTACTACCAGTGTACCAGGATCAATAGAAATTAGTAACAAAATCGATAGATTCCTAAAAAGAAAGTCCTAGGTAAGCTCCGATTCTTTCTGCTCTTTTCTGCCAAGTATAATTCTTAACATCTTCAAGCCCTTTGGCAGATATCTGATTACATATATCCTGATGTTCTAGAGCCTTTATTATGCCATTGGATAAGTCTAAGTTATCATCCGGTTTTACTAAAATAGCATTGTTTTGATTCAAAATTTCTCCTATCGACTCAAGGTTAGATGCAACTATTGGTCTCCCTGAAGCCATATATTCGAAAAGTTTAAGCGGCGAGGTGTAGCTTGATATCTTATTACTGGCCGAATTAGGTAGAACCAAAATGTCGGCTGCTTTCAAAAATAACGGCATCTCTTTGTGTGGTTTCTGTCCCAATATCAAAGTGTTGCTCAGGCCTTCAGCTTTTTTTTTAAATTGTTTTAGGTCATATTCCGTCCCTCCAACAAAAACGAACAGAATGCCTCCTTTTTTCTCAAAATCAGAAATTCTAAATTCAAAATTACGCGCTACTTCTAGCAGCACATCAGCCCCCTTCCAATCAAATAAATGTCCGGCATACATAATGATCTTCTGATCTTTTGGTAAATTAGTTTTTGACCGAGCTTCTTCTTTGGGAATGTCCACATCAAATAAGTCCATATCAACGCCGTCATGGGCAACCAAAATACTTACCGGAAAACCAAACTTAACAAAATCTTTTTTTATTGCTTCTGAGATAACTACGACCCTAACGCCTTTTTTCTTAAATCGATTGTAAAAAGATTTTCTCTTTGGTGAAAATCTGTGCGCTTCAAAAATTAAGTTGTTTTTAAAAAAACTCAAAAAATATATCGGCCATTCATCGCGGGAATAGATAAAATCGGCACCAGAAAATAAACCATAAAAAGCTAGAAAAAGGGCAGAGATAAAACTTTTCACGACAACTGAAATTTTATCTAAAGAACCAGACAAATAAAAATCAACGGCCGGAATTACTTTAATTTTAAAATTCTTTTTGATACCATAATAATTAAAAAAATCTCTATGGGGATTTTTCCTATAGGGATATGCTAGTAAAACCTCCAAACCGATGCCAGCAAAAGCCGAACACATTTCCGCAATTTGAATGCCATATGCTTTTTCTGTCGGTAATCGCAAATTTGATAAATAAAGAAGTTTTTTCACTTTTTAATTATTCGAAATTTCCTTTAAAACTAGCCCCACTTCATCTTTCCAATCTGGCAAAGAAAAACCCATATCAGTAGCTTTTTGTACATTTAACCACATCTCATGCGGACGCAAAGCAACCTTTCCGGCTTGAGTTTTATTCACGCTTAACCTAGTTACTTTGCCGGAATAATTTGGAAACAGTTTTACTACCTCTTCCCATATTTGTGCCTTATTAACTCGGTTTTTGCTGCCTAAATGCAAAACGCCAGGCCTGAAATTATTAATAACATCGCCGATAATCAAAGCCAGAGTTGCAGTACTAATCGGATTTATCACCACATCCGTAAATAAGCTGAATGAGCGATTGTTTGACGCCATATCAACAAACCACTGCATAAAACTGGGATGAGCGCCCAGTGGTCGTTTGCCTATGGGATTTGCCCTTAAAACAAGGCCCTTTTTATATTTTATGACAATTTTCTCCGCTTCATTTTTAGTTTTACCGTAATAGTTAACCGGATCAGTTTTATCATTTTCAACATAGTTGCCTTTTTTCCCAGAAAACACCATCGGCGTAGAAATATAAATAAAATGAGCACCTAAAGATTCAGCCAAATCTAACAAATTTTCAGTTCCATAAATATTTACTTTACGGCAAATAGATTTGTTTAATTCGCAAAAATTAACATCTGTAACTGCGGCGCAGTGAATTATGGTTTGGATATTTTTAAACCAGCGGGGATGTACTTTTTCAGTTATATCAAGGCTAACCTTGCTAATGTGTTTGCCGCTAGGAACAAATTCTTCGTTGGAATTATAAGCCGCCAGAACAGGAAATCCTTTTCTGGCTAAAATATCTGAGATTTTAGAGCCCAGCATTCCGCTGGCCCCGGTAATTAATATTTTTTGTTTCATAAAGAATTAAGGAACTTCTCCATCCGTTCAGCCGTAGAACGATGGCTAAAATGTTCAACAACATATTTTCTACCCGCCTTACCCATGGTTTCTCTCAAATTATCATCCATAATAATTTTTTTCATCGCTCTATAAATATCATCGGGCTCGCTTTTTTCCACTAATATTCCTGTCTTACCATCTAAAACAGTTTCTTCTAGTGACCCGGTTTTGCTTGTAATAACCGGGGTGCCGCAAGCTTGTGCTTGAAGCATCAAAAGCCCCCACTGTTCCTCCCAACCCTCAAAAGGAACTGATGGGTGAACCATTATATCCGATTGGGCATAAATGGGAGCCAATTCATTTAGTGGCTGCCAAGGTAGCAGTGTAACCCTGTTTTTAATACCAGATTCTTCTATTATCTGCCTGACCCTGGATTCTAATTCGCCGGTTCCTATAATTACTAAATGGGCATCGATAATCTCTCTAGAAAGCATCTTGAATGCTTCAATGGTTTGTAAAGTTCCCTTCCTAGATGTAAATGTGGCTGAATAGGTAATAACTTTTTTGCCAATTAGACCGTATTTTACTCTAAAATCATTTTCGGCTTCTGGATTAAAGGTGTCCGTATCCACTCCGGCTTGGTTGAATACAGCAATTTTTATATTTGGATTATATCTTTCGAAATAATCTTTATGTATCTCATACGCTTTCTGCATTCCGCAAACTCCGGCTGCACTTAATTCTATATTCTTTTTTAACAACCACTCTATTAATTTCAACTTAAAACCTGATAGCCGGCCGCGATAAGGAACATTCTGCCAAGTAAAAAAAACATGTTTAAGCTTTAAATTTTTAGCAATAAGACCATAAATATATGTAACCAGCAGATTTGGCTCATAGGCACTAAAAAAAATATCGCCTGGCCTTGATTCCTTTTTTAATATAAACCAAAGCATCGGCATCCAACCCTTCAACTGTCCTCTGATAATCGGGTACTTAGAATGATAAAATAATGTCGAAGCGGAAATAACTTTGATGTTTTTTAATTTTGGAGAAAAGACCGTCTTTTTACTACCCTTGGTTGATTTCCATTTTTTAGGCACAACCAAGACAAGGTTGTTTTTGTTTATAAAGTAATCAAAGACTCGGTAATTATGGTCGTATATGTAAGTATAGGAAGTAGAAAAAATTCGCATGTGTGTCGAGGATTAATTTTAGGACCGCTTTGGTTTTAAATAAAAACAAACCTGAAAACCGAAAAGATTTGGCCAAATATCACGCAATATTTTTCTTCCATTGGAAGAACATATCTCTTTTACCTCAAACCCAGAGTTTTCAGCGGTTTTTATAAAATCATTGACTGACCAGTATCTTAGATGCTCTTCTGGGGCAATTGCCCATTGCTTAGGAAATTTACCCGATAAAAGCTGGAGACGGAATTTCCAATAAGCAATGTTGGGTATTGATATCAGAACACCTTTTTTAGCTATTCGGCCAACAACCCTAAGGACTTCCTCTGAATTAGGAATATGTTCAATAAATTCGGACATAATCACAAAATCAAAACTTTCTGGGTCAAATTTGCTTATATCGCTTGAAGCGTCAAGTTGAATAACTTTCAAACCCCGGCTTCTGGCTGAATTTAGAGCGGTTTCAGAAATATCAGCACCAGTATAATCTACTTTTTTGTTACTAACCAAAAATTCCCCGAAATATCCATCGCCACAGCCAATGTCAAGAACTTTTGAACCGGATGGCATCCAATTAGAAAAAATATGATAACGGGGTCGATTGCCTGATTTTCCTCTTTTTCGCCAATAATTCTCGTAGAAAATTTTCATCAGATTAACTTTTCAGTCCAAGTTTTAGGAGTTTTAGGGTGTTCAAGCTCTAAACTTTTCAAATAAAAAAACGGTTGCTTGCCTATAGATTTAGCCCATTTCATCATTTTTTCAACTCCATTTGACAAATCGACTTTGGGCCTAAATCCTAAGAGTTTCTCAGCCACTTTATGCTCACAATAAGCATATTTAACCTCACGGGGTCGATCGGGTACATTCTTGGGAAGAATCGTTTTAGGAACATTTTTCATATCGCCATAAAATGTTTTTAATACAATTTCGGCTAATTCCTTTAAGGTTACTGGTTTATCAGAACCAATATTTATAATCTTGCCTTCGCATTCTTTTTTAAAAGCAGCTTTTACGGTAGCCGGCGCCACATCATCAATATAAGAAAATGCTCTTTTTTGCATCCCGTCACCATAAATATAAAAATTCCGACCGTGAAGTAAACTGTTAATAAAAATTCCGACAACATTTCTGTAGGGATCGGACAAATTTTGTCTGGGACCATACACATTATGTGGCCTGATAATGACATATTTAAAACCATAAACATCAGACAAGACATGAGTCGTCTTTTCCATGGACATTTTAGAAATACCATAAATATCTTCCGGCTGAGGTATCATACTCTCCCTGAATGGAACTTGCTGCGCTCCGTATACACTCATTGAGCTGGTCAATATAATTTTCTTCAAACCGTGTTTGATGGCCGGAACGAGAAGATTTATATAAGCGACAATATTTCTATCAATAGCGCTGAATGGGGTAAACTGGCTTCTGCCCTCGGTTGCGTCGGCAGCAAAATGAAAAATGATGTCTGGCTTTAGTTTTGCAATATAATTTGCAGTTTTTATTCGATCTCGTAAATCAAGTTTCGTGAAGAATTTTTTTTGCGAAACATTTCTCATAAATCCTCCCGAGAGATCATCCACTCCATAAACTCGACAACCCATATTAAAAAGCAGATCATAGACATGACTCCCTATAAAACCAGCCGAACCGGTGACTAAAATTTTTGGTTTATTCAAGCTCATTAATTATATCTTTGAACTTTCCACCCAATATAAGCGGGGAAGCATTATTTTTAAACTTCTCATAACCATTAGCGGCTATTTTATTCATTAGTGCTGGATCTTGTTTCAGGCGTAAAATAGCATCGGCCAAAGATTCTGGATTTGCCGGTTCCACCAATATTAAATCTCCTTCATTAAACAACTCTCTCACTGCCGGTGTATTAGCCGTAACAATCGGTTTCTTCATAGCCAAACACTCATAGACTTTATTAGGAATAACTCTCTGCGTTTTTTGAGTATTACCAAATATCCCTAGACAAACATCGGCCTTGGCAATATTTTCTCTTATCCATTCCTGGCTCATAAAATCCGTGAATTCGACATTTTTTAAACCAAGTTTATCAGACAACTCTACCATCTTTTTTTTCTCTTGTCCATCCCCAATAATAAGGAATTCGATGTCGTCTTTTTGGCATATTTTTGCCGCTCTTAAAATATACTCGATCCCCTGCAGGGGTATAAACGACCCATGAAAAACAATGAGAAATTTACCAGAATTTAACTGTGGCATAGGATAAAACACGCTATCCCTTGCCCCTATCCATATTCTTCTAAACTTTCTTGTTTTTATTCCAAATTCTTCCGATGCATATTGGATATGCTGATCAGTATCAAATAAAACGATATCAGCCAGTCGCATAGACAGCCAATCTAAAACCCAATAATAAAAAGCTCTTAGGGAACCCGCCCTTACTGTTTTACGGTCAAAGACATTTGAGTCATAAAGGGATAGGAACGCATCAAAAACAATAGGCTTTCTTGAGATCAGCTTTGCAAAAGGCACAATTTGCTGCCCTAAAAAACCGACCACCATCACATCATATTTATTTTTTAATCGTCTATGTTTTTGGTAAAGTTTTATGAATTTACCAATTCCGGGTGAATCATCCCTACACTCAATTACCTCAACATCATTCTGCTTTAAGCCATCTATCAAAACTCTATTTCTGGAATAATCCGGATTGTACGATCCAAAATATAAAACTCTCATGACATTATCATCTCACTGATTTTATCAATTAACTTATAGAGATTATGATTTTCTATAACATAATTTCTTAGGTCTGGATTAGCTTGCTGTTTGGCTATAATAACTATTTTATCGGCCAAATCCATCGGATTATTTTCAAATAAAAACAATCCTGTCGACATAAAAGCTCGAGCAGCGTCACTTGAACTTAGAATTTTCATACCACACGAGATAGCCTCAAGCATAGTTTTGTCTAAACTACCGGTTTTGCTTAAGTGGATAAACAAATCATGGGACTGATAATATCGAGGCAAATCGTCATGACCTACTTTACCTAAAAATTTAAAACAGCTTTCCAGTCCCAGACTCTTTATTTTTGATTTTAAATCTTTTTCATAAGTTTTATCTTCTTCAAGTGCGGGCTCACCAATCATTGTAACTTGAAAATTTATATTCCAACCTTTGAGCAATTTGCATGCATCTACTAATATTTCATAATTTTTGACTGGCGCTATTCTACCCACGCTTAGTATTTTGAGTTTTTCAGGTTCTAGTTTTGGCCGATTGCTTGGCTTAAATAATTCTGTATCAATTCCATGACCAGTAACAATAACTTTATTTGATTTCAAGCGGAAGCTTTCGGGAGAAGCGGTAAAAATAGTATCCGCAAACTTTTCAGCCCACCTTAACTGAAATGTCACTCCTCCACTCGTATACCAAAAAAAACTTCTCTTGCCCAATAACTTCCATAACATACCGCCCGCTATCATCCAGATAGGATTCATGTGGACAAAGACCGCGTCGTATTCACGACGACGAGTAGAGAGTAGGAAGTATAAAGTATAAAGTTGTCGAATCTTTGAATGGCCTTTATCTTTACCTAAACTTAGAACTTCAACATTTTCTGGTAAATTAAAACCGCTTTTTTCAAGACAAAAAACGGTCACTTTTTCAAACTTCTTTGAAAATAATCT
Source organism: Candidatus Yanofskybacteria bacterium RIFCSPLOWO2_01_FULL_42_49 (assembly GCA_001795615.1). GTDB lineage: Bacteria > Patescibacteriota > Minisyncoccia > 2-02-FULL-40-12 > GWA2-44-9 > 2-01-FULL-43-22. Next base: position 119,071 of record MGKI01000014.1, read on the forward strand.
TATCCACTCAATGAAAAAACCGAGCAACTGGTCGTTTTCATCGACGGTTTTAGTTGTAATTAAAAGATTCATTGTTGCATTGCCGTATTGCTGAATTGCTAACAATGTAACAATTTAACAATATAACAATTTTAAGATTTCAGTCCTCTAAAATCTTGAAGAGTTTATCAGCATAATTCTTGACCATAATTTTCCTCTCAAACTTACTGGCAAGTTCGACTCCAGTTGCCGATAACCTCTCTCTTTCTTCGCCATTTTCTAAAAGTTCTCTGGCTTTTTGGGCGATATCTTCGGCATTCCAGTCAATTATTTTGGCCACATTCTTTTCGGCAAAATCAGGTATCAAGCCGACATTAGTCGCTAAAACCGGCACGCCACAAGCCATTGCTTCTAAAATAACTCTCGGTCCGCCTTCGTTGTAGGAGGGCATAATTAGAATTTTGGACTTATTCATAAGTTCGGCTATTTCTTTCTGGTCTTTCGCCCAGCCGTAATTGGTAATTGGTAATTGGTAATTGGTAATTTGCGATTGTACCCAATCACGAAGTGCTCCATCCCCAACAACTAAACATTTGATTCTTGATTCTTGATTCTTGAAATTTCTTATCACTTCAAGCAATAAGGTGATCCCTTTGTTATTTTCTAGCCGACCAACAAATATCAGATCGTATTCTTTGAATAAACTTAAAGGTTTAAAAATGTCCAAATCAATATACATTGACGGGATATAAACAATTTTTTCTTTTGGCACACCTGATTTTATAAGAAATTCAGGAACCTGAATTTGATTTACCACCCTAACCGCTAGTGCCCTTGAAACATCAAATTTTGTAAACCACCTCATTAAATTCCGATAAACGCTTTCTTTAAAACTTGCTGCTTTAGGGTATCCGGGAATGTGATGAATTTCTAAAACATATGGCACACGGATTTTCCACCACAACAACCTCGCCCCGATACCGTTATAAAACGGGGGGAATTCGTGAACTGTCATCAGGTCAAATTTTTGTTCTTTGTAAATCTCCAGGCTCTTTTTTAAAAACCAAAACGGATGAAAAATTAACGGCCACGGAGAAATGTGGACATAAACGTTTCCGAATAAGTTTATAATTTGAGATTTGGTCCGCCAGTTGGCGGATTGAATTTGTTTAGAGTTTAGAGTTTCGAGTTTAGAGTTTCCCGAATTGATATTATTTGTTTTGGGACAAATAATATCAATTCGGGTCCAGTATTTGCTAAACTCTTCCAGAGTATTATAAAATGCCCCTTTCCTGCCGGAAGCTAAGTCTCTCGCACTGCCTAAACCGGTTATCATGAGCAGTTTCACTGCTTAATGTACAATTTACAACATACAATATACAATCTTTTATTGTTGATTGTCGATTGTTAATCGTTAGTTAGTATCTTTATTGTTTCCTCTACCATTCTATTCGAACTGAATCTGGCAACGGTGTCTTTGCCTGACTCCGTAAGTCCTTCTTTAAATTCAGGGTTTTGCCAAATTGTTTTAATCGCCTCCACCAGATTAAATTCGTCATTATATTTAACTAAAAAGCCGTTATCTCCTTGCGTTATTAACTCCCTGTTACCGCCCACCGCAGACGCAATCACCGGTATGCCGCAGGTCATTGCTTCCAAAATCTGATGGGAAAAGCCCTCATAGCCGCTATTAAGAACAAACATATCTGCAGCCGCCAGATATGTGGCAAGTTCCTCTCTTGGTTTTTTTCCGGCCAGAAAAACTTTTTTGTCCAAATTCAAATTGTTAATCATCAAGTTCAGGGATTCCCGATCCGGACCATCACCGATAATTACAAGGCGCGCAAATTGATTTAAATTCAGAAGTTGAGGCATTATTTTTATAAGCATCCTGAAACCTTTCCACGGAACCAGCCGACCGACCGAAAGAATTATGTTACCATGAATGCCAATCTTGCTCCTTGCTTCTTCTTTTGACAAATCTGACGGCTTAAAATCAACGCCGTTATAAACGATTTTGATTTTGGTTTCCGGCACCCCCCAGCCCTTCACAATACCGTTTAAATATTTCGAGGGAACAATTACCAAATCCGATTTTTTACAAACCCAACCCTGTAATTTATACAAAAGGCCAATCCAACCCTTTTTCTTGGATTCCTGGAAATCATCAATAAGAAGCTTCACCTTACCATTCCCCACTCCAACTTCCCAGGCATAATCGCCAACGATCCTTACAATGAATTTTTTTCTGAGGATTTTAGAAACAACCAGGGACGGAAACCCCGCACTCCAGACATTCAGGGCAAGAATAATATCACTCTTTCGGGCTAGCCCCAGAAGCTTAATCCCAAAAATAAAATGTTTAATCCAAATCGGCCACTTTCCCCAGACACGAACAATCTTAAATTTGTATTTAGAATCGAAATTGCTAGTTCTAAATTTTCTTGAATAAGTTAACACGCCAACATTAAATCCCCTGCCATTTAAAGCACCGGCCATAAACCCGGCATAAGACGCCGGACCGCCTATGTCGGGAGGGAAAATTCCCGTTGTAATTAAAATTTTATTCATTTTCGGATAAATAAATTGTATCTGATTATATGATAAATCGCCGCAATTCCATCCTTCCAGTTTATTTTCTTTCCTTCCTCATAAGTCCGACCCTCATAAGAAACAGGTACTTCAACTATTTTTAAATCCAATTTTCCAACCCAAGCGGTCAGCTCCGGATCAATACCAAATCTTTTAGAATCAAGGCGGGGATAAATCTGGTTGATTGCCTCTCTGGTAAATACTTTATAGCAAGTATACATGTCTGTTAACCAAATACCGCTTAAAAAATTAGACAGCCAATTTAATATCTGACTAACAATATAACCTTGCTTATAAACGATTTTATTCCCCAGCCTTGGATCAAGAAACCGCGAACCGTAAACGACATCAGCCTTGCCGTCCAAAATCGGTTTTATTAAAGTTGGATAATCTTGCGGATTGTATTCTAAATCAGCGTCCTGAATAAGCACAACATCTCCTGTCGCCTCCTGAAAGCCTTTTTTAACTGCCACCCCTTTGCCCATATTCTTATCTAAAAACAAAACCATGATCTCTTGTGAGAGGTTGTGTGGAGGGGCATCCTCCACACTTTTGGAAATGTGTTGTAGTATTTCCCGCGATCCGTCAGTTGAACAATCGTCCACCATTATTATTTCTTTATCCAATGATATTTCAATTTTTCTTATTGCGGCCAAAATTGCCGGGATAGTCTTCCTTTCGTTAAATACGGGAATTATTATGCTTAACTTTTTGTGTGATTCACTGTTCATTGTTCGAAGCCTCCAGATATAATTCTCTAAATTTATCAGATATTTTATCCCAAGTATATTTCGCTTCCACCAGTTTACGACCATTTGTTATTAATCTGTTCCTTAGGTTGTCATCGGACAATATCGTATTTATTTTTTCTGCGATATCTTCCGGATCGCCTACCTTGCAGAAAAGGCCCGTCTCGCCATCTTTAAGAAAGTCGGGAATACCACCGACTGGCGTGGCGACAACCGGTAAACCGGCCGCCATTGCCTCTAAAAATGCTATGCCTAGGCCTTCGGAAAGAGATGGGCGGACAAAAATACTTGCTTTGGCTAAATACTGGGGCAGTAAGTCATTTGGAACCTCACCTATAAATTCAATGTTGTTTTCTAATCCCAGCAACGACGATTTTGTTTTTAATTCTTTTGCTTGTTCTCCGCTGCCGACAACAAGAAGTTTAATATCGGGAACTTCTTTTTTAACTACAGCAATCGCGTCAACCAAGTCCCCTATACCGTTCTTTTTAACCAAACGGGAGCTTGTGATAATAACTTTCGAATTATGCTCACCTTCCGGCTTAAATTTACTAACATCAACTCCGTTTGGAATTATTGATATCGGCACCTTTGAATTTTGAGACCTAACATACTGCGCCAAATAGTTGCTGATAACAGTAATGACATCGGCTTTTCTAAAAATAAAATGCCTTAAAAATCTCATAAGCCACGGCTGCCTGTTTAAATCTTTGCCCTCCTGGATTGTCAGTAAAAAAGGGGTTTTTGGATAAACCCACTTCAATAACCATCCCCCTCCCGCTGCCTGTGAGGCTTGGTAGGCGTGTATGACATCATAGTGCCCCTGTTTGCGTATCAGTTTTACTGCTTTCAAAAAAACAGAGATGGGAAAGAAGTTTTTGGGCAACAAAAAAGAAGAGAGGCCCATTATTTCGCCAACGCGATAGACATTTACATCGCCGATCCTTTCATATTCTGGAACGTCTTTAGACAACTGGGATGTTATCAGATCAAACTTAATTTCCGGCAAACGATCTGTGGTATTTTTTATAGCAAGTTCTGAACCACCAATCTGGGGCAAATAAGCCGTGGTAAGTATCAAAACCCTTGTTTTTTCTAGCATTTGTGCTATTATGTTAACAAAAATGGACACTCAAATCAATGCCCCAGAACACAATACTATAGACTCCAAACAAAAGGTTTTATTTGTGATAACTCAGTCCGAACTCGGAGGTGCTCAAAGGTTTTTGCGCACATTGGTTAATCGTTTAGACAAGAACCAATACAAGCTGCTCGTTGCCGCAGGACCGATCTACACAGGACACAGGATACAGGACACAGAACACAAAAGTTACGATTTATTAGATCAACTAGAAACAGAGGGGCTTAAAACAGCCAGATTAAGACACCTTCACAGAGAAATAAGACCCCTTTCTGACTTAAGAGCCATTTTAGAACTAAGAAAAATAATAAAAGAATTCAAGCCAGACACGCTTTTCCTCTTAAGCTCCAAGGCCGGCTTCATTGGCTCTCTAGCCGCTCGAAATATCAAAATACCTGTCCGTCCGGCAGGCGAGTCGAAATATCGAAATATCGAGGTCGTCTATCGTATCGGCGGCTGGACCTTCAACGACCCGTGGCCGGCATGGAAGAAAAAATTATGGGTATTTTTGGAAAGAATAAGCGCAAAATGGAAAGACGTGATAATCGTTAACAATAAGCACGACCTAGAACAAGCACACGAATTAAAAATAAAACCGAGAAAAGAAATAAAACTAATTCACAACGGTCTCGATGTTTATAAAATAGATTTCCTGCCCAAAGAAGAAGCAAGGCTAAAATTATTCGAAAAAGCATCAAGACAATCCGGAAGAATATTCAACGCCGGAATAATCGTGGGCACTGTCGCAAATTTTTATCCGACTAAGGGCCTTGAATATCTCATTAGCGCGGCAGAACATTTCAAAAATAATGACGACATTACTTTCGTTGTTATTGGTGACGGAACAGAACGGTCCCATCTTGAACATTTAATCGCTGACAAGGGCCTTGATAAAAAAGTCCTCTTGTTGGGCCAGTTGCCTGATGCCTACCGGGTTATCCCGGCATTTGATATTTTCATCCTGTCTTCGGTAAAAGAAGGCTTTCCGTGGGCTGTAATTGAAGCCATGGCTGCGAAAGTGCCGGTTATCGCTACGAGAGTCGGAGCAACACCGGAAATCATAGAAGATGATAAAAACGGCATGCTTGTAGAACCAGGCCGGCCAGAACAAATAGCCAAGAAGATACAAGAACTGGTGGCCAACGAACACCTAAGGCAGGAACTGGGCATACAAGCCCACCAAACGGTTTTGTTTAAATTTTCACTCGACAAGATGATAAAAGAAATCGAATCGGCAATGAGCAATAATCAATAGAAAATCCGCCCCACAAGAGCGGATTTTCTATCTTTATGATTGTCCTGTTTCTTAATTACAATTCTCTCCCCAAACTTCTTAAAAACATCCTGGCATCCGGTTCAAAAGACGGATCAACTTGAACCGCTTTGCGAGCCATAGCCACCGCGTCATCAATTCTTCCTAAATTGGCATATGCAGCGGCCAGTGAAGCATAATGTTGAGGATCTCTCGGATTTACGGCAATAAGTCGTTCAAATGTTCGAGCTATATTAGGACGGTCATTTAATTCGACATAAACAGAAAGCATCCTTGAATATTCCTGTTCGCTCGGCATGTATCTGTTTTTAACCTCCAGAGACCTCTCCAGGTTCTTAATCCCGCTTTTATCGCCAGCCTGAAGTTTAGCCACCCCCAAATACCAATGAGATATTCCAGTATCAGGATTTAAGTCAACGGCTCTTTGGAAATATTCTATGGCCTTAACAAGATCTTTCTTGTTAAGATATGCTTGGGCTATTTCAAAATAAGTCCTGACAAAAGTTGGCGATAGTTCAAGAGCTTTAAGAGAATATTCAAGAGACTTATCGTTATATAATGACTCGGGATCATGCTGACCAAGCATAATATTTAACCTCGAACCGTATAAATAGGGCAGATAATCAATCGAGTTTTCTCTAATATTTTTGTCGATTTCTTCCAAAACATAAAGATAGATCTGTCTGACCTTTTCTTCTTTCACGCTTGGGCCGCCCGCACCAACCAAGTATTGTGCAAGACGGTGTCTATAGTCATATTTACCAGGCACATCATATAACAAGGATTCTTTATATTTATTAATAGCTCCATCAAAATCACCCTGCCAGCCCCTAACAATAGCTCTTGTGGTCGCATAGTTGGCTTTGGCTGGCAAAATATTCGTTTTATATATCAACCATGGAATAAATATAACCAAAACTATCACAATAGTATTAAATAGGATTTTATTTGGTTTTCTAAGATTTTTAATTCGTTGCGTCTGCGCATCATTCGTATTATATCCACGCGCAAGCGCGGAAATAAGGCCCAAAATAGTAAAGAAAATAATAAAATTAGCCGAAGTATCGAAGATAAAAGAGTTATGAATTATATAGGCAACAACCAGCGGTATAAAACCGACCCCATAAATTACAAGTTCCGAATTTCTTAACCATCTGCGCAAATAAATAAACATCGCCGTGAAAATACCGAGATAAGACAGAAGGCCGGTCAGTCCCATTGTTACAAGAACCTCTACAAACATATTGTGAGCTCTGTCGAACAGTGTCTCCGCTCCCTGCCCGGCGTAAAATTTGGGGTTAAAGTATTTGGAAAACGGAATATTGAAATTCTCCGGCCCCCAACCGAGAAGAATAGTTTTAGGGCTGTCGGTCCAACCCTTGAGTCCCGCTTCCCAGGCCCAAAAACGGGTTTCAGTTGTTTGTGATCTTAAGGACAGATCGGTTATCCTGCTCAAATATTTTGACTTTTCTATAAATTGGGAGTTCCCAAAAAGAAGCGAAAAAATAATAAAAAGAGCCGCAAAGCCAATTAAATAACTAAATGCCAATCGTCCAAAACGAGATTTCTTGTATACTCCCCATAAAAACGCAAAAACCGTGATCCCGACCGCGTAGGCCAAAACAGACCCCCTGACTGCAGTCATTAAAGCGGCGATAGAAGTAACGGCAAAAGCAAACGCGTAGAATATTTTACGATTCTTGGTATTTTGGGAACTGAAAAATAGCGTAAGAGACAGAAATACCGCGAAAAGCTGGGAACCAGCAAATAAGGCCGCATTGCCGGTAGTACCGAATATTCTTGTCCTGTTACCGGACCCGACAAAAAACTCAATATCAGTTTTTTGTCCAAACCCATAAAATGCCGACAATACCCCGGCAACAATGGTAATGTCCAAAATTCTTTGCCAATGCTCCTTTTTTGTTAATACGGAGGTTAAGATTATATAAAATAGAAAATAGTGCCAGAATGTCCAAAGTCCGCCCATTCTTTCAAGTGTTCCCCAAAAACTAGGATATCTTAAAACACTGGTAGTGGTGGTTAAAGTAAATGCCGCGACAAAAAACAAAAACGCCCAGAATATCTTATCCCGGCGCGGTAAATAAGACCTGTCTTTCAATATCAGAATAAGATAAGCCGCTCCCAGAATTTCTATTAAACTCCTGAATACGACAACTTTCCCGAAATGAAACGGGGAGATAAAATCCTTAAATATCACAAGCGGCACTAAAGCCGTCAGATATATACCAAAACGTAAAAATTTTATTAAACCTGATTCTTTTTGATTGCTTCTCTCCATTCAAAATATCATACCACTATTTTCCCTTAATTCCTAGAAAATAAATAATACTAAAATTCCCCCAAAATAACCACCTCAGACCCCTCGAATGTTCTAATAAAATCCTCCATGCTTGTTTTTGGGTCTTTAACTTGCTCAAAATATCTGTACGCTGATTCTTTGTCTCCCTTATTAAAGTAGGCCCACCCTAAGGCAAATCTAAGCTCTTTCTGCTGAGGGTTATCGCCAAAATGTTTATGAATAAGCTCAATTGCCTCCTCCGGTTTTTCAAGGCTCACTTTTGTCAAAGCTAAAAATAAAACTTCCGACCACCGCGGATAAATATCAACGGAATCAACTAAGACATTCTCAGCCGATTCAAAATATCCGTTTTCATAATATAAAACTCCTAAACTTAAATAAGCCCTCAGGTAGTCAGCCCTTAACTCTATGGCTTTCTTCCACAATTCTTCCGACTTTTGGAGCTGACCTAATTTTTTGTAATTCTGTCCGGCAAGATTGAGAGCGGGAACATGTTCCGGGGCCAAATACAGTATCTTGTTTAATATCTCCTCTGCTTCCATGTACTTACCGGCTTTAAATTCCAAGTAGGCTTTGTTAGTCTGATTTACAATGCTATCAGGAGCCGCGGCATATGCGCTTTCGTATAGATTAGCGTCATTAAGCCAGTCTCGATTCCTGTCTAGTATCAAGAACCCATAAAAAACCAAAATTATTGACACACATCCATATAAAACACGGGTATTTTTGACCCTAGGACCCAGCCACACAAAAACAGCTCCAATCATAAAAGCAAGGCCAAGCGAGGGCATATAAAGCAACCGTTCCGCCATTATTGTGCCAGTTTTAAAAACCCAGTTGGAGATCACGAAATAAGAAGACAGGAAAATTATAATCCCGGATCGCATTAAAATATCTTTTCCCCTAAAGAGCAGCAGAACAACCAAACAGAATATAGCGATTCCCAGCATTGCTTCAAGCGAAGCAACGAGAGTTTTCACTGGTGGTATTTGGCCGAAAGAATAGTCGCTGGAAAGGTGAATCGGGAAAAAGGTCTTCACAAGATATAGATAAAAAACTTTAAACGATGTCCAAAGTCCGCTGAAAAAAGACGCAAATTTAATAGGATTGTAGACCGCCGTTGCGTCATTCTTCAAAAAATGTTCTCCCAAAGCTATATAACGCAGGACGGCATAAAAAATAACAGATGGGATAAAATAATAAATATTTTTTACGGCTTTTTGGAAGCCAGGCTTCCAGCTGGAAGCCTGGCTTCCGGAACTAAATAATTCTAGGAACAAAAATATCGGCAAAAACGCTACGGCCATTTCCTTGCTCAATAAGCCAAGGAAGAACAAGGTAGAAGCAAAAATATACCTTTGTTTAAGAGCAAGCAGCAGCGCTCCGATAACGAAAAGCAGAGAAAGAATCTCGGCCCTGCCTACTATTGATGTCACTGCTTCAGTATGGATCGGCAGAAACATAAAAAATAAAAAGCCGGCGAAGGCGGCTATTTTTGAAACGCTCAAACGATATAACAGAACAAACGCTAAAAAAGAAGTAAGGGCGTGAAGAAAAATATTGACAACATGAAAACCGACCGGAGAAGAGCCAAGTACAAAAGCGTTTAGAGAATAACTGGCAATAGTTAATGGCCTATAAAGCCCCGGGTGTGGCTGATAGGCGAAATAGGGGGTAATAAAAATCTTCCCAAACCCACCAAGCTGTCCGTCAATAAAAGGATTACCGACAATTACAATAGTATCGTCAAAAACAAAATCACCCCCTATCCCGTTGCCGAAAAGGACAAATGATAAAATAAGAGCCAAAACGGCAGCTAAAATTAGATCCTTAGTTCTGCCCATCTTTTAAAAACTGATTCTTACTTCAGCTTGGCCGGAACAGTTGACTTCTTTTACTTTTAAGTCCCCCCCCATAAACTGGCCATAAGTAACCGAAGCAGTAAGCAAATATGTCTTTGAAACTGGTTTTTCCGGCAAACGAATAGTCAAATTTTCATATTGTCCGTCAGGGACGATTAGATTGGCAAATAGATTCGGCCCGATGATCAAACTGTCATTCGGGATGATACGCCAATTTATTAAACGGCCTTGACTGTCTACATTCTGCCAGGATATTTTAGTATTAGAGGAATATAATCTGGGTTCAGAGAATTCAGCTTCGCCACTTACTTGGCAAGTGGCCGGTGACTTTATGCCATTAGGCCCAATGAAGGGTTCCCCTGTCGTAGCTGTTGGTTTTATTGTCATAGCAGGTGTCAAGGTAGGGATAGGCGCTGAAGAAGAACTTTGAACAACGTTTGGTCCGGTTGTGGGTTCAGCTGTTTGTTCAATATACTCCGCCGGTTTCGCAAAGTAAACAACCGAAATAATTCCTAGCACAAGGACCGCTACACTCCCCCACAACATAAAATTTCTCTTATTTTCCATCTCCAAATACTATCAAATATGACCAATTAAATCAACTTCGGCTCAGATATCTATGTTAAATATTTTTGTACTCTTTAAGTTCCAAAAGAACGCATCTTCAGACAAAGCCGGATCCTTCAATCCCAAAAGCAGTTCTCTCGCCCTTAAATCATCGTCTAGCTTTAAATACGCTACACCGAGGATAAATCTTAATTCATATATTTTAGGTTTTATGCCGAATTTTTCTTCAATCAAACTTATGACTTCACGGTATTCTCCTAAACCAATCTTATTAAAGGACAGGAGAGTGGTCACATTTGGAGTATCGTACATTTCTTTTGCCTTATGGAGTATTTCTTTACCAGATCCAAAGTCACCTCTTTTATAATATAATGCCCCCAAACTAAGATACGGATAGAGATAATCCGGTTGAGCTATGGTTGCTTTCCGCCACCATTCTTCGGCAATTTTATCTTCGCCTATTCTTTTATAAATTTGTCCGCCCAGGTGTAGCGTTGGGCTGTTTTTTGGTTCAATCTCTAGGGCCTTGTTTATTTTTTCCAACGCTTCTTCGTTTTTGCCCTCTCGAAAAAGTATACTTGCCACATTGGTTATATTTACAACACTATTAGGCGCTACTGCATAGGCGCTCTCAAAAAGATTCTTTTCATTAAGCCAATCTCTGTTCCGGTCAATAATCACATATCCATACCAAACAAATAAAGTTAAAAGTGGAAAATATAAAGTTAAAAGTGAAAGTTTTAAGTTAAAAATTTTAAACCTTGAGCTTTGATTTTCCCTCGACCTGAGCTCGGGACGAAGGTTAACTTTTAACTTCAAACTTTCAACTCCAGCTGCTATCAGCATAACCAGCCCTAGTGATGGCATATACATCAGCCGTTCGGCCATTATCGTGCCGATTTTGACAAATAAGTTGGAAACGACTAGATAAGAAAATAGGAAAATCGTTGCTCCTAACCCAACCAAACTATTGTGTTTTGATATGGACAGATAACCAATGGCCACAAAAATGCCAATTCCCGCCAGCGCTTGCCACGAATCAAATAAATTGTTTACAGCAGTGATCTGGTTGTAGGAGTAATCAGATGAAAAATAGATCGGAAAAATGATCTTCTGAGCATAAAGACAGGCGACCTTAAAGGCCGTCCATAAACCTGGCAGAATATCCATCGCCGCAATAGGATTAAAGAAGGAGTAGGTGTTAGTGTTGATAAAGTATTCAAAGCCCAACGCATTATACCGAAGCACCGCATAAACAGCCAACGACGGAATAAAATACACGATTTTTTTAAACAAACCCATGACCGATTCTTTTCTCTGCACAAATTCAAAGAATAAAAATATCGGAATAAAGGCAATGCCGGTTTCTTTGCTCAACAAAGACAGAAAGAAAAAAACGGCAGCTGTCTTATAATAACCCTTCTTGATTGATAAAAACGAGGCCAAGAAAAATAAGAACATCAAAAGTTCGCTCCTACCGGCAATCGAAGTCACTGCCTCAACATGAATAGGTAAAAATAAAAACAACAACGAACTGACAATGGCCGTCGTTCTGTTTTTAAATCCTGACACGATTAAATAGATTAAAAATGAGGCGACGGCGTGAAGAAATATGTTAACCAAATGAAAACTTTGAGGTTGTCCGGGGGAAATACGCCAATTTAAAACATAACTGGCTATAGTTAGGGGACGATAAAGCCCTGATTGAAGCCGATCATAGTGATAAGGATGTAAAAAGGTCTTAAATACTCCAACAGAATCTTCCATTAGCGGATTGTCGGTAACTACCGAATGATCGTCAAACACAAAATCGCCATTAATACCGTTGCCGAAGAGAACAAGTGACAGAACAATAATAAGCGAGAAAATTAATTTATCCATTTAAACAAAATACAAAAAAACAAACTAAAATAAAAGGCTCATCGTGATAAGCCTTTTATTATTCAAATTTTTAGTTTTTAGATCTTTTCCAAATAATCACCATGAACCCACCCTTCTTTGCCCTCAAATGTTATCTTGTGCCATAAACCACTTTTGCCCAAACTCGTTACTTTGTCGCCAGCATCAAGCTGTCCCAAAATTGAACCTGCGGTACTAGCCGATGATCTGACGTTAAGGAACCCAACACTAGAAACAATCTTGTACTGATTGGCTGTTGATACGGTAGTTCCAGAAGATGCAGTTCCAGAAGATGAGGTAGCTTTTCTTGTATAATCGGGTATTTGATTTACGGAAGTATAATCAGATCCCTTTGGGTACCAATTAAACTCTTTAGTATTTATACAGAAAACCTTTTTAAAGAAATTGGGATCGTCGGCAACAGCTTGCGCTCCGGTAGTGTTAACCCAGTGAAGTTTCCCTGTATCTTCGCCGGTGGTTTCCACACCATAAACTTTTACATCATTAGTTTCGCAATTTCTGAAAAGACCAGAGGTTACGAACACATCCCTCGTCGTAGATGTAGCGCTTTTAATCTTGGAAAATCCGCCAAGATGGCCATAGAATCCAAATATCGCAGGATTTAAGAATAACCTTTTATAACCATGCGGGTTAACTATATAAACATCGGGGTCACTTGAACCGGCGGCACTAATGACATCACCGTCTTTTAAGCTTACGGCCGCCAAGCTGACGAACCCTTGTGAGGCCGGGGTTGGCTTGCTTGTTGAAACAGATGTGGGCGACACAGTCGGGGTCGGCGTCACTGAAACCGCCGGACTCACTGTCGGAGTTGGAGTCGGAGTTGGAGTTGCCGTAGTCGTGGTCGTGGTTGTAGTTGTGGTCGTTCCGCCTCCACCACCACCTCCACCACCACTATTTCCTGCGGTACCGCAAGCATTCGAGCTGGGTGTTATTATTACCGTTTTTGTAGAACTAGGAGCTATCGTCAATTCCGACTTATCGCTGAAACATTCGTATTCAAAAGCGCTGTCATTGGTCAACAATTTCCTATCAGACGATCGAAGCTTAAATGTCTGACCAGAGGTAATCTCAATGGTTATGGTGGTATTGGTAGTTATTATCGAATTTACCACGGAACCGTCTACTATCGTCATGTTTCCCACATCAAGAGCAACAGTTGTGTCTCCAGTAGAAGTGGCGGTTGTAGCATTGGTTTTGTTTACTCCGACCAATAGCAGTCCTGCCATTAAAACAATAACGAGTAACGGCAGAAAAAAGTTAGTTTTTAATAATTTCATTTGTGGTGATTAGATTATTTTTATTTTTGTTGCTGAATACTCTGAATCGTTTTGACAACTTGAGAGTCAAGCCTCATATTTTCCCAAAATAGAACTTGATCTTGGTTTACTATCATTTCGTCCTTAGGGCCATGAGGCTCGCCTACGCCAAGCTTAACAAGTTGGCCAGCGCCACTTTCATTTATCTTAACATAATAAACATCGGATAAGATCAAATAATCTGAACTGATATTCTTCAAGCGTCCAAAGTATATCTGGTCATTTGTTAAGAACACTGCTTGGTATGTATCCGAATCAATAAATTTACTTCTATCGTAACTGTCATACTTTAACCAATTGGTTAGAAAAGATGATCCAATAACACCGACAACAAATCCGACTACAACCAAACCGACAGTGACAATTGGAACATACTTAATCTTAGGCATGGACTATGTTTCAATTAATTAATGGCATCGAACAGTACTGAGGGTCGGCGTGGTAGAACCTTGATTAAAGCGCATATATATCCATGCTCCTGTTGAAGATTTCAATTGAAAACAAGTGCCTAGAGTCGCAGTATTCCCGCCGCCGAAGTAAAAACTAGCCGTACCCGTACCAGGACCAACAAACTGCGCAGTATAACCCGTACCGCCGGCAGCAGAAGCAGTAGTAGAGCCGACAGTAAGAGCACTGGTTAATATCATGTCCCCAACCATCGAATGGGAAGCGGCCGTATCAGCGATAAATCTACCCGATGTCTGGAAATTACCAGCCACAGAGGCCTTACCGTCAACCTCTAAAGATCCTGTTATAAGAAGGTCATTTGCGGCATCTATTTCTCCGGGAGTACCCGTGGTACCAATTCCAAACCTTGAGTAAGCAACGGAAGCGGTAGCAGAACCAAATGTACCTCCTGCTTGAAGGGTTCCTGTGGTAAAGAAGTACGAGGCCGAAGCTGTACCTTGGATCTCAAGAGGAGCAAATGGAGCGCCCTTAACACCAACTTTGCCGTCAAAGAAAGCATTGCCGTCTACTTCTAAAGCGCCAGTTATAAGCAAATCGTTAGTAGCGTCAACATCGCTCGAGTAGCCAGTCGTACCAGTTCCAAACCTTGAATAAGCCACAGAAGCCACTCCGGCTACTTGCAATGAATTTGCAGTCATTAAATATGATGCTGAAGCCGTACCCTGAACTTCAAAAACTGTCTGAGGCGCACCCCCAACACCTATTCTAGAGTTTGTACTGTTAGCAAAAAAATAAGTAGTGCTGGCAGCATTTTGAAACTGGACAGATGTAGCAGAATTAGTAGCAGGAGTTACGGTTAAGGTACCTGTCGTACTCATGTTGGTTCCTATCGTGCTGGCTGCATTTGCGCCTAGAACGAAGACAAAAACAAAAGAAAAGACCACAAATACTGTAGTCATAGAAACAATCGACCTCAAAACTCGTTGAGATTTATTCATTTTTACTTTTTTATTTTCCAATATACTAACCCTTTTCCACTAAAACATGGCAAAAGATTCGTATGTTGGATATCAACAACTACTTTCTATTATAAGAGAGTACCGAAACGGCGCAATAGCAAAATTGTGGATAACTTTATAATTTATTGCAGACGCTGAATTAATTCTTCCATTAATTTTTCTGTCTCCGGATCAAACTGACCATATTTCAGACCCTCTTGAAGGTTTTGACGCGCAGACTCATTATCTTTTCTTTCTAAATATACTAGAGCTAAATTATAGTATATCCGCGGATTATGGGGAGTTAGCGTCTTGAGCTTTTCTAAAACATTTGTGGCATTTATTAGGTCACCTTGACCGGCATATATAACCGACAAATTTTGATATGCATAAGGGAAATTATGATCAATTTCCAGCGCCTTTTCGAATTCCACAATAGCCCCCCTTATATCTCCCCTCTCCTGCAGAATACTACCGAGATTAAAATGTGGCTGCGGAAAATTATCTTCAATGCTTACAGCTTTCCAATAATATCCTTCGGCTTTTTCTATGTCGTCCTTATTATAATAAAGATTGCCTAAGTTATTATTAATTCTTGCGCCATCAGGTTCGTATTTTAGAATGTCTTCAAAAAATCTTATTGGATCTCCCCAAATAATGTTCCTTTTAATAGAGAGGGTCGAAAAAAATAAAGCAAAAATCACCAATAGTAACATAAGTAACATAACTGCGGTTTTGGTTATTTTTGAATGATTTTGGATCAATAAATTTAAATGATAGATAGACAAAACTACAGGCCCAAGCAATGCCAGATACAACCAATGCTCATAAAGCTGGGCATTGATCGGCGTAACTCCCGAAGTCATGCTTAAGTTCACAAAAAACCAACCAACACCGAAGAACCACGCCCGAAAATCAGAGATTTTCGGTAATTTCAAATCTTCAACTTCCCTGCCTTGCCGGTAAGCAGGCAATTTCCAATTTCGTTTGGAACTTAGAATTTTTTCTTTTTTATATAGATGTCTTAACAACCATAAAATGACCAGCAATACTGCAAACGATGATACTACTGGTAGATTCCAAAAATAAGTATAGGCGGTAACGCTTCTTTCCATATGCTGGCCCAATGGAACAATCATAAGCCCGACATAGGTCCAGAGAACATTCAAAAATGTGTACATTCTGGTCAGCAAACTTTCGGTATATGGGTTGGCTTCTGAATAAAAATTGAGTGTATTTTCAAAATTGAGAATAGTGAGCCGCAAAATTCCGTAAACAAAAACAATACCAAAATACGGCAGAGCTTTCATAAAGGCCTGTTTTAACGACTTCAGAAACGTTCCTCTGGCAATAAATGAAATATAAAAGACCATAAAAAGAAGTGGAAATATTATCGCTGTTTCCCGACTTAAGAGAGCGAGGATCAGCAAAACCAGCGACACCGGCCATAACGACTTCGCAAGTCGTTTATCAACACCTGTGGATAAACGACTTGCGAAGTCGATTATCCACAGATAGAGAACCAGAAGCATGAAAAAAACATTAAGCGGGTCGCCCCTGCCAGAGATGTAGGTTACGGCTTCTGTCTGAAGTGGGTGGACAAGCCACAGCAGAGATGACCAAAAAGCAATAAATCTGTTCTGGAAAACCCTAAATAAGATGAGAAATATCAATACCGCATTTAAAATATGGAGACCGTTGCTCACCAAGTGGTAACCTAACGGAGCTGTTCCAGAAACGACATAATTGAACGCAAAAGTAAAAAGAAGAAACGGCCGATAATAGTTGCTGCTTAGCCCAATGCCAGCGAGTATGTTTTGAGTAAACCAATTTTTGATGTTTTCTGAAGAAAAAGAATGGACGAACGGGTTATTGACTATCCAATCAGTATCATCCCAAAAAAGTGGGTTATTGAGGTTGAAGGCATAAATACCAAAGCCAATAACAATGAGCAACGTAATCAACCCTAAGTTTTTGTTTGAAAATTTAAAATTTAAAGTTGAAAATTTCATTAGAATCCCCTTAAAATTTTAATTATCTTGGCTCAAGTTTATAAATAACCCCCGCCGCGTCGTCGGATATGTAGAGCGCTCTGTCCGAACCAAATTTCAAGTCAACCGGCCGGCCATAAACATTTTTTTTGTTCTCTGAAATCCAACCGGTTATAAAATCAGATGCCTCGGATACTTTACCGTTCTTATCAACTTTAAACCTGACTATTTTATATCCAGTCGGCTCGCTCCTGTTCCAAGAACCATGAAATGCTACCAAAAGATCTCCCTCCCATTCTTTCGGCCAGTCCAAATTAGTCGGAATAAATGCCAGCCCCAACGGCGCAGAATGAGCTAGAATTTCAATAACCGGCGCATCCGTATCACCGCAATCGGTCGGAATATCTATCCTCTCTATTTTCTCCAGCTTGAATGTCTCGTCTTTAACTTTGTTCCCGTAGCAAAACGGCCAGCCGAAACGCCTCGCACCAAATTTTTGTTCCGGTCCAGCCGGTTTAATGATATTTATTTCATCGGGTGGCAGATCATCTCCCAAATTATCTCTGCCCATTTCCGTCGCCCACATTTCACCTGTCTCCGGATGAAAAGCAAAGAAAACGGAATTTCTCAGTCCGCCGGCAAACTCGGCGGTAACTGTTCCATCTGGATCCGATTCCAAAATTGCCGCCCGCTTCCAACTATCCTCCATGCAAACGTCGCAGGAAGAGCCAACAGATATATATAATTTATCTTTATCGTACAGTCCCTTAAACACTTTTTCGCCAATTAAATCGACGTTGCGGGTATTGGAGTCAAAGGCTATCGTGCGGGTAAAATGTCTGCCGTCAGCAGGAATGGTAACAATGTTTTGTCCGACTTTATTAGTTATTTTTCCAGTATTAACGTCGTATGGATATCTTGCCACCTGATGCGTCTCGGCAATATATAGATAAGTTGTTTGTGCCGAAGATACTTGTCCTGAGCTTGTCGAAGGAAAAAAATCTAATCCATGAGGAGACCTTAAACCCTCTATCAGCACACGCCTTGTTTCAAATTCAGGCCCTTCTAAAATACTGACCCTGCCAGCTTTTGTTTCACTTATCAGCATCCTGCCTTTTGGGTCAAACAATATAACCCGAGGATTATCCAAGTCCTTTGCGACAATAGAAATCTCAAATCCCTCTGGAATATCTAAAAATGATAGCTCCCCGCCATCCACCAAAACCGCCTCGGGCTCCTTAAATTCCGGCATGTTATAACCAACAAATTTTTTGACCAAGCCAAAACCAGTAAAAAATAGATAGACACCAACGACAATAACCGATAAAACAAAAAGGCTGATTTTTTTATTCATAAACCAAAGAATATCCGAAAATCAGTGAAAATTCAACCCAAAACCCAGGAAAGTGGTTTTATGGAAATTCATAAATGAAGAAGGACTGGCCTATCCGATCAACAGGTTTATAATTATCCATCCAATTTAATATTTCATTGCCGTAGACCTGGCTGGCAAGCCTGGTTCTTATGAGAACATGGGTACTGACGGCATACCTACCCTTGGGTTCAAGCCAATCGCCTTTGAAGTCCAGCGGCAAGATATTTTTTATTCCATAAGACCTGTCAGCATCCTTTTCAACCCAAAGGAAGACCTTAAGTTCGGGATATTTATCTTGATATTTTTTAAGCCGTTTAAAGTCATGCCCCCATTCAATATTTGAGTCGTCAAGATGTTTATAGCCGTTATTTGAACCGCCGACTAACTCATTAAAATAGGCGAGGTAATCCGGATAGACGGTAAGCGAAAAAACGGTGTACCAACTGAACAAAAATAATAGAATTACGAAGTATGAATTATGAATTAGGGCTTTAAATCCTTTCTTCATAATTCCTAATTCTTGATTCACAATTCGACTAAGCCATCCGCCGACAAATAAAATTAAGAATGGATATACGGGCAGAATATATCTGACACCGATATTGTGGGCCTTCCAGCTTGTTATCCATAGAAACAAAATTACCGGTAAAAAGATAAAGGCACTGTTTAAAAAACCTAAAGTCAGTTTTTTATAGCGGAACAGCGCCCAGCCGAGAACCGCCAAGAATGGCACCGGGGTCTTTATGATAAACGCCCACAAAAAGTAATACCACCAACCACTACGACCAAAGTCGCCGTTCAAATAGTAAAAGTGGTTCGGATTTTTATTGGCATAAACCGTTCCCATCCCATGCCAGTAAAACAAGAGATCTTTGGGAAATAAGTAAAGGCACCAGATGACCAAAAAGGCCAGTCCCCACATCGGCATAATAATTTTTAACAAAGCTGATATCTTAGCCAGCCAGTTTGACCTTAAACAATTTTTTTGTATGTAAATCGCGAGCAAGATCAAAGATATCGGCAACAGCAAAACAGCAGAAAACTTGGAACCCAGAGCCAATCCTAAAGTCAGACCGCTCAATATGACATTCTTTCTGGTCGGCTGATGTGTGAACTTCCATAAATGATACATGGCAATGAAAGAAAAGGCGGTAACGCCCAAGTCCATCGTAACAAATTGCGCATGGGCAATTATGTTGGGCATAAGGGCATAGATAAATAGACCGATAATGCCGGCCTTATAGCTAAAAAGTTCTTTGCCCCACTTGAAAACATACCAGCCCAACAACACCGACAAAAGAATTATCGGTATCCTGCCCCAGAAGATAACTCTGTCTACGCCGTTATTGAATAAGAAATCGCGGCCGAACTGCCATTCGTCTGTTTTCGGTCCATCTAAATTAGAGGCATTGGGACTTGTCCCGTTAGAAGTAGGATCCCCTTGAGATCCGTTAGTTCTAACGGGATCGAATTTCAAGTTCAAGAACAAAAGAGGGGCGGCGGCCAGCATTTTAACGAGCGGAGGGTGCTCGGGATTCAGCTTTAATTCTCCCGTCTTCAGATATGAGAAACCGCTCGGCAAATGGGTTATTTCGTCATAAGCCGGACTGAAATTTTGCGTACTTAAAAACGGAATTAAAAATACCAATAAAAGCAATGAGGCCAAAATGGAGGTTTTGATAATTTTAAATTTTACATTGTCATTTTGCATTTTGATATTTACATTTTTAATTTTAACTTGTTTTGTATCACTTCCAGCGCCTGCTTGGCATTTTGGCTGTCAGGATTAATTTCGAGAGCTTTTCGGATATTTTCTTCAGCCGTGAAAAATTCGCCCAGGTTGGCGTAAATTACTCCCAGCGTAAAATAGTTATTAAATGTCTTAAAGCCGAGATCTATCGCTTTCTTTAAGTTGTCGGCGGCTTTCTGCTGTGTTGCTGGGTCGTTCATTGAAGCATAAGCGTAACCGGCACCCTGATAGCCATATGGATTATCCGGCTGGTTTTTTATCAATGCCTCATAAGTCTTAGCCGCACTAGACAAATAGCGAAAACGGTAAAGGACATTGCCTAAATCAATGAAGGCATTACCATCTTTTTTACTTAACCGATCTAAGACAAAAGAAATTCGTTGTTCTATATTGTGATCGGTAATTTTATATTTACCAATAATTGCTTGGTTTGTCGTGTTATTTTTCACAAAAATAACTATTGCATCGTTCAAAAAAATCATCGACCATTCAGAATCTTTAGTCATTCTAGTTAAAAATTCTTGACTCCATTCCGTCATATCGGTATGAGAAAAAAATATGTAATTTATGCCGTATTTTTGGGACATTTCTTTCCAAACCCTTTCGTCTCTTTGCATCGGCTTGTAAATTTTTTCAAAAAATTCAACGGGGTACGCCTCGGGTCTGCCATCAACAAAAACTTTATGCTCCGGACCTGTCCCGCACCAAGCCCGCCCTTTTTCTGAATGGCGGTCGCTCGGAGGGGCGTGCTTTAGCCGCCCTAGAATCTCTGTAGCGGAACAGCTTGGTGCGGGATATAATTGCCAGATTAAATAACTTCCGATGTCAAAATTATTGAATACCGGACCCCTGATATCATTCGCCTTTATGAAATCTGTTCCATCCTGCGCCGCGCTTGAGATACTCAAACCAAAAATTTTTGGTGAATTGATATAATTATAAAACCTGCCACTTACGACAAAATAAATACTTATCGTCAAAAGAATAATAATGCAAACACACAACCATTTTTTTACAAAATTCGTAATTCGTAATTCGTAATTCGTAATTCCCACTAAATTATTCGCCACAACCGGCCAAACGCTCAGAGCAAACAATGGAATATTCCTTTGCATCTTAAAAGACAAAACAGCCGTCATTGTAATAAGCAGTAAGTCAAATATTCTTGTCTTTAATTGACTCCGCAAGTCGGGCACGCCTTGCGGAGTCGTTAATTTAACCGGTTTTTTTGCTTTCCAAAAACTCACGACAAAACTACCCGCTACAACAAAAAGTGATATCAAAAACAGTTTGTCTTGCGGCGCCCAGCGGCCGAAATATTTTGCCAGAAAGAATAACGAGCTGTTTTCGACGACATTGTAACCGTAACTTCCAAGAACTTTCAAAGGATATATTGCACCGGCAATAAAGTTCGGATTAATTAGATTGGCAAGAATAACCAAGACAAAAATTAGAATTTCGAATTTCGAATTTCGAATAAAATCATAGTTTTTGAATTTCGAATTTACGGCTTTGTCAATTAAAAAGAATAAAAAAACTATTGGGCCTATGATAAAGTAGATGTGCATGTTTACCCAAAACAACTGCAAAATCGGCAAAAGCCAGAATCGTGACATCGCAAGTCGTTGTCGTTGGCTCCCGACTTGCAATGTTGTTAATTTTTTGGCTCGATAAATTATTAGCAAATACGCCGCAAAAATTAAATAGCTGAATATTTCCGGCCTCGGCTCGGTTCTAGCCGCAAAAACAAAAATAGATACGAGAAAAGCAAAAGCAACTGCAATAATATTCCGCTTTCTGACCGTAAGAAAAAGCAAGAAGTAGGTTGCGAGAAGGACGATTACCTTGAGTATCATTATCGCCTTCAGTCCGCTCATCCAGTCGTTACCCAGAGAATAAACCTTATAAAAA